>CP054837.1:0-600000 GCA_028768525.1 Desulfobacter sp. | reverse complement strand
TAGTATGTTATAAAGCTATCCGGCAACCAATGTCAACCATAATCGGGCAGAACGCCTGATTTAGGCCCTATACAACAGACCATAATGAAATAACACTGATGAATAAAATAATTACCATCTGCGGTCCCACCGGCGTGGGCAAAACCGGTTTTGCCATTGCATTGGCCAATGAATTCAACGGGGAGATTGTCGGTGCGGATTCAATGCAGATATACAAGCATATGGATATCGGCACGGCCAAGCCCGATGCAAAAGAGCGTGCCATGGCCGCCCACCACCTGGTGGATTTTCTGGACCCCAAGGCGGATTTTGATGCAGGCAAATTTGCCCAAAAGGCCTCGGCGGCCATCGACAGAATCCTTGAAAGGGGAAAGCTTCCCATTGTGGCCGGCGGAACCGGGCTTTATATTCGGGCACTGCTCCACGGGCTTTTCAGGGAAAACACCATCTGCGCCGACACCCTGGCCCGGCTTGAAGATGAACTGGAAAAGAAAGGGGGCCAGGCCCTCCATGACCGTCTGAAGGCCTGCGATCCTGAAGCGGCCGGCAAAATCCACCCCAATGACGGGTTCAGGGTTGTCCGGGCCCTGGAGGTTTTCGAGACAACAGGGGTGCCCATCTCGGAACGCCAGCAGGACCATGATTTCAAAGAAGACCGCTATGACAGCCTGACCCTGGGCCTGGACATGGACCGGGAACGCCTCTATGACCGGATCAACCAACGGGTTGACATCATGCTGGACCAGGGGCTGCTCAAGGAGGTCCAGGACCTTGTGGACCGCGGCTATTCCCTGGAGCTCAAAGCCATGCAGTCCATCGGGTACCGGCACATGGGCATGTTCATGAAGGGCGAGGTGGATTTCGACGAAGCCGTCCGCCTGCTCAAGCGGGATACCCGGCGGTATGCCAAACGGCAGTTCACCTGGTTCCGGAAAGAACCCGGATTGGTCTGGGTGGATCCATCGGACCTTGAGACCGCATTGGGAATGGTAAAAGAATTTTTGACATAACCCCTGAATTTACATATAGTTGCTTCCCCGTAATCCCGTGTGCCGGATTTATAAACTGAATCCTCACCCCAAACCCAAGATTGGTAATCTCAATGATGAATAAAAATTATTTTCTGCGCCTGATTCTCACTTGTTTAATATTGTTTCTGGCCTGGGGCTGTGCCCCGAAAAAAGCCCTCAAGCCCCAGGGCCCGCCCGTGGCCGTTCCACCGGAAACAACGGTCCACCCCGGGGAGGACAATCTGATTCAGGTTTTAACCCGTGAAGCCGGGCAGTTTGCCCAGGAGGGCCATTACCAGGACGCCCTGCTGGTATACAACCAGGCCCTTGATGCGGCCGTCCGCCAAGGGGAAGGGGCTGAATCCGACCGTGAAATGATTCTGGGACGGATTGAAGCGGTGCTCTCCCAGACCCCGCCGGCAGATATCCAGTCCTTTTCCCGGATCAAAAACCTGTCCATCCCCGAGGATATTTTCCTCTACTGGCTGGGGCACAACCATGCCGCCCTGGATAATGATACCGAGGCCAAGGCCGCCCTGGAAGAGTTCCTTGGAAAATACCCCGGCCATGAGCGGGAATCCGATATCCGGGCATTGCTAGGGATGATTGAAGGCCGGGCCATTAAAAAGGACACCCTGGGGTGTATCCTGCCCCTGTCAGGTAAATATGAGGTTTACGGGCAGAAAGCCCTGCGGGGGATACAACTGGCTGTCAGGGATATGTCCAGGACCCAGGGCCGGACCCTAAAAGTGGTGGTAAAGGATTCCAAGGCAGATCCTGAGCGGGCAGCCGCCTGTGTGGAGGAACTGGCAAGGGAAAATGTCTTTGCCATTGTGGGACCGCTTCTGGCCCCGGAGGCCGCCGGACAAAAGGCTCAGGCACTGGGCATCCCCATGGTGGCCCTGACCCAGAAAACCGATTTCCCGGCCAGGGGGGGATATCTGTTTACCAACTTTATCACTCCGGAAATGCAGGTGGATGCCCTTGGCGCCTATATTTTTGCGG
Source organism: Desulfobacter sp. (assembly GCA_028768525.1). Classification (NCBI taxonomy): domain Bacteria; kingdom Pseudomonadati; phylum Thermodesulfobacteriota; class Desulfobacteria; order Desulfobacterales; family Desulfobacteraceae; genus Desulfobacter; species Desulfobacter sp. The sequence goes on along the minus strand of CP054837.1, from coordinate 597,985 downwards.
AACTTGGGCTGAAAAAGGTGGCCATCCTTTACCCCCGTGAGCGGTACGGCAGAAAGTATATGGAACTCTTTTGGGATGTGGTGGACAAATACCGTGGCGAGGTGGTTGGTGCGGAATCCTACGACGGCCGGAAAACCGATTTCACCGTACCCCTGCAAAAGCTCACCGGGGAGTATTACCCTGTGCCGGAATTTTTAAAGGTCCCGGAGACCGGGGAAACTCCATTGGACGGGGAGGATGAATCCACTTCCAGGCTGTCAAGCAGGGGATCTGCAGTGGCCAATGAAGACCGGATAGAGATTGATTTCCAGGCATTGTTTATCCCCGACGGTCTGTCCAGGGTGAACCTGATTCTTCCCCAGCTGGCCTTTTACGATGCCAGGGGCATGGTGCTGCTGGGGACAAATCTTTGGCACCGGGACAGTCTGCTCAAGGAGGCCAGGGGGTATAATCGGAATGCCGTGATCTGCGACGGATACTTCGGGGCGAGTGAAAATCCTGTAACCGCCATGTTTGACAAGTCTTTCAGGGAGGTGTTCCAGGAGGGGCCGGGATTTCTTGAGGCCATTTCCTATGATACGGCCGGCCTGTTGTTTACCGGGGCTGCAGATCCCGTTGCGGGTACAAGAGAGGACCTGAAAACATTCCTCCAGGATCAATTGGTGTACAACGGAGTAACCGGCCGCACCAGATTTGATGCGGCCGGCATTCCCCATAAGGAATTGTTTCTGATCACCGTTAAAAGGGGGGCATTCAAAGAAATCCTCCGGTGATTATATCTTCTGCTGCGGGGCGGCCGCCCGCCTGTCCCTGCAGCAACCCGCCTGTCCCTGCGGTTGGGGGGGATTTATAGGCGTTTGCTTAGAACCAGCACCGGGTCATCCCCGTATCCCTGCCCCTTGTAGAATTCTAATACCTCGGTGTTGGATTTCCTAACCATGAGGTTGATTTTCGGGCACCCGAGCTGGGCCAGGGCGGATTCCCCGCGGCGGACCAGGGCGGCTGCCACGCCATTACCTCTGAATTCCGGCGCCGTGCCAAGATAGTAAAACCATCCCCTGTGACCGTCGTATCCGGCCATACAGGTGCCGATCACCTGATCCCTGAGCCGGGCCAGCAAAAAAAGGTCCGGCGCCTCCGCCATCTTTCTGTCGATGTCCTTGTTCGGATCATTCCACTGAACGGTCAGTCCGCATCGCTGCCACAGGGCCACGACCTGATCCCGGTCCGCTTCCCGGAACGGGGAGATTGAAAGCAGATGGGAAAAACCGGGAAGGTTTTTTTTCATAAACACACTTAAGGGATCATTGGGGTAAGCCCCAAAGGGGCCGCAGCTGTTGAAACCCGCATGACTGTATAGCTGGATCGCAGCCTCCTGGTAGATCCCCGTTTCCAGGCATAGCGTTGAAATTCCCCTGGCTGCCCCGAGGTGTTCAAGGGCATGGAGTATGCGCCGTGCAATCCCTTTTTTCCGGTGGGATTCGGGAACATACATCCGTTTGATTTCCCCGTAGTTTTCTACAAATTTTACCGCCCCCATGCCCATGAGGCTGTCCTTTTTGTCCAGGGCCCCCAGCATCACCACATTGGGCTGTTTCAGGGCTTCAATGCTGTCCAGGTGATTGCTTTCTGCCGGATAGAGACTGTTCTGATAGTCGTCCAGGTCGGCGATGAATAGTGCTGCGCCGGGATGGTCCGGGGATATGGGGGCAATATACATGGGTTGGCTGTTCTCCTTGGTGGTGGTCTACGGCTTTGTCCGGCTAATCAAAGAGGGCGTCTACAAATCTTTGGGCATCAAAGTCCTGGAGGTCTTCAATGGCTTCTCCCACACCGATATGCGCAATGGGCAGGTCCATGGTGGATGCCACGGCGGCCACAATACCGCCCTTGGCCGTACCGTCCAGTTTGGTCACGGAAATCTGGGTCAGCTGTACCGCCTCATTGAAAATCTTTGCCTGGGACAGGGCATTCTGACCGGTGGTGGCGTCAATGACCATCATCACCTCATGGGGGGCGCCCTTGAATTTTTTATCAATGGAACGTTTGATCTTTTTCAATTCTTCCATGAGATTTTTCTGGGTGTGCAGGCGTCCTGCCGTATCAATGAGGACCACATCCACGTTTCTTGCCATGGCAGCTTCCACGGCATCATAGGCCACTGCTGCTGGATCAGCCCCTTCCTTGTGCCTGACAATGCCGGCGCCGGCCCGGTTGGCCCAGATCTCCACCTGCTCAATGGCTGCCGCCCTGAAGGTGTCGGCCGCGGCAATGAGCACTTTTTTGCCTTCACTGGTATAGCGCATGGCCAGTTTGCCCAGGGTGGTGGTTTTACCGGTGCCGTTGACACCGACCATCATGATGACATGGGGTTTGGACGGGGCTGTTTTTTCAGGCGGCGCCGGAAATAAATTGAGCAGTTCTTCCTTGAGGACGGCTTTGAGCTGTTCGCCGGTGTCAAGTCTCTTTGCTTTTTTCCTGATCCGTTCCATCAGGTCCATGGTGATGTCGATGCCCAGGTCCGAGGTGACCAGCAATTCTTCCAGTTCCTCAAACAGATCGTCATCAATGGCGGTTGCACCGGCAAACAGGTCGGAAATATCCGTGTTGAGGATCTTCCGGGTTTTGGATAATCCACTTTTCAGCTTGGAGAAAAGTCCGTCTTCTGTGGGCCCTGTAACCGGTTGCGTTTGATCCGGTTCCGTCCCAGCCACGGGCTCTTGTTCAAGGCTTAGTTCAGGCTCGGGTTCAGGTGCGGGCTCCGGTTCCGGTTCCGGTTCCGGTTCAGGCTCAGGTTCAGGCTCAGGTTCAGGCTCGGGTTCAGGCTCGGGTTCAGGTACGGGCTCAGGTACGGGCTCAGGTACGGGTTCCGGCTTAGGTTCCGGCTTAGGCTCCGGTTCTGCAGAGGGCTGGGGGATATCGGAGGGCGCGTCACCTGTTTCCTGGGGCAGGGAGGCCTCTTTGGATTCCTCCTCTATTATTTCGGGGACTGCTTCTTCCTCTTTAGTTGCGAAGCCAAGTTTCTTTTTTAAAAATTTAAAGACCACGTCTAATTCTCTCCTTGAAATTTATTCTTGAATTATTTTTTGCACTTTTTACATGTTTCCCGGCGCAGAATCAAGCCCGCAAACAGATAATACACTTTACTTTCTGGCCGCCAGCCGCTAAAAATAGGGGGCATTAACGTATCCAATGCATTAAGGATATTCATATCATGGCAGGACAACTTGACGATAAGATAGCTGAACTTAAGGATCAGGTCCAAAAGCTGCAGTCCCAGAAGGACCGCCTGCTCAAGGAACTGGATTCAATTGAGGAACGTTTTGAAAGCCAGGACAGGGTTTACCGGAAGTATTTTCCGGTGGTTCTGGATGTGGTGGCAGAAGGGGACTCCCCCTTTGCCCGGGCATGCCGGGAGCTTGCTGCGGCCATGAGGAAAAAGGCCGCCCCCGTAAAAATAAACTATATCTTTGAGCAATTGAAAACCGCCATGCTCAAGGAAGATATCGGGCCGGCCTCCCCAAAAAAGAAAAAAGGGATGTTTTCCTCCTTTAGGAAGAGCGCCTCTGAAATATTTATGGATGATTTCAAGGAGAGTTACCATGAACTTGTCAATTCCTTGAAGTCCACCCTTGATAAAAAATATGCAAAAAAGCTTGGGGAGCTGACAACAAGAATATTGGATGCCCGTGATACCGGGGATGTTAATGAAATCAGAGATAATATATTTACACTGATTTTCCTTTATATCTCTGAAACCAGCCAGGACCGGGAGAGGGTCAATGCCTTTATCCGGGAATTTGTGGCCAGGATTCTTGAGATAGAGACAAAACTGGCGTCATCCTTTGAGCACACCCATTCCCTGGTCTCTTCCAACCGGAAATTCGAATCCGTACTCAGCCTTGAAATGGCAGGAATAAAGGAGTCTTCTGATGTGGCCGCAAGCCTTGACGAACTCAAGGCAAAAATTTCCCACGGCCTTTCTTCCATTGAAAATGCCCTGCGCAAAAAACAAAAGGTGGATGAAGCCATCAGCAAGTTGGCTGACAAGAACAGAAGCTCCTTTAAGTCCGGATTTGCAAAACTCAAAAAAGAGCTGGCCGAGACCACCCGTTATTCTGAAGAGCTTGAGAAGAAACTCAACCAGGACCAGCTGACAGGGGCATTTAACCGGCGGGCCTATGATAAAAAGATTGCAGATGAAATGAATCGGTTCCTGCGCTACGGCAATGTATTTTCCCTGCTGATCATTGATGCGGATAAATTCAAACGCATAAATGACAGGTACGGTCATGCCATCGGAGACCGCTGTCTGCAGGAAATTATAAAAAGGACTCACCCTTTACTGCGAAAAAATGATATGCTTGCCCGCTACGGTGGTGAAGAGTTTGCTGTTATTATGCCGGAAACCGATGCCCAGGGGGCCCGGCAGGCAGCCGAAAAGATACGTGAGACCATCGAGAAAATAGAGTTTTTATACAAGAATGAGAAGGTGCGGGTAACTGTAAGCATCGGTATCTCCTGTGCGCAGCAGGGAGACACAAAACACGAACAGGTATTTGAACGGGCCGATATGGCCGTTTACAAAGCCAAAGAGAACGGACGGAACCAGGTAGTGGTTCAATAACCCCCAACAGGAGTATGAATGGGATCTCAGACAGAGACGCTGACAGAGGCGCTGATTCAAGCCGCCTCCCATGTGATGTCCGACGACAGCATGGACACCTTGGCCAGAAGATCATTTTCCCCCAGAAAAATAGATATGTTCAACCGCAGGTATTCAACCCTTGCCTCCAGGGAAGCGTACCGGTTCATAAAAGATACGGAAGCCGAGCGGCTGCTGCCGGGTATCATCAACAACAAGGTCCAGGAGGTCATGGGCGCTGATGATGTTGACCCGCAGCTTGAGGCGGATTTCCATAAAAAACGGAATGTGGGGGTGGTGTTTTCCGGCGGCCCGGCACCGGGCGGCCACAACGTCATTGCCGGGCTCTACGATGAAATAAAGAGATATAATGAGGATTCCCGGGTATTCGGATTCCTCCAGGGGCCCGACGGGCTGCTTGAATCCCGGTATATCGAAATAACGGGTGAACTGGTGAACCGGTACAGAAACATGGGTGGATTCACCATGATCAAAACCGGGCGGACCAAGATTGATTCCGGGCAAAAAATGGAAAAAGCCCTGACCACCTGCAAGGGGCTTGGGCTGGACGCCCTGGTCATCATCGGCGGGGACGATTCCAATACCAATGCCGCTTTTCTGGCCCAGCATTTCAAGTCTTCGGGGATAAAGGTTATCGGCATCCCCAAAACCATTGACGGGGATATCCAGGTCAAGACCGACGACGGACAGACCCTCTGTGCCATTTCCTTCGGGTTTCATTCTGCGGCCCGGGCATTTGCCAGAAATATATCCAATTTGTCCAACGACGGCAGTTCAGACATTAAATACTGGCATGTCTGCAAGGTCATGGGAAGGGTGGCCAGCCACCTGACCCTGGAAAGTGCGCTTCAGACCCATGTCAACCTGGCCCTCATCGGGGAGGAACTGGCCGACTATATCGACCAGGACAGGCTGGACCGGGCAGCGGAAAAAGGGGAAATAGACTACAATGCCTACGGCATCACCCTGCGCCATCTTTCCCGGGTGATCTGCGACATCATTGTCCGCCGGGCGGCTTTTGGAAAGAATTACGGGGTAATGATCATTCCCGAAGGCATCCTGGAATTTATCAACGAAATCCAGGTGTTTATCATCAAGCTCAACAAGATCATTGCGGAATACAATAATATCCACGATATCGATTTTCACCGGGCCTTTCCCAACCTCAATACGAAACTGGATTACCTGCGCCGCATCTCCCAGGGCATGATCGACAAGGGGGAATACCCCATCTGGAACCTGAGGGATGATGAGCTCTTTAACCAATTGCCTGCATTTTTCAAGGAAGGCTTACTGGTGGAGAGGGACTTCCACGGTAATTTCCAGTTTTCCCAGGTCAAGACGGAGAAGATCGTCATGGACATGGTTAAAGAGTACCTGGACGTGTTGAAGGAGCAGGGGGTGTATAAGGTGGGTATTAAACGGTCAGATTACGCGACCTTTATGACAGCCGCCCGAATGGATGCGGAGATGTTTGCCCCGGCCCTGTTTAAAAATCCCCAGGATGAATATGTCCTGGTCAAATCCGAGATTATTTCCCTGAAGACCATGAAAACCGCCCTGGTCAATGCCGGAATGCTGGATCCTGAAGAAGAACTGCCCCAGGCTCTGGTGGATATCTTCAGGAAATCCGAACCGGATTTCAAGATCCAGACCCATTTTTACGGATATGACGGACGGGGGTCCGATCCCACTAATTTCGATTGCAATTACACCTATAATCTGGGGCTGACGGCTTTTCATCTCATTGCCGGCAACGCCACAGGCCAGATGGCCGCCGTATTGAATCTGGAGCAGGATTTTGAAAACTGGATCCCCATGGGCATTCCCATTGCCCGGCTCATGCACCTGGAAGAGCGCAAGGGAAAACTGGAACTGGTCATTGAAAAGAGCATCGTCGATCTCAACTCAAACGCTTTTAAGGTATTCCAGAAATTCAGGGAAAACTGGGTGGCGGCGGATGCTGGCCCGGATCATTTCAGGAATCCGGGGCCGGTTCAGTTTTCAGGAGACACTGAAGAGGATAGGCCCCTGATGCTTAAACTCAACGCCTTGTAATATATTATCACCACCAAATAAAAAGGCCCGGCTCAGCAAAATGCTGAGCCGGGCCTTTTCATATTACAGGCTTTGTTTTATTTGGCGGTGCTTTTCCGCGGCTGGTAAGAGCACAGGGGCTCTTCTGCCAGATAGTCGCCGGTGGCCTCGTAGGCCCGTGCCCGGCAGCCCCCGCAGACGTTTTTGTATTCGCAGAGACCGCATTTGCCGTCCAGGTTTTTAAACTCCCTGAGTTTGTTGAAGACGTCTGAGTTTTCCCAGACATCCTTGAAGCTTTGCCGGGTGATATCTCCACAGGTGACGTCCAGGAACCCGCAGGTCTGGACCCGCCCCACATGGGAGATAAAACAAAAGCCGGTGCCGGCAAGGCAGCCTCTGGTGACGGCATCCAGGCCGTGGGTTTCAAAGGAAACCTTTTTGCCCTCGGCTTTGGCCCGCTGACGCAGGATCCGATAGTAATGGGGGGCGCAGGTGGCCTTTAGCTGGAGGCTGGTTTTGTCCTGCTGGTCGTAGAACCAGTTCAGGGTTTCTTCATACTGCTCGGCGTCAATGGCGGAATCCAGGATGTATTTTCCCCGTCCCGTTGGCACCAGCAGGAAGATGTGATGGGCCACAGCCCCAAGTTCTTCAGCCAGGGCCAGGATTTTGGGGATTTCATCCAAATTGGTTTTGGTGATGGTGGTGTTGATCTGGAATTCCAGGCCGGCGGCCTTGGCATGCTCAATACCTTCAAGGGTCCGGTCAAAGGCATTGGTGAGCCCCCTGAAATCGTCGTGGCTGGCGGCGCTGGCCCCGTCCAGGCTCACGGAGATCCGCTTGATACCGGAAGCCTTGAGTTTTTTAGTGTTTTCAGCCGTGAGCAGGGTGCCGTTGGGGGCCATGACCATGCGCAGGCCGATTTTGTCCCCGTAGGCGGCTATGTCATATATGTCCTCCCGGAGCAGGGGTTCCCCGCCGGTGAGGATGATGATGGGCTGCCCGACCTCACGGATCTGGTCCAGGAGCCTGAAAGACGCCTGGGTATCCAGTTCATTGTCATAGGGATGGTCTTCGGCCAGGGCCCGGCAGTGTTTGCAATTCAGGTTGCACCGCCGTGTGGTTTCCCAGGCTACCAGCCTCAGGGTATTTTTCTCGCCGGGTTTTCCGCCGGGGTGGCCCCCCGGATGCCCGCCAGGATGGCTGCCAGGGTGGCTGCCAGAGTGGGGTGATTTCGCATGTGGATGGATCATCAGCTGTTCAACTCCCTTGCCGCCTCAATGGCCGAGTAGGTGATAATGATGTCTGCCCCGGCCCGTTTGATGGAGAGCAGGGTCTCCATGATCATGGCCTTGGCATCCACCCAGCCCATCATTTCCCCGGCCTTCATAATGGAATACTCGCCGGAGACATTATAGGCGGCAATGGGCAGATCGAGTTCGTCCTTGAGCCGGCAGATGATATCCAGGTAGGGCAGGGCAGGCTTGACCATGATGATGTCTGCACCTTCTTCCACATCCATGGTGGCTTCCCGGATGGCTTCCTGGGCATTGGCCGGGTCCATCTGGTAGGTCTTTCTGTCCCCGAACTGGGGGGTGGATTCTGCAGCCTCACGGAAGGGTCCGTAAAAGGCAGAGGCATATTTTACCGCATAGGACATCACCGGGATGTGGGAAAAGCCTTCGTCGTCCAGGAGCCCTCTGATTTCTCCCACGCGGCCGTCCATCATATCCGAGGGCGCCACCATGTCGGCACCGGCCTGCACATGGGACAGCGCCGTTCTGGCCAGCAGGTCCAGGGTGGCATCATTGTCCACGATCCCTTTGTCAATCATTCCGCAGTGGCCGTGGTCCGTATACTCGCAGAGGCAGACATCGGTGACCACTGAAATTTCCGGCACAGCGGACTTCACCTCGGCTACGGCTTTTTGGACGATGCCGTCTTTGGCATAGGCCTGGGTGCCCAGTTCATCTTTTTTGTCTGGAATGCCGAAAAGAATGATGCCGGGGATGCCCAGGTCCCGGGCCTCCTTTGCCTGGGCCACAATATGGTCGCAGGAAAGCTGGAAATGGCCGGGCATGGAGCTAATGGGCTTTTTTACCGATTTGCCTTCAACGGCAAAGAGGGGGAGGATGAGATCATCCCGGGAGAGCTTGGTTTCCCGGATCATCCGCCTGAAGTTGTCACTGGCCCGCATGCGCCGGCCTCTGTATTCGGGGAAGAGCATAAATGACCCTCCTTATTGGGCTTCGGGTTTTTTGATTTCTTCGTCGGTAAGGTAGCAGGCCGGATCGGAATCCCAGGGATCGTTGGCCACGGATTCGGCCCGGGCCCTGAAGTTGCCGGCACAGATGTCCAGCCAGCGGCACTCGGCACACCGGCCTTTGACATGTTTTTTCTTTTCCTTCATCTTCATGAGAAATTCGTTTTCAGGGTCGATCCAGATTTCTGAAAAAGGCCGATCCTTGATGTTGCCAAGGGATTTCTCACGCCAGAACTGGTCCGGATGAACCTCGCCGTCCCAGGAGATGCAGCCGATGCCCCGGCCGGAATTGTTTCCCTCGTTCATTTCCAGAAGTTCCAGGACTTCGGCGGCCCGTTCCGGGTCTTCTTCAAGCAGGCGCTGGTAGACGTAGGGGCCGTCGGCGTGGTTGTCCACGGTGAGGATTTCCTTGGCCTTGTTCCGGTCGTGTAGATCCTTTGTTCTGTCCATAATCAGGTCCAGGACCTGCCGGGTTTCCTCGTGGGAGAGGTCTTCTTTTGCAATTTCAGAGCCCCGGCCGGAGTATACCAGGTGGTAAAAACAGGCCCGGGGGATATTTTTTTCCTCCAGCAGGTCGAAGATGCCGGGGATGTCCTGAACATTCCTTTTATTGATGGTGAAGCGCAGACCCACCTTGATGCCGGCTTCCTGGCAGTTATCCACCGCCTGCATGGCCCTTTTAAACGACCCGGGTACCCCCCGGAACATGTCATGGGTTTCTTCCATGCCGTCCAGGCTGATGCCCACATAGGAGAGCCCGATTTCCTTGAGCTGTCTTGCCTTTTCCTTGGTAATCAGGGTGCCGTTGGTGGAAATAACGGCCCGCATGCCTTTGGAGACGGCATACTGGGCATATTCTACCAGGCGGGGATGGACCAGGGGTTCTCCCCCTGAAAAAAGCAGTACGGGAACGCCGAATGCAGCCAGGTCGTCGATCATGGCCAGGCTCTGCTCGTGGGTCAACTCATTGTCATAGTCAATGTCTTCGGACTTGGCATAGCAGTGGACGCATTTGAGGTTGCACCGCCGGGTCATGTTCCAGACCACCACGGGTTTTTTGTCCTTGGAAAACTGGAGCAGATGGGAGGGCAGTTTTCCGGAATCCCTGGAGTATCTCAGGGTGTCCGATGGTTCCACAGTGGCGCAGTAAAGCTTTGAAATTCCAATCATTTTAGTTCTTTCCTGATAAGGTCGTTAAGGTAGGCTTCGTGGTCAATCAGTCCGCTTTTTGATAAAAAGAATCGATTGTTTCCTGTCTTTTCCCGGACAAGGTTGAAGCCGTCGTAAAAATCCGAATAGATTTTAGACAAAATCTCATCGGTGGTTGCATTGTGGTCTATGAACTGCTGGATGAGAAAGTCTGCGGCATCTTCCTCAAACACAATGTTCAGGTCATAACTTTTCGTTATTTCCATCTCTATTTCTTTGATGTTGTCATGGAATTTTTTAATCTGTTTTACCGCATCTTCAATTTCCATGACATGGGCCGTGTAATACTGGGCCACCATCCGGCTGCGGATCTGGGTGAGGGTCAGGCCGTGACGGATGGAAAATGCCTTCCAGTTGTCTGTTACATATTGGGTGATATAATCCATATGATGGGCCTGGGCCGCATTATATTCCCTTTGGAATTGTTCCTTTTTCCGGCCCTCAAGAAGGGCGGAAAGGATAGTGTCAGGGCTGGACATCACTGCCGGGGTGACAGTGAATTGCCTGACGCCGGAAGAGGGCAGTTTTTCCTCAAAGGGCAGAAGGCAGCCCTCAACAACAGAAACCAGACCCCGGGCCCCGGTGTTTTCCAGATAGGCCCGCTGGGCCAGGAGCTTCAGTGCCTCATCTGAAAACACAATGTCAATGCCGTAGGATTTGAAATCCAGCCGCTTGCTCAGGATCACCGGGTTGTTGGGCATTTTGAGAATGGCATAAAGATCGTCTTCTCCCAGTTCATCAAGTATGCACCGCACCGGCACCCGGCCGATGAATTCAGATTCAAAGCCGTAATCCACCAGGTCTTCTGACCGGGTGGCCTTGAGAAGGTCTGCTTCTTTTTTTGCCTGGGGCAGGTCCGCTCCGAATCCGATGGACTGTTTGCTCAACCGCTTTTTCACCACGTCTGTCAGCCCTGAGAATGCGCCGGAAAGAATGAATAGGATATTGGCGGTGTTCACCCGTTTGGCGCTGCGTTTTCCCGTGCGCTGGTAGGACTCCAGTTCCTGCATCATGGATACGGGGTCATGGGGAACCTTGAGATCGACATCGGTTTCTTCCATGGGCTTGAGCAGGGCGCGCTGGACTCCGGTTCTGGATACCTGGGCGCCGATGACATTGGGGCTGGCGGCAATCTTGTCGATTTCATCAATATAGACAATGCCGCATTCGGCAAGTTCAATATCTTCATTGGCCTCTTTAACCAGATCCCTGATCAGATCTTCCACATCTCCGCCCACATAACCGGTTTCAGAGAATTTGGTGGCATCGGCCTTAACAAAAGGAACCCCTATTTTTTTGGCAATCAGTTTGATCAGGTAGGTTTTACCAATTCCGGTGGGACCCAGCATGAGGATATTGGATTTGATATTGCCGGTGATTTTTGATGCCCCTTCACCGGTGGCTTCCTGGTGGCGGATCCGGTTGAAATGGGTACAGATTTTTGTGGCAAGTACCGACTTTGCCTTGTCCTGCCGGACCACATACTGGTTTAGATAATCTATGAGTTCAGCCGGTTTGATATTGAAATCAATCAGCTCTTTTTTGCCCCTGGATGGGGGGGCGCCGGTGATGGCTTCCTGCTGCGGTTGAATCGAAGGGGAGATGAATTTGACGTTACCGCCGAATTTTTTGTTTAGGAATTCTCCCAGTTCTTTTTCAATTTTGCGAGGGTCCTGCCCTGTCATGCTCTGGTCAAAAGTCATAATAGGGTATTATAAGCCGCCTTAGCCATAAATCAAGGTTACAAAAATTACCATTTGGTCAGATTTTCGGAGTGGATTCTTATGGTGTGGGACGAATTTGTTTTTTGGGCTCAAATAACTGGCAGGGTTTTCCCGAAGAGCGGCGGACAACGACGCTGGGAAGCTGTTTGCTTTTAAATCCCATGGCACGGCAGCCGTTGGGATGGGCGGGTTCCCAGGTAACGTAAAAGAATTTGCATTTATAGCAGTTGATTCTTGTGTGTGCCGCCATAAAGCCTCTGAAAAGTGCTGATAATAAAAAAACCGCAGCCGTTTCCGGCTGCGGTTTTATATATGTGGTGCCGAAGGGGAGATTTGAACTCCCACGGGTCGCCCCACACGCCCCTCAAGCGTGCGTGTCTACCTATTCCACCACTTCGGCAAGCTTGATCTTTAATCCTGCTTTTTATTCAGCAGTTTTTTCTATGGGTGCTTTAGTGTCCTTCATAACACTTGTCTGGGACTGATTGCCGGACATGTAAGCCAGACTCAGTGACGTGATCATGAAGACGATGGCAACGACGGTGGTGATTTTGGTCAGGATTGTTGCCGGTCCTGCTGCGCCGAACAAGGCCTGACTTCCAGCTCCGCCGATTGAAGCCCCCATTTCCGCTCCCTTTCCTGTCTGGAGCAGAACGATGAGTATGAGGAGGATACAAACCGTAACATGCAGTGCTATTACAATGGTGCTCATAATATGTTTACTGATACCTTATTATGTTTATAAATTTGTCTGCATCCAGACTTGCCCCGCCAACCAGGGCGCCGTCCACATCTTCTATACTCATCAGGTCCTTTGCATTGTCCGGTTTTACCGATCCGCCGTAAAGGATCCTTGTTTTGTCCGCCAGTTCTTCTGAAAATTTTTCCTTCAGCAGTTTTCGCAGGAATTGATGAACTTCATCAACTTGTTCCGCGCTGGCGGTCTTGCCTGTGCCGATGGCCCATACGGGCTCGTAGGCAAGAATCAGTGTCCCGAAATCATCAAGACCTGGGCTTTTTAACCCAACTGAGACCTGTTTGTCAAGCACAAAAAAAGTTTTTTCTTCATCCCGTTCTTTTTCTGTCTCGCCGATGCAGACCACAGGGGTGAGGCCTGCGGCAATAGCGGCCTTTGTCTTCTTTGCCACGGATTCGTCCGTCTCTCCGAAATACTGGCGCCGTTCTGAATGCCCGATCAGGACGTATTCGGCACCTGCGGCCCGGATCATCTCTGCGGACACTTCTCCGGTATAGGCGCCTTCACGCTCGAAGTAGAGGTTCTGGGCCCCGATTTTGACCGGGGTGTTTTCAACGGCCTTTGCCACCAGGGGCAGGGACAGGGCGGTGGGGGCGATCATGATGTCCACATCGCTCACATCCCGGCACAGGCCGGCCAGTTCTTGGGCTGTCTTAACCGCCTCGGGACCGGTCTTGTACATTTTCCAGTTGCCCGCAATTAAGGGTCTTCTGCTCATTTTATTTCTCCGCAAACAAGGTTCGTGTCCAGTTAAAGTGCATTGGCCACCATAAGTGCCAGGTCGATCATTCTGTGGGAGTATCCCGCCTCATTATCATACCAGGAGTAAATTTTCACCAGGTCTCCGTTGATGACATCCGTGCACGAGGCGTCCACGATGGATGACAGCGGGCAGGAGTTGTGGTCGATGGAAACCAGGGGCAGGTCACTGTAGCCTAGAATGTCTTTCAAGTTGCTGTTCGCAGCAGTCTCCAGGGCTTCGTTGACCATTTCTTTGGTCAGGTCTTTCTTTTCCGTGGTGACCACCAGGTCCACCAGGGATACGTTGGGGGTGGGCACCCGGACGGCCAAACCGTTTAGCTTGCCTTCCAGTTCCGGCAGCACCAGGGAGACGGCTTTGGCCGCCCCTGTGGTGGTGGGAATCATGGACAGGGCGGCTGCCCTTGACCTGCGCAGGTCCTTATGGGGGAAATCAAGGAGGCGCTGGTCACCGGTATAGGCGTGGATGGTGGTCATCAGGCCGCAGACAATGCCGAAGTTTTCCAGAAGCACCTTGGCCACCGGTGCCAGGCAGTTGGTGGTGCAGGAGGCGTTGGACAGAATATGGTGGGATGCCGGATCGTAGTCCTCGTGATTGACCCCCATGACAATGGTGATGTCGGGATCCGAGGCCGGTGCTGATATAATTACTTTTTTGGCCCCTCCCTCCAGGTGCTTGGAGGCCGCTTCCCTGGTCCTGAATAACCCGGTGCACTCCAGTACAATATCAACATCTGCGTCGGCCCAGGCAATCTGTGCCGGATCCTTGAGAGCGGATACGGTGATTGTTTTGCCATCAACGGTGATGCTTCCATCCCCGGCACTGACTTCCCGGTTCAGCCGTCCATGGACCGAATCGTACTCAAGCAGGTGGGCAATGGTTCTGGTGTCTGTAAGATCGTTGATGGCTTTAACCTCAAGCCCTTCGGTTTCAAGGGCGGCTCTAAATACCATGCGTCCGATTCTGCCGAATCCGTTAATCCCGATATTTATACTCATTGTACACGCTCCTTTCTTGGGAGATGTTCCTTTGCCAAAGCAGATAAAACAGATCCCTTAGGTTAGGCTGTTGATTCAGGACTGTCGTTTGGTCCCTTTCAGAATATCACTGGCCAGGGAAATACTTCTTTTTCCATGTTCCACCAAAGCGGCAGCCAGTGTTTTTATGTCCATCTTTTCCCTTGAGTTAACGGCTTTCATTAGAATGGGGAGGTTGACTCCGGAAATAACCTCTACCTGCCCCTCTTCCATAAAGGAATAGGAGAGGTTGGAGGGGGTGCCGCCGAACATATCCGTGAGAATAATAACCCCCTTGTCCGTGCGGACTTCTTTTATGCCTTTTTTAATTTTTTTTCTCAGGTTGTCCGGGTCCTGTTTGATGTCGATGGATATGGAAATCAGATTGTCCTGGGGGCTTCCCAGGATAAATTCAAGGGTGTCGATAAGGGTATTGCCGAGTCCGGCATGGGTTACGATGAGGATGCCTGTCATGTTCTTGTGTCCCTGTCAATGTCCCTGTGCATGATACTGGGATTAAGACCTTTGACGGTCAGGCGCTCGAATACGGACCGTGCAATTGCCACGCTCCTGTGCCGGCCGCCGGTACATCCCAGTGCAAGGGTTAGATATGCTTTGTTTTCCTTTTTATAAAGGGGAATGAGATAGTCAATGAAATCGTTGTATTTTTTCAGAAAATTTTTGGTTTCCCGGTTTTCCAGCACAAAGTTCTTTACGCCTTCGGATTCTCCGTCCAGGGCCTTGAGTTCCGGTACAAAATAGGGGTTGGCAAGGAATCTTAAATCCACCACCAGGTCGGCATCCAGGGGGATGCCGTATTTATACCCGAAGGATACGATATTCAGCTTCATCAGGTCCCGGCCTTTGCCGCCCTCCCGGTCCGTTATGAGAGCCAGGATATCGGATTTGAGCTGGTGTACATTGTAGGTGCTGGTATTGATGATATGGTGGGCCAGCTTCCGGATGGGTGCCATGGTCTGTTTTTCAGCCCGGATGCTGTCCAGCAGGCTGGTTTTCCCGTCCAGCGGGTGTTGGCGCCGGGTCTGGCTGTACCGCTTTACCAGGGTGTCGGTATCGGCTTCAAGGAAGACAATCACCGGAGTGATCCCCATCTCCTCCAGAGCGGAGATGCCTGATACGAAATTTTTAATAAACGTTTTGGAGCGGATGTCCATGACAAATGCTGCGCCCTTGACCTGGGGATAATCCTGAATGGGCAGTTCCAGCACCTTGGGGACCAGTTCCATGGGCATATTGTCGATGCAATAGAAAGACGCATCTTCAAAGGCCCGGATCACTGTTGTTTTCCCTGATCCGGAGATTCCGGTAATGATATAAACCTTTTGGCTGTCCATTGTCAGAGCACGTTATCAGAACTCCTCGTCCTGCTCCATGATGATTTCGTAAATTTCTTCTACGGATTCTGCGGTTTTAAGCCTTGTCTTGAATTGATCCATTTTTAACAGCTTGGAAATCTGGGCCAGCACCTTGAGATGGCCGCCGGAGCTGTTTTCGGAGGTCAGCAGAAGAAAGAAGATGTGGACAGGACGGTTGTCAAGGGAGTTGTAGTCTATGCCCTTGCGGCTGAGGCCGAATCCAACGGTAACAGACTCCACCCCTTCGAGTTTGCCGTGGGGAATGGCAATGCCGCCGCCGATTCCGGTTGATCCAAGGGATTCCCTTTCCATGAGTACGGTAGCAATGGCATCGGATCCGGCGCCGGCAGCCGGTGCAACGGCTTCGGCCAGTTCTCGAATGACCCCGGTTTTATTTTCAGCAGCCAGGTCGGCAATGATGGAGTCTTTGTTCAGGATGTCGCTAATTTTCATTGGCTCTCTTACCTTTTACCTATCCTCTGGGCTGGATCAACCCCAGTTTTCCGTTGTTGTGTTTATAGATTACGTTTAATTGTTCCGTACGGGCATTGTTGAAAACAAAAAAGGATTTTTTGCCGGAGCTCAGTTCCACCACGGCGTCTTCAACATCCATGGGTTTGTAATCAATAGGCTCCACCACAATTTCAGAAGGGAGGTCGGAGAAGGCACTTTCGCCCGGGTCTGTGTTGAATTCTCGGGTGTCCATCAGGCTGGCCTTGTCCCCTGACATGTGGTGCTTTTCTTTTTCTTTGTATTTCGTAATCTGGGCTTTTACCTTGTCCATCAATACGTCAATGGAGGTGTACATGCGCTCGGACATTTCCCTGGCATGGATGTTCAGCTTGTCGCATGTCAGGGTGATTTCTGCAATATGTCTTATTTTTTCCACGGAAAGAACCACATGGGCTTCCGCAGGACTGTCCAGCATTTTGTCGAACCGGTCCAGTTTTTTTCCAACGTAGGATTTCAGGGCATCGGTGGAATCCATTTTCTTGAATGTTACGGTTGTCTGCATAAACAAACCTCCCTAAAGTTTTTTCCGTTTGTTGGAAGGCAGAATATTGAGCACCTTCCTGTACTTTGCAACGGTACGCCGGGCAATCTGAATGTCTGATTCCTGGAGGATGGAGGCGATTTTATCATCCGAGAGCGGGGCATTGTCATCCTCGTTTTCAATGAGCTGGCGGATTCGCTCCTTCACGCTGGCCGATGCCATGGAAGCCCCGCCGGTCCGCTCAATGGATGAATTAAAAAAGTACTTCAGTTCAAACAGGCCCTGGGGGGTATAGGCGTACTTGTTGGTGGTGACCCGGCTGATGGTTGATTCGTGCATCTCAATGTCTTCGGCAATATCCTTGAGAATCAAAGGCCGCAGATAGGCAATGCCTTTTTCGAAGAATTCCCGCTGGAATTTGATAATACTTTCCATGACAAGGTAAATGGTTTTCTGCCGCTGGTGGATGCTTTTGATCAGCCAGGAGGCAGACTGCATTTTTTCATTGAGATAGGCCTTGGTCTCCTTGGGTATTTTTTTACCGTCCGCAACCGCTTCCCTGTAAAACCGTGATATTCTCAGTTTGGGGAGGCCGTCATCATTCATGACGATTTTAAAGTCATCTCCCACCTTGTACACGTAGATGTCCGGCGTGATGTAGGCCGGTTCTTCCGTGGCAAATTTGCGCCCCGGTTTGGGTTCAAGGTATTGGATGATCTTTACGGCGGCCCGGACGTCTTCTACGGAAATTTTAAGGGCTTTTGCAATTTTTTTGCTGTTCCTGTTTTCCAGATTTTTTAAATGGTTTTTAATGATTTCATCGATTATCGGATTCTCTATACCCAATTGCTTGACCTGGATGAGAAGGGTTTCGCACAGGTCTCTGGCACAGACCCCGGGAGGGTCAAAGGTCTGGAGATGGGCGAGGACTTCCTCCACCTCCTGGATCTCCGATTCTGCGGTCTGGGCCAATTCTTCCACATCAGAGCACAGGTATCCGTCCCGGTTGAGGTTGCCGATGATCAGGTGCCCGATGGCCTCCAGCTCAGGGGTAAGGCCCGATAGCATGAGCTGCCATTCCAGGTGCTGTTCCAGGGTTTTCTTTTCCGAGGTAAAGGCTTCGAAATTGGGGGCTTCAGTGCTTTCGGATTCCGTATAGATCCGTCCCGTGGAGTTGTACTCGTTAATGTAATTTTCCCAGTCCGTATCCGAACGCACCCGCTCTTCAATGGTGACTTCCTTGATGGGCGCTTCTTCTTTTTCTGCGTCCTGTGCCTCGGCTTCCTTTGCGGTAATCTTTTTGTCCGATGCCTCGTCCGATAGGGTTTCATCCAGAGCGGGATTCTGCTCCATCTCCTGCTGAATCATCTCTGCCAGTTCGATGCGGGACAACTGAAGCAGCTTGATGGCCTGCTGGAGCTGAGGAGTCATCACCAGCTGCTGGGTCAGGGTAAGGCTTTGTTGTAATCCAAGTTCCATACTAAAGTTTAAAATTATCTCCCAGATATATTTTTTTTGCTATTTCACTTGAAATAATTTTCCCGGGGGGGCCTGATTCAATGACCACGCCCTGGCTCATGATATAGGCATGGTCGCACACCCCGAGGGTTTCCCTAACATTATGATCCGAGATCAGCACCCCGATGCCCCGGTCCGTGAGCTGGGAGATGATCTGCTGGATGTCGATTACCGCCAGGGGGTCAACCCCGGCAAAGGGTTCATCCAGTAGGATGAACTTGGGGTCCGTAGCCAGCACCCTGGAGATTTCCAGGCGCCGGCGCTCTCCGCCGGACAAGGAGGCCGCTTTCTGCCCGGCCAGCCGGTCTATGCCCAATTCCGTCATCAGGGCGGCGGCTTTCTCCTTTATATCAATACCGTTTTTGGGCAGGACTTCCAGGATGGAAGTGATGTTCTCCTCCACCGTGAGTTTTTTAAAAATGGAAGATTCCTGGGGAAGGTAACCGATTCCTTTCCTGGCCCTGATGTACATGGGATACTGGGTGATGTCTTCCCTGTCCAGGTATACGGTGCCGCCGTCCGGCCGGATCATGCCCACGGTCATGTAGAAAGTGGTGGTTTTCCCGGCGCCGTTGGGCCCGAGCAATCCGGTGACCTCCCCCTGGGTAACGGTGAGGTCCACGTTGTCGACAACGGTCTTTCCCGAGTAGGTCTTGACCAGTTTTTCCAGTATCAGATGGCTCATCCTAGGTTTGTGTCGCCCCTTTATTTTTTAGGCTTTCCCGTGGGCCGGTTCTGGTCCTGGGAATCGAAAAAGGCCTGAACCCGTTTGCGGCCATCGCTCTCAACCATTACCCGCTCCTCAAGCCGGAACAGGGTGATTTTTTTCCCGGTAACCCAGCTTTTTCCGGTGAGCAGTTTGGGGGACTCGCCCGTCAGCACCAGCACCTCGTCGGCTGTGGTGTACACTGCCTTGTCCGCCAGTGCCTTGCGCTCTCCTGCCGTATATTCCACATTGCCGGTGGCCACGATTTTTTTCACATTGCTCTGGCCTTCTTTCCGGGTTTCGGAGGTATGGAAAAATACCTTAACCGAGTCTGCCAGGAGCACGGAATCTTCCCGGGTGGCCTTGACATTGCCGATGAATTCCACTGTTGAATTGTTCTGCTCTGCGATCATCTCATCGGAGATCACATGGAGGTTTGCATTTTTTGCTTTAGTATCTACCTCATTCTTCGATGCGGCAGAGGCCGGAGAAACTGAAAGTACCAGCGCCGGAATCAGCATCAGCAGAGCGGGGAAACAGGGTCTAAGGCAGGTCAAAATTCTCACTGAAATTTCCTTTTACATGTCCTTTTAAAATGATCCGGTTCTGATTCAGCCGAGTCTCCATTGCATCGGAAACAAGCGTGGATTCGCCATCTTCGATCTGAACCACGGAATCGGTGTGTATTATATGTGGTTTTTTATCATAATGCAATGTTTCACTTCTCATGGTATAGCCCTGGTGGCGTACCACCACATTGCTGCTGAAGGTCAGGTCATGGGTCTTTGTGTTCAATGTTCCCTGGTCGGCCCTCAGGTGGACGACGGTGGCGTCCTTGGTGTAGAATTCAACCTTCACATCTTTGAGCACGGCCTTGTCTTCCTCCCTGAGCAGGGTGGCAGAACTGGCCTTGAGTTTCCATTCCGTGACCCCGTTTTTTTTGGATATCTGTTCAAGGATATTCAGCTTCAGGGCTGCCTGGGAATCCACATCAATATCCTCAATGGTGACAGGGGTTGTCAGCAGGCGGTTCACATAGTAGAAAATCCCCAATCCGGCAAAGATACAGAACAGGAGAATCACCAGGGGAAGGATGTATCTTTTTTTACCGGGGCCGGTCATGACATAAATCCTGCAACGATATTATCCCAATCGCCCCTGGCTTTTAATATGGTTTCACAGATCTGGCGCACGGCCCCTTTGCCTCCGGGGTAGTCCGATGTCATATCTGCTGCTTTTTTCACCTCTTCGGGGGCATCTGCGACGGTAAAAGAGAGGCCGGCCCGTGTCATGGCCGGTAGATCCATGAGGTCGTCCCCCACGAAGGCCATTTCATCCGGTTTAAGACCGGTTTTTTTCACAATGGAATTGAAGGCGGCAGCCTTGTCCTTTATGCCGTCAAAGATCAGGTCTATTCCCAGGTTGTTGCATCGGTGGAGGAGGGCGCCAGAGGTCCGGCCGGTGACAATACCAACGCCCACCCCGGCATCCATGAGCAGGCGCAGTCCCAAGCCGTCTTTGGAGTTAAAGGATTTGATCTGCTCCCCCTTGTCCGTATAGGTGATGGCGCCGTCGGTGAGCACCCCGTCCACATCGAGCAGAAGGAGGCGGATTTTTTGAAGGCTGTTTTTCAGTTTTGTTTCCATGGGAGTCATTAACCTGCGGCCTGTTTGATTTTCAGCAGTACGGTAAGCAGCGACGCCATCTGGTCCAGGGGCATGGAATTGGGGCCGTCGCAAAGGGCTTTGTCGGGATCCGGGTGGGTTTCCATGAACAGTCCGTGGGCACCGGCGGCAATGGCCGCCTTTGACAGGGGGGGCACGAACTGGCGTTCTCCTGCGGATGAGCCGCCAGCCCCGCCGGGCAGTTGGACGCTGTGGGTGGCGTCAAATATCACCGGAACATTTAATTCACTGATGATGGGAAATCCTCTGAAGTCAACCACCAGGTTGTTATAGCCGAAACTGGTGCCCCGTTCTGTGATGGCAATGTTGTTGTTGCCAGTGGACTGGGCCTTGGCAATGATGTTGCGGCAGTCGCCGGGGGCTAGAAATTGCCCTTTTTTTATGTTTACCGGCTTGCCTGTATTGCAGGCGGCAAGAATCAGGTCGGTCTGACGGCAGAGAAAGGCCGGTATCTGTATGACGTCCAGGACCTCGGCCGCCTTTTGGGCCTGTTCAGGCAGGTGGATGTCGGAGATAACCGGAATTTTCAACTCTTCTTTAATCTGTTTCAGAATCTTGAGTCCCTGTTCAGGGCCCGGGCCCCTGAAGGAAGATATGGCGGTACGATTGGCTTTATCATAGGAGGCTTTGAAAATAAACGGGATGCCCAGATCCCCGGTCACCTGTTTTAAGTGGGATGCGATGGCAAAACTGGTGTCATAATCTTCTATGACACAGGGACCTGCAATCAGAAAAAAAACAGGGGGTTTGTTTTCTATTAAATCAAAAAAAAAATTATTCATTTTGGGAATCCTTCAAATGGTAGCATGTTGGGGTAAAATTATAGTTTGGACCGTAAAAAGTCAAGAATGTAAAATTCCTTGATAAGTAGGGCGTTTGCTGGTATTTTATGATGATTTTGTTGTGTACGTTCTAACCTCTTGAAAAAATAGGGCGATTTGATGAAGCGAGTAGTTTTGACTCTGTTGTTCCTCGGGGTGGTCATCCCCCTGGCCTGGATTCTGTATTATAAATATGAAGGCGATGCGCCCCAAACCGATATCAGCCTTCCCTCCCAATACTTGAAAAAAACATATGAAATGAATCTCACCGTCCGGGACCGCGGCACGGGCCTGCGGCGGGTGATGGTTTCTCTCATGCAAAAGGGGAACGAAAAAATACTTCTGGATAAAACCTATCCCCCCTCATCCATCATGAGCCTTTTTTCCGACAACAAACAGGAGAAGGACAGTTTTGTGATTCCGGTGGAATCCCGTAAATACGGCATGAACGACGGTGATGCCGTAATCCGGATTTTGGTGACTGACTACTCCTGGCATGGATGGAACAAGGGCAACCGCTATTATGAAGAACGGCCAGTAATCATCGATACCAAGCCCCCCCAGATCCGTGTGCTGAGCAAACAGCATAATCTGGCCCGGGGCGGGAGCGGACTGGTTATCTATAAGGTGATGGAAGAGAATATTTCTTCCGGGGTAATGGTGGGGGATAATTTTTATCCGGGCCATTCTGGGATGTTTAAAGATCCAAAAGTCTTTGCCTGTTTCTTTGCCCTGGATCATACCCAGGGACCGGGCACTCGGATTTTTGTCCGGGCCCAGGACCCTGCGGGCAATGAGGCCAAACGCGGATTCTACCATTATATCAAGGATAAAAATTTCAGAACGGATGTTTTGAATATCCCGGACAGGTTTCTGGAAAGAAAGATGCCCGACATTGATGTCGGCGTCAAGGAAGATGAATTTGCCGGGGCGGAAAATCCGCTTCTGGCAAAGTTTCTATATGTGAATAAAGAACTGCGCCGGCAGAATGTGGACACCGTGCTTTCCTTCCCGGCTGACACCGTGAACGAAATTCTGTGGAAGGGACGGTTTGGCCGCCTGGCCGGCGCTGCCAACCGTGCCCGGTACGCCGACCACCGCATATACAAGTACAAAGGCAAGGAGATCGACAGGGCCACCCATCTCGGTGTGGATCTGGCCTCCACCTCCAACGCCGCGGTGGGTGCCGTTAACCGGGGGCGGGTGATCATGTCCAAAGACGTGGGTATTTTCGGCAACACCATTATTATCGACCACGGCTTCGGCCTGGCCAGCCTTTACTCCCACCTCAGCGACACCCTGGTTCAGCCCGGCGATGTGGTTGAAAAAGGCACGATCATCGGCAAAACAGGACTGACAGGACTGGCCGGGGGAGACCATCTCCACCTGTCAATTATTGTCCATAATAGATTTGTTGATCCTGTGGAATGGTGGGATGCCAACTGGATAAAGAACAATATCACTTCAAAGGTCGAAGCGGTCAGAAAACAGCTAAACTAATCAGGATGAGTCACACCATGAGCGAATACCAGGTCAATAAAACCTACCGGGAAATCAACGATAAAATTGCAAAGGGCGAGGCCGTTGTGGTCACGGCCGAGGAAATCATCGATATTGCGGAAAAACAGGGGGTGGTCGAAGCGGCCAAAAAGGTAGACGTGGTCACCACCGGCACCTTTGCTCCCATGTGTTCCTCGGGCGCCTTTATCAATATCGGGCAGTCCACCCCCCTGGTCCGCACGACCAAAACCTGGTTCAACAATGTGCCGGCCTATTCGGGAATTGCTGCTGTGGACTGCTATCTCGGGGCCACCCAGACCTGTGAAGACGATCCCTTAAACAAACACCATCCCGGCGAATTCAACTACGGCGGGGGGCATGTGATCCAGGAGCTTGTGGCGGGAAGGGAAGTTCACGTCCGGGCGGAAAGCTACGGCACGGACTGCTATCCCAATCTCAAGATTGAAAAAACAGTGACCCTGAAGGATCTGCCCAACGCACAGCTCTGCAATCCCAGGAACTGCTACCAGAATTACAATTGCGCCATTAACAGGTCCGACCGGGTGAAGTACACCTATATGGGGACGCTGAAGGCCAATACGGGAAATGCCAATTACTCCACTTCAGGAGAGTTGAGCCCGTTGTTCAACGATCCCTACCTCAAGACCATTGGTGTGGGCACCCGGATTTTTCTGGGCGGGGCCCAGGGGTATGTAACCTGGACCGGTACCCAGCACAAAAAAGAAGTGGAGCGGGGGCTGAACGGAGTGCCACTGACGCCGGCCGGGACCCTGGCGGTCACCGGCGACCTCAAAGAGATGTCACCGGAATGGCTGGTGGGGCAGAGCATACGGGGATACGGGGTTTCCCTCTCTGTGGGCCTGGGGATCCCCATTCCCATTCTCAATGAAGAGATCCTGAAATACACCTCAGTGTCGGATAAGGATATTTTCACCCAGATAGTAGATTACGGCCATGATTATCCCAAGGCCATTTCAAAATCCTACGGCCAGGTCAGTTACGCCGAACTAAAAAGCGGCGCCATCATGATAAAAGGTAAAAACGTGCCCACCGTCCCGCTGTCTTCAATGGTCAAAGCCAGGAAGATTGCGGATATCCTCAAAACAGATATCCTGCGCGGCCGGTTTTTCATCGGCGAGCCCCAGCACCTGTTCTGTTAATTATGACTGCTCATTCAGTGAAAGAAAAGATTCAAATGGCAACAAAAAAGAAAAGCGCCTGGCGGGAGAATATCGAAGCCATTCTCATTGCCGTGGTCATTGCCCTGTTTATCCGAACCTTTATTGTTCAGGCTTTTAAAATTCCTTCCGGATCCATGCTTGAAACCCTGCAGATCGGTGACCAGATTCTGGTGAATAAGTTTATCTATGGGGTGAAAATCCCATTTACTGACGGCAAGGAAGTGATTGCCGGCAAGGATCCGGAGAGAAATGATATCGTGGTTTTTAAATATCCTGAAGACCCGTCCAAGGACTATATCAAGCGTGTGGTGGCCGTGGCCGGGGATACCATTGAAATCATAGATAAGCAGGTTTATGTCAACGATAAGCCGGTTACAGATGAACCCTGGGCTGTCCATAAGGACAGGCGAGTCATACCGGGGCAGTTTACCACCCGGGACAATATGAAAAAAATACTTGTTCCCCCAAACAAACTTTTTGTCATGGGGGATAATCGTGACAACAGTCATGACAGCAGGTTCTGGGGCTTTGTGGACCTTTCTGAGGTCCGGGGAGAGGCCTTTATGATTTACTGGTCATGGAATAAAGACGATTTCGGGGTCCGGTGGCGCCGCATCGGAAACCTGCTATTTTAAGGATACAGCTATGCGGTTTACAAAAAAGGATATTCTGGATATCCAGTCTTTGAGCAAAGACGAAATCTCCATGATTCTGGATACCGCCGTGGGAATGAAGGAGATTTCAGAGCGGCCGGTTAAAAAGGTGCCCACCCTGAGAGGCAAAACCATTGTCATGTTTTTTCAGGAGCCCTCCACCCGGACCAAGCTTTCATTTGAGCTGGCGGCCAAGCGGCTGTCCGCCGACACGGTTTCCATATCCAAAAGCACCTCAAGCATTGTCAAGGGAGAAACCCTCATCGACACGGCAAAGAATCTGGAGGCCATGCGGCCGGATGTCATTGTCATGCGCCACTCTTCCTCCGGGGCCGCCTACCAGGTTTCCAAGCGGGTAGGGTGCTCGGTGATCAACGCCGGGGACGGCACCCATGCCCATCCTTCCCAGGCCCTGCTGGACATGATGAGTATCCGTGAGGCAAAGGGCAAGCTTGAAGGCCTTAAAGTATCCATCATCGGTGATATTTCCCACTCCCGGGTGGCCCGTTCGGACATCATTGGTTTGACCAGGATGGGCGCGAGGGTCAGCATATGCGCACCGGACACCATGATTCCCGTGGGCATTGAAAACCTGGGGTGCCGGGTGGAAAAGACCATGGAATCCTGCGTTACCGATGCCGATGTGGTCATGATGCTCAGGATCCAGAAGGAACGGATGGGCAATTTGCTTTTTCCCACAGAGAGGGAGTACGCAGGCCTTTACGGATTGAACAACAGGAGGCTGGGCCTGGCCAAGGACAACGTTCTGGTCATGCATCCCGGCCCCATGAACCGCGGGGTTGAGATTTCGAGCGAAGTGGCCGACTCGGGCTGCTCTATGATTTTAGACCAGGTCACCAACGGCGTGGCCCTGCGCATGGCACTTTTTTACCTGGTGGCAGGAGGCAGCAGACATGCAGATACTGATTAAAGGGGCACAGGTCATCGACCCCGGCAGAATAGACGGCGTAAAAGACATTCTGATTAAGGACGGTAAGTTCGCTCAAATTGAAGAGCCGGATCAGATCAAGCCGGAATCCGATACCCAGGTTATAGATGCAGAAGGTCTGATCGCAGTTCCCGGTCTCATAGACGTTCACGTCCATTTGAGGGAGCCGGGACATGAGTACAAGGAAACCATTGAGTCCGGCCTCAAAGCGGCCGCCGCAGGCGGATTTACAGCCGTCTGCTGTATGCCCAATACAAAACCGGTCAACGACAACGCCCAGGTCACCTCATTCATCATTGAGCAGGGCAGGAAAGCCTGTGCCGCCCGAGTCTATCCTGCCGGCGCCATCTCCGTCGGTTCATCCGGCACCGCCCTTGCTGAGATCGGGGACATGAAACAGGCCGGGATCAAAGCCGTCACCGACGACGGACTGCCCGTATCCAGTTCCCAACTCATGCGCCGGGCCATGGAATACTGCAAGACCATGGATATCCCCATCCTGGTCCACGCCGAGGATAAAGACCTTGCCAACAACGGATCAATGAACGAAGGGCCCAAAGCTACTGCTCTTGGGCTCCGCGGCATCCCTAACGCCTCTGAATCCGTTATGGTCTGCCGGGACATCGCTATGGCAGAACTCACCGGCGCCCGGGTCCATTTCTGCCACATGAGCACGGCCCAGTCCATTGATGCCATCCGCCAGGCTAAAAGGAAGGGGATACCGGTTACCTGCGAAACCGCTCCCCATTATTTCACCCTGACCGACGAGGATATCCCTCCCTACGACACCAATTTCAAGATGAATCCGCCCTTGCGTTCCGAGATCGACCGCCAGGCCATTATCGAAGGTCTAAAGGACGGCACCATCGACATGATCGCCACAGATCACGCCCCCCACAACATAGATGAAAAGGATGTGGAATTCGACCGGGCGGCCTTCGGCATCATCGGGCTGGAAACGGCACTGCCACTCGCCCTGGAACTGGTGGGCAGAGGGCATATCACCATGGAAGAATTGGTCGAAAAGATGGCCAAGGCCCCGGCGGAACTCATGGGGATCAACAACGATCTGGTGTCAGGAAACCCGGCAGATCTGACCCTCATTGATCCGGACTACGAATTTATTGTTGACCCTGATACGTTTATCTCTAAGAGCCGCAACACTCCTTTTGCCGGCCGGCAGGTAAAGGGCAGGGCGGCCATGACATTTGGAAACGGCATCCGGGTATACGAGGCAAAATAGAACCCATGGCCGGCAAACACAGCATACTGGTGGTCGACGATGAATTGTCCATGCGTGAATTTCTGGACCTGCTCTTATCCAAAGAGAGGTACAAGGTTACCCTTGCCAAAAGCGGCAAACAGGCCCTGACCAAGATCCAGCAAAGGGCCTATGACCTGGTGCTCACGGATATCCGCCTGGGGGACATCACCGGCCTGGATGTCCTCCGTGCCGTCAAAAAAGAGCATGCCAGCACCGTTGTGATTATGATTTCCGCCTATTCGACCACAGAGATCGCTGTGGAGGCCATGAACGAAGGGGCCTACGACTTTGTGCCAAAGCCCTTCGACAATAAAGAGCTGAAGGCAACCATCGCCAAGGCCCTTGAACTCAAGACCCTTGAACATGAGAAAGAACGCCGGTCCTCGGAACTCAAATCCCAAATCCACTTCGGCAAAATCATCGGCAACAGCACCGGGATGCAGGCCATCTATAAGCGTATTCAGCAGGTCGGCCCCACAAAGACCAATGTGCTGATTACCGGGGAAAGCGGTACCGGAAAGGAACTCATCGCCCGGGCCATCCACGACAACTCCGACCGCAGGGACAAGCCCTTTGTGGTGGTCAACTGCGGCGGTATCCCCGACACTCTCATGGAAAGTGAATTTTTCGGCCATATGAAAGGGTCGTTCACCGGGGCTGTGGCCGACAAGCAGGGGCTTTTTGAAGCCGCCAACGAAGGTACGATATTTTTGGATGAAATCGGGGAACTCTCCACCTTTCTTCAGGTAAAACTGCTCAGAGCCGTCCAGGAAACCAGTTTCAAACCGGTGGGCGGCACCCGGGAAATAGATGTGGATGTCAGAATTATCTCAGCCACCAATAAAAAATTGGAGCAGGAGGTCATTGACGGCAATTTCCGTGAAGACCTATTCTTCCGGCTTAACGTCATTCCCATAAAAGTACCTCCCTTAAGAGAGCGGAGAGGTGATATAGAACTCCTTGCTGCACACTTTGTCGAAAAGTATTCAAAAAAGCTCGGCAAGGACATTTCCAAATTGTCCTCTTATGCCATAGATTTTTTAAATAAGTATACTTTTCCTGGCAATGTAAGAGAACTGGAAAATCTTATTGAGAGATCAGTCGCTCTATCATCTACCAATATTATCTTGCCTGAGAGCCTGACCATCTCCACCCACAAACGCAGGCGCTGGATAGAAGGGGTGAAAGGGGGAGAACGCTTCGACCTGGAAGATGTTTCCTCTGGTGTAGACCTTGATATGATACTTTCCAAGATTGAATCCGCCTATCTGGAAAAGGCCATGGAGATCGCCGGAGGTAATAAAAAAAAGGCAGCCGATTACCTTAATTTGAGTATGCGCTCCATGCGTTACCGCCTTGACAAAATGGTTACAGGTAGTGAAGATTGATAATGCCAATAAAAGGGAATTAAATATATTTGAAAATGAGGAATATATGTTCAACGATCAAACTGTTTGTATTGTAATTCCTGCATACAACGAAGCACACCAAATCCTAACCGTTATTCGGACTCTACCCGAATACGTAGATGCGATTATCGTTGTTGATGATGCCAGCACCGACGATACGGCTGCTGTAATTGAGAGCGAAGAAAAACATAATTCCCGCCTTTCCCTTATCCGTCATAAGATTAATCAAGGTTGTGGTGGCAGCTTAGTCAGTGGATATAATTGGGCTGAAAAAAAAGGATATGATATTATTGTCAGGATGGATGGAGATGGACAGATGAATCCTGATGATTTGGATGCTCTTATTAAACCTGTAGCTGATGGAAATTGTGACTATGCAAAAGGAAATCGATTTTTTTCCGGGAAAGCATATCAAACCATGCCTAAACTTAGATTTTTCGGCACCGCTTTTTTATCACTATTAACAAAAATTGTATCAGGGTATTGGCATCTTTCAGATTTTCAATCAGGATTTACTGCTATAAATAAAAAAGCCTTAAAAACAATCGATTGGTCCAAAATGTATAACCGCTATGGCCAACCGAATGACCAGCTAATACTTTTAAATATAGAAAATTTCGTGGTTCAGGATGTTCCGGTTGATCCAATTTACAATGTCGGAGAAATATCAGGAATAAATATAAAAAAAATTGTGTTTACATTAAGTTGGCTTTTATTTAAACGTTTTTTCTGGCGCTTAAAAGAAAAATATATCATCCGAGATTTTCACCCGCTTATATTTTTCTATATATTGGGCATATTGTTAGGCGGGACTTCAGTTCTTCTTTTTCTAAGAGTTTTTTACATATGGTGTATCAGCGGACATATTCCGTCCATCAATGCTTTGGCGGCATTTGCATCCTTTCTTGCCTCTGCACAGTTTTCTCTTTTTGCTATGTGGTTTGACATGGAAGCCAATAAACATTTAAAAGGAAAATAAATGGTGTGCGGGTTATAGGCTTTTATTGTCTCCCATTGCCATCTTTTTACCGAAATACCAAATGAATAATAACCCTAAAAATAAAATCCATAGGGTTTGAATTACACGGTCTGCAGCCATCCCGGCAAAGCCATATCCGAAATGGCTTCCAGTATACGCTGCAATAGCACCGGACAAGCCTTCGGTAATGCCTATATTCCCCGGAACGAGTGTCATAATTCTAAAGGCTACGATTCCCAGAGCAATTAATGCAACACTGGTAAAACTTATCGTAAGTTCCATCGAAGCGAATAGTATCTCTAACCTCAATACCAATAATAGGAGCAGAATCGTTTTT
Source organism: Desulfobacter sp. (assembly GCA_028768525.1). Lineage (NCBI taxonomy): Bacteria > Pseudomonadati > Thermodesulfobacteriota > Desulfobacteria > Desulfobacterales > Desulfobacteraceae > Desulfobacter > Desulfobacter sp. Next base: position 568,163 of record CP054837.1, on the reverse strand, counting down.
AGAAAAATCAGATGCATGATTGTTCTATCTGTTTTCAATATATTGTATCCATGTCGGTAATTATTTATAAATCTTGCTATACTGTTGTTGTATCGAATTTGGGGTAACGGAATAATTAACAAGAGTAAACAAACGATGAAAACGCCAAAAAATGCACCAATAATTTCTGAATGAATCTGTGAGGGGCTGCAATACAGGTAGATGCTTATAATGAAACCGAAAAAACCTGATAAGAGAAGCAGTAAAACCATGCTTACAATCAAGGTCGCTGAATAATTTGCATAGGATAATCGTTTTCTATGTTTTAGATACAAGGCATTGGATAGGGCGCCGGCACCCATTGGAAGAAAATTAGCGATTGAACGTACAGATGATAGGCCGAAGCTCTCTATGACTCCTAAATGGACATCGAACTTTAGGCATAAACATCTGATCTCCAAACCGAGAATAAACTGGTTGAGGATAAAAAGAATTGATAAAACTATGCAATCAAATGCACTGAGATTTTTCAGTTTGTAAATTTCATCAAAAAGATGAGGATTAAAATAGAATATGGCTGTAATAAAAATACATATTGCAGCCCATTTAATAACAGTTTTTATCATAACTGTTTATTTTCTATATACATAGTATCTAAACGGCATCGAAAGTATGCAAAGAGATAAAATCGCAGCCTTATCTGCTAAATTGAATTCAGCATTGAGTATTGACTTCAAAAGTTCAAAAGGTATTTTTAGATTTGGAAATAGTTTTGAAAATAGAGAACCTTTTTCAAACAGCTGTTTATTATACCTTTGAACCCTTTGTTTACGGGATTCCTGCCCCAACTGAGATCGTCTGTACCAGATCGCATCCGGAACATAAGTAAATGGACCTATAAAACATAATTCAGTCAGAATGATAAGATCCGCGCCAATAATTTCAAGGTCTAATCGCACCTCCTTTAATTTATCAGTTCTAATCAACCCGTAAATCGGTGTCATCGGGCCCCAGAGAACATGGAAAAATCGTATAATTGGATCACAGCCGCGGGTGTCATAAAATGGGGTGTCTTTATTCAGCTCTAAACCATTTTTATCAATCCACCTGATGGATGGGAACGCGAGTACTGAAGCCTGTGATTTTTCAAGAACATTGAGGCATTCTGAAATGTAATTTCTGGACCATCGATCGTGGCCGCCTGCGAACATAAAATATTCACCTTTAGCATTTTCAGAGACCTGGTAGAAGTTTTTTATTGCACCAATGTTTTTTTTATTTCTTATGTACTTTACGCGTTTATCTTTTTTACACCAATTTTTACAGATATTTTCAGTTGTATCAGAGGACGCATTATCGGAAATGATAAGTTCAATATTTGAGTAATCTTGTTCCAGTATGGATCGTATCGTTGCTGATAGGAATTTTTCCTCATTGTACACTGGCATTCCAATGGTAACTAATGGTCCCAAAATTTTTGACTCCATGAAGCTTTGGCAAATGATTAATTTAATTGACTGAGTTTACTTATTATTTAATATTTTTTTAAATATCCATCTGGAGCAACTGTGATTAATAGTTTATTTTCAATACTTTTATCTACTTCAAAGCTATTATTTTTTTCAAGAAACTCCCATACGGCTGTTTTGGGGTTATTTCCTTTTCCCCACGGCCTGTTGGGGAAGGCGTTTTCAGGCATATCTTCAACAATTGTATCATATACCACCAGATAACTTCCTTTGGTAACGAGGGGAGAGTATAATTCTAATTCTTTTAAAACGTGCTCATGGGTGTGATTTGAATCCAAGGTAACTAAAATCTTCTCTTTACCAATTGTGAATTCTTTAGCTTGTTTCACTATGTTCTCATCCGTGGAAGACCCTTCGATCATGGAAATTCGTTTGAACATGGGGTGATTTTCTATGGCTTCTTTATTGTGAGATCTGATATCAATGTCGATGCCCAATACTTCCCCTTTTCCTATTAGTTCCAGAATCGAAGCGTAGAATATAAGTGAACCGCCATGAGCTATACCAGTTTCAATTATTAAATCCGGTTTGACATCCCAGATAATTTCCTGCATGGCAAGAATGTCTTGCGGGTATTGAATTATGGGTCTACCCATCCAGGAAAAATTGTAGGAGTATTTTTGTGTTTCAGCCAGGGAAATAAATTCTGGGCCAATATTTTTTAATCGTTCATTATTGCCCATATTTTTCACTCTATTTTCTCGTTCGATTTCAAATTTTTTGATTTCATTCATAGTTTATTTTTCGCTCTTTTTGTTATATGACAAGGATTTCCATACGCGGTAACATTATTCGGAAGATCTTTCGTGACAACCGAACCAGCGCCGATTATCGCGTTGCTGCCGATTTTCAACCTGGGTAGTATTGTAGCCCCTGTGCCAATGAAAGTGTTATCTCCAACTTGGATACATCCAGATAGGTGTGCGCCGGGTCCGATATGGACACCATTTCCAATATTGCATTCATGGTCGACACTTGCCGATGTGTTTACAATGACGCATTTACCAAGGGTTGCTCTGGCCGTAACTGAGGCGTTCGGCATTATTTGGCACCCTTCTCCCAAATCCGCTTTTGGTGAAACATAAGAAGACGGATGTACCGCCTTTTTAATGGGAATCAAGCCTTCTGCTTTTAATCGGTCATGTATCTTTACCCGGTCCCGTCCTGATCCCCCCCCAATTGCAACAATGTAATACACATCCCCGCTTGTTTTGTTTTTCCACTCGGCAAATTCTTTCCAACCCTGATAGATGGGAACATCATTAAAAGGACTTAAGATTCTGTTATTGTCAAAGACGGCTGTGAGTTGGTATTCATCGGAAAGGAATTCCTCAAGCATGATTGCCTGCCCCGTACCTCCCCAGAATATCAATTTGTTCATTTTCATAGTCAATCAGTGGTTATGCTCAATTTAATTCTATGAGATAGTCTGCCATATGTCTGACAACATATTGAACATCCTGTTTCGTCATGTCATAAAAGCTCGGTAAATTTACTCCGGAACAGCAAATTTGGGAACTGACAATATTATCTTTTTCTTTCGTATACATTGGGAACCCACTGACAGGATAGAAAAATGGCCTCAAATTGATGCCGAATTTATTCATGGCAGTGATGAGTTGATCTCTTTTTTCCAAACCCATAGACCAGGTGTTGCCAAACACAATGGTTGGCATCCAATAGCTGTTCTTTGCATATTCCTGCTCATAATTGGTCTGGATATCATTTAAGTTAGCATCCTTAAAAGCTTCAAGATACCAGTTGAAAATTTTGCGCTTCGCCTGGACTAATTCCTTTGCCCTTTGAAATTGGGCAGTCCCGAGGGCCGCCTGCAGGTTTGACATTTTATATTTAAGCCCGATTTCATCTACCCAAAAATATTTTGCGCCAGCTTTTCGTCCCTGATTGTCAATCGTATATAGCTTTTCCTCCATGTCCTTTCGATTGGTGATCAGTAGTCCCCCTTCACCGGTGGTGATGGTTTTAGTGCCGTGGAATGAAAAAACTCCAAAGTCAGCAATAGAGCCGGTTTTACGGCCCTTATACTCTGATCCTAATGCTTCTGCAGCATCCTCTATGATCGGCAGTCCGTACCTTTCACCAATATCCATCAGTTCATCCATCTCACAAAGATTTCCATAGAGATGAACCACAATGACGGCCTTGGTTTTGGTGGAAATTTTCTGCTCAATTTTTTGGGGATCAATACACCAGGTGTCTTTTCTGACATCTACGAATATCGGTTTTGCACCAGTCCAACTGATAGGGAAAACACTTCCAACCCAAGTGGAATCAGGAACAATAACTTCATCTCCAGGGCCTATTCCCAGAGCCATCAATATTAGGTGAAGTGCGCCATGACAGCTTGATGTCGGTAAGGCGTAAGAAGAATTGAAATATGATTTAACCTGATCTTTAAATTTATGTAAATAGTCGTAGCAGTTTTCTCCCCATCCATTTGTCACTGCATCTTTTACATATTCTATTTCAGTCGATGTAATCGATGGTTTCGCGATTGGGATCGTCCGTTTCAAAAGACCTCCAGGTCAGGAATTATGGTTACAAATCTACCATTCCACTCACGGATATATTCAAGGTCATGGATCAATTCATTTTTGATGTTCCATGGAAAAAGGATAACATAATCTGGTTTGGCCGCCTCTATACGATTGGGATGAACAATTGGGATGTGGCTTCCTGGCAGGTATTTTCCCTGCTTATGTGGCGATGCGTCTGCAACAAAGTCTATGAATTTTTTTGGGGCGCCGCAATAGTTCAACAATGTATTCCCCTTTGCCGCAGCGCCATAGCCGACAATTGATTTCTCCTGTTTCCTATTTAAAAGTAAAAATTCAATAAATTTATCCCGGATACCATCAACCCTGGCTTGAAACTCCTGATAAGGTAATAATGATGAAAGCCCGTAGTTTTTTTCAAGATTAATTAATTCTGTAACTTGTTTTGAATTTTGGATTTTTTTGTTTTCTATATGTTTTGCATAAATCCTAAGGGAGCCCCCGTGGGTATTGAGCTGATCAACATCATATACATCAAGTTCATGATGTTTAAATATCTTAGTGACAGTATGCAAAGAGAGATATGAAAAATGCTCATGGTAGATCGTGTCAAATTGATTGAATTCCATAAGATTCAGCAGATGTGGAAACTCCATTGTGATTGAACCTTGAGGTGATAGTATCAACTTTAACCCAGCTACAAAATCATTAATATCTGGAACGTGTGCCAGAACATTATTGCCAATCACCAGATCTGCCTTGCTTCTGTCTTTAATTAAATTCTTTGCCAGATCAATTGAAAAAAACTCCTCAATGGTTTCTATGTTCTTTTCTTTGGCTGCAGATGCGGTGCTATGGGTCGGCTCAATGCCTAAGCAGGGGATATGCTTTTTTTTGAAAAACTGAAGAAGATATCCGTCATTCGATGCTATTTCGATGACCTGAGACTCGGCGCTAAGGTTTAGCCGGTCGGTTATCATGTTGGCGAACTGTTTGCAGTGATCCAGCCACGACGACGAAAACGAACTGAAATACGCATAGTCCTGGTTAAAGATATCCCCAGATGGTTTGTATTCATCTAATTGAACTAACCAGCAATTGGTGCATACAAACAGCCTAAGCGGATAATAGGTTTCAGGATGATTTAATTGATCCGCTTTTAGGTAGGAATTTGAGGCTGGCGCAAAATTAAGATCAACAAACTCGTGAACCAATGCGCTGTTACAAAATCTGCAATTCATAAGCTTAGCCCTATATAGGTATCATTAATGAATTCAAACGATTGATCCCGTTTTGAAACTGAATTGATCGTCAGCGGCCATTCAATGGATAGAGCGGGGTCCTTAAAGTGGAGGCCGCCTTCCAGACCAGGCGTATAAAATTCAGTATGAAGATAAATCAATTCCGTATCCGGTTTAAGTGTTTGAAAACCGTGTGCAAAACCCTTGGGAATGTATAGCATTTTCATGTTTTCTTTGGTAAGCGTCGTTCCAAACCAGTTTAGAAAGGTTATAGAATTTTTTCGTATATCAACAATTACATCAAACACGGCACCTTGGATACACTTAACGAGTTTAATTTCAGATGCCGGCGGCTTCTGAAAATGAAGTCCTCTTACACTTCCTTTTTCTGTTGTTTTTGAGTGATTTATTTGAACGATATTCCCAAACAAGTGCCTTTTTTCCAGTTCGGCTTGACAATAAACCCGTGAAAAAAAACCTCTGGAGTCCTTGAATGGCTCCGGCTCAATGATGACGGCGCCTTGAAGGGGGGTGTCAATAAATTTCATCAATCTTTACCTGATACTCTTTTATCTGTTCCAGCGTAAATTGTAAAATATCTTCAGGAGCGTCCCTAAAAGCCTTATACCATTCTACTGTCCATTGAATCATCTGGGTGGTATCTAATATGGGAATCCATCCAAGATAGGTTTGCGCTTTTGAGTTATCCAGCCTGAGCATCGCTTCTTCATGGGGTGAATCGCCTGAATCAATAGACCACGAGGCCCCTTCTTTCCAGACGGATGAAAATTTTTCAACTATGACACCGACCTCTTTTATTCCGGCTGTATTGGGCCCAAAATTCCATCCCCCGCTATACCGGTGCCTGTTTTTATCCAGTTTCATCGCAAGGATGAGATATCCAAATAGTGCCTCTAACACATGCTGCCATGGTCTTATGGCTTTGGGGTTTCTAATAATTACTTTGCGTTTATTGGAAAACGCCTTTACCATATCAGGGACCAAACGGTCCTTTGCAAAATCGCCCCCACCGATCACGTTGCCTGCTCTTGCAGATGCAATACAGGTTTTCCACTTTTGTTCCTTACCATTGAAATATGACCGGGTATACGCAGAAGAGACAATTTCTGCGCAGGCCTTGCTACTGGAGTAGGGATCATGTCCACCTAGAGAATCGGATTCTCGATACCCCCATATCCAGTTTTGGTTTTCATAGCATTTATCACTTGTTACGTTCAAAACGGTTTTGATTTGGTTTATCCTCGAAATTTCAAGGATGTTTACGGTTCCCATGATATTGGTTGAATAGGTTTCAATGGGTACTTTATACGATTCTCTTACCAACGGTTGGGCCGCCAAATGAAAGATGATATCCGGCTGGAATTCTTGAATGGCTTTTTCGAGTGATGAATAATCTCTAATGTCAGCTATCACTGATATTATTTCATTCTTTATTCCAGAGGCATTAAAAAAGTATTTATCCTGATCAGAATCAATGGAGTACCCGCATATTTCTGCGCCCATTGATTTGAGCCATACAGTCAACCATGTACCTTTAAACCCTGTATGACCGGTGATAAACACCCTTTTTTTATTATAAAATTGTGTTATTTGATTGATCAAGGTTTGGTCCACCCCGCATTATTAGAGTCCCACAATTGATTTAAATATTCCATATCCCGGATGGTATCCATGCATGCCCAAAAGCCTTTGTGTTTGTATATCATTAACTGGCCCTGGTCAGCTATTTTTTCCAAAGGCCCATACTCAAGATCGCAGCCGTCATTTTCATTTAAGAAGGAGAAGAAACGTTTATTAAACACCATAAAACCACCGTTTACCATTGCTGTCCCGGTCTGGGGTTTTTCTCTGAAACTTGTGACCTGATCCTGATTGTATTTTATTTCTCCGAATCGGGCTGTCGGGTTTATACCGGTTATCGTTCCTAATTTACCATGTTGGTCATGGAACTTTAGCAATGCCTCAACGTCAATGTTTCCAAGGCTGTCGCCGTAGGTAACAATAAATGTGTCTTGCTTGATATATTTTTCAATTTTTTTTAATCGCGCCCCCTTCAGGGCTTTTTGCCCGGTATCGGCAAGGGTGACCGTCCAGTTGCAATTATCCCTTCTGTGTATTTTGATATTTTGGGGGTGGCCTAGCTGGACCGTAAAGTCGTTATTCCTCAACTCAAAATTTTGAAAATAGTCTTTTATCATCTCTCCCTTATATCCAAGGCAGAGAATGAACTCTGTGATGCCATGGCAGGCGAAGATGTTCATTATGTGCCATAAAATCGGCCTGTTGCCTATCTCAACCATCGGCTTAGGCATATATTCAGTCTCTTCTTTTAACCGTGTTCCCATACCACCGCAGAGTATTACCACTTGAATAGTCATAGTTCCCTTTAATTTAGATAGCCCGCGTATTGTTTTTATCCCAATATCTGGTTGTGTTTCGTACATTGTAGCCTATCTGCTGCCCATTAGAGAGGTCTCCTTTACTGATCTCTCTATAAATCAGCGGGTTGGGCGGAGTAGCACAAGAGGATCCGCCTGACAGTATGTAGCACAAAACCATTAAGATGCTCAAGGCGATAGACCCGGAAAGTTTGCTTTGATTTCCATGCTGTGATTATGGTTACAAAATTTGAAAACTTTGCCAAAAAATGTCATTAATAACTGTGCTGTGAATCCTGTTTTAAAAAAAAAGAATTTTCCGTAGCCCTCTCCCCAAAAGGCTCTTTACTAAAAAATGATTTCTTTTTGTTTTTTTTAAAAGGCCTGGCGGGTAATTTGCAGATAGTAAAGTGTAATCGAAAATGAACGGTTAACTTAAAACCTAACATCTAAGGAGGTCGTATGAAAAAAGTATTAACCAACAAAAAAGGTTTTACCCTGATTGAATTGATGATTGTTGTGGCCATTATCGGTATTCTGGCAGCAATCGCCATCCCCAATTTCTTGGCTTATCAGTGTAAAGCAAAGCAGAGTGAAGCCAAATCCAGCCTTGGTGACATCAGAAAAACCCAGGAAGCCTATTACGCAGAAAATGATGCCTATGCGGCATTGGGAACCGTCGGCTGGGGCCTTAAAGGCGGAGCTGCTGCTGGTCGTTATACGTATACAATGACCACAGCGAATTCAACCGGCTTTACTGCCCAGGCAAGTGCCACACTGAGTACGCAACTGGACCAGTGGACAATGAACAGTTCAGGCACACTCACCCACGTCACCAACGCCTGTAACTAGTCAAACAGGTAATATTCACATAACGGTTATTATTTAATTCTGCCCTGGCTTCAGGGCAGAATTATTTATTGAATGAAAACTATAATCACATATCTTATCGCTACTTTTCTCGTCCTATCTACTGTCGCCCTACAAGGCCTTCTTCTTGAAAAACGATACAATTATTCATTTAACAATCCTTTCTGTTCCTGGTGCAATGAAAATGAGGATAACAATGACGAAGTTCTTTTCATCCCGGCCCATTCCCTTTTTATTCGGCTTTTTGCCCCGGCTGATCCGGATTTTACGGCCGATCTGCTTTGGCTGAGGACAGCATATTATTTCGGGGCCCATGCAATCACCGACCAGGATTATTTTTACCTGTATTATCTTTTGAATAAAATTACAGATCTTGCCCCGCAATGGGAATATCCATATCATTTTGGCGGAATCGTGCTTCTCCTCGAAGCAGATATGCCGATTCAGGCCCTAAAGTTAACCAATAAGGGGGTTGGCCGGTTTGAGCAATCCTGGGGATTATTGTTCATGAAGGGCTATATATCCTGGAAAGCATTTAATGATCATAAATCAGCCGCAGAGTTGATTTTTCAGGCCTCCCAGATTGAAGGCTCACCGGAATTTTTTACAGCCCTTTCAGTAACTTTGGCGAAAAAAACTGGAGATGAATTGTTTACAGACAGTTTTGCACAATATGTTCTGCACTCCCTGAAGGACCCTAAACAAAGAGAGGTTGTCCTAAAAAAAATATCGGAAAAAAAGAATGACTGATCATGCCATTGACTTAAAAAATGTGAGCTATTCAATACGAACCGGTTTTTTTTTACAGACAAAGCCGATCATAGAGAATCTGAATTTATCCTTATCAAGAGGACAGTCTATGGGGTTCTTAGGGCCCAATGGCGCAGGAAAGACCACCACCATTAAATTATGTGCAGGCATCATTCAACCCAATTCGGGCCGGGTGCTTATAGACAATTTGCCCGTAACGAACATTCGTCCAAAGAAAAAAATCGGGCTTTTAACTGAAAATCAATATATCCCCACTTATTTGACTGTAAGGGAGTGGTTAGAGTTCCTCGGCGGTTTGTCAGAATTGTCTGGCAAGATATTAAAAGCCAGTGTTGATCATATGCTATGTCAATTTGACCTTGAGCATTTGGCAGATACCAGGATAAAAGGGTTATCAAAAGGCCAGACCCAAAGGGTCGGATTTGCCCAGGCCATGCTGCATGACCCTGACATCCTTCTTTTGGACGAGCCCATGAGCGGAATGGATCCAGTGTGGCGGTCGCGGATAAAAGAAATCCTGATTGCGTATAAGAATAAGGGGCGTACCCTGTTGTTCAGTTCACATATAATGACGGATATTTTCCGGTTGTCAGATAAAATCACATTTATTAAGTCTGGAAAGATTAAATGGCAGGGCAATATCAGTGAGTTTGTAAAAAACAACACGGATTATGAGGTTGTATTTAATGTGGATAATATGGACATAATTCAATCCATAGCGCCTTCTGGACCGATTAACAGGCAGCCCGACGGCACTATGCGCATGGTTATCAGTGGCGATCAGAAGACTGAGGTCATTCGGTTAGGTGCGGAAAAAAACATGACCATTTATTCATTAACGCCGCTTTACCAGGGTATAGAGGAACTATTTTATGACACTACCCGGCTCTAATATCTTTGCCATATCAAAACTAACCTTTAAAGAGAATATACGGAATCAATCCTTTCTATCCATGCTTGTTCTGGCGATTGTTCTTTATTTTTTTATCATTGTTCTATCAATGATGGCCGTCGGGGATACAAGGCGCGTGGTTTTGGATGGTGGATTTTGGATACTCGGAATAATAGGCCTGACTTGCTCGGTATTAACCACAATCAATACCATTCAAGGAGATATTAGAAAAAAAATTGTTTATATGGTTTTGTCCCGTCCCATAAACCGAAGTACCTTAATACTTGGAAAATTTATGGGTATCATTTCAGTCATGTTTCTGCTTTATGCTGTTTTGAGTGTCATTTTTATTGGTTTACTGTATGCCACCGGCACTGGGATATCAGGTAAATTAGTCATTGCCTTAGGGTCGATATTTTTTGAATGGATAGTCCTCGGGGCATTCGGACTTCTGTTTGCCGTTTTTACCTCGCCTGTTCTGAATGGCGTTTTTTTAGCTGGGATATATTTTATCGGGCATTGGACAAAATATATCTATGCCTTCGCCCAAAATACCAAGGAGCCTGTGTTAAAAAAAATACTGATTATAATTTATATGGTCTTTCCAAATCTTGAAGCTTTAAATTACAGGCTTCTTGTCATATATAACCAGGCGTTTGATCCAACCCAGATATTCATGAGCATAATAACAGGTGTCGGTTGGATGACGGCCGCTATATATGGTGCGATTATCATTCTTAAGAGGAAGAAACTGATTTGATCTGTCATGGATAATACAATAAAACAACAGAAATCCAAACTGCCTGGAGTCCTGCTGATTATCGTCGCCATTGTTCTAATTTACAGCAATAGTTTTGATGTCCCCTGGCACCTTGACGACTACGATAATATCCCGAAAAATCCGAGAATCACCATCTCTGACCTTTACCCTGCCACGCTGATTCAGACATTTTTTGCTTCATACGACAGCGGCGCTTATCGAGGCGAGCACTTTTACAGACCTGTAACCATGTTCAGTTTCGCCATGAACTGGTATTTCGGTAAAGGGAGTATATGGGGGTTTCATTTTATTAATCTTCTCATTCATATCTTATCGGGATTGCTGTTATTTTTTACAATTGATTTGCTGCTTCAGACCCCAAAATTCCATATTGAGAGAAAGACGCTTAGATACCAGACGGCGCTACTGGCGGCATTTTTGTGGGCCGTCCATCCCATCCATACCATGGCCGTGACCTATATCGTCCAGCGTATGGCCTCCATTGCTGGTATGTTCTACCTTTTGGGCCTATTCACGTATCTGAAACTGAGGCTTGTGTCGTCCTCAAAAAAAAAGGTGATGTTTGGTATCGGGTATCTGATCTCATTCATACTCGCTTATGGCTCAAAAGAAAATGCAATACTGCTTCCCGCAGCAACCTTGATGGTTGAGTTCATTTTTTTCCAAAAGATAACCGCGCGATCATTATTTAAGCCTAAAATAGTAGTCTCCATCTTTATATTATTAGTATTTTTTATCGTCATGGTTTTGATCTATACGGGCGGCGATATACAAGTTCTAATGGAGAACTATTCAAATCGAAGATATACCCCCATTGAGCGGTTGATGACCGAGTCCAGAATTCTCTGCCTCTACCTTTATCAGTTGGTCTATCCAGTTGCATCACAATTTTCAATTGAGCATGACATTACCATATCCCGATCTTTGATTTCCCCTTGGACAACATCCTTAGCTATATTCTTCATTTTGTCATTATTAGGCGTTTCCCTTAACTCTTTAAAAAAAAGGCCCGCATTTAGTTTCACTATTCTGTTTTTCTTTTTGAATCATCTGGTTGAATCGACGTTCCTTGATCTTGAACTGATTTTTGAACATCGGAATTATATACCTTCCATGTTTTTTTTCTTTCCATTGTCCATATGGTTTGTCAATTTTATTTCTCGGCATAAGAACAAGAATACAAGTAAACTAATCATTGTTGTGATATGCGGCGGCGTTTCTGTTGTATTAATGGTTGTCAGCATGGGGACCTATATCAGGAATATCGACTGGAAAACTAAAATAGGCCTTTGGGAAAGCGCTATTGGAAAAGCACCCAACAGAGCCCGGCCTTTTCAAAACCTGGCCGTATTCCAGTATCAGGAAAAGGGCGACTGGGATAAGGCCATTGATTATCATAAGAAATCTTTAGAGTTACAAAACAGCAGGCCCCTATACACAAAAATGGTGGCTTATGACAATTTAAGGCAATGTTATCTAAAAAAAGGTGAGATTGATACGGCTGTCAAATATGGCATGATGGCGGTTACATCTTATGCTTCTAATGCAGCAATTAATAATTATTTAGAGACATTGGTTCTGGCAAATGAGTTGGAAAAAGCCGGGCAAGTACTAAAACGTAATCAAGAAAAGAGCCGTGATATAGACTTGAAAAGAATGAACCTGCGGACATTGATATATTTGAAGAACAGAAGAAAAGAAAAGGCGCAATCAAGTGCATTGGACGCGATTCAGAAAAACCCGTTCAGCCCGGTTGCCATGACATTTTTCGGTTACGCAAATCTGTTGAGCAATAACTATGGTAAAGCCGATCATTTTTTAAACAAAGCAATCCAGCACGGTAACGATAACCAGGTATATTTGCACCTATCCTTAATTCAAAACAGCCTGAACCAGGGAAATGTTACAAAAAGTAAAGCGTACACAGAGCAAATGATTGAAAGATTTCCCATCACCACGGTTTTGGATTTGCTAGAAAAAACTGAAAACGAGCCTTACCCTATACTGCCCTTTTCATTTAGCCAGATTAGAACTGCCATTGAACTGGAATTAAAAAATATTAATTCTGAAGCGGGCTAATGATATAAGGTTCATGTTATAATCGAGCCTCCGTGCCTTTCTCCAATGGCATTAAAAAAAGCTGAAGGAGCGGGGTAATTCCCTGCTCCTTCGTTTTCTAAGGCTAAATTCTTGTTTATATAAAATCGTACATCTGTAAAACTGCGCTGGACCCCAGAGTATGAACAACCAGGGTGCTTGAATAAGCTCTGATTCTTTAAAAAAAAGAATAATAAAATCGAAAGGCCTCCATGGGTGGCTGGTTTTTATGCGCCCGGAGGGCGTGTAAAAAACAGTCAGCAGCAATTTCATGCTACCGCCTTTCTCTCTTGGTTATTATAGTAAATTTCATCTGGTGTCCAGTTGTCCAGCGACTGATGAAAGCGTTCCAGGTTGTAGTACTCAAACCATTGCGCCAGTCCCTGACGGAGCTTCAAGCCCCCTTCAAACGCCCTTAAATACAAGTAGTGATACTTCAGAGTCCACCATAGCCGTTCAATGAAAATATTATCACGAAAACGTCCACGGCCATCCATGCTGATCCGGATGCCATTCTCCTTCAAGACCCCAGTGAAGGCCTCACTGGTGAACTGGCTGCCCTGGTCAGTATTAAATATTTCAGGATAGCCATATTGGTGTATTGCATCTTCAAGAGCATCAATACAGGATGCTGTTTCAAGGGTGTTGGAAAGTCGCCAAGACAATACTTTCCGGATATACCAATCCATAATTGCCACAAGATACATAAACCCTTTGGCAAGAGGAATGTATGTGATATCCGCACACCAAACCTGATTGGGACGGGTTATTGTCAGTTTACGAAGTAAATAGGGATAAACCTTGTGTCCTGGGTGCTTCTTACTCGTTTGCGCATTTGGATATATGGCCCGTAGTCCCATTAGCCTCATCAGTCTCTGGACACGCTTACGATTCATTTTATAGCCCAACCTTTGAAGAAAAGTACGCATTGATCGACTTCCATAATTCGGGGTTTTTAAATATTGTTCATCAATCAGTCTCATCTGCTCAAGATCCAGACTACGAACCGTTTTGGGACGGTAATATACCGAGGTCCGGCTTACCTTAAGCAACTTACATTGTTGAATAATACTGATTCTGGGATTATTGGAATCGACCATCTTTTTACGTTCCGGCCTGCTTAAAAGTTGAGCTTTTTCGACAAAAAATCGTTTTCCACCTTTAATTTGCCGATTTGCCGGTAAAGCTCATCTACTTTGGTATCCATATGCTTTTTTTGGTTTCGTTTTTTATCAAACACATCTGCGGCGCCGTTGAGTAGATCCCGTTTCCAAGTATTGATCATTGTCGGTTGAATCTCATACCGTTTTGCCAGTTCTGCTACTGTTTGATCATTTTTCAGTGCAGCCAACGCAACTTTTGCTTTGAATTCAGGCGAATACTGTTTCCGTTTTCTGGTGGTCATTGCCAACTCCTTTCATGTTAGTGAATCAGAGCTTAGCATATTGTTCGGATTCTGGGGACCACCGCAAACTACCACTGTTTCCAGTACAAAATTGTCCCGATCATGGATCCCGGCGGGAAGGTGGGCAGGCCGCCCTGTTCGGCCGGGACGCCTTCCTGCCATTTGGTTGTTCTGCCGCTGTCTTCGCTGAATTCAGTGTCTTTATGCTGCTGGATGTCACCTCCGGAAAGCTGGACCAGGTATTTAAACTGGATTTTTTGATCAACGACATATTTGGTCGGGTCGGTGCAGAGCTGGCTGGTGATGCCCATGCCGGAGGCGCAGTTTACCGCCCATGACCGGGAGCGGCCGCCGCATTCGCAGACCACATCCGTGGGTTGGGCCGTATCAAAAAAGACGATATTGTGTTCTGTGGTGGTGGGATCGGAATAGCATCTTTCCCGCAGATAATTGCCGCCGGCTTCCAGCAATGGGATATGCCAGGCCGCCTGGTTGGGGTTGGTGTTTATTTTATCCAGGGTTTCGCAGGTCAGGGCGCTGGCGTTGTTGCTGCTGTTAACACTGGAGCCGCCTTTGATGACGGTGTTGTCAGCCGCATAGTTGAATGGGACGCCGTAAAGATAGTTAATATCTCCAAGAGAATCCTGGGTGGCATCGTTGGATACAAAGTAACGGCCAGTGCCGATATATAGAAATGGGAAACTGAGCTGGTCGGGAAAACAGTCCATTGCCCGGATGGGAGCCGTAATGGGGCTTGAATTAAATGTGAGGTAGGTTTTGTCGTAATCCCAGTTTGTGGGCTTCTCGGAACCCGTCCAGATTTTTATGACCCCTCCTGTCATTTTATTGTAAGCCCCGTCAGCGTTTCCTGTATATCCTAAAAATATAAAATCTGTTTGGCCGTCGTTATTAACATCAAGGCCGTTGGTGAAGAGTCGTCCGCCAAAAGCGTTGTTGATGCCAAGTTCGTTGGATTTGTCCCCGTATACATCTAACTCTGCACCTGTGAACAGGTCCACTGTGAATATTTGAAGATCTTGGCTGGATGTGCCTTCATAGCTGGTGGGGCCGGAGGCAAACGTGATGAAGTAGTGCCAGTTGTTTTTGGCATCTTTTCTTTTGATGAATGCCGGGCCTGAAAAGGTGAACCCCATGCCGTCGGGGGCATACCGCCATAGGTACTTGGGATTCAGGGGATCTGTGATGTCAAGGGCGTAATAGGCGGATCGACCGACTGTGCTAGGGACGTCAGAGGGCGGATTGACGGCATCTGTGGACGTGCTGTCCGTGGCTCCGCCAAAGCGCATGCCACCGATAAGAATGATTTGGGAACCAATGTTTACGATAAATGGCTTGAGGTCCACCGCATACATATGGTCATAGTCCGGATCTGCCATATACCTCAGATAGGGCATGGCATCCTTGGGGACAAAGGCCCATTCTTCCTTACCTATTTTATCTGTGGAGCAGGGGGAGGGCGTTGCCGAATTGTCATTACAGAGCTGGGCCGGGTTGAGGGGCTTGCCGAGGTTTTTTATGAACCCCATTCGGAATGCGTGTAGCATGCCGCCGTTGCTTCCCACATATACCATGGAATAGTCTTTATATTCCACAATGGTCGGGGTGGAGTAGATGATATCACCTATTTTCCAGACGTTTTCCTGGGTCGTGGAACTGCTGGTGACCCGGGGGCGGCAGTTGGTGATTTCTTCTCCGCGGGTGTAGTCAATTAAATTTCCGTATTGGGGTGTTCCAGAACTGACGAGGCAGGAAGGATAATCAGAGGCGGAACTGCCCAACAGGGAATCAAACTGCCCTGCATTGGCGGAGGTGAATTCAATGAAATTGTCGTTTTCATCCACCCCGTAAATTGTCCTGTTAGACGGCTCTCTTTCCATGAGCTGTTCACCGCAGTCAAAGAGGTTGGACATTGCCTCAATGCCGTCATATGCTTTGTCGACAGTGGTATCAAGCTTGGTTCCGTATTTATTGGAATCATAGGCATTGATGGTCAGGTCCTTATTGTTGATAATATATTCGAGTATCCTGTCGCCGCCTTTCTCGGTGCCCGGGGTTACGACATCCAAGGAGAATCTGTTGACGTAATCCTCCCGGATATTCTGCACCAACACGGAGGTGCCGGAAGCGTCGGGAATGTATCCGTTCAGATACCACTCTCCGAATACATCACCGATCCAGACAACCGTTTTATTGTCGTCAAACTCTTTATCCGGATAGAATGCGGCCTGGGCCACTACATTGCCTGCCGAGACCCTTGACGTCAGGGCCGTGACCGCCGTACCTGAAGATGTGCCCACCCTCATGCTTTCAAAAATGTCGGACAGAGCCGTTGCCATGGCCTGGCCGTTATCAGCATAGTAGAATGTGTCTGGGGAACCGTTTTTATCTTTGGAATCCCACTCTTCACAGGCTGCATTATAGGTGCCCCCACTGGTACAATTGGTCCGGGGGAAAACATTTGTTTTGCTGTCGGTTCCTTCTGTGAGGGTGTAGGGGGTCCCGTCCGTACCGCCGCTGACGTCCTGGTAGCCGCCGAATGCAGCAATGGTTTTCATTGCCTGTTCGCCGCTGACATCCGATGAAAATGCAAACAGGGAATAGACATCAGCATTCTGATCTCCAGGGAATTTGTCATTTTTACCGCTGGGATCGGTCTTGGTCCTTAAATCGTCGATGTGAAGGTTGTGGGCCCAGGTATCCGGATCCGTTGAGCCGTTCCACTCCCCATCGGAAATCAGGACCACAAAGTTTTTTCTGCACCAGGAGGGCTCCACGGTACCGTCTGGTTTTTCCTGATAAAGGGGGTCGATTTTTGTATCAATGGAAATATAACTGCTGTTGTAGGATTGGGCGCTGCTGCTCTGGGTGAGGTAGTAATAAGCCTCTTTCAAGGCGTCGCCTGTATGGGTGCCCGAATAGGGGATGGTGCCCTCAATGGCAGTAATCAAGGCAGAGATATCGTTTTGATGGACGCCGTATTTAATTCTCCCCTCCGACGCCGTTGAATTGGAGGAATCGGCATAGGGGATAAAAGCAAACCTTACTTTGGAGAAATTTTCCTGGATGATTCCTGTTCGGTCTGCCGCGTCAATTTTAACCCTTGCATACCTGTCGCTGAATGTGCCGATGGTGGAACTGCCGCCAACATCTTCAACGGAGATCAGGACATCTTTTGTCAGGTAAGAACCGCTATCATATGATTCCGGGCGAACATAACAGTTTGCATTCAGGTTGTCTACTTCAACCCAACGTCTAGCACCCTGTGACCTGAGGATACAATACGTTTCGGTGGCAGGGCACTCGGCTTTGCCGCCGATAAGGTTTTTCAACACCGCATCTACCCTGGTGGTGACAAGGAAATTTAGGAAATTTCCGGAAAGGCTGTTTTTGTCTCCAACCTGGGGGGAGACGAACGAGGTTCCCGTGTCTATTTCCCAGTATTTTTGTGTGCTGTTATAGGAATAGTATTTTGTCGAATCGAAATATCCGTAATAGGTTGTTGCGCTGTCATAGTTTGTGGTGATTTCTCCTTTATCGCCGTAATCTATGACCTGGGCACTGGAGTATCCATCAAAATCATTATTGTAATAAGCCTGTCCCTGCATACTCCCTGAAAAATCGGTAACCAGAAGCACATTGGGGATTATATCCATGCTGATAAAGGGCGGGAGATCTGCATAATCCGAGTTGGCTGCGAGGCAGGGGGGCGGCACCAAAGCTCCCAGGGCAATGATAGCCCAGGCAATGACGGCCAAAATCGGTTTTAATCTATCAGGCATCTTTTATCTCCTTTTTTTTGATGCGGATAAGCACCACATTCCCTCTTTTGGATAATACATAGACAACGTCTCCCCTTTTAATTGAAGTGGGGACGCCGATTGGTTTTATGATGCGCAGGCGGGTGTAGGTAATGGGCGGATGCCGGTAGAAAACGATGCTGTCTTTTGTTTTTTCAAGGTATTGGACCGGTCCCAGTATTGAATATCCGTCATTCTTATATTTTTGAAGCGTGATGGTGATGGGTGCTGCCGTATCATTGTTCGCGGCAAAAAGGCCTGCAGGGGCGAGCAGGCAGGCCAATAGTAAAAGACAGGAAAAGGCTTTCATCATAACATCGCTCCTTATTTCTTTCATTCTCTTGTTGGGTCCTAAATTATTTAGATAAAAACAGGTAAATATCATCGGGCATGCCGATATGTATGCGGCCCTGGGAGTTGACGATGTAGGGAACGTTTTGGATACCAAGCGCTTTGGCCACAAGAAGGTTGTATTCAATGCCGGGGACCGGTGCTTCATCTGTTTTTGTGCTTCCGAAGTCGTTATTTATAAATGCGTCCACGGCGCTGTCTGGATTTTTCTGGGCCAGCACAGCAAGTTTTTTTGATTTTTCCATGCTGGTCTCATGGAGAAGCGGGGTAATGGCGGCATGAACAAGAAAATTTCCTCGTATCAGCTTTGAGGCCTTTATCTTTCCGATCAGTTTGTGGCAGACACCGCAGTTCGGGTCTGAAAAAATGAAAACTTCCTTGGATCCGGTTCCCATGTCAAGGGTAAACATTTTATCAGCCGAGATGCCTAAATATTTGAAATTGACCTGATCAGATAACTTTTCCAAATCCACAACGCTTTTCAGGGTCTTTCCGTTCCATACGTCGACCAAGGCGCCCTGGAATACATACCGGCCGTCTTGGGAAATGAGATAGGTGAGTCCCTGCTTGGTCCTGATCAAATTCAGATGGGTCAACGGAAGGCGTTCCTTGCTTATGATATTCTTCGGTGGAACAAATTCAAAGGCCGGAGCCGGAGGAGGGCAAAATATCAATGCGGCCCATATTAGTGTTAATGCTGTGATCTGTTTGATTAAATCTGTCATCTGATGCCTTTTAATTATTGTTAAATCCGGCTTCGATGATAACATCTGCACCGTCTCTTTGGGATCTTACTATCACTACGGAATTGCCGTCGGTGCTGTTCAGATTGGTGTAAACGACAAATTGGGTATTGGGTTCTCCCGGAAGGCTTGCGGGGGTTATTTCGGGGACATTGCCCCAGTCTGCAATTACCTGGGAAACATTGATGGCATTTAGAACAGGCGTATTTACCGTATCCCAGGCCCCTTGGGCGTTAAGGTAATTATTGTTACGATTCCAAAGAGCTGTGATATTATTCACCCAGGTGTCGGCTGGTGTTGCCAATCCGTATACGATATAGCTTTTTGCATGATTGACTGCGGCATCGGCAAGGGCGACGTTTAGTTTTTGTATCCTGTAATTGCGGGTAATCTGGATATCTGTGGAAGATGTATTAATGCCGCTGACGCCGATAATCGTAATGAGCATGAGTATGATTACGGTGGTCAGGAGCACTGATCCGCTCTCGTTTGAGAGAATGGACTTTTGAATTTTATTTTTGTTCAGGGTTCTCTTGTTTTTTTTCCCCATCATATCCTCACTTATATGCTTTTCACCCATGGGAAATTTACCGTGTGGGTCAGACCATTGCTGTTCCAGGATACTGAAATGTCGATGGACAGGGTTCTGTCATTATTATCGGTAACAGTCCAGGACAGGGTATAGTCCCGTTCAAAGGTGTTGATAATAAGGGTATGATTGCCGACATCCAGCCTGGAATCATCAAGATTGGTCAGGTTGGAGAGTGTTTCTATATGGTCCATCGCAATGTCGGTGCCACGGGTCATCTGTCTGGACTGGGAATTGCCACTGGCAAAATGGGCCTGCATCATACTGATGGCCAGAAGCCCAACAGATAGGACGACGATGGCTATGAGGACCTCAAGAAGGGAAAATCCGGATTCTTTTCTGCCATTTAATAAATTTTTGTTTTTAAGCGCCATCGTTACATATTCCTTGGTCTGATGGTGTTGGAAAAACAATAGGTACGCCCGTCGTCATAGGCGCCCGTGATTGTGCCGCAAATACTGATGGAGACAACCCGGATATCTGCGAGGCGGCCGCTGGCCGTCGGGTCGGGGTCGATTGTTCCGTCGGCCAGGGTGTAGCTGAAGGTTACCGAACTAACCGTACCGTCTTCGGTCAACGACTGGGGGGGGGATGCCCCTCCGGGCCAGAAGTTAAACGTTCCTTTTGCACTATTATAGTAATAACTGACGTTGGTTTCACAGCCCCCGTCTCCATCATAATCATAGCGTATGGCGATGGAGTCCCCATCTGTATCCATGGTTTCAGTGCCATTGTCAACGAATCCTTCATCCGGGGCCGTTCCAGACGGGTCTAGGCCGGCCAGGCGAATATCTCTTGACATGATTTCCATGGCCGCTCTGAGGCTTTGCTGGGTGGCCGCTACTTTTTCCTGGATGGTATTGAGTTTGTTCGTTGATATGAAGAACTGAACCACGATGAGCAGAACGATGCTGGCAATGGCAATGGTGACGAGAATCTCGATTAGTGTGAATCCTTGAAAATTATGGAATTCTTTTTTCGTGTTCGATTTCATGGCTTATTATTCAATCTTTACCCTTCCGCCGGCGGCAAGTACAACTTTCAGTGAATAAGCTGCGTCGGTTGCACAGTCTATGGTTGCGCTGCCAGGCACTATGCCTGTATTCCCTATTTGTTCCGGCATCCCCCTGGAATTAAATTTAAAACCAGATCCTCCGGGAAATGTCTCGCTGGTCAATTGGGCCGGGGGATAGTCGCTGAAATTCAACTGGCTGAGGGTGAAATCTCCTGCATCATCGCAGTCGCCATCACTGTTTTTATCAACGCAGGTTAGGTAAGAGCCGGGATTTCCTCCGGCGGCAAGGGTAAGAAAAATAATGCAATTGGCGTTTTGTTTAATCGCTTCGAGTTTGGCTTTCTGGATATCCGCCCGCATTTGACGGGCGGCTGACTTGGTCCTGGACCTGTGTATCTGGGGCTGCAACTGTGTGATGGCGAGGACAGCGGCAAGTGCGGCAATGGCGATGACGACCATGATTTCGATCATGGTGAATCCGCCTTCGTCTTTTTGGGGACAAACTTTCAAAACCGGCTCCTGTTTTATTCGTTTTTACCTGTCTACCGTAAAAAACAGGTTTCTGCAACAATATCAAACAATAAGTTGGTTAAATTTAGTTAGTTTGTTTTTATTTCGTGTTTTTGCTGTTTTGCTTCTTAAGGGCTGCTCCGTTTTAAGCGTTCAATTATGGAGCAGCGAAGCGTGTATTATTCAATTTTCGTAGTGCATTACAGATTAATCATATGCATGATTCAGGCCATTGATTCTGCATACTCTGTTTCACGGTTAAAGCAAGCGATGCTTAGAGTTTGATTTTATACCCCGTTCAAGCTATTATCAACATCAAAAACATATTTACAAAAAATGGGGATGATAAAATGGTTCGATATTTTTTGATATTCACGTTGAGTGCAGTCGGTTTGTTTTTTTGTTTTCAAAATAATGGAATGGCCGAATATTACCGGTACACGGACAGTAACGGTGTGGTTCATTTTACCGACAATCTGAATGATATCCCCATTGATCAGCGAAAGAAAATGGAGAGCTTTGAGGGAGTAAAAGAAAAGGAGTCCATTGACGCCACCCAGGCGGAAGAGGCTGCGGGGGAAGAACAGGGGGCTTCAGGCGAAGCAGGCGATTCGTTGAATAAGAAAGTAAACAAACTCAATGAGCGGATTCGGGCGCTGAATGCCTGGAAACTAAAACTGAATAAAACATATGGCGAGTTGGATAAACGGCGGCAGGATCTTGCCAAGGCAAGGGAAAAGGCCATGAGCGCTGAGGAAATTAAGGTGGTTAATGAAAAGACAAAAGCATTTAACGAGGATATCTTCGCCTATGAGCAGGACCGGATAGCCTATGAAAAGGAACGAACCGCCGTTGGCAAAGACGCTTCTTCGGATTGATCTCTGAATTGACTTTTGGGAGCATTCGTTTTAGTTAAGAAAAATTGATTACGGCAAAAAGATTAATTGGAGGAAAAATGAAATCCCGTAACCGTTTAAAATCCGCTCTGGCCCTATGCATTGGGATTTTTACTTGCCTGTTTATTTCCGGTTGTATGTTCAACTCCGGAACCGCGTCCCCAGCAGGAAGTGCACCACCGCCGGAAGAAAAATCGGCAGAGGCTTCCCAGAAGCCCACTGCCATTTACCATGATTTTGAAGATGTCCTGGTGCCCGTGGAGATGAGAGTTGTCAAAGGCAGAACCATGATCGTATCCACGCCGGGGTTCCGGTCGGGCATCCTGACCCTGAAAGGGCGGGTGGAGTCAAATTCCCTGTACAATTTTTTCAGCAATAATATGGAAAAGGACAATTGGCAGGTTTTTTCCCGGATCAAATCACCCGAGACAACTATCATGGTTTACCAGAAAACCGCCAGGTGCGCCGTGATTACCATCCGCGACGAGCAGATTTACACCTATGTGGAAGTTTCCGTGGCGCCCCTGGTCAGCGGCAGTAACAGCATCCAAAAATCCGACAATCTGACATACTGATGAATTTAAAAAATAAGCATGTTCTTCTTGGGGTAACCGGGGGGATCGCCGCTTATAAAGCGGTTGAACTGCTCCGGCTGTTTAAAAAGGCCGGGGCCGATGTTACTGTGGCCATGACCGATGCGGCCCTGCATTTTGTGGGCAAAACAACTTTTGAGGTGTTGTCCGAGAATCCTGTGCTGTCGGATTTGTGGACGGATACCCAGTCTTCGGTGACCCATATTGATGTGGCGTCTCAATCGGATATTGCAGTGATCGCGCCGGCGACGGCCAACTGCATCGGCAAACTTGCCCACGGAATTGCCGACGACGCTCTGACTACGACCATGCTGGCCGTGACCTGTCCGGTGGTGATCTGCCCCTCCATGAACACGGACATGTACCAGAATATCCGGGTCCAGGAGAATCTGGATATTTTGGAAAAATCGGGAATGCATATCATTGATCCCGATTCCGGTGCTCTGGCCTGCAAGACCGTTGGCGCCGGGCGGTTGCCCGAACCCTGGTTTATTTTCGACAGGGCCTGCGCCCTGACGTACAAAAAAGACATGAAGGGCAAGCGACTCCTGGTTTCTGCCGGCCCCACCCAGGAGGCCATTGATCCGGTGCGGTACATCAGCAACCACTCATCCGGAAAAATGGGCTACGCCATTGCAGCCGCCGCAGAGAACAGAGGTGCCAAGGTCACCCTGGTGTCCGGGCCGGTGAATCTGGCGCCGCCGGTGGGCGTGGACTGCATTCCGGTGGAAAGCTGCGAGCAGATGGCTGACGCCATGTTTGATCATTTGCCGGATGCGGACATTATTATCAAGGTCGCTGCAGTGGCCGACTACCGGCCAGCATCCCCAAAGGACAGGAAAATAAAAAAGACAGAAGATTCCGACGCCATGACCCTGTATCTCACGGAGAACCCGGATATCCTCAAAACCATTGGCGAGCGTAAACTGCCTGGGCAGTTTTTGGTGGGATTTGCAGCTGAAACCAACGATCTTGAGGCCCATGCCCTGGCGAAGATGGGGAAAAAGAATCTGGACATGATTGCCGCTAACCTGGTGGGGGGGACGGACTCCGGGTTTAAATCAGACACCAATAAGGTTAAACTGTTTTTCCGTGACGGCCGGGTGCAGGATATTCCACTGATGGGCAAGGGGGATGTGGCCCATGCCCTGCTGGACGCCATTGTTCAGCAGGTGGGGTAAATTCCATGGAAAACAGGAAGCCATATCCCACGGACGGATTAAAAGCGGTTTTGACAGATACCCTGGAGGATCTGGCCCAATATCTTAAATTCCAGAATGATCTGGGCAATAGTGACGTCACCATTTCCCGGGAAGCCAGGGCCCTCATTGAAAAGTGGGGCACTCCGTCCTGGCGCTCATCCCATACCTTTTCTTTCCAGGGGCCCGAATCCGCCGCCCTTATGGTGGTGGACAGCGAGACCAGTTTTTTTGAGGGGGCTGCAGGGGGGCTTCTGGCTAAAATTCTGAAGGCCATGCACCTGGCCCCGGACCGGGTTTTCATCTGCAGCGCGTCGGATATCGGGGCAATCCGGACGCATTTGCGCCGCTACAGCCCCAAATGTATTCTCGGCCTCGGTGAAAAAGCGGGGCACAGACTGGTGTCTGGCCGGGATGCACTGGCAGACTTCCGAGGCAAGTTTTTCTCCTTTGAAAATATCCCGGTGATGGTTACCCATCACCCCGGTGAGCTTTTGAATAATCCGGGACTCAAACGCCATGTCTGGGATGATGTCCAGCAGGTCATGGCCAAGATCGGTGTATAATCGTGGTCGTGGATGATTTCATCACGACCTTGGCGGCGGAAAAAGGCTATTCTCCCCATACCCTGCGTGCCTACCGGTTCGATATCCTCGATTTTATCTCCTTTTTCTTGAACGCGGCACCTGACTGCGACGAGGCGGAACTTCAAGCCCGCTTCAAAACCAGGGCAAAGGATGTGGATAAATCCGCCCTGCGCAGATACCTGGCTGGGCTGGTTGGCCAGAAAAAGAGCAAACGAACCATGGCACGGCGCCTGTCCGCCCTGAAAACTTTTTTCGACCACCTGGTCAGGGCAGGAGTGGCACCACTGAATCCC
The DNA here is from genome assembly GCA_028768525.1 of Desulfobacter sp. Lineage (NCBI taxonomy): Bacteria > Pseudomonadati > Thermodesulfobacteriota > Desulfobacteria > Desulfobacterales > Desulfobacteraceae > Desulfobacter > Desulfobacter sp. The sequence continues at coordinate 543,089 of CP054837.1, read as the reverse complement.
GCAGAGACCATTCCATATCCCAAACTGGACAAGACGATCCCCAATTTCCTCAGCGTCGATGATGTATTCCGGTTTCTGGATACCATTAAAACCGATACCTGGATGGAAAAACGGAATCTGGCCATGTTTGAAACCTTTTACTCAACAGGCATGCGGGTCTCAGAAATCAACGGGTTGAACATCACAGACATTGACTTTGGCACCCAAATGATTAGAGTGTTCGGCAAAGGCGGTAAGGAGCGGATGGTGCCGGTCGGCAAGCGGGCACTGGATGCCATCGTGAACTACAGGGCGGTTTTAAAAGACGATTACCCCCCGGTATTTCTAAACAAGTGTTTCCAGCGCCTGGGGGCCAGGTCCATCAGGCGCATTCTGGATAAATTAATTTTGGAATGCGGGCTCGGTGTAAAGATATCTCCCCATGTGCTGCGGCATTCTTTTGCAACGCACATGCTGGATGCAGGAGCTGATTTAAGGGGGATTCAGGAAATCCTCGGGCATGCCAGTCTATCCACCACCCAGATTTACACCCATGTGAGCATGGACCGGCTTATGCAGGTTTATGACAGCGCTCATCCCAGACGTTAAAACAAGGGGCCAAGCGGGCAGGCCTTAAATGCCCGGGAGTTGATAGGATTTATGGACGAACTTATTTTTCACGGAACGACTATTTTAGCTGTCAGGCGGGACAATACCGTGGTGGTGGCCGGGGACGGCCAGGTCACTCTGGGCAATATCGTCACCAAGCACAAGGCCCGGAAGGTACGGCGGATTTATAAAGATAAAATCATCACCGGATTTGCCGGTGCCACGGCCGACGCCCTGACATTGTCGGAAAAGCTGGAACATAAACTGGAGCGCCACAACGGCAACCTGACACGGGCCTGTGTGGAACTGGCCCGTGACTGGCGTACGGACAAGTACCTGCGCCGCCTTGAGGCCATGATGATTGCTGCGGACAAGGAATATACCTATCTGCTTTCCGGCAACGGCGATGTGATTGAGCCCGATGACGGGGTGATCAGTATCGGTTCCGGCAGTGTGGCCGCCCAGGCCGCGGCGGTGGCCCTGAACGACAACACCGACCTTTCCCCCAGGCAGGTGGTGGAAAAAGCCATGGAGATTGCCGGTCATATCTGCATATATACCAACCATCACATTACCATTGAAGAGATTGAAGCCTAAATGAAAGATTTAAAGCCCCGTGAGATTGTAACCGAGCTGGACAAGTACATCATCGGCCAAAAGGACGCCAAAAAGTCCGTGGCCATTGCCCTGAGAAACCGGTGGCGGCGACGGCAGGTAGAGCCGGACCTCCAGGAGGAAATCGCCCCCAAGAATATTATTCTCATCGGCCCCACAGGCGTCGGGAAAACAGAAATTGCCCGCCGTTTGGCCAATCTTACCGATTCACCTTTTTACAAGGTGGAGGCCTCCAAATTTACCGAGGTGGGATATGTGGGCCGGGATGTGGAATCCATGATCCGGGATCTGGTGGAACTGACGGTGAACACGCTCAGAGGGCGGCAGCAGGAGGCGGTTCAGGAAAAGGCGGCCAGGATCGCCGAAGAACGGATTCTGGATATTTTGCTGCCCCCGGCTAAATCATCTGCCCCCGGTTTTGATTTTGCCTCCACGGAAAAAGGGGAAATCCAGGAAGCTCAGCCGTCTGCCGCCACCCGGGAGAAGCTGCGCAAGATGCTGAAAAACGGCAAGCTGGACGACCGGAAAATCGACATGGATGTGGCGGATAAGGCCTCTCCCATGGTTGAGATTTTTTCCAACACCGGCATGGAAGAGATGGGAATCAACCTCAAGGATATGCTGGGTAATTTCATGCCCAAGAACACCAAGCGCCGCAAGCTCAAGGTCAAGGAAGCCCTCAAGCTTGTGACCCAGGAAGAGGCAGCCCATTTAGTGGACATGGAACGGGTGAAAACCGACGCCATTACCCTGGTGGAACAGTCCGGCATTATTTTTATCGACGAGATCGATAAGATTGCGGGCAAGGAAAAAAGCCACGGACCCGAGGTTTCCAAAGAGGGTGTGCAGCGGGATCTTCTGCCCATTGTGGAAGGCTCGTCTGTGCCCACCAAATACGGCACGGTAAAAACCGATCATATCCTTTTTATCGCTTCCGGAGCCTTTCACCTGGCCAAGCCCTCTGACCTTATTCCGGAACTCCAGGGGCGGTTCCCCATCCGGGTGGAGCTGAACTCCCTTGGCTCCCACGAGTTCACCCGGATCCTGACGGAGCCCAAGAATGCACTTGTCCTCCAGTATATCGCCCTGCTGCGCACCGAGGGGGTGGACCTGAGTTTCACCCAGGATGCCGTTGAGAAAATTGCCGAAATTGCCGTTGAGGTAAATGAAAGTACGGAGAATATCGGTGCCCGGCGGCTGCACACCCTTATGGAAAAATTATTGGAAGAGATTCTGTTCCAGGCCCCGGACACCGACCTGAACCAGATCGTGGTGGATGCCGGATTTGTTGAGGAACAGCTCATGAATATTGTCAAAAACGAAGACCTAAGCAGGTATATATTATGAGCCAGACCGTTGCAGATATTTTAATTGAGGCACTGCCCTATATCCGCAGTTTTACAGATAAAACCGTGGTGATCAAGTACGGTGGCCACGCCATGGTGGATGAGCAGCTTAAGCAGGATTTCGCCAATGATATTATTTTGCTCAAAACCATCGGTATTAACCCGGTGGTGGTCCACGGCGGCGGCCCGCAGATCAATAAAGTGCTTGAGGCCATGGGTATCACATCAACCTTTATCCGTGGAATGCGGTATACCGACGACGCCACCATGGATGTGGTGGAAATGGTGTTGGGCGGAAAAGTAAACAAGGATATCGTGGCCCGGATCAACCGGGCCGGGGGCCGGGCCGTGGGGCTCACCGGCAAGGACGGGGGGCTGGTTCTGGCCGAGAAAATGAAAATTTATTTTCAGGAAGACGAATCCAAACCCCCGGAGATCATCGACCCTGGTATGGTGGGTGATGTCTCCCGGGTCAATCCCGAGATCATCCACACCCTCACGGCCCAGGGGTTTATTCCCATCATAGCGCCGGTGGGCATTGGTGCCCAGGGGGAAACCTACAATATAAACGCCGATGTGGTGGCCTCAAAGATTGCCGCTGCCCTGGGGGCCGAGCGGCTGATTCTGGTGACGGATGTGGACGGGGTACTGGCGCCTGACAAAAAACTGGTCTCCTCGGTCAATGATGTGGAAATCAAGGAAATGATTTCCGACGGGCGGATTTCCGGGGGCATGATTCCCAAGGTGGAATGCGCGCTGTCTGCCCTGACCTCCGGGGTGAAAAAATCCCATATAATTAACGGTAAAACCCCTCATGCCGTGCTCCTTGAACTGTTTACCGATTCGGGCATCGGCACCCAGGTGTTTACAGAATAATCAATTATTTATTAGTCGAAAAGGGGATAACGTGAGCATTCAGAATACCGACGATTATGTGTTTCAAACCTATCTCCGCCAGGGCCGCCCCTTTGTAAAAGGGCAGGGCACCACCTTGACGGACGACCAGGGCAAGGAGTTTACTGATTTTCTGGCCGGCATTGCCGTTTGCAACCTGGGCCATTGCCATCCGGCCGTAACCCGGGCCATTGAAAAACAAGCGGCAACCCTGGTCCATGTTTCCAACCTTTTTTACACCGAACCCCAGGCGGAACTGGCCAGGGCACTGGTGGAAAAATCTTTTGCCGACCGGGTTTTTTTCGCCAATTCCGGGGCGGAGGCCAATGAGGCCGCCATTAAGCTGGCCCGAAGGTATTTCCAGAGCAAGGGGGAAAAGAACCGCTACCGCATCATCACCATGACCCAGAGTTTCCACGGCCGGACAATGGCCACCCTGTCGGCCACGGGGCAGGATAAAATTAAAGATGGATTCCTCCCGCTGCTGGAAGGGTTTTCCCATGTACCTTTCAATGACATTGACGCCCTTGTCAACGAACTTGACGGCACGGTGTGTGCGGTGATGATGGAGCCCATACAGGGGGAGGGGGGGGTGATACCTGCCGATCCAGAGTACCTGAGACAGGTCCGGCAGCTTTGTGACGATACCGGCACCCTTTTGATCTTTGACGAGATTCAATGCGGCATGGGCAGGTGCGGCACTCTTTTCGCACATCAATCCTACGATGTTACCCCGGATATCATGACCCTGGCCAAGGCGCTTGCCAACGGTATCCCCATTGGCGCCATGCTGGCCACCTCCGATGCCGCCGAGGGGTTTGCCCTGGGCAGCCACGCCACCACTTTCGGCGGAACGCCCCTGGCCACGGCGGCCGCCCTGGAGGTGTTGAACCTGATCAGCGAGGAACGCTTTCTGGCTTCTGTACGGGAAAAAGGAGCGTACTTCAGGGAACAATTGGCGCAGTTAAAAGAAAAATACCCAAAGGTAAAAGCGGTTCGGGGCAAAGGCCTGCTGGTGGGGCTGGAACTGGATGTTGAAAAGGGCCGGGGCGCCGGTGACTTTGTATCCGGCTGTTTCAAAAAAGGCTTTATTATAAATGGAATTCAGGATAAAGTTCTTAGATTTGCACCACCGTTAATTCTGGAAAAAGATGAGATAGACAGGTTTGTCGCGGTGCTTGACGGCCTGCTTAAAGGGGAAGAAAAGTGAAGAAAGATTTATTATCCTTGCTGGATCTTGAACGGGAGGATTTCGAATACCTGTTCAAGCGGGCCATGAAACTGAAAGAACGCCATAAAAACGGAATATTTGACAATCTGCTGGCAGGAAAGACCCTGGGGCTTATTTTTGATAAAAAGTCAACCCGGACCCGGATCGCCTTTGAGACGGCCATGATTCAGATGGGGGGCCACCCCATTTATATGAGCACCCAGGACACCCAGATTTCCAGGAATGAACCGGCCAAAGACACGGCCCGTGTCCTTTCAAGGTATATTGACTGCCTGGCCATGCGGACCTTTGACCATGCCCTGGTGGAGGAGTTTGCCGAAAGTTCGACCATTCCTGTGATCAACGCTCTCACCGATTCCTTCCATCCCTGCCAGATCCTGTCGGACATCATGACCGTGATCGAGCACAAGAGGGGATACAAGGGGGTGAAGATTGCCTGGGTGGGGGACGGCAACAACGTGGCCAACTCCTGGGTGAATGCGGCCAGTGTTTTAGGCCTGGATCTGACCCTGGCCTGCCCGGAGGGTTTTGAAATCAAAAAAGAGATCATTGAGGCATCCGGTGCCGATACCATGGATAATATCGTTTTTACCAATGATCCCAAAGAAGCAGTGAAGAATGCCGATGTGGTCTATACCGATGTATGGGCAAGCATGGGCGAGGAAGATGAACTGGAAGGGCGCCTTGCCGCCTTTGACGGATTCCAGGTGAATGAAGATTTGCTTTCAAATGCCAAATCCGATGTGCTGGTGCTCCATTGTCTGCCCGCCCACCGGGGTGAAGAGATTGCCGAATCCGTACTGGAAGCCGAGGGCAGTGCTTTCTGGGACCAGGCTGAAAACAAGCGCCATATGCACAAGGCCATTCTGGAGCGCCTGATTTTAACTCCCAACGCTTAATTAAAACCAAGGGTAAGAATTATAATGAGTGAAAAACTTTGGGGCGGGCGGTTTTCCCAGTCAACCGATGAACTGGTAGAAAAATTCAATGCCTCCATTGATGTAGACAAAAGGCTTTACGCCAGTGACATCCAGGGCAGCATTGCCCATCTGAAGATGATGGCCCAGCAGGCCATGATTACCCGTGAGGAAGCTGATACGCTGGTCAAGGGGCTTGAAACGGTTCAGGCGAAGATGGACAATGGTGAGGTGGTGTTCACCGATACCCTTGAAGATATCCACATGCATGTGGAGTCCGCCCTTGGCGAGGTCTGCGGGGATACGGCCAAAAAACTTCACACCGGCAGGAGCCGAAACGACCAGGTGGCCCTGGACGTAAGGATTTATCTGAAAAAAGAAACCCGGGATCTCATCGGGATGCTTAAGGATTTCCAGGCGGCGCTGGTCAACCTGGCAGCGGCGCACAAAGAAACCGTGATGCCCGGGTATACCCACCTGCAGCGCGCCCAGCCCGTGGTTTTTGCCCATCATCTGCTGGCCTATTACGAGATGTTCAAGCGGGATGTCCAGCGGCTGGAGGACTCCCTGAAACGGGTGGATGTTATGCCCCTGGGGGCTGCCGCCCTGGCCGGGACCACATTTCCCATTGACCGGCAGTTCACCTGCGATGCATTGGGATTTGCCAAGGTATCGGATAACTCCATGGATTCCGTCTCGGACAGGGACTTCATCATGGAGTTCATCTCCCATGCATCCATCTGCATGATCCATCTTTCACGGCTATCCGAGGAACTGATTCTCTGGTCCTCTTCGGAATTTTCCTTTATCACCATCTCCGATGCCTTCACTACGGGGTCGTCCATCATGCCCCAGAAGAAGAATCCGGATGTGGCAGAACTGGTCCGGGGAAAAACCGGCCGGGTTGTGGGCAACCTGGTGGCCATCATGACCACCATGAAGTCCCTGCCCATGGCGTATAATAAAGATATGCAGGAAGACAAGGAGCCTCTGTTTGATACGGTGGACACCCTGAAAATCTGTCTGGATGTCTATACCCGGATGTTTGAAAATATTGAGGTGCATGCCCATAATATGCGTCGCGCCTGCAAACAGGGATTTTTAAATGCCACTGATTTTGCCGATTACCTGGTAAACCGGGGCATGCCCTTCCGTCAGGCCCATGCCGTGGCCGGGAAGGCTGTGGCCTATTCCATCAGCCGGGACAAAGAGCTGGAGGAACTGACTTTGGAGGAGATGGCCTCGTTTTCCGATTTGATTCAAGAAGATATTTATGAGTTCATTTCCCTGGACCAGATGGTGGCACGCAGAAATTCATACGGCGGCACCGGATTTGAAAATGTAGCCCGGGCCCTGGATGCTGCAAGAAAGGAGCTGAACCTGTAATGAAAACGCTATCCCATTTCATAGTACTGGCGGTGGCTGCCGCTTTCATGCTCACCGGCCTGGGGTTAGTGGCCGGCTGCGGTAAAAAAGGACCGCCCCTGCCGCCACTGAATGACGGGAATATCGTTAACCCGCCGGTCAGCCTGGCCTATACCCTTGATGGCAGGCGGTTGACCCTGACCTGGGAACATCATTTAGATCCGGTGAATGCCAAGATCCCCCCCGAGGGCTTTGAAGTTTTTGTGGCCACCAAAACGCCTGAAGGGTGCACGGGATGCCCATTTATCTTTAAATCCGCCGGTATGGTCCCCATGCCCGAAAAAGTATTTGTCTATGACCTTGAACCGGATCTGAATTATTATTTCAGGGTCCAGGCCGTGGGGAGCAAAGACCTGAGAAGCGAATTTTCCGCCACGATAAATATCGAGCGTGAATAGACCCTGATCGGATCTGCAATGGAGCCTTGGAAAACAGCTTTTTTAAGCATCGGATCGAATAAAGGTGATAAACGCGGCAACCTTGTCCTGGCCGTTGACGTATTGACAAAGGACGAAGGGATAAGGGTCGAAAGGGTGTCGGAATTTTACAAAACCGCTCCCCAGAACTATACGGACCAGGACTGGTTCGTCAACGCCGCTTTGAAAATAAAAACCCAGTATACCCCGGTTCAGCTTTTGGACCGGCTGAAGATGTTTGAAAGGGAAATGGATAGGGAGGGAAAGCCCTTCAGATTCGGGCCAAGAATAATTGACTTGGACATCATTGATTATGACGGCCAGATTATAAGGACAGAGCGCCTTGAACTTCCCCATCCCAGAATGCACGAACGGTGTTTCGTGCTGAAACCCTTGTGCGACATCGGTGCAAATCTGGTTCATCCCGTATTAAACCAGACCACGGATGAACTGTTAAAACAAATAGAAACAGATGAAAGCCAGGCGGTCATTGCCCTGGCCCAGGAGGAATTTTCGTGAAATTTTTTATTGATACAGCCAATATCGAACAGATTAAAGATGCCAACAACATGGGCATGGTTGACGGCGTCACCACCAACCCCTCCCTCATTGCCAGGGAAGAGGGCGAATTTAAAGATATTATTGCCCAGATCTGCGGCATTGTGGACGGCCCGGTATCCGCCGAGGTTATCAGCCTTGAATATGAAGGCATGGTTAAGGAAGCGCGGGAACTGGCACAGATTGCCGACAACATCTGCGTAAAAATCCCCATGACCGTAGAAGGGCTGAAAGCCGTTAAGACCCTGACTGCCGAAGGCATCAAAACCAACGTTACTCTTGTGTTTTCCGCCCTCCAGGCACTCATGGCAGCCAAAGCCGGCGCCACCTACGTATCTCCCTTTGTGGGCCGTCTCGATGACCTGGCCCAGGAAGGTATGGGGCTTATAGAAGAGATCGTCCAGATTTTTGCCAACTATGATTTTAATACCGAAATCATTGTGGCGTCTGTCAGAAGCCCGCTGCATGTTCTGGATTCCGCCATGCTTGGCGCGGATATTGCCACCATTCCCTACGGCGTACTCAATAAACTGGCCGGTCACCACATGACCGACAAGGGCATTGATGCGTTCATGGCCGACTGGAAAAAGAAAAACGGATAAGATGTTCCGTTTTGATAAAGTATTATCCACGGTCATGACGCCCAATTTCATGACCGTCTCCCGGATTGCTGCGGTACCCGTCATTGTCGGGTTGCTTATGTATGAGAGCCGGTGGACCACCTTTATTGCCGCCCTTTTGTTCTCCCTGGCATCCATTACCGATTATCTGGACGGATACCTGGCGCGGACAAAAGGGCTGGTCTCCAATCTGGGAAAACTTCTGGATCCCCTGGCCGATAAGCTCCTGGTGTCCTCCAGTCTGATCATGCTCAGCGAACTTGGATTTGTTCCGGGATGGATCACCTGCACTATTGTGGGCCGGGAACTGGCTGTAACGGGGCTTCGCTGTGTGCTTGTTGAACATCATCAGGATGTGGCTGCCTCCTGGCTGGGAAAATATAAAACCGGTTTCCAGATTGCCGCCATCATTCCCCTGACCCTCCATTACAGCTATTGGGGGGTTAATTTCAACGCCATAGGAGAGGTTTTTCTTTACGGAGCCCTTGTGTTCACCCTCTGGTCCGGGATTGATTACTTTATGAAAGCCAAAAAATTCCTGGTTTCATAATTTATTCATTGACAAGATAGGCCGATTCTTATATAAACACTTCTCGTTGCTGAGCGGGAATAACTCAGTGGTAGAGTGCGACCTTGCCAAGGTCGAAGTCGCGGGTTCAAATCCCGTTTCCCGCTCCACACAAGGCGGCTTGGCCAAGGGGTAAGGCAACGGCCTGCAAAGCCGTTATTCTCCGGTTCAAATCCGGAAGCCGCCTCCACTTGATACTAAAGGGTTTCAGAAGTTTTTCTGAGACCCTTTTTTATTTGGTGTAAAATCTATCCCCCACACTATCTCCCACAAAATTAATCGTTTTTTTTGAAGCGTTTATTTGGGGTACGGTAAGGGTTTATCGAATTGAAATGCACGTTCAATAAATTTGGTTCCCACAATTGGAGGTGTTCAGGTCGTGTCGCGACGCATATACGGTCGCCCGACTCCATGATCTACAATTCAACCACAGTTTTATGCTTGGGCCCAGCCCAAACACTGACACCGCCGCCTACAGCCACCCAGTCTACTCGGCGCTCTTTAAGCGACCTTCTTTCGCCTGATCGGCGCTCATATCCAATTTCATTCATCACCGCTGGATTATACCCGTTACGCCTGTCGATACCCTTTCTTCTGTCCATTGCTTTTCTCATAGGAACCTCCTTGGTTTCTGATTCTTATAATACCAACCTATTAGGTCAAAAGGAAAGAGTATAATGTGTCAAATTCCTACATTCATGTGCGCAGCGACAAAGCCTACTGCCTGGGGGCTGAATTAACCTATCGTGGTAGGCAGTCAGGTTCGCCAGGTGTCTTGAACCCTCGTTACCTCATCTATGAATAGTCCTTTCTGCTGTTTCTGTGGCCCGGAACCCCTTTTTTAATGTCCCAAAACTCTTTTCCCCCGAGCATCCCCCTCAAAACCGACTATTCTGCCTGAAAAAGGGTTGGCGGCTGGAAACCAACCGTACCCTGACGTATCCTGAAAAGGGGTTTGCCGCTCGCTTTCAGCCCGCTTTGCAGGCCATGGACTTATTCTATTTCTCCGGCAGCAGGTAGCCTGATAAAAATTGTCGTCCCGCGCCTCAATTCGCTTTCCACCGTTATGCTGCCCCCATGTCCTTTTATGATATTGTAAGCGATATTCATTCCCAGCCCGGTGCCTTCTCCCACCTCTTTGGTGGTGAAAAAGGGATCAAAAATTTTATTCTGATTTTCCTTGGGGATGCCACAGCCCGTGTCTGAAATTTCGATGAGCACATTCTGATCCTCCAGGGAGGTTTTTACCCGGATCTCCCCAGTTCTTTCTATGGCCTGGGATGCATTAATAATAATGTTTAAAAGGACCTGGCTGATTTGCTGTGGGATCGCCTTGATCAAGGGGATGTCCTCCAGGTGTGTATGAACCACGGCTTTGCGCTTCACCTCGTTTTTCACCACACTGAGCGTGGTTTTAATGGCATGGTTGATATCTAAGAGTTCTGCATCTTTTTTCCCAGGGTGGGCAAAATCTCGTAAATCAATAACGATTCTTTTTACCCTCTCCAGTCCCTCCTTACAATCTTTTAGCAGTCCATCAATATCCTCCATGAGAAAATCCAGGTCAATGGATTTGACCAGGCTCAATATTTCGTTTTTCAGGTGAAGCGCTTTCTTGGAAAGAGTTCCGCTGTCAATAGCATCTGTCAGCTTTTGTTCCAGAGCAATCAGACCTTTTAGGTCGGACAGATACCCCTCAAGGGAATTTAAATTGCTTGTTACATATCCCACCGGATTGTTTATCTCGTGGGCGACCCCCGCCGCCAACTGCCCGACAGAAGCCATCTTATCCGCATGTGTCAGCTGAATCACCATAAGTTTGTACAAATTTACATTAAATTTTATAATTTGTGACTGGCAATAGGAAATAATCAGGCTCGTTCATTTATGCGGCAGAATTCAGTGTTAAATTTTAATCCGGACATCACTTGGCCGCCTTAAATAACTAATTTGGAGGATGGGGGGCCTAACGGTGTGCTTGCCTATTGCCTCAACTTGTGTGATCCGCTATATTCCGGTCGAATGAGTCCAGTTTTTATTATTTGCATTGCCGATTTGGGTTGATTAAACCATTGGTGATATACTAATATCTGGACAAAATGAAACCCATACGGACAAATATAAAAGCGCGTTTTAAGATATATTCTAAGGACATTTCATGAAACATTTTCGGAAAGAACTCTGGTTTGACGTCCCCACGCGGCGGGCGTTTATTAATATCACCCCTGAAATTGAAGATTGCATCCGGGAAAGCGGTATCCAGAACGGACTTCTGCTGTGCAATGCCATGCATATCACGGCCTCTGTATTTATAAATGATGACGAGGCGGGCCTCCACCATGACTATGATCTCTGGTTGGAGAAACTGGCCCCCCACGAACCCGTGGCCCAGTACCGTCACAATGTGGGAGAGGATAATGCCGACGCCCATATGAAACGGCAGATCATGGGGCGGGAAGTGGTGGTGGCCGTTACCGACGGGTGCCTGGATTTCGGCACCTGGGAACAGATTTTTTACGGTGAGTTTGACGGCCGCCGCAGGAAACGGGTGCTGGTTAAAATCATCGGGGAGTAGGAAAAAAACGATGAGACTGCTTCTGGTTGAAGACGATGGGAAGATCGCCTCCTTTGTGGAAAAGGGGCTGAAATCCTCAGGATTTGCCGTGGATATTGCCAGGACCGGCATCGAGGGGCTGGATCTGGCCATGGGGGCGGATTTCGATACCCTGATTATCGACATCATGCTCCCTGAAATGGACGGATTGACCCTGATCGAACGGCTGAGGGCACAGGGGAAGAATACCCCCATCATTGTACTCAGTGCCAGGGACCGGGTGGGAGACCGGGTCAAGGGACTGGAAGCCGGGGCGGACGATTATTTGACCAAGCCCTTTTCTTTTACGGAACTTCTCGCACGGGTGCAGGCGCTGATCCGGCGGGCCGGAAATGTGACCGAACCGGTTGCCCTGACCTACGGGGACCTCAGTGTGGATATTGTCAAGCGACAGGTGCGCCGGGGGGATGATTTCATTGAACTGCAGCCCCTGGAATTTTCACTGCTTGAATACCTGATCCGGAACCGGGAGCGGGTGGTCTCCAAGACCATGATCATGGAGCATGTGTGGAATTATAATTTTGACCCCATGACCAATGTGGTGGAAGCCCGGATTTGCCGCCTCAGGGATAAGATCGATAAAGGGTACCCCGACAAGCTCATCCATACGGTGCGGGGGGCCGGGTATGTCCTTAAAACCGAGGATGCCTGATTTTTTCAGAACCATTGCATTCCGCCTGACCGTCTGGTATGCAGGTATTTTTTCAATATCCTCCTGTGTGGTTTTCGGCCTTTTCTATTTTCTGGCCACCCAGACCATCCTTGACCAGATGGACCAGGAGCTGATGGATAAGGCGGGGTATTTCAGGACCGTCATCCGGCGCAACGGGATTGTGGGCGCACAGAACCTGGCTGTCATAGAAGCCCAGGCCGCCGGTGAAAAACAGATTTTTTTCAGGCTTCTTTACCCCACAGGGGAGGTTTTTGCCTCCTCCCACATGTCCTATTGGAAGGATGTTGCCCTTGACGACCAGGCCATTGACCGCCTGATGAAAAAAAGGGTGCCGGTGTTCAGGACGGTCCAGATAAAGGGACAGGACCAGAAGGCCAGGATGATGTATACCTTTGTGGCCCATAACGTCATTCTCCACACCGGCCTGGCCATGGATTCCCATTCCCGGTTTTTGTCCGGATTCAAGAAAATTTTTTCAATTTCCCTGGGATTCGTTATCCTTTTTTCCGGGGCGTCCGGGATGTTTCTGGCCCGGCAGGCCCTGTCCGGGGTGTCGGCCATCACCCTGACGGCCCATACCATTACCGGTTCCAGCCTGGATCAACGGGTGCCGGAAACCGGTCACGGAGACGAGTTGGATTTGCTGGCCCATACGTTTAACCGGATGCTGGACCGGATTTCGGCCCTGGTCAAAAGCATCCGGGAGATGAGCGATAATATCGCCCATGATCTGAAAAGCCCCCTTACCCGGATCCGTGGGTTTGCCGAACTGGCACTGGTGCAGGAGGGGGGCGGCGACCTGGATACTTATAAGTCCATGGCGGCCAACACCATCGAAGAATCCGACCGCCTGCTGGATATGATCAACACCATGCTGGTGATATCCAGGGCCGAGGCCGGCGAAGAGCAGTTTTCCCTGGTACCAGTTGAACTGAGCCGGATGATAGAAGAGGCATGCGACCTTTTCGTGCCTGTGGCCGAAGACAAAACCATTGATTTTACCTATGCGGTGGCCCCGGAAATTCAAATCAAGGCAGATGCCCCCATGCTCCAGCGCGCCTTTGCCAATTTGCTGGACAATGCGTTGAAATACACGCCGGAAAAGGGCGCCGTCCACGTGAGCCTGGAGGAAGGGGCGGAGGCGGTGATCATCCGGGTGGCGGACACCGGGCCCGGCATTGATCCGGATTGCCTGGACCAGATTTTCGAGCGTTTTTTCAGGGCGGAGTCATCCAGGACAACACCGGGCACCGGCCTGGGGTTGAGCCTTGCCAAAACCATTGTGGAGCAGCATGGGGGGATGCTTTGTGTGGAAAACCGAACCCCGGCCGGCGCCATATTTACCATGAGATTACCATATCGTAATTTTCCGATCATTTAAAAATTATCTTTCTGTATTACTCTTGGATTAAGCGTTAACACAATAACCTTAAATTTAAACCAAGAAGGAGATAAGCCAATGAAACGAATAAAAAGAATTACGATACCGGCAGTCATCGCTGTATGCGTAGCGCTGATTCCGCTCATTGCCTCTGCTGCGGTGCCCATGGTACCTGCCAGTTTTTCCAAACTCGCCGAGCAGGCCAAAACAGGGGTCGTCAATATTCAGACCGTAAAAACCATCCAGGGGGGCGGCCGCGTATTCCAGCATTTCTTCGGTTCACCCTTCGGCGGGAACCAGCGGGGCCTGGAGGATTTTTTCGGACCCTATCTCCGGCAGCAGCCCAAAAATCGTACAGAACGTTCTCTGGGGTCCGGGTTCATCATTGATAAAAAGGGGTATATTGTCACCAACAATCATGTGATCAAGGATGCGGACGAAATCAAGGTTATCCTCCATGATAATAAAGAGTATGATGCCAAAATCATCGGTACGGATCCGATGACGGACCTGGCCTTGATTAAAATCGAGGCCAAGGGCCTCACCCCATTGAAGTTCGGATCCTCCAGCGATGCGGCTGTGGGGTCCTGGGTGGTGGCCATCGGTTCGCCTTTCGGCCTTGAACAGACCGTCACCGCAGGTATTATTTCCGCCAAGGGCCGGATCATCGGTTCAGGCCCCTATGATGACTTCATCCAGACCGATGCCTCCATTAACCCGGGCAACTCCGGCGGCCCCCTGCTCAACCTGGACGGCGAGGTGATCGGCATCAATACCGCCATCATTAAGTCCGGACAGGGGATCGGGTTTGCCATCCCATCGGACATGGCCACCGGGATTATTGGTCAGCTCACGGAATCCAGCAGTGTTTCCCGGGGGTGGCTCGGTGTGGCCATCCAGAGTGTGAGCAAGGAAATGGCCGAATACTATGGACTGGAGGAGGGACAGGGGGTATATGTGGCCAAAGCCTACGAAGATAACCCCGCCTACAAGGCCGGCATCCGCCAGGGAGACGTCATCACTGGTATTGACGGGAAGAAGATCGAGTCCTCCCGGGATTTGACCCTGACCATTGCCAATCTCAAGGTGGGGCAGAAGATCAAGGTGGCATTGATCCGTGACGGACGGGAGAAAACCCTTTCAGTAAAGCTGGGCGAACGGCCGGATAAGGTGACGGATGACGGTGCCCAGGGCATAAGTGACTACGACAGTTTCGGATTCATGTTTAAGGCGCTGGATGACGAAATCGGCAGCCAGATGGGGTATCCCCCGGGGCTTAAGGGGCTGGTGGTCACCCGGATCAAGCCCGGCACCCTGGCGGCTCAGTCCGGTGTGCGGGTGGGGGATCTTCTGGTTGAAGTGAACCATGCTAAAACCAAAACCGGTAAAGACTATGCCAAGGCCATCAAAAAGATAAATAAGGGAGAAACCGCCCACATGCTCTTCCGGCGGGGAAATTCCCAGGTGTTTGTGGTTCGGTTTGTCAAAGAATAACACGTAAAACGTTTGAATATAAGGCAAAGCGGGTATCCGGTTTTTTGTGCCGGATGCCTGCTTTGCTTATTTGTTTTGCCCGTTAATTTTATGGTGCAGTAGGGGAACTGGAATTAAAAGTGAAACAGAAAATATTTCCCCAGATTGTCGTAATGCTCACTGGACAGAAATTCACATCCCGCACAAAGGGGGGACAAAAAGCGTTTTATGCGTACTTTTGTGGTAACGGATGAATGGTTGGGATCGTCCAGAATAAATTCGATATGAACAATATTGTCCAGTTCGTAAAGTGTCTTCCGGGTGAAGTTGATTCGCAGGCCGTGTTTTGAAATATCTGTAATGGTGATGGGGACATTTTCATTGCTTTTGTCTATCAGGTTGCCCCTGAGAAGCACGGGCTTTCTGATGGATCTGCGCCGTTCAAGCAATAAGGAGAATTGGTGCCGGCATTTACAGGTGTACTTCAGACGCACTTCGCTTTTGTGCCCTAAAAACCTGGAGACATTTTTCTGGTACGATTTTCCGCATTCCGGGCAGGATATGGTGGTTATCCCTTCGGCATTGGCAAAAATTTTTATGGTCATCGGATTTGTGTCTTCTGTGGATTTGCCACAACTAAAAAAGCCGTTGCGTTGGCAACGGCTTCAATTTTGAGTGGTGGAGCTGAGGGGGATCGAACCCCTGACCTTACGGCTGCCAGCCGTACGCTCTCCCAGCTGAGCTACAGCCCCACAAGCAAGAGTGGATAGATGTATAAACGAAATAATGGGGGTGTGTCAACAAAAAAATATTTTTTTTGGATAAAAAAGAATCGGCGGCAGGATATAATATATTGACACAATAAGTTATGAAACGATAGTATGGAACGTTTTTTTTGAATATTACATTTATTCTACAGATTTAAGGAGAAAGGAATGCTGCGTTACCTGCGTGAAAATACCGGAAACTGGATCATAAAGATTTTTCTGGGCATTATTGTAATTGTTTTTGTTTTCCTGGGGGTTGGGAGTATGAACGCCAACAAACGGAATGAAGTGGCCCTGGTCAATGATGAGGTCATTACATTCAACGAGTTCCAGGATGCCTACAGAAATATGATAGAGCAGATGCGCCAGCAGTTCGGCAACGCCCTGAACGAGGATCTGATCAAGGCATTGAATGTAAAGGAACAGGCGGTCAACAGTCTTATCGACCAGAAAATTCTGGATATGGAAGCGGATAAGCTGAAGATTATGGTGACCGACGGCGAACTTAAGGATACCCTGGTGGGCATCAAGGCCTTTCAGAAGAACGGCGACTTTGATATGGAACTGTACAAAGGGGTGCTTGCCAGAAACAGGATGACCCCTGAGTCCTTTGAGGCGCTCCAGCGCCGGGCCATCAAAAACAGGAAACTTCGTGAGATGGTCCTCAGCGGCGTGACTGTAAGTGATGAGGAAGCCCTTGCCTGGTACCGGTTCAACAATACCAAAACCGCAATTGAGTATATCAAGGTCGATCCCGGTACCTTTACAGATATTACCCCCACGCCGGAAGCGGTGAAAAAGGAGTACCAGGATCATTTAGATGCCTACAAGTCCCAGCCGGAACTTAAGGTTAACTACCTTGTCTTTTCCCCTGAAGATCACAGGGACAGCTTTGAAGTCCCCGGTGAACAGGCCCGTGACTATTATGAACAGAACAAGTCCAGGTTCACCACCCCTGAACAGGTTGAAGCCAGCCATATCCTGATCCGGGTGGCTGAGGATGCGGACGAGGCCGCCGTAACAAAGGCGCGCAAAGAGGCCGATGATATTTATGAAAAAGCCACTAAGGGTGGGGATTTTGCGGAACTGGCCAAAACCTATTCGCAGGGCCCCACAGGCCCCAAGGGCGGATACCTCGGGAAATTTGACCGCAGGAGCATGGTAAAACCATTTGGCGATGCCGCCTTTGCCATGACAGCCGGTGAGATTTCAAAACCGGTCCGGACACAGTTTGGTTTCCATGTCATCAAGGTGATCTCCAGAACGGCTGAGACCGTTGAATCCTTTGAGAACGCCAAACCTGCCATTGTCAAAGAACTGGCCTCCCAGGAACTTCAGAATCTTGCTTATTATAAGGCCGGCGAAGCATTTGATGCGGTTGTGGACGGGGATGATTTCCAGCAGGTCGCCATGATTGTCAAGAAAAAGGTGATGGAGACCCCTGCCTTTTCTTCCGACGGCAACGGGCTGTCATTTGACAATGCCGGTGAATTCGCCCGCGAGGCGTTTGCCCTGTCCGGAGATGACATCAGTGAGGTCAAGCAGATCGGAGACAAGTATTATCTGATTCAGGTCAAGGAGAGAATCGCCCCAAGGCAGCTGCCATTGGAAGAGGTGGAAGCCGGAATAACGGTGACCCTGAAAGAAAAAATGCAAAAGCAGGCGGCACAGGAATCCGCAGACAAGCTGCTCAAGGCCGTTGCTGAAAAAACAACGCTGGCAGAGGCCGCCAAGGCGGCGGGCTTTACCCCGGCCGAATCCAAATTATTTACCAGAAACCAGTCTATTCCCGGTATTCCCGGCTCTACTGCCATTGCTTCCGCTGCATTTACTCTGGATGACGCAAAAAAGGTTTACGATAAGGTGATGGAAGCCGGCGGCAGTTTTTACGTCATCGGATTCAAAGCGCAGCAGACACCCGATGCAGCCACCGCTGAAAACGAACTGGACAACGTCAAAAAAGAGATGGGGTACAGGAAACAGCAACAATACTATACTGCCTGGGTGAAATCCTTGAAAGATAAAGCAGATATTAAAATCAACAGAGAGGTTATCAACTAAAGACGGTGTCTGTTTTTAAAAAAGCAACCTTTGGCATCCTTGCCCTTCTGATCCTGGGCACCGGACTGTTCGCTTCCTGTATCGCCAGACAGCCGGCTGCCGCCGGAGACTGCCGGGGGACGGCGGTCCCGGTGGATCCACAGCTGGTTCAGGGGACCTTGAACAACGGGTTCAGGTATCTGATCATGAAAAATGCCACCCCCAAAGACCGGGTGAGCGTTCATCTGAACGTGTTTACCGGTTCTTTGGATGAAACTGAAAAGGAACGTGGTATAGCCCATTTCCTTGAGCACATGGTGTTCAACGGATCAGAGCATTTCAAGCCGGGTGAACTGATTACCTATTTTCAGTCCATTGGCATGGATTTCGGCGGAGATGCCAATGCCAGAACCTCTTTTTTTACCACCATCTATGATTTGAGCCTGCCCAAGGGCGATCGGGAATACCTGGAAAACGCCTTTCTGGTGCTCCGGGACTATGCCGGAGGCGCCCTGCTGCTGGAGAGTGAGATCGACCGGGAGCGGGGGGTGATACTGGCGGAAAAGCGGGAGCGGGATTCGGTGTCCTACAGGACATTCAAAAAAGAACTGGCCTTTGAACTGCCGGGCGCTGTTCTGGCCCGGCGTATGCCCATCGGTACAGAAGAGGTGATCCGGGCCGTTGACCGTAAGGCAATGAAGGCCTTTTACGACCGCTGGTACCGGCCGGATAACATGGCCCTTGTGGTTGTGGGGGATATGGATGTGAAATTGGCCCAATCCCTGATCACCGAGCGGTTTGCCTCAATGACGTCCCGGGCCGCTGCGCCCGAGGCCGCCACCGGACGGCCGGATGTGGCCTGGACCGCCCACAAAGGGACAAAGGTCTTTTACCACAGGGAGCCGGAGGCCGGTGCCACCCGGGTCACCATTGAGCGACTTGTCCCCAGGGCTTTTACCCCCGAAACCATTGCCGACCTGAAGGAGAACACCGTTGGATACCTGGGAGATCAGGTCTTTCAGAATCGGCTGTCCCGGATGGTCCGGGAGCAGACGGCTGATTTTACCTCCGCTTCGGTATATTCAGGGGCCTATCTGAGATACCTGGATGTCGCGGCGGTTCAGGCCTCCTGCGACGCCGGGAACTGGGAATCCGTATTGGCACAGCTGGATCTTGCCCTTCGCCAGGCACTGGTGTTCGGGTTTTCCCAGCAGGAACTGGACAGGGCAAAGGCCGATGCCGTGACCGCACTTAATGCCCAGGCTGCCAAAGCCGGCACCCGGAAAAGTCCGGATATTGCCCGTGGACTCATCTCCAATCTTAACCGGCGGGGCCTGTTTTTGTCGCCGGAACAGGAACGGGATCTGCTTGTTCCCTATATCAAGGCGCTGTCGGTGGCCGATGTGAACACGGCCTTTCGAGATCTGTGGCAGGAGGACCAGCGGCTGGTTCTGGTGACCGGCAACCTGGATGCCGGAAAGGACCCTGAAAAGAAAATCAAGGCGGTGTTTGACACCAGCCGGAATATTGCCCCTCAACCTTATATCCAGGCCGGTATTAAGACCTTCCCCTATTTGTCCCTGCCCGATGAAAAAGCCGGGGTTGTACGCGTGCAGGAGGACGTGAAGGGGCTTGGGATCTGGCAGGCTGATCTTGGAAATAATATCCGCATCAACCTGAAACCTACGGATTTTAAAAAAGGTGACTTTGCCTTTAAAGCGGTATTCGGACGGGGCAGGGCGGATCTGCCCTCCGGAATGTACGGCCTGTCCACCCTTGCAGAGGCGGCCGTGGAGCAGAGCGGTTTCGGTCGCATGGACCTGGATGAACTGGATACGGCCCTGGCCGGCAGAGACGTCAGCATTGGATTCAAAATCAATGAATCCTCTTTTTCCATAGAGGGCCGCGCCGCTCCGGGCGAGGCCGAATTGGTATTGCAGCTGCTGTATACCTATTTTAAAGATCCGGGATTCAGGCCTAAAAGCCTGGATCTGGCCAAAGTCCATTACCGTCAGCAGTTCGAGGCCTTGTCCCGGACAACCGAGGGGATGATGCAGATCCAGGGCAACCGGTTTCTGGCCGGCGGCGATCCCAGATTCGGGCTGGCTGACCCGGCAAAGGGGCTGAATATCCCGATGGCCCGGATTGAATCCTGGATCCGGCCGGCCTTTGAATCCGCCCCCCTGGAAGTCTCTTTTGTCGGAGATTTCAATCCAGGAAAACTGAAGCGGCTGGCGGCTGATTATCTTGGGGCCCTCGGCTCCCGTCAAATGCCTTTGAAGGGCGAGCGGTATGCAACTGGCCAGGATAGGATTATCTTCCCAAGGGGGAAATCCAAAACCATTTTCGTGGACAGCCGGCTTTCCAAGGCTGTGATCCGAGCCTCCTTTCTCACCGATGATTTTTGGGATATCATGCAGACCCGCCGGCTATCCCTATTGTCCAGGGTGCTCTCCGAGCGGCTGAGAAATACGATAAGGGAAAAACTGGGTGCCTCTTATTCCCCCTATGTCTATAATAACCCTTCTCTTATTTTCGAGAATTACGGGGTAATGAATGCCGTTGTCAACCTTTCCCCGGATCAGATTGATCTTGTGGGTGAGCAGATGATGGAATTGATTGCCGACCTTGTAAGTAAAGGGGTAACCGGAGAAGAGCTTGAGCTTGCCAAGGGGCCGCTGATGAACCATCTTAAGGTTCTCCGGCAGACCAACTCCTATTGGCTGAATTCGGTCATGGCAGATTCCTACCGTTATCCTGAGCGGCTGGACTGGGCCGTCAGTCTGGTGGCGGGCTACGGCGGAATTACGGCGGAAGATCTAAACCGTCTGGCAAAGCGCTACCTCGTTCCGGATACCGGGGCGCTTCTAAAGGTGGTGCCCAAAAAAGACTAATCGAAAAATAATCGGCAGAATAAATATAGAATACCGGCCCAGGACGCGAGTCCAGGGCCGGTTTTTTATTTGGGGGAAGAGGCCGCGTTCAGTGGCGCGGAGCCCTGAGCGGTCAATCAGGACCTGTATTGGTCCGGAAGGCGTTCAACCTGCTCAGATACGTTATTTCTAAGATAGTAATCCAGGTCAAAAAGCTGCTTGAAAGTCAGATCCGTAAATTGCACATGGCGTTTTCTGACTTTCATGGAACTGAAGGACGGGGCATTGGTGACCTCGTAATCGGCAACGGTTTTAAACGGCAGATCTCCCACATAATAGCCCATGCTGCTTAAGAATATAGCGTCTTCAATCGATAGGTCATTCTTATCTGTTTCAGAAGAAGTGTCGATATATTTAAAGCAGAGGCCACCCATACTGATATCAATGATCTGGCCGAGTTTGTGGGAATTGGGGCTGATGGCTGCATATGCGCCTTCCACTGCTTTATACCGCTTGTTTCTTCTTCTTTCTATTGTTCGCTTTCTGCCAACCATAGGGCTTCCTCTTTGGCGTTAAGGAGGTTTCAGTTCGATAATCTATTGTCAAAAATCATGCAGTAATCATGCCATTTTTGATTGAATCCAGTAGCATACCAGGGGGTCCCGTAATACGGCTCATATAATATATTTTCATGTTTTGTGCAAATGCTAAAAATATTAGGGTATTGTCATAAGAGGGAAATCCTGGAAATTAAGGTGATAAATTATGAATAAATTTGCCTACCTCCGGGATATTTTTTTCTTAGATAAGCGACTGGAATCGTTCCCAGACAGCCAGACAGACACCATGGTCGAATCCCCGGTATCGCAGGTGATTCATCAGTTTTTTCTTCCGGGTTTCCGGCGCCATGTGACCCCAGTGTTCAGCCTTTTGGCGGGCCGCGGACCAGGCCAGTTCCATATTATCCAGGGAGGCGAGCAAATCGTCTGCCACTTCCGGGCTGATGCCCTTTTGCCGCATCTCCCATTTTAAAGCATATGTGGATTTGGGTTTGAATCTGATCCGGTTGTCAATGAACTGCCGTGCGAACTCCCGGTCATCCAGGTAGTTCAAATCCATAAGGCGCCGGATAATATCTGTTATCTCTCCGGAGGGCACTTGTTTTTTGGCCAGGTAATCTTTCATTTCTTTAACGGACCTGGGCCGTCTGCCCAGGTAGCGGAGGGCGAGATGGTATGCTTTATCCGTTTTCATTGTTGAATATATCCATGGGGCTGATCTTTGTCCATTCAAGCATCAGCCTGGCCAGCTCTTCTCCGGTTTCCTGCCTGATGATGGCGTGTTCTGTACGAAGACCCGGGCCTGAAAGGTCCATGTGTATCCTGGATAAAATCCGGTCACCGAATAGCCCTTCTTTTTTATACACCACCGTGCAGCGGGCGGGGGCATATTCAAAACAATAGGGCTCGGGCAGGGTTTCAACGGCCCACCTCAGGTAGACCCGGTTATTGACATGCTGGTTCAGGTCCAGGTCCAGAAAACGGACCGGAAAAGTTGTTTCATGGTGGTATTCATCGAACCGGGCGGGTTTTTCGATGCGCGGTGCCCGGTCGGCAGGAGTGTCCAGGAGCCCGGCCGGCATATGGGGCGCCAGCCTGACGGGTTTCCCAGATTCTGCCCGTATCAATATCCAGATTCCGGTTGCCGTTACCAGGGGGGGAAGCGGCTCCTCGCCGGGGGGCGTTTCCGGTACCAGGGTAAACTGCCTGATTTCGTAGAGGTTTTTCCAGGGGGCCCTCCAGGTATTAAGGGTCAATGGCATCAGCCATTTAAAGGCGTCATGGATTTGGATTCTGTACTGGGCAACCACCCATTTAAGCTGTTTTTTGGCCATGTCAAAGCCGGAAATGCCGAGATGGCTGCACTGCTGGGAGGAGATATCCTGAAACACATTGAGCAGCCAATCCGCTTTGACCCTGCCGTTGGCATTGATTGCAGAGTAGGGAAGGATGAGGGGAGCAGAAAAAACAGAGGCTTTATTCATTGCTTTTTTCTCCTTTAAACAGGCGGACAGGCGCTTGGATCAGGTCGCTGAACAGGGTGATCAGCCCCTTGCCCACAGCAGAGGGATGAAGGGGGATGACCGTGGGATCGGATAGTTTGCCCGACGCCTTTGCCGGAAAAGAGACCAGCCGCCCGCTGAGGATGGTGTTGACCAGTGGAATGTGCTGAATAATGGTATCAATGGTTTTAAAGGGGGCCACCAGAAAGGTCAGGCTCAGCCGGTCATTAAATGGATCCACCCAGCCGCTGGCGACAATGGCCATATCGTCGGCATCAATATAGGCTTTTTTGATGTGGATGACGCTCTCTTTGACCTCTGCCGTCACTGTCATGGATTTGTACCCGAATCCCTGCTGGCGGATATCCGTATCCCCGAGAATATTGAGGACCGATAATACCCGGGAGAGCAGGGTGGCTTTGTAAATCCGGCCCTCTTCCGCTGAAAAAGAGAGGTCGCCGTTTTGGTGCCGGATAATGCCTTCCACGGTATCGCTGCCGGCCAATTCTCCCTTAAAGGTGCAGCGTCCTTCAATAATGCTTTTGCCCCCAAGCAGGCAAGTGAAAAGCCTTGATGCATCTGCTGCCTCAGAAGACCGGATAACCAGTTGACTGGCTGCCATGGTATTTTTTTTACCGGGAGTTAAATCCACCCTGCCTGAGGCCGTCAGGCCGCAGAGCCCGGCCTCGTGGATTTGGATGTTTTTACTGCCTGAATCCAGACGGATGAGAGCATGGACATCATTGAAGGTTTTATCGTGGAAAATCAGGGCCTCTGAGTTTAAAGCCAAATTTTGTTGCAGGGTCAGGGACCGGTCGGTCTGCCTGCCCGAAACCTGGGATCCGGAGCCCTGGCGGCCGGCGGCCGGTTTTAATTTTTTAATTTCTGACAAAAGTGCATCCAGGTTCATGTATTCTGCGGTGATATGCATTTGACGGCTGTCGTCTGTGAACAGAACCAGGGGCCTGCCGTCTGTAACCGCGTGCAGTGCCTTGTGAAGCGTTGAGCCCTGAACCAGCATTTTTTCCAGGGTCCGTGTATCCAGCTTTCCTTTGAAATTTATGACGGGCTTATTCCGGGAGGCTTGGGATAGAAGCTGTGCATTGGAACGTGTACCGTCCTCTATTATGATTTTGGCCGGTCTAAGGGATTTGGGGGTGTGTCCTGAAAGCGTCAAAGAAACTTGGGGGCCTGTAGCCGGCATCTTCATGAGGCTCCCGAATTTGCAGCCGCTTTTTTGGGCATTGTAGCTGCCCCGGCTCATCTGAATCGGCAATTTTATGCCGGAAAGAAGGTCGGCGTCTCTGCCGGTATCAAGCCATGTCAGGTCTTGGATCAATCCATTCATGCGGGATGCCGAAAAAAAAGTGTTGGAGATATTAAAGGCGCCGGAAAAATTTTGGATTGAAAAATCATTTTCCCTAAAACCTATGCTCAGATTACTGGCATCTGCCTTTACGTTGTACTCCCATTTTGCGGGAATAAACATGGGGCCTTGTATTGACACTTTTTCAGCCTTTATCTGGCCGGCAAAGTTAACGGCAGGGGCAAATATTTCCATTACCCGGGGATATTGTCTGGCCCAGGACATAAGGGGCCCGGCGGCCAGATCTGCTTGCCCCTGTTCGATTTTAAATGGAAAAGGGGAAGAGAGGGAAAATTCACTTTGTTTTATCTGAACGGGGGTGCGGCCGATGCTGCCGGTCACCTCATTCAGGGTGATTTTTTCCGGGGTAAAGGAAAACTTACCTCCGGTAACTGACAGGGGAAGGGGCACAGGGGCGTATCTGCCCGCTGCGTGAAAATTGTCTGCAGTGACACGAATTTCAACGGTGTCGCTGCCAGTGGGCATATTGAGTTCCAGTACCCCCCGGGCGCTGCCCTGAATCTCGGATACCAGTGCCAGTTCCCGGGCCAGGACTGTTCCGGGCAGCAGGGCGATCAGGGTTTGGGGCAGGAAGGCCATGTCCGCATCAATGTCGAATTTTCCGGAAAAGGGCTCGTCAACATGGTTCACGAGGTCAATATCCAGGGTGCCGCCCCTGATGTTTGCGCCCTGGATCTTCCCCTTTTGGGCATCAATGTGGAGGACCCCGTCTTTCATGGTGGCACGGCCGGCCACCTGGTTAACGATCAGGGGCACCCCGGGTATTTTAACCCGGGCAGAGGCGGCACTGCCTTCAATGATAAGGTTTTTCCCGTCAAACAATTCTGCCGGGCGCCGGGCTTCAAATCCCACCATGACATCCCGGGTCTTTCCGCCCCTGAGGATATCAAAAAGGATATCCACTACTTCGTTACCCCCCAGCAGGGGTAGGCAGAGGGCGCGGGCCTGGGCAATATCCACATCCCTTCCATTGAACATCAGCCGCGTTTCCCCGGATGGGGGACGGTAATTGAATTCGACATTGATTTCTCCGCCGGGGGATTCAAACTGCCAGGGGCCCATGGCGGCTGTCACCGACTCCGGGGAGAGGAAAAATTTCAATGGGATTTCTCCGGGCACGAGGATGGATTCTTTCAGCCCGGAAAGGGATGTTTCAGTCCGGTGAAGGTTGATTTCACCGGACAGGGTCCCGGAGGAAGAAAGATTCAGATTTAAGTGGAGGCTGCCTGCGGAAAACCGCTTGAGTATACCGGTCGTGGCCTTGTCCAGTTCGGGCATCTGCCCCTTCCGGATATCTATGTCTTCAATCCCGGCTGTCAGCCCGATTCCCTTTTTGTCCGGCGAAATCCTGAGCCGGGCGTCCAGGCCGGAAAAATAATCCGAACCGCCCCGGGTGATATTTATTTTAATATTCTCCCGGCTGTGGGGAACCAGTGCATATATCCGGTCGGCCATATCGGCGGGGAAAAACGCTTCAAAGGAAGACTGTGCGGTGCGATCTGTTTGGGATTCCGGTGCCGCTTTGCCGTTTACTGCTGGAATGTTTTTTCCGGAGGTAATTTGAAGGGTCGGGCCCTGGATATCGATCTGTCTTGGGATGATCTTCCGGTCCAGCAGTTCGGCAGAATCAAGGTAGACTTCTGCACGATCGACGGCCAGGGTGAACCGTGGGCTGATATCCAGTTCGATCTCGTTGAAGCGGATGCCGGGCAGGGGGAAGAGGATAAATTCAATTTTATCCTGGCGCAGTTCCATGCCGGCGTATTTTTGAATTTCAAGGGAAATTCGGGATTTGACAGGCTTTAGATTAATGAGAAACTGGAGCAGGAAAGGGGCGGCCAGGGCGAAAATAAGGCAGGCCACCGCCGAATATACCCCTGTTTTGTATATGGTTTTGCGCTGGATACCCATGGCCGGTAGAGGCGAGCCCCGGAGGCGGTCAGCCGCCTCCGGGAACAGCGCCTATTCGGTGCGGCTTGTAATTTCCACGATGTGGTAGCCAAAGTTGGTCTTAACGGGGCCGTGGGCTTCCCCGACGCTTTCATTAAATACAACCCGGTCGAACTCGGGCACCATCTGTCCCGGTCCGAATTTCCCAAGATCGCCGCCTCTGGCTCCGGAAGGGCATTTTGAATGCTGTTTGGCAAGTTCGGCAAAGTCTTCACCGCCGTTGATTTTGTCAATCAGTTCTTGGCAGAACTCTTCGCTGTCAACAAGGATATGGCGTGCGCTTGCAATGGCCATGTTATTCTCCTTTTTCTCTGGTTAATTCATTTTCAGGTTAAGGTATTGTACTACCAGGTGTAACCCAGCTGCCGGCTCAGTCTGATGTAGTCGGCGGCCAGATACTCGGTCTGTCCCATCAGGATTTCGTTGAATTCCTTGACGGTGGTATGGGTATCTTCAAGGTTCTCCACGGGGGCTTCGCCTTTATGCGCCCTGAACTGATTCTCCATGGTCAGTTCCTGCCGGGACTGATCCTTATCCATCTGGGAGCGGTTTTCAAGGTTCAGTGAGAGGCGCTGGATGCTGCCCAGACGGTTGGCCATGTCAATGCGCTGTTTCAGGTAGGCCATTCCAGGGTCTTTGCCCTCCCTGGACGCATACTCTTGTTCCAATGCGTTGAACATGGGACGAATGGGGCGATAGGCATGATACGGGGTGGCGGTAATGCGGTCCCAGAGCAGGGCCCCCTCAAAGGCACTTTCTCCGATATCCTCAACATTGTAGATTCTGGGAAAGTGGATGTCCGGTTCAACCCCCTTGTGCTGGGTGCTTTTTCCAGATATCCTGTAAAATTTGGCCGAAGTGAGCTTGAGCCGTCCCTCTCCAAGGGGTTTTAGCTCCTGAACCGTTCCTTTGCCGAAGCTGCGGCTGCCCACAATGATCCCGCGGTTATAGTCTTTGATGGCCCCTGCAAAAATTTCAGAGGCCGAGGCAGACATGCGGTTGATCAGGACAACAAGGGGGCCGGTATATACGATGGCCGGGTCCTGGTCGTAAAGCCGGGATATCCGGTGCTTGGTTTTGATCTGTACGGTGGGGCCGGATTTAAGAAACAGGCCGGTAAGGTCGTTGGCCTCTTTGAGTGCGCCGCCGCCGTTGTCCCGAAGATCCACAATCAGGCCGTCGATTTTTTCCTCTTTAAGTTCTCCCAGCAGCTTTTCCACATCCCGGCTGGTGCTTTTATAATCCTTATCCCCCCGGTGGTAGGCCTGGAAATCAATATAAAAATTGGGTATCTCAATGATGCCGATTTTATAGGTTTTGCCCAGGGAGGCCACTTCAACTACTCTCTTTTTGGCTGACTGTTCCTCAAGTTTGACCTTGTCCCGTTTGATGCTGATGGTGGCGGTGTCATTGGCGTTTTTGGCCGGAATGATTTTCAGGCGCACAAAGGTATCCTTGGGCCCCCGGATCAGTTTGACCACATCGTCAATTCGCTGTCCGATGGTATCTTTGATCTCACCCTGGGTTCCCTGGCCCACCCCGATGATTTTGTCCCCGGGCATGAGCAGGTGGGATTTGTCGGCCGGCCCCTTGGGGATGAGCCGGACCACCTTGGTATATTCGTACTCGTTCTGGAGCACGGCGCCGATCCCTTCCAGGGACAGGCTCATCTGGATATCGAAATCCTCGGACACCCGGGGCGGGAAATACTGGGTGTGGGGATCAAAGCAGGCCGTAACAGCATTCATGAAGATCTGGAATACGTCCCGTCCCTGTACCTGTTCCAGCCGGTTCCTGCGGCTGGTGTAGATTTTTTCAAGGGTTTCAGTGATTTCAGGATTGTCCTTTCCGTCCAGCTTCAGGGAAATGATATGGTTTTTCAGTTCTTTTTTCCACAATAGGTTCAGATCGGAAGGGGCCGGTACAAATCGCTGGATGTCCGTATCAATGACAAGTTCTTCGTTAAGGGTAAAATCAAGATCGGTTTCCCAGGTCTTGATGGATGCCAGAATATAGTCCAGCCGCTGGAGGCGTCTGGCCTGGTAGATGTTGAAAATTTCAAATGCAGGGCCCAGATCACCTTTTTGCACATACCTGTACATCAGGTGTTTTAAGGGCTGGAATTCATCCATGTCCATATGGGTCAGCAGGTGCCGGGCCGGATCCAGGTTTTTGATATACCGGTCAAAAACCATGGCGGACATGGCCTTGTCCATTTTTTTACCGGTAAAATGGGCCCGTTCAAGGGCCTGGATAATGCTTCTGCACTGACGGCTCTGCTGGGCCGTCGGCGCCACACTTGCCTGGGCGGCAAAAAGGGTTCCACCGGTAATGTAAAGGAGTATGATGAGACCGAGAAGGGCTGTCCGGCAGCGGCGAAAGTACTTAAGAGCTGGTTTCATTGGCTGATTCCGTATCCTTTGGAGTTTCAAAGCTGATCCGTCCGATTTTTCCGGATCTCAGTTCCCGGATAATGAGTTCGGACGCTTTCTGGTAGTTGATGATTCCACCTTTTTTCAGGCATCCCCTGGCCCGGCCGACGGCATCAATCAGTTCCTGGGTATCTGACGGGAGCCGGTCAAAAAAATCATACCGGGCAAGAAGGTTGCCGGGGTATCGTGCCATAAGCAGGCCCACCGCATAAAATGCGATTTCATGGTAGTCCACGGCTGTATCTGAAATGGCACCGGAGGCGGCCAGGGCCAGCGCCCTTTCTTTGGGTTCGATCACCGGCCAGAGGATGCCGGGGGTGTCGTAGATATCAATGTTGTTGGGCAGGCTGGTCCGCTGCTGGTGCCGGGTCACCGCCGGCACATTTCCTGTTTTGGCCACCTTTTTACCCGCCAGGGTGTTGAGCATGGTGGATTTGCCGGTGTTGGGAATGCCCACCACCATGACTTTCACTTTTCTTGCCCGGTTGCGCTGCACAAGGGAGACGCAGCGGTCCAGGGCCAGGGCTGCTTGGTCCGGCAGGGTGCCCTGGATGGCAATGGCCGGCAGATTCATTTCAGAATTAAAATACTCAATCCATTGGCCGGTGACTTCGGGGTCGGCCAGATCTGCTTTGTTGAGTACTTTGAGCCGGGCTTTTTCCTGTCCCAGCCGGTTGACGTATGGGTTGGCACTGGCAACAGGCAGTCTTGCGTCAAGGATTTCCAGGATGACATCCACTCGGGCAATGGAATTTTTCAACTGGTTTTTTGTTTCCAGCATATGGCCGGGGAACCATTGGATATTCATTTTTCTATCTGTTTAATCTCCTTTGGATCAATATGGGCAATGGGTGCTGCCGGCGGGGCCGGGGGCTCCCCCTGTTCGGGTGCAGTCTCGGTCTGGTAAAAATAAAGATAAACAAATATCAGCGCAATGAGGCTGGATCCGATGAATCCAGCCACTGCCAGGCTGATAATATAACCGATTACCGATAACTGGTTATAATACCCCCAGGCAGCAGCGCCTGCAATGCTTAGGGTAAATATAAGGGTGAAAAGAATATTCATTGGGTTTTCACTGTTTGGGGTTCAGGCAGGTGATCAACTGTCCGTGTAAATGGGGATTGGCTGCAACAATTCCTTTTTCGGGGTAGTTGTTTGCCCCTGCAAAATCGCTTACCTTTCCGCCAGCCTCTTCTAGTATGACCACTCCGGCTGCAATATCGTAGAGATTGAGATTCATTTCCCAGTACCCGTCAAGGCGGCCGCAGGCGGTGTAACAAAGATCCAGGGCGGCTGATCCGTATCTTCGGATATCCCTGAGCTGCGGTACAATTCTGTTAAAGTGGGGGAGGTTGTTGTCCGCCATGCCGGATCTGAGGCAGGCGAAGCCGGTGGCCATGACGGCGTCGGTGAGTTTCCGGGTGGTGGAGACCCCTATGGGACGGCCGTTCAAAAAAGCGCCTCTGCCGGTTTCAGCCCAGAACATCTGATCCAGTACCGGGGCATAGACGATGCCGGCCACCCGTTTCCCTTCTTTTTCGAGGCCGATGCTGACCGCATAAAAAGGCTGTTCATGGACAAAGGAGGTGGTGCCGTCTATGGGATCAATGATCCAGCGGTATTCTCCGGTGCCGGCAGTGGTTCCTGTCTCTTCTCCAATGATGGCGTGGTCCGGAAAGGCTGTACGGATTTCTTTGACCAGAAAGCCCTCCACGGCTTTATCTGTTGCGGTGACCAGGTCTTTAGGGGATTTGAATGTCAGGTCGGCGGTTGTGAGTTGGGCACGGCCCTCAAGGCATATCTGCCCGGCCGTTTTGGCCAACTGTTTTATAAAAGGTATCAAATGTCTACCGTTTTTTTTATCGTTACTTGCCTGGGGCATTATGGCATATCCGCAGGGATTTGAAAAGGCGGTGCCGCCATAATCAATCCCGGCATTCTTGATTTTTTCCGGGGATGATGCCATGATACCCAGGTATTTTCAATTGCCCAGATTTCGGAGAAACCCCCATGAACCGATTAATAATCCCGGCCGTTCTTATATGCCTGATGCTGTCTGCAGCACCCGGCCAGGCCGGTGAAAAAGTAAGTAAGCCCATCGTCAGAAGCCACATCCCCACATTGGTGGAAATCACCCGGTTTTCCGGCGTGATACGGCTCTGCGGCGAAAAAATTCCCTATGAGGTGGCGGAAATCCGGGAGCGGCTGGAAAAAGAGATGATGCTGTCGGTGTGGAACCGTCCCCAGGTGGTGCTCTGGCTTAAACGGGCCCACCGGTATTTTCCCCACATCGAGCGGATTCTGAAAAAGGAAAAACTGCCCGATGATCTGAAATACCTGCCCATTGTTGAAAGCGCCCTGCTTCCCCACAGCCGGTCCGGGAAGGGGGCCGTCGGTTATTGGCAGTTTCTGAAAAGTACAGGCAAACGCTACGGCCTGAGAATCGATAATAAAGTAGACCAGCGGAAGAATCTGTTTAAATCCACAGAAGCGGCCTGCCGGTATTTTGAAAAACTCAAAACCCAATTCGGCTCCTATCTTCTGGCCATTGCCGCTTATAATATGGGGGAGTTTGGGCTGAATCGTGAAATAGAGGCCCAGGAAACCAAAGATTTCTTTTCCTTGTACCTGCCCCTGGAGACCCAGCGGTATCTGTTGAAAATTGTGGCGGCAAAGCTGATTATAGAACATCCGGAAGCCTATGGTTTCGGTCTGACCCCCCAGGATCTTTATCCGGTGTTTACCTATTCAAAACTCAATTTTTCCGTGGACGGGGATATTCCCCTCTCCATCATCGCCAAATCTGCTGGAATTTCGTTTAAAACCCTTAAGGATTATAATCCGGATATCCGGGGGTACTACCTGACCGGCGGCAGCGGAACGGTCCTGGTGCCCAAAGGAAAAGAAAAAGGATTTAAAGAAAATTTTACAGCCCTCCACAGGGCCTGGAAGGCCCAGGAAAGTGTGAAAATACATGTGGTCCGGCCGGGGGAGAGCCTCACGGGAATCGCCACCCAGTATAAAATGACTCTGTCGTCCCTGCTGCGGCTCAATAAATTTTCATACAAAAAGATGATCCACCCGGGAGACCGGCTGCTGGTCCGGTAATGCGTCAGCCCCCGCCTGTTGCCTTCCCTCCAGATAGCAGTGGGCCGTGCAGAATGCTGAAAACCGGAACAATTGGTCGATGAGCATGGGAACGGAGATCGGCCGGTTAAATCCCCCCAGGTGGGGGCCGGTTTCCAGCACGATATCCGCCAGACCCTTTTCCATATCCGGATTGAGACCCCGTTCCGTTAAAAAGGTTTTGAAGGCCGCGTCATCCATAACTTCCTGGTCCCTGACCCTGAGCACCTCCTCCATGTGTTCATCCTTTCCCATGGCGCTGATCAATGCCTGAATCAGATTTCTTGGTGCAAGAAGAGTGTCAGGTGGGCAGGGGCGGTCCACCAGTCCCTTGAAATAAGCACGGCATACACCGTTGACCAGTTCGGAAAACAGGGGCAGGTGGAAAAGATCCCGGGTATCACAGGGGCGGTTGTCTCCGTCTCTGCCCCGGCGGGCGGGGGCTTTATTCCGAAAGCAGCTGCCGATAACCAGTATGAAGCTGAGCAGGTGTTCCCCGATATAATGCCTGAGCTTGCCGCTGCCGCTGCTGGCGGCAGTGGCATCAAGGTGTTCGAAATCCCTGGGGCCGGAGGCGGCGAAGTTGGGAAACCGGCAGGAGTCCAGCCATTGGTCCAGCCGCCCGCCGTGTTCCCATAAATAGGCCCCGTTGTCGTTGCGTCTGTTTCGCTGCACCCGGTTGTGGAACAGGGGGATCAGGGCGGTATGAAACACCCCTGCGCGGCTGAGCCGGCCTAAAAATTCGGCATTTTTAAAAAAAATGGCTTTAAGCAGGTCCGGGGTGAAACGTTCCGGGTGATGGTTGGGATAATCGTAATACCCGGGGCAGGGGATAAAGGCGATGCATATCCCCTTCTTAATACTGGCGGGCCCGCCCGGGGGAAGGTTGCCTGAGAGTTTGAACAGGAGTCTGCCCCTGAGCTGAAAGGGGCGGGGCAGGGCAACCCCGGGCTGGGGAAGGCTGTCATTCAACTGCTCCATCCATATGGCTTCTGAAAGCAGTTCCCTTATATTTTCCGGCGAATGGGCAAATTTGATAATTCCCAGAATTGTTTGGCCGGTTTTCAAAGCCAGGCTTCTGCCCTTCCAGGCAAAGGATACCTCCCGACGACAGGCCAGGGCCCCGGCAAGGGTATCAAAGTCTATTTCCATGGCCGGTTCCGGCGCATCAGTATCCGGTCCGGGGAGGGCCAATTCCTGGGTAAAGGATACGGGCAGGCGGCCAAGGGCCTGGGAGACCGCCCTGAGGCGTTTGCCCTGGGCCCGGTCCAGCATGGCCAGCAGGCGGGGGATAATGGGGGCTGACACCGGAAACTGGGGCAGGATGGCCATGGATACCATGGCGTCGGCGGCTTCACCGTAAAGGAAAAGCACCTGTTTCTGTTTCTGGAAGCGGCTGGATTCGATGACCCCGGCCAGCACCTCTATGGTTGTGCCGGTAATGGTTTCAGGGTGGTTCCGGATATGGTCCGCCAGGTATTTCACAGCCATGTAGGCGGCACTGAAATCCCTGACAGGTCCGGCAAGGAAATTTTCAGTATCAATTCTGCCGGTTTTGTTGGGTGGCAACATGCCCATGGTAAATGATCGGGTCTATTGTGTGAGATTCTGCTCTGAGATGCCCGAAGGGGTGGTGGACACGGGCGGTGCCACGGGCTCGGGCAGTTTGGGTTCGGGCAGTTTGGGTTCGGGCAGTTTGGGTTCGGGGGCAGGCTTTGGGGCTGCGGCCTGCGTCTTTTTTGCTGCGGGTTTGGCTTTAGGCTTGGCGGCAGGTGCTGCTTTGGGAGCGGCGGCCTTCTGTGCCTTTATTTTGTCTTCCACACCTTTAATGGATTTCTCCAGAGATTGTTTCAGGGTGGCCAGTCTGCTGTCCATCTTTTGGTCGAAGGCTTTTTCAATATCCGATTTCAGGGTCTTGATCTTTTTGTCCAGGAGCCCGGTGGATTTCGTGAGTGCGGCAATCTCCTGTTCGTAGGCGGACAATTCAAGCAGCCGGGCGTCAAATTCTTCTTTGAACAACTGGATTTCTTCTTTGATTTTTCCCGAAGCCGTTTTGAACTGGTCATTGTTCTTCTTTATGGCGGTCTGGAGCTGCTTTTTGACCCGTTCAATGGCGGCCAGGGTGGATTTGTCCTGTCCGGCGTTGGCCTTTATTCTCTTTTCGATCTTTGCCAGGGCCGTTTCTACGGATTTGAGGTCGGCCTTGGAAGAGGATATTTTGGCGGCCTGGTTTTCCAGGGTCTTGCTTTTTTCTTCAATGAGCGCCAGTTTTTCGTCCAGGTCAAAGGTGGCTTTGGCAATGCGGACGTCCAGGGCATTGAGCTTCTCCTCCAATGTCCTGGCAATCTGCTCAACATGGCTTCCCTGGGTTTCATCCACATCCACCACCCTCTCTTTCATGTCGATATAGGCAAAGGCCAGGATGGCGATGATGATGCAGGGAATGATGATGGAGATAATGGTGATCCGCTGGGAGAGCTTTTCTATTTTAAGGGTGTTGACTTCCTGGTGGTACATGGCGGCCTGGATATCATCTCCGGCCGCCTTTTTTTTTTCAGGCTCATCAGACAGGTTGGAAATGTCGCTTCTGTAGTTTCCGAGGCTGTTCTGGTTCATTTGTGCTGCGTCCTGTTTCTATTCCCTGGCGGTTTTTTATTTAATACAGATTAAACGGGTTTGTCCTGCGCTCTTATTGGATCGTTGCAGACCGGCCCGGATGAACGTCCGGGCCGGCCGGGTCTATCGCCTTCAGGGCCTGACCCTTATTCCCATTCTATGGTTCCCGGAGGTTTGGACGTGATGTCGAATACCACCCGGTTGATCTTGTCCACTTCATTGATGATGCGGTTGGAGATTTTGCCCAGCAGGTCGTGGGGAAGCTTGGCCCAATCGGCAGTCATGGCATCGTTGGATGTTACCGCGCGAACGGCGACGCAATTGGCAAAGGTCCGCTGGTCCCCCATGACGCCGACACTCTTGACCGGAAGCAGAACCACAAAGGATTGCCACAGCTTGCGGTAGAGCCCGGCTTTCCGGATTTCATCCAGCAGAATGGTATCGGCTTTTCTCAGAATATCCAGTCGTTCTTCGGTGATATCTCCCATGATCCGGATGGCAAGGCCGGGGCCTGGGAAGGGCTGGCGCCAGATCAGGTCTTCGTTGATGCCCATTTCAAGGCCCAGTTTTCTGACCTCGTCTTTAAAGAGCAACTGGAGGGGTTCGATAAGCTTTAGGTTCATCTCCTCTGGCAGGCCCCCCACGTTGTGATGGGACTTGATAATGGAGGTGGGGCCGCCGAATGCGGATTTGGATTCGATGATATCCGGGTAAAGGGTGCCCTGTCCGAGAAACTCGGCCCCTTCGATTTTTTTAGCCTCTGCATCAAATACCTCGATGAAGAGTTTTCCGATTATTTTTCGCTTCTGTTCAGGATCGGTCACCCCTTCAAGGGCGGTTAGGAATTTTTCCCTGGCATCCACAAACTTAATGTTCATGTCCAGGTTCTGGGTGAGGCTGATTTCAAGTTGTTCCTGTTCATTGTGGCGCAGCAACCCGTTGTTCACGAAAATGCAGTGCAGGTTTTTGCCCACGGCCTTGTGAATCAGGGTCGCGGCAACCGAGGAATCCACGCCGCCGGACAGTCCCATGATGACTTTTTTGTCTCCGACGGCGTCCTTGATCTGGGCAACCGCACCGTCGCAGAAGGACTTCATGGTCCAGTTCTTTTCGCATCCGCAGATATCAAAGAGGAAATGGCGGATCATCAGGGATCCGTTCACCGAGTGCTCCACTTCGGGGTGGAGCTGGAGGCCGTAGAATTTCCTGGCGTGGTCGGCAATGGCGGCGATTTCGGTATTTTCCGTGGAGGCGGTGGTCACAAATCCGTCGGGAAGGGTTTTGGCGGAATCGCCGTGGCTCATCCAGCACTGGAATGAATCTTCCATATCCTTGAACAGATGGCCGGATTCCTTGAGCTGCAGTTCTGCGAAACCGTATTCCCGTTTTTCAGCCCGTTCAATGGTGCCGCCCAGGGTGTGGACCATGAACTGCATGCCGTAGCAGATGCCCAGCACCGGAATGCCCAAATCAAAAATCCCTGCATCGATCTGAGGGCTGTTCTCTTCGTAAATGGAAGAGGGGCCGCCGGAAAGGATGATCCCCACCGGATTCATTTCTTTAATCTTGTCAAGGGAGATATCCGCCGGCTCCACCTGGCAGTATACGTTATTTTCCCTGACCCGCCTGGCAATAAGCTGGTTAAACTGTGATCCAAAATCAATTACTATGATCATGATGCTTTCCTGAAAGGGTTAAACTCTAAATCAGCGAATTTTCCTATAAATGGCGGCAAAAAGCAAGTTGTTTTTAAAGGGATCTTGCCAATATGCCCGTATTGTGGTTTATTATGGGCACTTTTATATAAGATTAATATCAATTTCTAACCCCTGAATTTTAGGAGAAATAATGTATTTAGCCAGTGATTTGAGAAAAGGCCTTAAACTGGAACTAGACGGTGATCCCCACGTGATTGTGGGCTTTGAGTTTAAAAAGCCGGGCAAGGGCCAGTCCCTGTACAAGTGCAAACTCAAAAATATGATTACCGGCGCCCAGTTTGAACGGACCTACAGATCCGGTGACAAGTTTGAAAAAGCCGACCTTGAAGAAGTGGATATGGAATACCTATATTCCGACCAGGATACCTGGTGTTTCATGAATTCCACCAACTACGAACAGATCTTTCTGACCAAAGACCAGATTGGGGACTGCACCGACCTGCTCAAGGACAATACCGTATGTACCGTATTGCTGCACAACGGCAATCCCATCGGCGTCACCCTGCCCAATTTTGTCGTCCTTCAAGTGGTCACTGCCGAACCCTGGGCCAAAGGGGATACCGCCACCGGGGACACCAAGCCCGCCACCCTTGAAACCGGGTTTGAACTCCAGGTGCCGCCCTTTGTCAACGAAGGACAGATGATCCGGGTGGATACCCGTTCTCGGGAATATGTCGAACGGGTGAATGACTAAGCCGACAGACATACCTGCCGCCACTACAGGCGGCATACCGCCGGAGGACCAGGATAGCCGACCGGCCCCGGCAAATGACTGGGCAAAAGGCCCCGGGGATGCCGCGGCGGAATCTTCCATCCGGAATATTCTGGTGGTGGACGACGAGGCCAGTTTAAGGATGCTTCTGACAAAGGCCCTGGCCCGGTCCGGGTTCTTCTGCCTGGACGCCAAAGATGCCGAAACCGCCTGGGAGATGATCCGTTCGGAAGATTCTCCCGGGGTCGATCTGGTCATCTCCGATATTTCAATGCCCGGCATGGACGGTATTGATCTGCTTAAGCTGGTGAAGGCCAGGTATCCGGATATTGATTTCATCATTATGACCGGACATGCGGCCCAGTATTCCTACGTGGATATCATGGATGCCGGCGCTTCGGACTACATGACCAAGCCCTTTAAGATCAATGCCGCCCTGGCCAGGATCCAGCGGATCTCCAGGGAAAAACGCCATCTCATTGACCTGAAGAATACCAACGAGCAGCTCCGAAACGCCATGGAGGAGTCCGGGCGCCTGGCCCGGGAGGCAGAAGAGGCCTCAAGGGCCAAGACCTATTTTCTGGCCGCCATGAGCCACGAGATCCGCACCCCCCTCAACGGGATTGTGGGGTACACGGATATGCTCATGGATACGGCCCTGGATGAGGAGCAGAGATCCTTTCTGGAAAGCGCAAAATTTTCCTGCGACACCCTTCTGGCGGTGGTCGACGATATCCTTGATTTTTCAAAGGTGGAATCCGGCAAACTGCATCTGGAGTATCTGCCCTTTGATCCGGAGGTGCTCTGTTTTGACATCATCGACGTGATCCGTACCCAGGTGGACGAATCCAGTGTGGAGCTGGTCTGCAGGATTTCCGAGGATGTGCCGGCAAAAGTCATCGGCGACCCCCACAGGTTCCGGCAGATTCTATTGAATCTTTTGGGCAATGCCGTAAAGTTTACCGCCAAAGGCAGTATTTCACTGGAATTGGATGCCACTCCGGCCGGGGACAGGCATACCATGCTCAGGGTGGCGGTAACCGATACCGGGACCGGCATTGCCCCTGAGCACCTTGACGCCATATTCAAGCCATTTGTCCAGTCCGAAGCAGATGTGGTGCGCCGTCACAGCGGCACCGGCCTTGGACTGGCCATTTCAAGGAATATTGCCCGGAAGATGGGCGGAGACATCCGGGTGGAATCTGTTCTGGGCAAGGGCTCTGTCTTTTATTTTAATACCTGCCTGGAATACAGTGAGGCCACCCATGGCCCGATGGTAAAGCCGGCAGGCCTTGAGGGAAAGCAGATTCTTTTGGTTTCAGCCGGCAGCGATTCCGCCGGGATTCTTGCCCATGCCCTTGAATCGGCAGGGGTGGGGGTCCATGTCCGTGATGCCGGGGCGGATGCTCAGGGGGATTATGATCTGGGTATCATGGATTTCGGCAAGTCCCTTAAAACCGGAACAGAAAATATTGCCGCCTGTATGGGCGGCCGGTCGCCCGGAGATTCCCCCTTTCCATGGATGGCCTGTGCAGCCCCTTATCCGGGCATCGCACGGATATGCGAGAATTGTGGATTCAAGGGATTTATCCCCAAGCCCGTCCGGAGGCATCTGCTTTTGGACATGGCCGCCCGCCTGATGGGCACCGCCGGCAGGCAGGACGGGGACCCTGAGACGGGCAGGCTGGTCACCGCCCATTCCATTTCCGAGGATATAAAAACCGGTGCCCGTATTCTCCTGGTGGAAGATAATCCGGTGAACCAGCAGATGACCCGGCTGATGATGAGCAAGGCCGGATACCGGGTGGATGTGGCGGACAACGGCAAAGAGGCCCTGGATGCCTATCGCGGTTCTCCAGGGAAATACGATCTAATCCTGATGGATATCAATATGCCGGTGATGGACGGATTCGAGACCACCCGAAGGCTCCGCGCCCATGAAAAACAAAAAGGCCTTTCACCGGTTCCGGTGCTGGCCCTTTCTGCAAATGTCCTGGACGATTTCAAAGAGGAATGCCGGATCGTGGGCATGAATGATTTCCTTTCCAAGCCCATTAAGCGGGAGCGGGTGTTTTCCGCCATCCGGAAATGGGTGGCCAAAGCGCCTTAGCCATATCGGCGGCCTTATCCTCCCGGCCCTTTATTCTTTTCCTATTCTTCTTTTTTTTCGATAATGGATTCTTTGTAGCCGCATCCCTTTTTGGGGCATTTTAGAAATTTTCCGTCCCGTTTGGTTTCCTTTTGAACAAGATAGGCACCATCGCATTGGGGACAGGTTTTGGCCACGGGTTTGTCCCAGGAGGCAAAGTCGCAGTCCGGGTATTTGGAACACCCGTAGAATACTTTTCCCCGTTTGGATTTCTTTTCGACAATGGTGCCTTCGCATCCTTTTTCAGGACAGGGCACCCCTGTATCTGTGTTGGCCTGGTCCTGGGCCACGGATTCGGTATGCTTGCAATCCGGGTAACCTGTACAGGCCAGGAAAAGGCCGAAACGTCCGTCCTTTCTGACCATGGGCTGGCCGCATTCCGGGCAGTCCTTAACCGGTTCGCTGTCCTGGATTTTTTCCACAATGGAAATCTGACCCTTTTCATCCCGATTGTAATTGGAGGTAAAACTGCAATCAGGATACCCGGTACAGGCCAGGAAATGTCCGTTGCGCCCTATCTTGATATTCACCGGTTTGCTGCACTGGGGGCAGGAGATACCGGTTTCTATGCCCACGCCCTTGACGCTGACCATGTTGTCCTTGGCATCGTCCAGCGTGGTCTTGAATCCGTCGTAGAAATCCCTGAGCAGGGCGGTTTCATTGAGTTTGCCCTGTTCCACATCATCCAGGTTGTTTTCCATCTGGGCGGTAAATGAAATGTCCAGAAGATTTGGGAAGGAGGTCACCAGCAGATCGTTAACGATGAACCCAAGTTCACTGGGCACAAAATACCGTTTGATGAGTTCAACATAGCCTTTGTCCTGGATAACTCCGAGAATGGAGGCATAGGTGGAGGGCCTGCCGATGCCGTTTTTTTCCAGTTCCTTGACCAGGGAGGCTTCTGAATACCGGGGCGGCGGTTTGGTAAAATGCTGTTTGGGATTAATTTTCCGGGTGCTGAGGGTTGCCCCTTCCTCCACCGGGGGCAGGGACTGGATGTCTTTTTCCTTGTCCTTGTCCTGGGTGGCGTACAGGCGCATAAAGCCGTCGAATTTGACAGTGGAGCCTGATACGGAAAAAAGATATTTTTCACCGGCCTTGATCAGTATGGATTTCTGGTCAATCTGGGCCTGGGCCATCTGGGAGGCCACAAACCGCTTCCAGATCAGGTCATAGAGCTTGAACTGGTCTTCGGTCAGAAAGGATTTTAATTTGTCCGGGGTATTGTATACCGAGGTGGGCCGGATGGCCTCATGGGCATCCTGGGCCTTGTTTTTATTTTTGAAATACCTGGGGGCGTTCAGGGCATAGCCCTGTCCGTATTCGCTGGCGATGAGGGTCATGGCCTCCTGGGCCGCTTCCGGGGCGATACGGGTGGAGTCAGTACGCATGTAGGTGATCAGACCTTCAGGGCCGCCGGTTCCGATTTCAATACCTTCATAGAGCTGCTGGGCCACCACCATGGTTTTTTTGGCGGAGAACCGCAGCCGGTTGATGGCGTCCTGCTGGAGTTTACTGGTGATAAACGGGGGCAGGGGATTCCGTTTAACGGTTTTTTTCTTGATTTCATCCACCATGAACTGGGCCGCCTCAAGGTCGGCCACAATGGCCGCAGCCTGTTCACCGTTGGAAATCTGGGCCTTTTTTCCTGAAATCCGTGTCAGGGCGGCGTTGAACTCCGGCGGTGCCTCTGCCATGAGGTCGGTGGTAATGGTCCAGTATTCTTCGGGCTCAAACCTGCGGATTTCCCGTTCCCTGTCACAGATGATTTTAACGGCCACGGATTGGACGCGGCCGGCGCTCAGGCCCCGCTGGACCTTCTGCCACAGAAGAGGGGATATCTGGTAGCCCACCAGCCGGTCCAGTTTTCGCCGGGCCTGCTGGGCGTCATATTTATCCACGTCAGGTTCAAGGGTTTTTTCCAGGGCATCGGTGATTCCCTTTTTGGTTAACTCGTGGATGAGCACCCGGTGGAACCTGCGCCCCTTTTTTTTAAGCACATCCATGATGTGGAAGGCAATGGCTTCCCCCTCGCGGTCCGGGTCAGGGGCAAGGTAGACGTCCAAGGTATCCTTGGCGGTTTTTTTCAGGTTGGAAATGATTTTGGATTTGTCTTTTATATTGACATATTTTGCCTTAAAATTGTCATCCACATCAATCCCCAGGGTTTTGGGCGGCAGATCCCGGATGTGGCCGGCAGAGGCCGCCACATTGTATCCCTTGCCCACGTACTTTTTAAGGGTTTTGATTTTGGTTGGGGATTCCACAATAATTAGGGGTTTTGTCAATTTTACTCCTCCGATTTTGAATAGTAGTTTCCCGGGTGCCGCAATATAAGTCCCGACAATTCCATGTCAAGGAGGGCCGCGGCCGTCACATGGCTTTCAAGGCCTGTGCCGGCCGAAATATCGTCAATGTGCACAGGGTATGGGTCCAGCAGGTTATATATTAATGACTGGTGTTTGTCCATAACCGGTTTGGGATTTTTCCCGGGAGTGCATTTTTCGTCTTTTGACGGTTCTTCGTGTACGAGATGCCCCAGTTCATCAATGATATCCTTTTCATTCTCAATGAGTTTGGCCCCCTGGCGGATCAGGGCATGGGTGCCCCGGCTGGTGTTTGACCTGATGGAGCCCGGCACGGCAAACACTTCCCGGTTATATTCTCCGGCCAGCCGGGCCGTGATCAACGAACCGCTTTTTTCAGCCGCCTCCACGACGATGGTGCCCACGGACATGCCTGCGATGATCCGGTTGCGCAGTGGAAAATAGCCTGGCAGGGGCGGGGTGTCCGGAGCGAACTCCGACAGGGCGGTCCCATGCTCGGCAATTTTCTGGTAAAGGGAATGGTTCTGCCTGGGATAAATCCGGCACAACCCTGATCCAAGCACCGCAGCTGTCCTTCCCCGGGCATTCAATGCCCCTTTGTGGGCGGCGGTGTCTATTCCCAGGGCCATGCCGCTGACAACGGTAAATCCCCTGTTGCTGAGGCAGCCTGCCAGGTGTTCTGCCGTGTCCCGCCCGTACCGGGTGGCCTTGCGCGATCCCACAATGGAGATGCAGGGCGCCCGGCCGTCAAGGGTGCCGGCGTATGTTAGAAACAGGGGGGGATCATTGATTTTTTTTAACAGGGCAGGGTATTCAGTGTCGGACAGGGTGACGATGTTAAGCCCGGCCCGCTGAACGCGGCCCAGAACCGCCAATGCTTTTTTTTTATACTCTCTGTGGCGTGACAATGCCCGCATCCCCTTGGGGCCTAAGCCCTTGACGGCGGCGAGGCTTTTGGGGGAGGCGCCGAAAGCTGCGTCCGGAGTTTTGAATTTTTGGATGAGCCCTTTGAGCACCCTGTTGTTCAGGCCGGGGATCTCCCTGAGAATGAACCATGGCAGGTATGTATCCGTCAGCGGCTCCATGGGGTGCCCCTCGGTTTATTGAAATTCTTTGAGCTTGATCTGGGCCTTTTCTGCCGCCGGGGAAAAGGGGTGTTTTTTAATTACCAGGGTCAAATAGTGGCTGGCCCGGTTGATGTCGTCCAGGGAGAGGTAGGCATAGCCCGTCTTGAGCAGGGCGTCCGGTACTTTTTCCGCCTTGGGGTAGGATTTTACCAGGGATTTGAAAACGGTGACCGCCTCTTTATATTGGCCCGTGGTGTACCGGCATTCCCCCAGCCAGTACACGGCATTGTCTGCCAGGCTGTGGTCCGGGTGCTTTTGGGCAAAGGTGGTAAAAAGGTCTGCTGCATTGTTGTATTCCTTAGCCAGCAGCAGGGTCCTCGCTTTTTTATAAAGCTGGGCCGGATCAGAATATTCGATGGTGTACACCACTTTCTTCTGACCGGCCAGCTGGCTTTCAAGGATATGGATTTTGTCTTCCAGCAAATCGATTTTCTGTTCAAGGGATTCGATCTGTGCCGATTCCGGGGCGGCGGTGACC
Source organism: Desulfobacter sp. (assembly GCA_028768525.1). Lineage (NCBI taxonomy): Bacteria > Pseudomonadati > Thermodesulfobacteriota > Desulfobacteria > Desulfobacterales > Desulfobacteraceae > Desulfobacter > Desulfobacter sp. Next base: position 500,003 of record CP054837.1, on the reverse strand, counting down.
GGCTGCTCCGGTGACCCTTCCTGGTCCGGCAGTCCGGATTCCGCCGTTGGGGTGGCTTCGGGTTTGGGGGCGAAGACACCGCAGGCAGGCAGCACAAGCAGTGCCGGTATGATCAAAACGGATATGAACCAGATGCGTTTTGCCGGAAGCATGTATTATCCTTTGTGTTGGGCTGCGAGTACCACCGGGGTGGCAACAAAAATCGATGAATAGGTACCAATGAGTACACCGATGATCATTGCAAAGGCAAAATTATGGATAATTTCACCGCCCAGAAAGAAGAGGGCAAACAGCACAACCAGGGTGGTCAGGGATGTCAGAATCGTTCTTGACAGGGTTTCATTGATACTTTTATTGGCCAATTTGGGCACTGCCGACGGATCGGTGTTGCCCTTGAGGTTTTCCCTGATCCGGTCGAAAACGATGATGGTGTCATTGAGGGAGTAACCGATGATGGTCAGCAGCGCTGCAATGATGGGCAGGGACACATCAAGGTCCAGGATAGAGAAAATACCCACAGTGATAAACACATCGTGCATCAGGGCGACAATGGCCCCCATGGCATACTGGAACCTGAGGGTCCAGAACAGGGCCAGGGAAACGGCCAGGGCCGCACCGATCAGAAAGGGCATGGACACATTGAATACCGACAGAAAATATACGGCGGTCATCAATGCTCCGGCAGTGATGCCGGCAATGGTCCATTTTTGTTCAAAGCGGCCTGAAATATAAATGGTGATGAAGAGCAGGGAGTAGAAAATGGCCAGCAGGGCCTTTTTCTTCAGGTCGTCTCCCACCTGGGGGCCGACCATTTCCACCCGGCGGATTTCTGGAACCAGTTTGGTGGCCGTTTCAAGGCCGGAGTTGATGGCAGATTCCAGGTTGTCGCTGAAGGCGTGGGCATTGGAGGTGCGGATGAGGTATTCGTTGTTTTCAACGGCGCCGAATCCCTGCACGGATACATCCTTGAGCCCCAGTTCGCCAAGGCCGCTGCGGATATCGCTGACATCCACAGCCTGGGTGAATTTGACCTGGACCAGGGACCCGCCGGCAAAGTCAATGCCGTAGTTGGGACCCTTGTGAATAACCAGTGACACAAGACCGGCCAGGATCAGCAGTGCGGAAAAGCATGCCGCGATTTTCTGCTTGCCGATAAAGTCTATATTAACATCAGACTTGAAAAACTGCATTATACAGGTTCCTTTATATGCTAAGGGTAGAAGTAGTGGGGTTGTTCTGAAGAATCATGTTGTACAGACTCTTGGACAATACCAGGGCAGTAAAAAGACTGGCCACGATACCCAGGCCCAGCGTCACGGCAAAGCCCTTGATGGGGCCGGTGCCGAACTGGAACAGAACAATGGCGGCGATCAGGGTGGTGACGTTGGCGTCCATGATGGTCAGGGTCGCCCGTTCGTACCCGGTGTGTACGGCTGCCAGGGGCGTTCTTCCCGCCCTCAGTTCTTCCCGTATTCGTTCAAAGATGATGACGTTGGCATCAACGGCCATACCGATGGTCAGGATGATGCCGGCAATGCCCGGCAGGGTCAGGGTGGCCTGGAAGGCGGCAAGTCCCCCTCCGATGAGGATAATATTCACAATCAGGGCCAGGTCGGCAATGATGCCGGCGGTTTTGTAGTACACCACCATGAAGGCGATGACCAGGGTGAAACCGACCACCATGGACATCAGGCCCATGCGTACGGAATCCGCACCCAGGGTGGGACCGACGGTCCGTTCTTCAATGATTTTGACCGGGGCGGGCAGGGAGCCGGCCCGCAGTGCAATGGCAAGGTCTTTGGCTTCGTTCATGGAGAACTGGCCGGTGATCCTGGCCTTGCCGCCGGCGATCCGCTCCTGGATATTGGGGGCGGAGTAGACGTTCTTGTCCAGAACAATGGCCAGGCGTTTGTTTACGTTTTTGGCCGTGATCCTGTCAAAAATCCGGGCCCCCTTGCGGTTGAATTCAATTCCAACCTGGGGCTGCTGAAACTGGTCGAATTCCACCCGGGCGTTGGTGAGCAGGCTGCCGTCCAGCAACACCTGTTTTTTGATGAGAAAGGGAACATTGGTGGTCGCGCCGGAGTTGGGATCCGTTCTGTGCTGGTATAGGATTTCGGATCCAACGGGCGGGTTGCCTTTAAGCGCGGCATTGACGTCGGCCTCGTCGTTCACCAGCTGAAAGGTCAGCTGGGCGGTTTTGCCGATGAGTCCCTTTGCCCGGTCAGGATCCTGGATACCCGGCAACTGGAGCAGGATTCTGTTGTCCCCCTGGATGCGGATGTCCGGTTCACTCACGCCGAATTCGTCAATCCGGTTCCGGATGGTTTCAAGGGCCTGTTCAGTGGCCATTTTTTTGATGTTTGCCGTTTCCTCGTCGGGCAGGGCCAGGGTAAAGGCAAGGCCGTCCTCTATGGTTTCCACGGAGGGAATGGTCAGGTTGGCATAATCTTCTGACAGCAGTTTCTCAACACCCTGCCGGCTGTCTGTGCCGGAAATTTTGGCCGAGATCTGGTTGTCCGGCGTCCGGGTGATGCCCAGGTGTTTGATGCCCTTAGACCTCAGGTCTTTCTTCAGTTCGGCAATGGTGCGCTCAACCTCAGCTTCAACGGCTTTTTCATTTTGAACTTCGAGAACCAGATGCATCCCCCCCTGGAGATCCAGCCCCAGGTTGATCTTTTTATGGGGCCAGGTATCGGTAAAGGTGGGAAGGAGGCAGACAACGGCAGCAATCACAATTCCCAGGCTCAATACGCGTTTAAAGGTAAATAGTTTCAATCTCAACACTCCTGAAGGATATTATTTATTTTTCTTTTGATTTCTGGGCCGGTTCATTTTCCGTGACCAGTGCGGCGACATTTCCCCTTGAGATTTTGATTTTAACCTTTTCGGCAATTTCAATGCCGAGGGTGGTATCATCAAGGGAGGTGATGGTGCCGTAGATGCCGCCGGAGGTGATGACGCGGTTGCCTTTTTTGAGGTTGTTGATCATCTCTCTGTGTTCTTTGGCTTTTTTCTGCTGGGGCCGGATCAAAAGGAAGTAAAAAATGGCAAAAAGAATGATAATGGGCAAGAAGCCGGCAAGTCCGCCTGCCTGTCCTGCTGCTTGTCCGCCGGTGGGGCCCATTGCAAATGCTGTACTGATCAAGGTATTCCTCCTAAAAAATAATAAAAGTATTAGCGTTTTTTGGCAGGGATCCAGATGTTCTGTCCGTCAAACTGGAGCCTGTCCACATTGTTAAAGCTGATTTCTTCAAGCAAAGCAAACACCGCGTCCATGTTATAGACAACGATTTTGCTCAGCGGCTCGATCAAATTGATATCCCGGGTGATCTTTTCTTCGACCATGTTGTAGATGATCACCATTGTTTCCGAAAATTTAAGGATTTTACCCACGCCGGAACTCATGCCCGAGGCCCCGGGCTCATCCGCCGCCTCCTGCAGTTCGATTCCCCTTGAGCCATAGTAATCCCGGAGAATTCTGAAGTGGATATTCCAGATATTGTCTCCGGGCTGTACCACATAAATACCGTATTCGGTTATTTTTGTGGGCCTAACCGCGCCGGATTCTGAAATCTCTTCCTGAAACACGCGGCCCTGGCCGGTAAAGGCCTTTTCCAGTATCTTTTTCATGGATACGGTGGTTTTTCCCACGGTAAAGGTCTCATCGGATTGGACAATCATGTCCAGGCTCTTTTTAATGCCCAGAGTCTGTTTCCGGCCCGCCATCAGGTCTTTCAGGGGTTGGTCCGTGTCTAATTTCCTGTAATTTATCTCCGGCTTTTTTTCTATTTCCCCCATGACAATATCCCCGGGCTGATCCGCCTGGGGGGCGGCCGGTGCTTGGGAACCGGTGTCTGTCCGGGATGGGGCTTTCTCACCTGATGGATTCTGGAAGACCAGGAAGAAAACAAGGGCCGTGACAGCCGCAGCCGCGGCTATTCCGAGTTTCTTCCTTGTTTGCCTTCCCTTCCCAAGGGGCATGGTGTCTCCTTTTTCCATTCAGTTGAAATTGTTCCAAATACACCGATATACCAGGAATGTCAAGGCAGGCGAGTCTAACTAATGCTGCTCTGGCCCGAGACCATGGTATCGTCGATTTCAATATTGATAAAGACCTGCCGCTTGGTTTCCAGGTCCAGCAATTCTTCCCGTTTGGTGTTTAGAATGTAGTAGGCCACATCCGCCGGTACCCTGCAGTTGAACTTCTGGTTTTTCTCCGCCTTAAGGGTCCTCAGGGTGAGCTGGCGCAGAAAGGCAAGGCCCTGGGTTTCCATGGAAGGGGTCATGCCCCGGCCGTTGCAGTGGCGGCAGGTTTCATAGGCGCCGTAGGTGATGGAGTGGCGGATACGCTGCCTGGACATCTCCAGGAGGCCGAAGGCCGTGATGCCGCCCACCTTGGTTTTGGCCTTGTCTGCTTTTAAATGCTTTTTCAGGGTCCGGGTGATCTCGGCCTTGTGGCGCCGTTCCTTCATGTCGATGAAGTCCACCACGATGAGCCCGCCCATGTCCCGGAGCCTGAGCTGCCGGGCCACTTCTTCGGCCGCTTCAAGGTTGGTATGGTGGGCGGTTTCTTCGATGTTTTTCTTTTTGGTGGATTTGCCTGAGTTGACATCGATGGAGACCAGGGCCTCGGTCTGTTCAATGACCAGGAATCCACCGGACTTCAGGGGAACCTCCCTGCGGTAGATGGATGAGATCTGCTCCTCAAGCTGGTATTTTGTAAAAATCGGTTTTTCCCCTTTAAAGAGGCGGACGATCTTTTTCTGCTTGGGGGCGATCATGCCGATGAATTCTTTGACCTCTTTAAAGGTCTCTGGACTGTCGATGAGGATTTCTTTGATATCCGTGGTGAAATAATCCCTCAGGGAGCGGACCGCCAGGCTTTGCTCCTTGTAAAGCAGGCAGGGGGCCGGATTTTCCATGGCCTGTTTGTCGATGTTTTTCCACACCCGCATCAGATAGCGAAGGTCTGCGGTGAGAAGGGTTTTGGTGGCCCCTTTGCCTGCGGTGCGGACGATCATGCCGAAGCCTTCGGCAATCTTCAGGCTTTTCAGGATTTTAACCAGCCGCTTTCTTTCATCGTCTTCGCCGATTTTTCTGGATACCCCACGGGTGGTGTTTCCCGGCATGAGAACGCCGAAGCGCCCGGGCAGGGAAATATAGGTGGTGAGCATGGCCCCTTTTTGGTTGATGGGGTCCTTGGATACCTGGACAATGAGTTCCTGCCCTTTTTTAATCAGGTTGAACAGGGATTTGTCCTTTTTTTCCACATCCTGGAAATAATCGGGGTGGATTTCGTTTTTCTGCAGAAATCCGTTTTTTTGTGCGCCGTAATCCACAAAGACGGCCTGGAGGCTCTGTTCGACCCGGGTGACAATGCCCTTGTAGATATTGCCCTTGGTCACTTCCTTGGCCGCGGTCTCAATGTGGAACTGGTCCAGTTTGTTGTCATACACCGCAGCGATTCTGTTTTCTTCAGGATCCAGGGCGTTTATCAGTATTTTTCTTGTCATTCACGCTCTCATTTTTTTAAAGTGTCGGAATCGACTGCCGCTGTTGGTCAAGCGGTTTGCCCAAGTCATCAACTTCGAAAATCGATTCATTATTGTTTTCCCGAATGCCTGCCCTCAGGGACGGCTGTTTCAGGATAGTGTTTTTTGTTTGAGAATATCAAAATATGTCAAAATCCGTTCCACGTAATGGACCGGTTCCCACCCCCTGGCATACCCGTGCTTGGCTTTTTTATAGTAACTCTTTTTAGACAGCAGGGGCAGGGTTGTTTTCAGGGCCTGCCAGGTTTCGGGATCCAGTCCTCTTTCCGCAGCGAGTTTAATAGCATCTTTTACATGACCGTATCCGATATTATAACTGGCCAAAGCGAACAGCATCCGCTGGTAGTTATCCTCAATATAATCAAATCGTTGGTGCATCTGGTCCAGGTATTTTATACCGGCCCGGATGCTCTGTGCCGGATTGAGACGGTTGGCAATTCCCATTTCCCTTGCCGTGGCCTTGGTGACCTGCATCAGCCCCCTAACATTGGTAAAGCTTTTGGCTTTGGGATTGAAATGGGATTCCTGGTATACCACGGCCGCCATGAGGCGCCAGTCAAATCCGTATTTCTCGGATTCCTGTTCAAGGACTTCCTGAAAGGCCGGCAGCCGGGTTTCAATCCGCTCATGGAATTTTTTTAATTCATATACATCAAAATCTTTGATGTTGTCATAGTATTTTTTAGTTATTTTTTTTAAAATCCCCTTTTCATTGGCATAGAGAAAGAACCTATTGATCTCTTTGAGCATGGAGGCGTCGTTCTTTCGCACTGCCCAGGCCAGGGATTCCTTTTCCTGGATGGGGATGCCGACCTCAATATCAGGGAAATAGCGTTTGTTGAGCAGGGCCAGGTTGGAATCTGCCACCGTGAATTTGATCTGCCGGTTCTGGACCATGGCGATCAGCTCCTGGGTGGGGGTGTTGTTATGGAGAATATAGTTGAGGTCGACCCCGGAACCTTTTATTTCGGCCAGCCTGGACTGGTAGGAGGTACCGCGGCGGACATGGAAGGTGCGGAACTCCATATCATCAATGTTCTTGGGCCCGAAAACCAGGTTATGGTGGATGATCCGCTGCTGGATAGTCATATAGGGAATTGAAAAATCGGCATGCTCCAGCCGTTTGCGGGTAATGGCAATCCCTGCGGCGATGAAGTCCCCCTTGCCCTGATCCAGGTAGGCAAACATATTGTTCCATCCCGGAATGACAATATCCAGTTCAACATTGAGATAGTCGGCAAAGGCCTTGGCCAGATCGTATTCAAATCCCGTGGGGGTCCCCTCGTAATAATAGCAGGTGTTCACTGCATTGGCGGTGATCAGCCGCAGTTTTCCTGTTTTCTTAATCAGTTCTACGGTATCTGCGGGCTGTCCGATATCCTTGTGATGAACCAGGATCGAAACACAGACGGCGCCCAGGGTCAGGCATATCAACGTTAGAAGTATGAAATGTTTTACTAAAAAATTTCTCATGAACCCATGTCATTAACCGGTTGGACAGGAATGACCTCTACGGTGTCAACGTTCCGGTATCCCCGGGGAAGCAGCTTGCCGCGTCTGCCGCGCATCCCGGTGTAGTCTGCCTGGTTTCCCGGACTCAGCCTCAGAAAGTGTTTGCCTGCATGTATAACAAGGTTTGAATTTAATGGCAATATTTTTAGGAACTTGAGCTTTTCCGGTCTGGCTTCGTTTTTCAGGGGCAGGGGTAGATGGATAATTTTATTACCTTTTCCCTTTTTTAGACGGGGCAGTTCATTGAGTTTGAATATCAGCAACCGGCCCATGGTGGTGACGGCCAGCACGTTATCCTTTTCCATATCCGGCACCCGTTGGGGGGGCAGGGGGGACTGGTCCTTTTGGAGGGTGAGGACGGCCTTCCCGTTTTTATAATTGGTCAGGTAATCGGAAAATGCCATGATGAATCCGTATCCCCTGTCCGAGGCCATTAAAAACAGGTCCTTGTCTTCCCCTGCCACCATGTGATGGATGGTGCTGCCCGGCGTAAGGGTGAGGTGGCCGGTGACCGGCTCGCCATTGCCCCTGGCCGAGGGCAGGGTGTGGGAGTAGAGGGTGTAGGAACGGCCGGTGTTGTCCAGCAGGACAATGGGTTTGTCGCTGCGGGTCCGAAGGTGACATAAAAACTGGTCGCCGGATCTGAATTTTACGTTTTCAGGATTGATTTCGTGCCCTTTGGCCGACCGGATCCATCCGTTGGCCGAAAGGATGATGGTCACCGGCTCAATGTCCAGAACATCGGTGACGGAAAATGCCTCAGCATCCTCCCTTTCCTTTATGGGTGACCGCCTGGGATCCCCGTATTTTTTTGCATCCTCCTTGATTTCGTTGATGAGGAAGGTTTTAAAGGCCTTGGGAGAGTTCAGGGTCTTTTCAAGGGACTTGCGTTCTGTGTTCAGCTCATCCATCTCGGCCAGAATCTTGATTTCTTCCAGTTTTGCCAACTGGCGCAGCCGGATGTCCAGGATGGCTTTGGCCTGGACATCGGTGAGACCGAAGGCATCCATCAGATCCTGTTTGGGATGGTCTGATTCCCGGATAATGCGGATCACCTCATCAATATTCAGATAGGCGATTTTAAACCCTTCAAGGATGTGCAGCCGGCTGAGCACTTTGTCCAGCCGGAACCTCAGCTTTTTCTCAATGGTATCCTTCCGGAATTCCAGCCATTCCGAAAGGATTTCCAGAAGGTTTTTGACGCCGGGCCGCCCGTCCAGGCCGATCATATTCATGTTGACGGAATATGACTTTTCAAGGTCGGTGGTGGCAAAGAGATGAGCGGCCAGGGCATTGAGATCCACCCGGTTGGATCTGGGGATCACCACCAGGCGGGTGGGGTCTTCATGGTCGGATTCATCTCTGATATCTGCCACCATGGGCAGTTTCTTGGCGGACATCTGGGCAGCGATCTGTTCGTAGATTTTTTCCGTTGACCCGTGGTGGGGCAGGGCGTTGAAGACCAGTTCATTGTCTTCAATCACATACCTGGCCCTCATTTTGATGCGGCCGGTGCCCTTTTCGTACATCTGCCGGATTTCGTCGGCAGGGGTGATGATTTCCGCATCCGTTGGAAAATCCGGTCCCTTGACAAACCGGCACAGGGCGCGGACATCGGCGTCTTCATTCTCAATGAGGTGGATCAGGGCCTTGGCCACTTCACGAAGGTTGTGGGGCAGGATGGAGGTGGCCATGCCAACGGCAATGCCGGTGGTGCCGTTGAGCAGCAGGTTAGGCAGCCGTGCCGGCAGGATGGTGGGCTCATCCAAGGTGCCGTCGAAATTGGGCACCCAGTCCACCGTCCCCTGGTCCAGTTCCTTTAAGAAAATTTCGGCATAGGCCGAGAGTCTGGATTCGGTATACCGCATGGCGGCAAAGGATTTGGGGTCGTTGGGATCCCCCCAGTTGCCCTGGCCGTCCACCAGGGGGTATCTCAATGAAAAAGGCTGGGCCATGAGGACCATGGCCTCGTAACAGGCGGAATCTCCGTGGGGATGGAACTTGCCCAAGACGTCGCCCACTGTTCTGGCGGATTTTTTGAATTTGGCTGTTGAAGAGAGTCCCAGCTGGCTCATGGAGTATACAATGCGGCGCTGTACCGGCTTGAGTCCGTCTCCGATATGGGGCAGGGCCCGGTCCAGAATCACATACATGGAATAGTTCAGGTAGGCATTCTGGGTGAACTCCTGAAAGGGTAGTTTTTCGTATTCTTCTACGGCGGAGGGCAGTGTGTCTGTCATGTTTTAATTCTCTTTGATTACCCCGTGGGTTTCAATCCAGCGTTTCCGGTCCTTGGCGCGTTTTTTGCCCAGCAGCATGTCCATGATTTCCCAAACATTGTCCTGCCCGTTTGCTGGAACAGGATTGTTCGGAACGGCTTGGTCTTCAGGATCGTTCCCCTTATCTATGGTCAATTGTACCAGGCGTCTGGAGTCCGGGGCTATGGTGGTTTCCTTGAGCTGGGCCGGATTCATTTCGCCCAGGCCCTTGAACCGTTGTATATTGATTTTGCCCTTTCTTTTGCGCCGGTTAAGCCGGTTGATGATGGCGGATTTCTCCGAGTCGTCCAGGGCGTAAAAAACCTCTTTGCCCATATCGATCCGGTAAAGGGGGGGCATGGCCACAAAGACGTGGCCCTGCCGGACCACTTCGGGAAAATGCTTTAAAAACAGGGCGCAGATCAGGGTGGCGATGTGCAGCCCGTCGGAATCGGCATCGGCAAGGATGCACAGTTTATTGTACCTGAGTTTGGAGATATCATCTGAGCCGGGAGCCACCCCCAGCACCTGGGAAATATCCCTGATTTCCTTGGATTCAAGGATGGAAGAGGATGAGTGGTCCCAGGTGTTCATGATCTTTCCCCTCAGGGGCATGATGGCCTGGAAGCGTCTGTCCCTGGCCTGCTTGGCAGACCCGCCTGCCGAGTCGCCTTCCACAAAAAATAATTCTCTCAGATTCTGGTCCTCGCTGCTGCAGTCCGAGAGTTTGGCCGGAAGGGTCCCCCCGTTGGCCGCCTTTTTTTTGGTGACCTTTTTACTTTTTTTTACCCGGGCCCTGGCATTTTCAATGGCCTGTTCGGCCAAGGCTTCACCCAGCTCCACATTCTGGTTCAGCCAGAGGCTGAACGCATCCCGGACCTGGAGATTGACCAGGTTGGCGCAGTGGCGTGAAGAGAGCCTTTCCTTGGTCTGGCTTGAGAACTGGGCTTCCACCAGTTTTACGGACAATACATACCCCACATTCTGCCAGATATCTTCCGGGGCCAGAAAAAGGCCCTTGGGCAAAAGATTACGGAACTTGCAGAATTCCCTCACCGATTCCAGCAGGCCGGACCGGAATCCGTTGACATGTGTACCTCCCAGCCGGGTGGGGATGAGGTTGACATAGCTTTCTTCCAGGTTCAGGCTGGTATCGACGCCCCAGTTGATGGCCCAGGCGGCCTGGAAATCATCTGTGCTGCATTCGCCGGTGAAAGGGGCGGGAAAGAGGTTCTTTTTTTCTTTGAGGTGTTCTTCAAGATACTCATCCAGGCCGTGGTCATAGCACCAGGATTCCTTTTCCCCGCTTTCTTCATGGATAAAGGTGGTGGTCAGCCCGGGGCAGAGCACCGCCTTTGATTTCAGGGCTGTTTTAATGGACGCCGGGGAAAAATCCTGGGTGTCGAAGTATCCGTCGGCCGGTTTGAAGTTCACACAGGTGCCGGTGTTTTTCTGGCCGACAGAGCCTGTGACTTCAAGTTCCCTTGATTTAACACCGTTTTCAAAACCGATTTCATATTTCTGCCCCCCCCGTTTAATGGTGATATCCAGGTGAGAGGAGAGGGCGTTGACGACGGAAACCCCCACGCCGTGAAGCCCGCCGGAAAAGGCATAGTCTTTGGAGGAAAATTTGGCGCCGGCATGGAGCTTGGTCATAATCAGCTCCACTCCTGAGATGCCTTCTTCAGGGTGGATGTCCACGGGCATGCCCCGCCCGTTGTCCGACACCATGATCCGGTTGTCCCTTGTCAAAATGACATCTATGGCGGTGGCAAAGCCGGCAATGGCCTCGTCCACACTGTTGTCGATAACTTCAAATGCCAGGTGGTCGGGGCTGCCGGTATCCGTATACATGCCCGGTCTCCGGCGTACGGGATCCAGTCCTTTGAGCACCTCTATGGACTGGGCGTCATATTCGGTTTCAGACTTGGGTTTTTCTGACTTGGCGTCAAATAATTTCATAAAATTATTCTGGTATGCTATACAGGGTTATAATTAAAGTCTTTAGTTTAAACATACCCATATAGCACTTTTAAGTAAAAATGTACAAACGGGAAAAGATTACCAGCCATGCCAGCTTCATCCCCGGAATTTGATCTGACCTCATTTGACAGCCATTGGGCCGGCCTGGACGCCGCCGGCCGAAGCGATATAATTGCCAGGGCGTTTTCTTTTCCAAAGGGACTGGGAATCCTGCCAATCCTCAAGGGACTTTTTTCCTACCATTTCAACCACAGGTCAGCCGCCCAGAAAAGTCTTAAAAAACTGCTGACAGAGATCTGCGCAGGCCTGGATAATCCGCCAAACTCGGAGGTGTTCCGGCAGGCCAGTGCCGATGCTGCAAGGGTGGCCGGCAAGGTTTATCTGGCCCTCTCCTCGGGCATGGCCTTTGCCGATAAAAGCCTGTTGTTTTCCACCCTGGTTTCCCTTGGGGAGCAGGGGGCATTTGCCGCTTTCAAGGCCCTCTACCAGGACAGGCTTTCCATGGATGTGATTAAAAAATGTATCCAGAATATGACCGAAGGCCAGCGCCTTGTGTTTACGGAGCAGTATCTCCAGGCCACTCCGGCCATCCGCCTCCGGTACGCCGGCTTGTTCAAGCATATATTGTCCCAGATCCAGGACAGGGATGCGGTCATCCGGTTCTATGCCTGCCTTTTTGATAAGAAAAAAGACGTGGACCCCTTTTTGAAAAATATTGACAGCAAGCTCAGGGAGCCCGGCCTTATACTCGAAGAGGAGGTGGGGTCTGTGGATCCCGCCAGGCAGGTACGGGGGCTCAAAGCCCTGTCGATGATGCAGGACCGGGTGCCGGAGCGGGTACTGAAGAATATTCTCTGGAACCATGAGGTCAAAAAGGTGAGAATGGCAGTGTATAGCCTCATAGAGAATTCTTCCATGGGATTGTATGCGGAGCTTTTTGATCCTTTGTTCCAGCATCTTACCACGGGGGACACCAAGGAATCCCTGGGTGCCTTCAAAGCCCTTGTGGTATCGGGAAAGTACCCCTTTTACCAATTGATTGCCCTGGTTAAGAAATCCTGCCCGGATATTCTTCCCATTATCCTGCTGGAGATTTCGGATTTGACCCGCCTTTCCTTTTTTGCGGTCCAGGATATTGCCTTGAATAAGGAGCAGTACATCAAAGACCATTTTGATGTGAACGAGGCCTGTATTTTCGGCATGATTAAAAAACGGCCCGAACGTATCGTAAGGATTCTGAAAACCCACCAGAAAAAAGACCGGCGGAAAACCGGTGCGGCCATGGTTCGGTTCATCAACAAGACCACCCGTTTGCTGCTCAAGGAACGGGAAAATATTGAATCAGAATTCACAACCATTGAAAAAGGGCTGATTCCTGAGGAAAAGCCTAAATCATTTATAAAGAGCCTGCTCGGGGACCCGGTAAGGAAAAAACTGGAAAGACTGAAGGAAAATACAGCCTCCGGCCTGCTTGATTTTGCCGGTGCCCGCCTTAAGGACGAAGATCTGTCAGGCCGGATGTTTACCGCATCGGATATCTCATTTACCCGCACCGTATTCGACAATTGCGATCTGTCCGGGATCCGCATGTCAGACGCCGGCTGCCAGGGCGCGGTCTTTTATAATGTCAACATGGACGGGGCCGTGTTCCAGGATGTCTGTTTTGACAATGCCGTGTTTGTGAATGTATCGGCGGCAAATGTCAGGTTTAAAAAATGCAGTTTTCAGGGAGGCTCTTTTTTCAACTGCAACTTTAACGGGGCCGACCTTGGCGACGGCCTGTTTATGGATGCGGTGATTTCAAAAACCACCTTTGCCCAGGCCGATTTAACCTGTGCTTCATTTGCCTATGCAAAGATATCCGGTGTCTCCCTCACCACCGCCTGTCTTACCCTGGGGGATTTTTCGTATGTAAACGCCCGGTTCAGCCGATTCCCCGTTACCGCGAGAAGCCTGATCCGGGCCGTGGGCATCGACTATAACGCCAGGGAATACCAGCTCAGTTTCAATGACCTGCCCCGGATTGATCCCCAAGCGGCCGGGGATATCAATATGATGATATTCTGCGAGTTTATCCATTACGGTGAGGCCAAGTTCCTGGCCCAGAATAAGCTGAGCCTGCTGACCGCCTTTGATGTATTCAAGGCTGCCCAGGCGGATTTTTTTCAGATACTGCCCCTGCTGCTCCATGAAAATATAACAATGGGGGAAAATGGCATTTCTGAGACCGCCACCCCCTGTGGCATTGCCGATTACCTGCCGTCCAGGGAGACCATGAGGGTGGCCGAAAAATATATAGGCAAAAACCGGATCACGGCAAAACGGAATTTTTCCCCAGCCGTCCAGGCGCTTTTTTCAATGGGCAGCGTGGGATCCCTGGCCCAGACTTCAGAATCGGATATTGACTATTGGGTTTGTATTGATGAAACCGCCATGGGGGCAAATGAGATGGCCCTGCTCCGGGATAAATTAGACGGGCTTGAGGCGTTGGCCCTTGAAAAATTCAAGGTCTGTGTCACCTTTTTTATCGTGGATATCCTCAAAGCCAGGAATAATGATTTCGGCGGCTCCACCCAGGAAAGCTCGGGCTCGGCCCAGTCCAGGCTCCTCAAAGAAGAGTTCTACCGGACCATGATCCATGTGGCCGGGCGGCTGCCGTTGTGGGCGGTGCTGCCCACCACCATCAGCCTCAACTATTACAATCTCATCCTGGATCGGACCTCCAGCCTGAAAAGCTTTAACCGGTATATGGACCTTGGTGATATCCATGCCATCCCGGTGAATGAATATTTCGGGGCATCCATCTGGCAGATGTTCAAGTGGCTCAAAAGCCCATTTAAATCCGTCATAAAAATGGCCCTGCTGGAAAAGTACATCCATTCCTACGGCCGTGAGACCCTGCTGTGCAACCAGTATAAAAATGAATGGATGAATTCGGGAACCCATCTTAAGCCCGGCCAGAATGATTCCTATATTATCCTGGTAAATACCCTCATTGATTTTTACCTGAAATCCGGTGACGAGCGGTCCATCAATCTGCTGCTCACCTGTTTTTTTCTCAAGCTGGGTATTTCAAAGGAAGCGGAAATAGACTATTCCGTGTTCGGGCTCCGTAAAATACTGCTGGATCAATGCCTTGCCGACTGGGGCTGGTCTTTTGGGAAAATTTTTGAAATCGGCCGGTTCAAGCTTTGGCCCTATGCGGCCATCCAACGGCTGTCTTTAACCATTGAACGGTATATGGTTTCCAAGTATGCAGACCTGAAACAGCGGTTTGACACCCAGTCCGGATCAGGGGTGATGATTTCCCAGGAAGACCGTATCGTCCTGGAGCGAAAGGTGAATATTGTATTCCAGGAAAAACCCTATAAAATTAAAAAGATGCTGCTGGTGTCCCGGGGAGACCGCCATTTTTCAAGGCTCCGCATCAAATACCTGCCCGGGCCCGACAACCGCATCGGCCGCTGGAGCCTGGTCCACAAGGAACCCGGGCTGAAAGACCACAGCGAAGAAGCCATTATCATTGTGGATACCATTGAAGAAATCGCAGCCTGGTTGATCAACAATCATCTATACACGGAACGGACCCTGTTGGGCCTTGTGCCCAATGCGACTTCCGTGTCCCATGACGATATTGAAAAACTCTGCCGGTCCATGTACCGTTTTTTTGCCCCAGAGCGGGACAAGACCGTCGCCTTCAGCGCCATGCGCAAAGAACCTGTGCTCACCTGCCTGTTTATTTCCTTGAACTTCTACACGGACCGGTCCCAGGTTCAGATATCCGACTATACAGCCGTTTACCTGAACTCCTGGGGGGAAATGTATCTGAGATCTGCCCGGCCGGCCGTGCCCCTGCCGAACCTGGAGGCGGCCAAGCATCGGATCTGTTCCGAACTGGCCATCAACGCATTTCCGGAAAATACAGCCTTTTATTTTGCCAGGGGGGTGGCCCGGCCGGCCTAATTGTAAAAGTTTCGTACAATGTCAAGGGCCTGGGCCGGCTCATCCACCAGGTGGAAAAGATCGGTATCTTCCGGGGAGATCAATCCGCCGTCCACAAGACTGGTCCGGATCCAGTCCATGAGTCCGCCCCAGAAGGCTTTCCCCATTAAAATCACCGGCATTTTTCTGATGCGTTGGGTCTGGACCAGGGTCAGGGTTTCAAACATTTCATCAAGGGTGCCCAATCCGCCAGGCATGATGATATAGGCCTGGGCATATTTGACAAACATCACCTTGCGGACAAAGAAGTAGTTGAAATCTATGGAGGTGGTGATATAGGGATTCCCCTTTTCTTCAAAGGGCAGGGTTATTTTCAGCCCCACGGACTCGCCGTCCCGGTCAGCCGCCCCCTGGTTGGCCGCTTCCATGATCCCGGGGCCGCCCCCGGTGATCACCGCATAGCCGGCGTCGGCAAACAGGGCGGCCGTTTCCCTGGCCTTTTTATAGTGTGGATGGTCTTTGGCGGTCCTGGCCGAGCCGAAAATGGATATGGCCGGCCCAAGGCTGTGGAGGGTGTCGATGCCTTCGACAAATTCTCCCATGATTTTAAAGAGGCGCCAGGATTCCCCGGACTTGAAATCATCAATGGGGTATTGGGGGATCGTTTTTTTTACAACCATAAGTTTTTTCCTTTTCAGCAACAGGGTGGCGGCTGTCAGCCGGAAATCATTCCAACTGGTCAAAATGAGCGGAATATGGTATATCCTACACAATTTATCAGGGGTTATCAACACACCCGGTTAGGGCGCGGATACCGTTGACTTTTCATATTGAAAGAGATAAACAGGATAAAATTTTTCACTGGAAAGAACTGAACTTGGACACAGAATATTCAATTTCCCGGGAGAGCAGAGTCGTAAACGCCTTGGGAATGCACGCCCGGCCTGCGGCAAAGATAGCGGAAATGACCATGACGGCAAAAGGAAACATCTGGCTGTCAGACGGTTCAACAACCGTTGATGCCTCCAGCATCATCGATATACTGACACTCTGTGCCGTCACCGGTACACCGATTTTCATTCAGGCAGAAAATAAAGAGGACAGGGCTGTGGCGGACCGGATCAAAGATTTTTTCGACCAAGGGTTTGGAGAGGATATCAATGAATAGCACCCAGTCAGGCCAAATTACCATCCACGGCATCTGCGGATCACCGGGTATCTGCATCGGCAAGGCCTATGTCGTGGACCGGGAAGGCGTCAATCTGATCAAACGCTACCCCATCAGTCCTGATATGGTGCCTGCGGAAATAGACCGGTTTAAAAATGCCGTAATCAAGGCAAAGAACGATCATGCAAAAACCATTGAATCCCTGGGGGCGGATTTAAGTGAGAATCTGAATATCCTTGAAACCCATATGATATTGTTCAAGGACAAGATGCTCTACGGCAAGACCATCGACACCATTTCCGCGGATATGGTCAATGCCGAATGGGCCCTGCGCAAGATCACAAGAGATGTCCGGCACATGTTCGAACAGATCGACGACCCCTATCTTCGCACCCGGGGCCATGATATCATCCAGGTTTCGGATAAGATCATGACCTACCTTGTGGGGGCCGAAGATATCCGTATCAGGGATATCAACAAGCGGGTGATCATAGTGGCCCACGATCTTTCCCCCGCAGATACCAGCCAGATTCAGCTGGAACGGATTAAAGGCTTTGTAACGGACCGGGGGGGCAAGGATTCCCATACCAGTATCGTGGCCAAATCCCTTAAAATCCCTTCTGTGCTGGGGCTGGGTACGGCCACCGTCAATGTCAACAACGACGACATTCTCATTGTTGACGGCACCTCCGGCCTGATCATCATCAATCCCGAAGAAGAGACCCTTTTTAAATACGAAGAAAAAATGGCCCGGTTTGAAGCCTACCGGGCAGATATCGAACGGGAAAGCCATCTGCCGGCGGTGACCAAAGACGGGGTCCCCCTGAATCTTCTGGCCAATATTGAGCTGGTGGAAGAGGTGGTCTCTGCAAAGGATAACCGGGCTTCCGGCATCGGGCTGTTCAGGACCGAATTCCTTTACCTGGATCTCAACCGGTTTCCCACTGAAGATGAGCTGCTGCAAAAATACCGGGAACTGGTTGAGCTGATGCATCCGGCACCGGTTACCATCCGGACCCTGGATATCAACGGGGACAAGTTCAACCCTTACATCGACCCGGTTGAAGAGGCCAATCCGGCCCTGGGGCTGCGTGCGGTCCGCTTCTGCCTGGAAAATGAAGATATATTCATCACACAGATTAAAGCCATCCTCAGGGCAGCGGCCTTCGGCAACATCAAGCTGCTCATCCCCATGATTTCCTGCGTTGAGGAAATACTCCAGGTCAAGGCCGTCATTGATAAGGCCGTGCTTGAGCTTGAGGATGAAGACAAGGTCTTTAACAAGGATATTCCCCTGGGAATCATGATTGAGGTGCCTTCGGCTGTTCTCATGGCCGATGAACTGGCGGCCCACGTGGATTTTTTCAGCATCGGCACCAACGACCTGATCCAGTATTCCCTGGCCATTGACCGGCGCAACCGCCGGGTGGCCCATCTCTACCAGGCGCTGAACCCCGCGGTCATTAAAATGATTCACCTGACCTGCGAGGCGGCACGTAAAAATAATGTGGAATTATGCATGTGCGGCGAAATGGCAGGGGACCCCATCAATATCCCCGTTCTTCTCGGCCTGGGCCTGACAAATTTATCCATGAACTCCGGGGCCATTCCTGTGATCAAAAAGATGATCCGGGCCATGGACGTATCAAAAGCCAGAGATGATTTAAAAACCATCATGGGATTCAATACAGCCGGGGAGATCAGCGATTTTGTTCTTGAAAAATACAAAACCAGCCTCCCCTACAGGGATAACGACGAGTAAAACAAATATGAATTCAGAATATATAAAACTCATTGCCACCAATAAAAAGGCCCGGCACAACTACCACATTGACGATGAGTACGAGGCCGGCATTGTCCTGGCCGGCTCCGAGGTCAAATCCATCAGGGAGGGCCGGGTGAGCTTCAAGGACAGCTACGCAGATATCAAAAGGGACGAGGTCTTTTTGCGCCAGCTGCACATTTCCCACTACAAGTACGCCTACAATGCCAACCATGAAGCCCTGCGGACCAGAAAACTGCTGCTTCACAAATATGAAATCCGGAAGCTGGCTGCCAAAATAAATGAAAAAGGATACACCCTTGTTCCTTTGAAAATTTATTTTAAAAATGATAAAATAAAGGTACTTATCGGGCTTGGTAAAGGCAAGAAGCTCTATGACAAGCGGGAGAGTATTAAAAAGCGGGATGTGCAGCGGGATATGGACAGGGAAAGAAAAAAATATTCCGGCTAATGATTTCATTGACTTTAGGGGCCTTGTTATTATATTAATGCCCGTCACTTGATCTTTTACAATTTGGGGGCGAAATGGTTTCGACGGAGATTTTGACGCCCATGGTAGCATACCGAGTTTTTTGTCAGCTCGTAAACTTGGCAAAGCTTAAACATAATCGCAGACGATTATAACTACGCTGTAGCCGCTTAAGGCTTCCGTCCTCCTGGTTTCCCTCTTGCAGATCCAGGTCAGGGCGTCGACTTTGCAAGACCGCCTAAAGGGTTTCCTGAGCCCCTACGGTTGAATTTTTCAGGATACACCGGGTCGTATCCATCCTGAAGGAGCCTTCCCGGCCAATTATAAAGTTCAGGATAAGTATGTAGAAGCCTGGGTTGATTGTTTTCGGACGGGGGTTCAACTCCCCCCGCCTCCACCATAAAATTCTAATAATTTCAATTACTTAACATTTCTTTTTAGGTCCAAAATGTTTAGCGGATGTTTAGCGGCTTTGCCCTGAATTTTTGCTACAGCTTGCCGTGCCTGTTGAGCTTCGTTTACATCCGGGAGCATGTATCTTTTAAATGCATCTGATGTATGGCCGGTGGCTCCCCGCTGGATCTGTTCAGGGGTCATAACTTGGCCCAGGGCCGTTACCGTTGAATGCTTTGTACCACCATAAAGGTCAACGCCTTCGATGCCTAAATTTTTGCAGGCTTTATCCCACCAGACCTTGAAATATTTAGGGCCGAACTGTTTACCGGCTACTGTACCTTGTTTGGATTTAACATGTCTAAAGAAAAACATATCAGGTAGGGCAGGGGGAATCATGCTTTGAATTTCTTTGATCATGTGACAATCCTCCGGGGCCAAGTGGATAAATTTACCTTTATCCCCTTCTTTCGGATCTGGAAAGAATATCCAGCCATCGGTTAAATTGATATGGCCTTCCCTCCATTATCCTGGATTTTCAGAGCCAGAGCCAGGACAGCATCGGGGCCTATGCCACACGGGTTGAGGCTTTTGCCGAAATGATCGAAAGCGCTTAAAAGGAGACACCCATGTCAGACGAAAAGAAATACAGGGCGGGAAAGAACCTGTCCCGAATCATGGCAAAAGGGTATATGGACCTTCACCAGAAAGCCGCCCAGGGGGCCTTCTGCGTCTGGATCGCCATCAATGTCCCGGCAGAAATATTTGAGGGCTTTGACAATGTGGTCTATGCCGTACCGGAAACCTCTGAGGTGCTGCGCATGATCATCGGCCGGTTGCTATCTAAAAAGACCTTTTAATCATATAGGCGAACTACTTGGAGTCAAGAATTCCTCACCATTAATTTATCAAGTACACATGCCTGCTATAATTTGCCAGTTGGTCATTTGCCTTATTGGGTCATTATAAAAAACAAGTTCCTATCTGGGCCTGAGATACTTCTGGCGTATAGCTTTCAACGTGCCATCCGTCACAATGGTGACAATGGCTTTTTCGAGTGCTGAGATGTGGGGCGTCAGCCGGGATTTACGAGACATGACGATGTAGGCCGGATTGTCTCTTTCAAGCCGCAGCGGGGCCGTTGAGAATTTGTTGGCATATCCTAACTTGTCGATAAGGTAAACGCCAGTTTCTTCGGTTATGAGCACCGCATCGATACGGTTACGGGTCAGCATGTGAAAGGCCTGCTCTTCTTTGTTCACCTCGTATTTTTGGATTCTTTGATCGGTGTCGAAATCCGGGTGGTGTTTATAACCGCCGCGGATGCCAATCTTGAGCCGGTAAAGGTCTTCCCACTTCTGGATGTGCCGGGCCCGGTCCTTGTTGAGATAGAATACTTTGGTAACATATGGTGCGATCGTTGGCTTCAGGTAAATAACGTACTCCTCCCGCTCGGGCCGGTGGAAAAGTCCTATGAATAGATCCGCTTTTCCGGTTTTTAGATCGAGCAGGCAACGCTTGAACGGCATAACGTTATAGCTGGATGTCAGGTTCGTCTGCTTAAGTACGGCCTCTAAAATGTCGATAAAAACACCTCTGGGCCGCCCATTTTTGAACATCCGGTAGGGCGCGCTCTCGGTGCTTGCCACTACAGCAATATTTCCTTTCTCCGCTCCTCGCGCGTCAGTAACCTGGCCCCAGACCACCAAAAGGGTTCCAGCGATTAGCAGTCTTAGTAGCAGGTACGAATATAACCTATAGATGATTATCCAATTTTTCATCATTTCATTATACTACGGCAGATAATAGCTACAATTGATTCCCCCGTCCTTACGCTACAGGGGAAAGAAAAAAATGTAAAAAAGTATGATTCTTTTAAACACATCTTTTCTTGCGGTATGTTAACTGTATTATCCAAGTTACAAAAAATGAAAATGAAAAGCAATCATTCTAACCTTTGTCGATAAGAATCTAACCCTTCTTGTTGTTTCATTTCATCCTCAATGGGTGTCAGGATTTGAATGATAGTCAATCTTTTATCCATAGACTGTATTGAAATTTGAAAATCAAGAATATTGGAGATCATCCTTATCCTGGAACTTTTTGCAAGCTTATTTTCTGAAAAGGAAATAGCACGGCATCAAACGGACTGTTGAAATTTTCTGCGAAGAATTGTTAATCTTCATTAAAGTTTTTTGTTGTTCAAGAAACACGGGGTTGCTTTTCACTAAAAGCAAAAGGAGGATATTGTGAAAAGAATTGTTATGATTGTTTTATCACTACTTATTCCCTTGAACGTGTATTGCCAGGCGGAGGAATTCGATAACAAACTGGTCCTCGGAACAGTGGACGATTTTCCTCCGTTTTTCTATAAGGTGGACGGAAAACTGACAGGAATTGACATCGATGTGTTGAATGAGGCGGCAAAACGGATAGGAGTGGCGATTAAAATAAAGGCCTATCCCTGGAAAAGAGTTATGAAATTGGTTGAAAAAGGAACAATTGACGGAGGGTTTGCCGCTTTTAAAACAAAGGAAAGGGAAGAATTTTGTCTCTATGCCGAGATTCTGCATTTTGAAGAATTTCAACTATTTGTCAGAAAGGGAAACGAATTAAGGTATTCGGATATCAGCGAACTTTATGGAAAAACGATAGGAAAAGACCGATGGGTTTTTGTTGGTGACGAATTCGAAAAGACGGCAAAAGAGGGGGAAATTAGACTGGAAGAAATCAGCGATTTGAATATTCCGAATATGAGAAAACTACTGAATGCCGGAAGATTAGATGCGGCAATTGGAGACTTGGGGGTGATGATGTATTATTTTAAATCATTGGGAATGGAGAAAGATATTGTTCCCATCGGACCAGTCGGAAAAAAGAAGGGAGCGTATCTAATCTTGTCGAAAGTCTCGTCGTTAAGGGACAAAATAGGTTTACAGAATAAATTCCGGGCGGTTTTACAACAAATAAAAGAAGACGGAACTTATCAGGGAATTTTTGAACGGCATACAAAATAGTTCGGTATTGGGGAGTATGAAAAGCTTTCAAAATGAGAATCAACCCGTCGTTTAAATGGACGGAAAAAAACACCATTCAACTCAATAGCTAAAAGTAACTTCTTACATTATTTTTGCTACCGTCCGAAAAGCCGAAACAATCAATTTAATACCGGATTATCTGAATAAAAAAAATAATCTTGTTTTTAGGGGCTGTTTCTAAATAAATCATGCTAACCAAACCAAGCAAGAAGCAATAAGCACCATTGCATGGTAACTGCTGGCGAGTTTCTCATATCGAGTCGAAACTCGCCGACAGGATTTTATTTTTGCGAAAAAGCATTCCACCAAATGTCGTTCCTTATAAAGGTGTTTATCAATTTTTCTCTGAACCGTTCTGTTTCTTCTTGATGGGATAATGACCTTAGAACCTTTAGATTCAACAATTTCAATAAGTTTGTCAGTATCATATGCTCTATCAGCAAGGAATTGATCTGCTTCTATGTCTGCCATTAACTCATAAGAAGGTACCATATCATGAACATTACCCCCGGTCAGTTTTATTCGTACTGGATTACCAAGGCCATCAACCACAGCATGGATTTTTGTTGTTAAACCACCTCGACTTCGCCCAATGGCCTGAGAGTATTGTCCACCTCGTGCCCCGCAACCGTGTTGGTGAAGTTTTACGTAGGATCCGTCTATCATACCGGATTCTTTATCCTGGTTCTTTGCGACATTATTGAGAAGATCATCCCATGCTTCCAAAGAGGTCCATTTTGCAAATCTTTTATACACCGTTTGCCAAGGCCCGAATCTTTCAGGAAGATCACGCCAAGGAGCCCCTGTTTTTAAAATCCACAAAATCCCGTTAAACATTAATCGGTTATCTTTGGGCTTCCGCCCTCGTGTTTCTTTTTTGGGTGGTGCAAGTATTGGTTCTATTTGCTTCCATTTTTCATCTGAAATAGAGTGTCTGTTCATAAACAGGACGAAATCATCCCCCATTTCAAATGTCTAGATTATTTTAAACTTTTTTGGAAACAGCCCCTAGTATAGTCGAAAAAATATTAGAATTTAGGTATTTCCCCGATAGATATCTTTTCAAATCGGTGTTACGAGATAACCAATGTCACATTCTTAATAAGAAGGTCATTTAAATATCATAAAATTAATATAAATTAAATTTCAACATATCTCGCCGATTATTAAAGCTTCTTAGAAAGGAGGGCTTAAATGCAAAATTATTTTAAGCGTCTTATTGGAGCTTTGATATTTACACTGGTACTGCTTGGAACAGCACAGGCTGAGATGATGCAAGTTACCTGGACTGGTATAATTAGCAATATGAGGCCAGAACCGGAATATAGATATGGCTTAGGAATTGGCGACGAGATATCTGTCTATGCAGTTTATGATGACAGTAATACCGAAATGCACATATATGATAAGGATGAAATAATTGATCAACGACAAATATTTTTTTCCTTCAACGACAATTAAAACTCCCGTTCCCCAACCTGCGTAACCATTTAATTTCATTAAAAAATACTTGCAAAACAATTCTGATTATGTTTTTTAAGACCATCCTTCCGGAGGATAAGGCTATGCTGGAGAGCAACCTGAGCGCCGAGAAGGTGACTGAAGTATGAGGGGCCGTATTTTCCACGTACGGCCTTTCGCTTTTTGCTCTCATACTTTGGTCTATAATGCGCTAAACTCCGGGGGTTTGGGGGCTGGCCCCCATTATAATCCGGTAAAAAGTCCTTTTAATTACCATCACAAAACCCGGTTCTTCCATGGGTTAAGCCCTCTATCGATAGTATCCGTCCGATAGTGCTTGCTGACGGCATTGGTTCAATATTTTCCGCTTCCATCTCCTTGCTGATAGCACCGGCACCGCAGTTCAGGCCTCGATTGTATAAATCCAGTCGGATCATTTTAATAATCTCAACAATCTCCTGCCTGGTATATCTGGTCTCGATCATTATTCGGCCTCCATTTTAGCCTGTTCCATGCGATAGCTTTCCACATTCAATTCAAGGATGATACTGTGATGAACGAGTCTGTCGATGGCTGCTGCCGTTGTCATAGGGTCCTTAAAAATCTGTTCCCACTTAGAGAACGGAAGATTGCTCGTGATCATCAGGCTGCCCTGTTCATACCGTTCCGCCAAAAAGGTAAACAGCACTTCCATTTCTCCCCGGCTTTGTTGGACATACCCAATGTCATCTATAATCACAGCATCAAACCTGGAGAGGGATTTGAGTTTTTTGGTTAGCTCAAGATCCCTTTTGGCAATCAGCAGATCCTGGACGAGCTGACTGCATGAGATAAAAAGAACCTGCTTACCCTTTGCAATTAATTCATGGCCAATGGCACAGAGCAGATGGGTTTTCCCGCTACCCGGATTACCAAAGGCCAGGATGTTTTCACAGCGCTCTAAAAAAGCGCCGTTGACCAGGACACTTAAATGATTGGCAACCTTTAAGGGGAGGCGCTTTTTATCAAAATTCTCAAATGTCTTGGAAGATGGCAACTTGGATGCCCTCAGGTTACGTGATATCCGGTTCTGCCAGCGGACTTCGCATTCGAGACTCAACAATTGTAAGAGGTACTTTTCATATCCCCATGCCTCCGCCCTGGCCTGATCCGCCATTTCTTCATAACTGCGGCGCATGGTCGGCATATGGAGGCTTTTAAGATTGGTGTCTATCTGATCCCGATCATTGATCATGCCGCCACCCCCTTGAGCAATTGGTCATAACGAGTCAAATCAACTGCCTGGATATGAACATCATCCGGCCTGCTGACAGAGGCGTTGGACTCAATAAGGCGTTTAACAGCCTCTTTGCTGATTTCCTGATCCTCGTTTATTAGAACCATCAGGGCGCTGTCTACTGCCACCTCGCTTGTCTTTGCTGCCAGGTATAATATTTTCAGATACCTTGCTGCTGAGCTTTTAACGGTATAACGCTTTCTTAAATGATCGTAGGCAATCCGGAACCGGCTGGTGGGGAACATGGCATTACGATAACGATAATTTTCAAATGCCCCCGGTTTTTTGACCAGGCTGTCAATGATATGCCGGTAATTGATTTTATATTTGCCCTCACCCCGCAACCTTGGCAAAGTATCGACCTTTCTCTGGCCGTACCAGACCTCCAGGCATTCCATGTAGAGGCGGACCTGGATATTTTCTCCTATGAGCCTGCTGTCTACAGAGTAAACGTTGTGATTGACCCGAATGGTACTGCTGGGACCAACCTTTAAATCCATCTTTTTACATGCATCAAGCCGGCGTTTGGGCAACCGGTGTAGGAGATCCAGTTCTTGTGTAAACCGTTTCCTACGACCGGCATTTAGCTGTGCGAACAGTTTGGCCAGGAACAAGTCATATTCTTCCCGGTCTTTAAAATCCCGGTGTCCTCTCAGCATCAGGGCCTGGTCAACGGCTTTTTTGAACCGATAATTGCGCTGCTCCACGTCTCCATTTTCATTGGGGCTGGCAGGGTTAGTTTTGCAAGGAATGATACCGTAATGGTCAACAAGATCCTGATACCTGCTGGTGAACTCCTCAGGGTGACTTACCTTGTTAACAGCGGATGTCAGACAATCGGTGCGATGTTGCTGCGGCACACCACCAAGTTCCCATAGGGCATTTTGCAGGCCCTGGCTCAGGCTTTCGAAACTCTCTGAAAAACAGACTGTACCTGTCTCCCAATTGGAATAGGTCAAAACAAAATGGTAGATCAGGTGGTCAAAAGGGACGCCGCCTATAGTGACGCCCAGTTTATCCATGTGGGTGAAGTCTGACTGGCATAATTCGCCAGGCTTATGAATTTGAGCAAAAAAGATTTCTTTGGGCGGCCCCTCTGTAGCACGCCATTGCTTTATTCTCCGTTGCAGGGTCCGTAATTGTCCATCGGCGAACCGGCCGGGGTGTCTGCGTTGCAAATCCTCAAACAGTGTCTTGGCCTCCAGACCTGGATTTATGGTCAACATGCCTTTGATACCATCCCAGGTCTCCTCAAACGGATCTTTGCGTGTGCGCCATGTATGATCCGTTTTGAGTTCACTCGGCAACTTCCCGTGTTCACGGTACTTTCGAGCTGTTTTTTCATCCATTCCAGCTTTCATTGCTGCTATCCCGAAACTCTTCTCTGACTGAATCAACTTGAACAACCTCCTCACTTGCTGGTCCGTTACCATCCAAATCTCTCCTTCTGTTCAATTTGGATGTTTCTACCATTTTTTTTGATTCTTAAATTTCGGGAATTTTAATTGTCGTTTGGCGGGAATTATAAATGACGCTGATCAAATAATAACAACATATGATTTAAACACTTACTCTAACGCCGTTTTTTTATCTGATGCTGCTATCTCTTTTAGTGACAATATGCATGCTTTCATTGAAAACGAGTATGGGTTTTCTTTTGGGGATACGGTCTGGTCATGGGTGTGTAAAGTAAGTCCTAATGGGCCTTTAGAAACACTTGCCACACTATCTACTGTTACGATCAACATGAAATCGGATGGCCCCTATAAAGGATTAATTATTAATCGTGAATCCGATGGCAACATTGTTGGTGCAGGTGCAGGTGGTAAAAATAATCCAATCTTTTTTTCAAGCCTAACGTATTCTATAGCTCCTTACAATCCTGATCAACAACCGATACCGGAACCATCAACAGCGTTTCTCTTTGGTCTTGGGCTTTTGGGGCTTGTGGCTGGAAACAGGAAAAACCACTTTTAAATAACTCATAGTTCTATCTACCTGTAGTTGTATAAGACTATTTTTCATAGCTGTCTCCTCATGCTGAGGAGTTATTCAGTATGAATAATGAGATATGCAAGGTTAAACCAATACATTTTAAAAAGGAGGATTGCATGAAAAAAATAATTAATAACGTAAGAAAGGAGAGGCCTGTCATGAAAAAAATATTCATATTTTTATGCTTTTTTCTATTTTTTGGAACAGCTACAACCGTGAATGCTACTCCTCTTTACTGTGCAGCCAATGGACATTATTATGAATATGTTAATGCCCAAAGTATCGATTGGAATACAGCGCTGACAGCTGCTTCTGGATTGTCTTATTTAGGAAATCAGGGTTACCTGGCGACTATTACTTCTCAAGAAGAAAACGATTTTCTGTATAGTTTGGTGCAACCTTATCGCAACCCAGATTCTCCTTATTATGATAACGCTTGGATTGGGGGCTCAGATGAAGGTGATGAAGGGAATTGGACTTGGCGGACAGGGCCGGAAGCAGGGCAGACTTTTTTCTATGAAAATTGGGGCGGCGCTGAGCCGAATGGTGGCATCAGGGAAAACTACACACGGTTTATTTGGTCAAATGGTAATTGGAACGATATAGCTCCAAATGACAAGTGGGGAAAAGGCTATTTGGTTGAATACAACTCTGCGCCTATCCCCGAGCCAACAACAGTAATACTCTTAGGCTTAGGCCTTCTTAGTCTTGCAGGGTTAAACAGAAGAAGATAATACCTCACTAAAAATTACAAGGCAGGGTCAGAAATGGCTCTGCCTTATTCATTTTTCATGAATATAAAAATCAAACCTTAAAAAATGCATTTATTAAATTTGTGGACTTTTCAACCAACTGTGTCGAGTTAAAAAACTCGCTTAGAGGGGCTATGAATAATAGAACAAGACAATTACTTTTTGACTTGAAAGGCAAAAAGTAATGCGATATATTTTAAATATTATGAAAACAAATGTCAATAAATTAAAAGTTCAAGATATCGTTCATCAAGCAATCTGCCGTAAAAAGGGAATTCCTTTAGAATCAATTTCTCTGTTTCATTCGCGCCTTGTTGAAACAACTTATGAATTCGTTTTCGTTCATAATCCCCCATCAGAAGCCAAACCGTTTCATGTTCTCTTGGAGATTGAGGATATAATGGAATCTCTTTATTTTGATTGGCCTTGTCTCAATGGCGACCTAACATTGAAAATGTCGAGGTTTGATTTATACAGATACGGCTTAGTGGTAAATGGTACGAGGTGCACGGCAGCAGCTATGCCGCTATCCCGCCAGACGGGATGTTAACAACCGGGCCCGATAAACCGCATAGGACAAGCGTAAGCGTCCGTCCGGTTTTGAGAGGCGCAGCCGTACACGGATTAGTCAAGATGAACCGCTTTTACGGATGTCTGGTGAAACCTGGGGGTTGATAGGCCCGGCTCAATCTTTTTAGTAATAACCCTTATCCTTCCTTAAATACAAAAAATACGGCTGTAAGAGATTATTGAACCCCGGCGGTTAAACCCCGAAGAAATTATACAGGGCATATTCCTGATTTTGTCCCACATGTTCAGAAGAAGGCCACATACTACATGTTGTGGGTAAAGATTTAGATAAAAAACGACGGCTAATACCATGATTGTGGACTTTGGCATTCCTCATTTCAAGTGGATGGATAACATTTTGAATGAATGAAAATTTTGATAATCAAGTTCGCGCAAGAAGTATTTTTGTATTGTTATTTATACTTTAATAGCAATGCTTAATCCTCCGAATCATTGTATTTGGGATAGTGTTTTTTAATAAAAGCGGGGCACATGCCATGACTAAACGTTGCATCAGAATGATCAAATAGATGTAATTCAAGTTTAGTCCAGTATCCATAGTTGGTTTGCATAATCGCTCATTGTGTTCTATAAAGCTCCGGATAAAAAACTACCTACCAGAGATATAACAAATAGATGATAAATCAATTGGACTGTTTTCAGCTACTCATTTTGTATATGTTTCTGAGATAACGTTCATGAGTTGTTTCAATGTATTTATTTATCTCAGCTTTATCTGGTTGAATCATACATCGTGTCTCAGAAATGGCATCCCTGGAAAAAGGATTTAAAGCATTCAACAATTCAATACACTGGGATTCAACATTTTCTTCGTCAACAATCTGAGAGACTAACCCCAATTGGTAAGCCTCTTCTATACTGAGTTCCGGATGCGACAGCATCAGTTCCATTGTCCTTGCAGGACCAATATTCTTTATCAGAAAGAAAGATAACAAGCTTGCAGGTGGAATTCCGTATGAATTATTGGGGTTTATCATTAAGGTTGCATTCTTTGAGGCAATTCGATAGTCAACAGCCAAAGAAAATCCTAAAAATAACGGTCCACTGTTGGAACTCATCCCAGCAACCATGGGGATGGGAAAATCAAGAATGACATCTATTATCTGAGACATGCCGAAAAAGCATTTTTTATTATGCATCTTGCTTTTTGAATTTTTGAAAAGAAAATTTGACAGGGCAAATTGATTGTTGCAATTTTCGACAGAAAAAGGTTAATCTCCAATTATTTGGATTTTTAGAAAATATGGATTACCAATGGCCAAGGGTAATTGAGTCTTAGTTATGAAACAAATTCTTTATTTATTTGTGGCGGGTGTGTTGATGGCCGCTGTGGGTAACTCTGTAGGTATCGCCCAAAATGCACATCAGGAGCCTTTGGTCTTTACGACTCCCATAGATGAAGGTGTGTTCACCCAATATCAGAGAGAAGTCTTAAAAGAAGTCTCTAACAGAACCGGTATAAAATGTACGTTGAAAGAACTCCCGAAGAAACGGTGCCTTGTAGCCACGAACAAAGGCGTATATGCTGGGGTTGCCGCCAGAATAAAAGGATTGGAAAAAGACTATCAGAATTTAAGGATGATCAGGGTATCCCATTTTACAGTTCAGCATATTTTGTTTGCCAAAAAGAAAAATATCATTGAGACAGTTAATGATATAAACACACTTACAGAGCATGTGATAAAAACGGACTGTGTTGTCGGCTTTTTACGAGGAAGCAAAAAAGCGCAAAGCATCCTGTCCGACATTCCAGAAAAGAAAAAAGTGGTCCTTGATTCTCCCAAAGAAGCCTTTAAATTAATTAATATCAACCGCATAGGAGCCTATCTTGCGGGACCGGGAATCGTCAATAGATCTATTTTAAAAAAACAGTTTAATCAAAATGAAATAAAGGAAGTATGCGTTTTGGCCGAAACTCAATTATTTCCTTATGTGCATGAAAAGTATGCCTACGTGATTCCGATACTTGAAAGCACACTTAGATCAATGGTTGCTGAAGGAACGCTGGACAGAATCCGCAAAGCGTTGGAATAACCATTTAGTTATGGACGGCTTCAAGTCTCCTTTCGATTCAATCGTTAAAAATTACATTTAATATAATCTTGTCTGTCGAAAAAAGAGAAACATCTTCCTGGAAATGATTAAACCTGGCCCAGTACCAATTAAATTCGGCCAGAAACAATTAATCCCGGCCGGGTAACGAATAAATCTGGCCGGGTGCGGACCTTAGAAACGATTATTCCTGGCCGAGATTTTCTATTAAATCAAGCCAGGGCGATTATGAAATCAGGCCGCTACAATTATGTCTATTAGCTGTCGCTTTCTTTCCAAATTCATCGACCACAACATATTGGGGTTGGCCTCCCCCATCAATAAACACATTTAATACCGGATAAGGTTGATTGGACGACTCAATATAATTATTAATAAATCGTTAAAAAAAGAAGGACCAGGAGTGAATAGAATGATCAGCAAAAAAGATAACCTTGTTCAGAAAGTATTGGCAGAACAAAAGTCTCGTCAAACCGGATATCGAGAGCGTGCTCTTAAGATGTATCCTTGGATCTGTGCTCATTGTGGCCGCGAATTTGAGGGTAAACGAGTCAAGGAACTCACGGTTCACCACAAAGATCATAACCATGACAACAATCCGCCTGATGGGAGTAATTGGGAATTGCTTTGTATCTATTGCCACGACAATGAACATTCCAGGGAACAGGTCGCCGATGCCTATTCTGATGAAGTGGCTTGCAGCACTTCAACCTCCACAGGCGGCACCAATCCCTTTGCAGGGCTTGGTGATATGCTAAAAGGTAAGTTTTAAATCAGTCCGCCCGAAAAGTATGAACGCTGTACATACCGACAAAAACACTTTATCACCAGAATCGAAAAAGCGTATTTATGACACAGCAGCAAAGAATTGTAGAAGTCGAGCTAAAAAATGGTGAGAAATCCAAAGCCATAGCAACCGGTAATAATGCCGCTTGGATATGTCAATGTAAAAGGAAAGTACCTTTGCTTGGGAGAACTGGCCTTGTAAATCGTTTAACGGACGGATTGCGTGTTGTTTGTCCGGACTGTGGCTGTAGTTACCATGTCATTCCTGATAGGAAAAACCAGGGGCCAGTATTGAAAGTGATTGAAGTCTGATAAGATTGAACTGGTTCAAATCAAATGCGTCTCTGATAAATCTGCACGAAAGTTTCTAAAGCATTTTAGTTCGGTTCCTGTTTTGGGAGTTGAACCATAGTCTGCATCTTTTGACATTCCAACACATGTTGGTGCTTTTGTTGGTGCATCTCCAGAATGCCACCAAGAAAATGGCAATGCCGATTCAAAACAGCTCTCTGGCTATTTCGCAGTTAGCTATTTTTTTTGCAGGCAGGCTTGATTGAAAATTCGAGATGTATTTGCTGTCTGGGGGAGAACGCTTGTGTTTGGATCCTCTCAAGCGGAAGCCAAACCCTTCCGGCGGGCAGTGTTTGAGGTGCCCATTCCCAGGATATAGCCTCCACTTCCGCCAAGCGGAGGCGCAAAATCGGACGCTTAACCAATGACGCAGAATTTTGAAAATTTTCGTATCAGGGGAAACAAATTTATTTCTGGCAGTCACATTTAATATTGCCTGCGATAATTTCCTTCCAGTCCCCAATTACATCGTGGGTCCAGCAATCATCCGCCCCGGCCGCCTCCCTCATTACTAAAGCAAGAATATAAGCCAGTTCTTTCACGGTTGCGCCTGCTTCCAAAGCCCCTTGAAAATGCTTTAACACACAGGGTTTCGACCGCCCTTTGATGGAAAGTGCAAAGCAGATGAACTGATAGGTCTTTTCATCTATCGTTCTTTTGTCAGTGTAAAGCGCGTCCATTTCATCCAGTTTTTCTGCAAATTCCGGAAAAAATTCAGCCAGCATTCTCATAATGTTCCCCCCTTGTTTTCAACTTAGTTCATACCCTATCCCCATAAATAAATTTTCCTTATATGAGCAGATGGATTAGATTTTGTCCACCCTGTTGGTCATTTCCAAACCAAGGCCAGGTATCCAGTTGTTTTTACACCCTGTAAAAAAAGCTGACAGGTGCTGGCCTCTTATTCTTTTTCTCTGATTTCTGATTTATTCATTTATTTCGTATGGTTACGGGCGAATGTGATGCCGCCTGCAGGGGTGGTATGTATCTTGATATTTCACCTATTAGGATTTTCCATTTGTCAGATGGAGAGGATGAAAAAAGGTGGAAAGAATGATGCCGGACCCCATAATCGACAGAAAAGGGTTTTACCAGGTGGTGACGAGGAAGATCAGGCTGCTGATCCTGCTGGTTTCCTTTATTCCCATGGTACTCACTGCAGGAATCCTCTGCTGGCGGTTCCACCTGGCCTATTCGGAGAAGGTCCGAGCCCATATCTCAGAGCTGGTTCTCAAGCATACCCGGAACATCGATGCGTTTTTAGCGGAAAAATTGGGCAATATCCGGTATCTTGCCCGGCAGTTTGCGGCCATTTCACCGGACGCCGCCCCCGAGTTTCTGTCCTCCCGCCTGGCTGAACTGCGGGACGAGTACGGGGAGGTGTTCACGGACCTGGGGGTGGTGGACGCCGGGGGTACACAATTTGCCTACGAGGGGCCGTTTCGCCTGGTAAATGCCGATTACAGCAACGCAGGCTGGTTTTTAAAGGCCATGGAAAGCCCCTATTATATTTCCGATGTATTTGCCGGGCTCCGGGGGCATCCCCATTTTATCCTGGCCGTTAAGGTGGTCTGCCGGGGGCGCACCTACATCCTGAGGTCCACCATTAATTTTGCCGCCTTCAATTCCCTGGTGGAGAATGTCAGCATCGGAGAAACCGGTACAGCCTTTATCGTTAATGCCGAAGGCGAATTGCAGACCCATCCCAGGACCGGTACAGAGATATCAACGGCCGCCGTCATAACGGATCCTGGCATTTTCAGGACCGCCAACACCGTGATCCTGGAACGGGGAGACGGCAGGGGCAATACCTATATGTACGCCCTTTCCCTTCTCCAGACAGTGGACTGGCGTATGGTATTCCGACAGGACCTGAGGGATTCCCTCAGGGATCTGTGGAATGCAGAGGTGCTGACTCTGATCGTCTTTGTTCTGGGCTGTATCGCCATAATGTCGGTTTCCTTTACACTCCCCCGCAGCATTGTCAGACTCATTGCCGAGGCCGACCGGAAAAACGAAGCCATGAACAAGCAGGTGGTGGAAAGCGGCAAGCTGGCCACCATCGGTGAGCTGGCCGCCGGCATTGCCCATGAAATCAACAATCCGGTGGCCATCATGGTGGAAGAGGCCGGATGGATGGGAGACCTGCTGGAGGAGAACACCGGCACTGATCTCGGAACGACCAAGGAATTTAACCGGGCCATCAACCAGATTCAGACCCAGGGCCGGCGATGCAAGGACATCACCCACAAGCTGTTGAGCTTTGCCCGGAAGAGCGATGCCAGCGTGGCGGATATCCGAATCAACGATACCATCCGGGAGATCGTTTCCCTCACTGCCCAGATGGCCAAATATAATAATGTCGCCATTAAAACAGACCTGGCCCCCGACCTTCCCTTTATCCGCTTTTCCCCGGCCGAACTCCAGCAGGTCATTCTCAATCTCATCAACAATGCCATCGACGCCATGGACAGGGAAGGGGGCACCATCCAAATCAGCACTGCCGACACGCCCGGAGACAGCCGGTTTATCGGCATTGCCGTCCGGGACGACGGCCCGGGAATTCCCAGCCATTACCTGGACCGGATTTTTGACCCCTTTTTTACCACCAAAGCCGTGGGGCAGGGAACGGGCCTGGGGCTTTCCATCTGCTATGGCATCATACGGAAGATGGGAGGGAAAATTGAGGTTGAAAGCCAGGTGGGGCAGGGCACCTGTTTTTTTATCCACCTGCCTGTTGAAAACGTTGAAGAGGCAGAACCGCCTCCGAAGATAAAGACCTTAACCTATTCAGGAGACAAAGAAGATGAAAGTTTTATTTGTGGATGATGAAAAGGCATTTCTGGACACGTTGACCAAGCGCCTTGAAAAACGGGGGATGGAACCCGCAGCGGTGTACGGCGGCAGTGAGGCTCTGGCGTTTTTGGCCGGCCACGGCAAAACCGATGTGGTGGTCCTGGATGTGAAAATGCCGGGCATGGACGGCATTGAAACCTTAAAGGCCATCCGGGCGGAATTCCCCCTGGTGGAGGTGGTCATGCTCACCGGGCACGCCACAGTGGATTCGGCCATTGAAGGAATGAAACTGGGGGCCTTCGACTATCTGATGAAACCCTGCAACCTGGACGAACTCGTGGAAAAACTGGAGGCGGCGGCCGTCAAGAAACAAGCCCATGAAGAAAAGATAATGGAGGCCCGGTTCCGGGAAATCGCCGGCCAGAGGGTATAGCACGGAATCCGTAAAAGGAAATGTGAACAAGATGAAAGACAGCACTTCCCCCTGTACCCGCCTGCTGCTGGTGGATGATGAAAAAGGGTATATCGACATTTTGTGCAACCGGTTTCACCGCCGGGGCATTGAGGCGGTTAAAGCCTATTCAGGCACCGAGGCACTGCGGGCCCTGCGCAGGGATGATTTCCATGTCATGGTCCTGGACCTGAAAATGGAGGATATGGACGGAATAGAGGTGTTGAAAATTGTCAGGAAAATGGCCCCGGAACTGCCGGTGATCATACTCACCGGCCACGGGTCCCGGACGGCGGCTAAGGACGGGATGGCCCTGGGGGCCTTTGATTACCTCACCAAACCCTGTGAATTTCAGGAGTTGATGGAAAAAATCAGCCTGGCCCGGAATGCGAAAATAAAAGAAAACGGAGACTCAAGCGGAAATGATATTTAAAACAGACGGATTTAAGCTGGCGGTTGCGGTTTTGCTGGGCGTCCTGGTATTTGCACTGCCCAGGCCTGAAGGAACAAGGTTCAAAATATCCGGGGAAGGATCCGGAGAATTGGCCCAGGCCGTTTCCCAGTATTTTTCCATGGCACCGGCAAAGGAGGCCGGCAGTTATATTTTAGAGGCAAAGGCGCCTGGCTCGGCTGAGGCCCGGGCGGATTTCCTTCAGACCCACGCCGGCACCCTGGGGCTGGACCAGGTGGCTGTCGACTATGTGGACGGGATGTCCCCCAAGGCCAAGCGGTTTTTGTCCGTCCTTGCGGTGCTCATCTGCCTCTTTGTCATTGAACCCATTCCCCTGGAAATTACGGCGCTGCTCATCGGGGCCTCTTTGGTCATCCTGGGAATAACGGATGTAAAAGGGGCCTGGGGGCCCTACATGCACCC
This sequence comes from Desulfobacter sp., assembly GCA_028768525.1. Classification (NCBI taxonomy): domain Bacteria; kingdom Pseudomonadati; phylum Thermodesulfobacteriota; class Desulfobacteria; order Desulfobacterales; family Desulfobacteraceae; genus Desulfobacter; species Desulfobacter sp. The sequence goes on along the minus strand of CP054837.1, from coordinate 464,517 downwards.
GGTGGTGATTTTCATCATGTGCTGCCTGATCTTTGCCATTGCCCTGGACAAGGTGGGGCTGACCAAGCGGCTGGGGTATTATATCATCAAGAAGGCGGGCAATTCCGTGACCCGGTTTACATTTATCATCGCCGTGGGGCTGGGGCTGGCCTCGTCCTTTATGCATGATGCCGCCGCCTGCGCCATCGGCATTGTGACCATGCTGCCCCTGATGCGGGCTGTGGGTATAGAGCCCAATACGAGAACGGCCAAATTCATGATGCTTTCCCTGCCTTTTGCCTGCTCCTGCGGGGGGATGGGAACCCTGGTGGGCGGGGGGCGCTGCATGGTGTCCGCAGCGTTCTTAAAAGAATTCACCGGCATAGAAATCACCTTTTTCCAATGGATCAAATACTGCATGCCCGCGGCCATCATCTGCGTGCCCGCCGCCGTATTCCTGGTCTACCTGGTCTATCGGCCCGATCCCAAATTCAAGCTCCCTGATTTTGATGAGGACCTGGGACCCATGACCGCTGCCGAGAAAAAGGCCCTGGTCATCATCTGCCTGGCCTTTGTGACCTGGCTCACCAAGGGGCTCCACGGTGTCCATTATTCCGTCACCGGTATGATCGGGGTGGCCTGCCTGGTTCTGTTCAAGGTGCTCAGGTGGCGGGACATCAACGATAACCTGGAGTGGGGCACGGCCCTGTTTATCTTCGGCGGCGGTATTTCCCTGGGGCTTGCCATGGGGTATTCCGGTGCAGCGGATTATTTTGCCAACCTCTTTTTTCCGCTGATCCAGGGCAAGGGCTGGCTGGTGCTCTTTGTGGGGGTCGCCGTGTTCGGCGCCCTGGTCACCAATGCCATGGCCAATGTGGCGGCCGCCGCCCTGATCCTGCCCATTGTCATCCCCATGGCCCAGCTTGAAGGGGTGAATCCCATGATCCTGGCCCTGGGGCTGGGCATGGCCACCTCATTTGCCATGCTCCTGGTCATCGGCTGCCCCCCCAATGCCATTGCCTATTCCTATAAGTATTTTAAATCCTCGGATCTGACCCGGCTGGGCCTTGTGGTGACGCCGGCCCTTCTGCTAATACTGGTTGGGGTGGTCTACACCTGGTGGAAGGTGCTCGGCCTCATATAGGAGTATGATTATGGAGAACATTAAGGGCAAAACCGTAGACAAGACCGCCCGCGTTCTGCTGGTGGACGATGAGGATAATTACCGCCAGTCCCTGGCCCGGCGCCTGACCCGGCGGAATCTGGCCGTGGCCCAGGCCCGGGACGGGGCTTCCTGCCTGGATTTTCTGGCCAAAGAAGAGATAGATGTGGTGGTGCTTGACATGAAAATGCCGGGCATGTCCGGCATGGAAACCTTCAGGGCTGTCCATGAAAGTTATCCCGACATCCAGGTCATTTTTCTTACCGGCGATGCCGCCATTGCCGAAGGGGTGGCAGGGATAAAGGCCGGGGCCTTTGACTACCTGTCCAAACCCGTGGAGATTGACCATCTGGCCGGAAAAATTCGCCAGGCGAGGGCGTTGCGGCAGCTGGAGGCGGCCCGGGAACGGGACCGGCAGTATAAGCGGCGTATGGAAAACCGGATGATCCACACCCAGCGCCTGGCATCGCTGGGCACCATGTCCACGGGCATTGCCCATGAAATTAATAATCCCCTGGCCGTGATCAATGAATCCGCAGGCTTCATGCGTCAGGTCTTAGAGGGCCAAGGACAGATTCCTGACAAGGCCATGCTTTTTAAGGGGCTTGAAAAGATAGAGAAAAGTGTTGACCGGGCCCGCCGGATCACCCACCAGCTTCTGGGCTATGTGAGGAAAAAGGGGGCCGGGCTTTCAAAGGTGGATATCCGCCTGCTGGCAGAAGATACCCTCGGGCTTGTGAAGCAGAGGACCGAGGCCAAAAAGGTATCCGTTGAGTGGGACACGGCGTCCCCGGGCGAAATGATGATGCACACCGATCCCTTCCAGCTCCGCCAGGTATTGATCAACCTGCTGGAAAACGCCGTGGACGCCGTGTCCTTCAACGGTCAGATCCGCCTTTCCCTCTCAAGATCGGGGAAGGCGGTCTGTCTGGCGGTCGGTGACAACGGATCCGGCATAGAGGCCGGGCACATGGAAAGGATTTTTGATCCCTTTTTCACCACCAAATCCATAGATAACGGTTCGGATAAGGGGACGGGCCTGGGGCTTTTTGTGGTGCACAGGATCATGGAAAACCTCGGGGGCAGCATCAGCGTTGAAAGCCGGCCCGGCAGGAGGACCCAATTTACGGTCTGCCTGCCCGAGTGGCATCCGGATAAAGAGGATATAAAGGAGAGATAAGAATGATAAGAATACCGGTTAGAATTCTCATAGTTGACGATGAAAAAGATTTTGTGGAGATGTTTTCCCTGAGGCTGAGCAACCAGGGAGAAAACGTGTCCACGGCTTACAGCGGTGAAGAGGCCCTGGAGGTTCTCGACCGTACCCCCGTGGATGTGGTCATGCTGGATATCCGCATGCCCGGCATGGACGGCATTGAAACCCTGAAAAAAATCAAGGCGGCCCATCCCCTTGTGGAGGTGATCCTGCTCACCGGCCACGGCTCTACCGAAACCGCAGTGGAGGGCATGCGGTCCGGGGCCTTTGACTACCTCATGAAACCCGCGGATTTTGAGGAAATTAATACCAAGGTGGACAATGCCCGGAAGCGCAAGGAAGAGCAGGAAGAACGGATCCGGAAGGCCGAGGTCAGACTCTTGCTCCGCCGCAGCGGTGATATTTGATTTCCTCCGTGGCAGGTTTGTGGTATGAGCACGGATAGAAAGGAGAAGCGCAATTGAGTTTGAAACAGAGGGTATATTTGGCCAATGCCGTTCTGCTGGGGATTACGGTGATGGGTGCCGTGTCCATGATCTGGTACACCTATAAAACCGAAGGCCTTTTTGCCGGCATCACGGCACGGCACATCCCGGTGTACCAGGCCGCCGAAGCCCTTGAAACCTCCCTGCTCAACCAGAAAGGCTATCTTTCCTACTATCTTCTGGACAAGAACCCTGACTGGCTCCGGCAGCTGTCCGGATTCCAGTCGGCGTTCCAGAAGGAAATGACCCGGGCCAAGCCCCTGGTGGAGGAGCCCTGGGAAAAAGAAGCGCTGGCCCGGATCGAAAAGGAGTATGCCATCTATATTGCCTCCAAGGACCGGGTGCTCAGGCTCTATGAAAAGGGGGATCCCGGCGCAGGTGCCGCCCTGCACAAGGAGGTGAGGGCCAGTTTTTTCAGGATATTCGATCTTTGCGAAAAGTTTAAGACCTTCCACAAGGAGAACATTGACCACGCCGTCACCGTCAGCCATACCGATGCCAAGCGGCTGAGGTATATCGCCCTTCTGGCCATCGTCACGGTGGTGCTTTTAAGCCTGCTCATCAACTATATTTTCACCTGCCACATTCTGGAGCCCATCCGGAAACTGGCGGAAGAGGCGGACCGGATGGGGGCGGGGCGGCCCTTTGGCAACGAGATGGCCGCCCTCAAAAACAGCGTCCACGGCCTTATCGAAAATGCCGAGCAGACCCATGCCGAGCTGAAGCGGAGCAGGGAGACCCTGATGCAGTCGGAAAAAATGGCCCTGGTGGGCAAACTGGCCGCAGGCACGGCCCATTCCATCCGGAATCCCCTGACCTCCATTAAAATGCGGCTCTTTTCCCTGGGGCGGTCCGGGGACGTCTCCCCGGTCCAGCAGGAGAATATCAATGTGATTTCCAACGAGATCGGTCATATCAATAAGATTCTGGAAAATTTCCTGGAATTTGCCCGCCCCCCCAAACTGACCATGAAACTGCAGAGTCCTTCACAGGTGGTGGACAATACCCTTCGGCTGCTGGAGCAGCGCCTGAAATCTTACAACGTGACCGTGCAGATTGTCCGCCGGCAGCCGTTGCAGGACATACTGCTGGATTCAGGCCAGCTCAAGGAGGCGCTGGCCAATATTATCATCAATGCCTGCGAAGCCATGGATCAGGGCGGGCGCATTACCATCACCGAATCCATGGAAACGGGCAGCGCCCGGGAGGCGGCGGTGATCCGCATCCAGGATACCGGTCCGGGAATTCCCCAAGGGATGAGTGACCAGGTGTTTAACCCTTTTTTCACCACCAAGGACGAGGGGACGGGATTGGGGTTGAGTATATGTTTCAATATTATCAGCGAACACGGGGGCTGCCTCTGCCTGGACAGCCCGGAGGGGCAGGGGGCCTGTTTCACCATCACCCTGCCCGCAGGGGAGGTGGCCTATGGCGAAGATTCTCATCATTGACGATGACGACCAGCTGAGAACCAGTTTTTCCAACCTGCTCAGGGAGGAAGGCTACGATGTGGTTTCCGCGGCCTCGGGGGAGGCCGGCCTGGAGATCGTTGAAACCACCCCCCTGGACCTGGTGATCCTGGATGTGCGCCTGCCCGGCATCAACGGCATAGACGCCTTCAAGGCCATTAAGAAAATTGACGCCACTCTGCCGGTGATCATCGTCACGGCCTTTGGCACCACGGAGACGGCCATAGAGGCCATCAAGGCCGGGGCCTTCGATTACCTGCTCAAACCCTTTGACGTGCCGGAGATGCTGGCCATGATCATCCAGGCCGTGGACGCCGGTTACTGCATGCGGACTCCGGTCCAGGTGGATGCCGAACCCAGAACCTTTTCCCAGGATGCCATCGTGGGCCAGAGTTCCGGGATGCAGAAGGTGTACAAATCCATCGGCCGGGTGGCCCAGACCGACGCCACGGTGCTGATCCAGGGCGAATCGGGCACGGGCAAGGAACTGGTGGCCCGTGCCGTCTACCAGCACGGCATCCGGTCGGACAAAGCCTTTTCCATCATCAACTGTGTGGCCATCCCGGAAAATCTGCTGGAGAGCGAGTTGTTCGGCTATGAAAAAGGGGCGTTTACCGGCGCCGTCCGCCGCCACATCGGCAAGATAGAACAGGCCGACGGGGGAACGGTTTTTCTGGACGAAATCGGAGATATGCCCATATCCATCCAGGCAAAGATCCTGAGGCTTCTCCAGGAGCGGTGCATTGAGCGCCTGGGGGGGGACGAAACCATCCCCGTGGATGTTCGGATCATCGCCGCCACCAACAAGGATCTCAAAACCGCCATTGCCGAAGGGGCCTTCCGGGAGGACCTCTACTTCCGGCTCAAGGTGGTGACCATTGAACTGCCGCCCCTGAGGAAACGGACCGGGGATATCCAATCCCTTACCGCCCACTACCTGGCCCGTTTTTCCCATGAATTGAAAATCGATAATCCCGGTATCCGGGAGGATGCCATGGACCTGCTGTGCCGGTATGAATGGCCGGGCAACGTCAGGGAACTCTCCAACCTTATCCAGAAGGTCTTGATCTTCAACCGGGGCAATCCGGTTTCCGTCACCGATCTTGCCCAGATTATCCGTAAATCTCCGGATGAAAAAGCGGCATTCGGCCCGGACGAGGGCGATGCCCTGCGCCAATGGATTCGCCAAAGCCTCACCGATCCGGCGGCCAACCACAGCTTTGAGCATTTTGTGGATACGGCTTCGTCCATGGCCGTGGAAGAGGCCCTGGAACTCTCCAACGGCAACCGCTCCCAGGCGGCCAGGCTCCTGAACATCTCCCGTCCCACCCTCCATGCCAAAATGGACAAATACGGGATCGATACGGTCTCTTCGACCCGGATTCTTCGTTAGGCAGGGACCCCGCCTGTCGTTTTTCTTTACACCCTGATAAGGGGACTGTCTTTAGTATTTTCCTTTTGTATGGTGGTACTTTGTTGATTTGCCTGTCATTTCAATGATTTGCTTCGTAGCTTGATCCTGGCACGGCAGTTGCTCTCTATTTTGCTAAGCGGGAACCGCATTCTGATTACCACCCCGGCGCCGTTCCCCAGTCTTAACACCATGGAAAGGAGGGGACATGAATGAAAATACATTGCTTGTAGCCGTTGACGGTGAAGAAAAATCCATGAAAACCATTCAATATATATCATCCTTCAGGCCCTACCGGGATAAGGTCGTCGTCCTGTTAAACGTGATGAATCGGGTGCCGGAATACTATTATGACCTGTGCTCAGAGGCCTTCAGCCGGGATTCGGTCGTCCGGAGTCTGGCCTGGGAGAGCGGAGCCCGAAAACGGATGGAATTTTTTATGAAAAAGGCCCGGGTTAAACTGATTGCCTGCGGATTCCCCCCCGAGCGGGTCCGCATAGAGATCCGGGACCGGAACCGGGGCGTTGCCCGGGATATTCTGGACGAGGCCAGGAAGGGATATCATGGCCTGGTGCTCCGGCGGCGGGGGATGGCAAAAGCGGTTCTTCCGGTTCCCCTGGGAAGTGTGTCCACCAAACTCATTGAAGAGGCCGTGGATGTCCCCCTGATTTTAGCCGGGGTCCGGGAGCTGACCCATACCCTGTTCCTGGCCGTTGACGGCTCAGCCGGGTCGGAGCGGGCCGTTGCGTTTGCCGCCCGGACCCTGCAGGGGTCGGGGTGCCGATTTGTGCTGGGCTCGGTGATCAGGGATTTCTGCGGGCCCTGTGACGGCAGCCGGGAATGGGAGGCCAATGGGGCGGCCATTGTGGAGAAGGCCCAGGCGTACGCCAGTAAGGTACTTCTGGATGCCGGGTTCCGGGACAATCGTATTACCCGGAGGGTGATAAAAGGGGGAAAAAGCAGGGCCGGCGCAATCGTTGAAACGGCACTGGCAGATGACTGCGATACCATTGTTCTCGGTCGAAAGGGAATGTCAACGGTATCTGATTTTAATATCGGCAGGGTGCCCTGGAAAGTGGTGCACGGGGCAAGGAAAATGACGGTGTGGATGATTCCATAAAAGGAGGGAGCTATGATGAAGAAAAAACTTGTGATTCTGATGGTTATTCTGGCTGTGGCGGTATTCGGAACGGTATCTTCGGCTCGTGCGTTTATTGATCCCGTATCCCTGAGCGTCATTCTCGGAACCGTCATGATCGTTCTGGTCACCGGTGCAGAGATCCACTATGCCAAGGAAGATAAGGACGTTGTAAAGGCGGAGGTTGTCGTTACCCAGGCCGCAGATGCAGGGGAGGTGAAAGATAGGGGCCGGCCCCTTACCAAAAAGTGACGGACGAAGGCCGGTCCGGGATTTTTCCGTGCTGGCCCGCAATCTATCGTGAAAGAATTAAATCTGATCTTTCATGTAAAACAAAAAATGAACGTTTGGCCGGGCAGGTTCAACCTGCCCGGCCGTTTTTTTATATCAATTTCCTGTAATCCTTTGGCGGGTCGGCCACATACTCCAGCTGGCCGGATTCATGGAATACCCCGGCCAGGCGGCTGAACTGTTCGGGGTCAAGGTCGTAAGCATGGACAAAGAGCTTTTTAAAGCCCTGTTCAATATCATCATAAGAGGTGAGAACACTGGCAAGGCGGCCGCCGGCGGCGGTGATGGCGTCCAGAATCTTTTTGATGGCCCGGGGCCGGTCCCTGAGTTTAAAAGCGAAAATCTGTCCGTTGGCGGCCACCCCGGTAAAGGAAACAAAGCATCTGAAGATATCGCTCTTGGTTATGACGCCGACGATGTGGCCGTCCCGTCCCATGACGGGCAAGCCGGAGATTCCGTTGGACAGCATGAGGCCTGCGGCTTCGTCAACGGTATGGTTCCAGGGAATCGTGACCAGACGCTTGGACATAATGGTTTGGATCTTGATGGAATCCATCAGGCTGCGCATTTCAAATTTGTCCAGGGTGGTGGCCTCCGAGGGCATGGCTTTTTTCAGGTCCCCGTCGGTGACGATACCTGCGATTTGGTCCCCTTTCATCACCGGTACCATGGAGATAAGCCGGGTGCGCAGCAGTTTGTCTGCTTCCATAAGGGTATCGTCCCGGTCAATGGTGATGGGGGGATTGCTCATCCAGTCTTTGATTATCATATTCACCTCCTTAGGTTAAATCATGGGTCTCGGTAGAGGAGATGAGCAACAGGTGTGCCACACCCGGTTTGAAAATGCTGATACCCAGGACTGGAAGCGGTTTCCAGCTTCCTATGACTGGCCGAGACCGGCTGAAAAAGCCTTTGGCGTTTTCCAGGGTGTAAAGAAAGCAGACAGTGCAGGGCACGCCAAACCCTGTTTATGGATGGGGGCAACCTGGTGGTTTAGTGCCGTGTTTACTAGGGTCGGCATCACCCGGGCGACAAAGAAAAATTTCTGGCATGTATCTTGAAACCCTTGGTTTACAAACTTCAGAGATAAGGAGGGAAGGATGGGTACACAGAATCTATTGAAAATGTTCAGTCCCGGCTCCGTTGCCGTCATCGGCGCCAGCGAGAAAAAAGGCCGGGTCGGCGAAGCACTGATGCAGAATCTCATTACAGGTACCTTTGACGGGGATATCTTTCCGGTCAACCCCAACTATTCTGATATCATGGGCATCCCGGCAGCCGGATCCGTTCTTGATCTGTCCGGGTCCGTGGATCTTGCCGTGGTGGCCGCCCCCATCATCCAGGTCCCCCAGATCATTGCCGACTGCGGTGAAAAAGGCGTGGCCGGGGCCGTGGTGCTTTCGGCCGGAGGAAAGGAAACCGGTGTCAAGGGCCGTGAGATCGAAGCGCGGATCAAGGCGGCTGCCCGGCGGACAGGTATCCGTATCATCGGGCCCAACTGCGTGGGCATGGCCCATACCCAAAAGGGGTTGAACGCCAGTTTTATGCAGGAATTTCCTTTGCCCGGCCGTATTGCATTTCTTTCCCAGTCCGGGGCCGTATGCACCTCCGTGCTGGACCTGGCCCGGCGGGAACAGGTGGGATTCAGCCATTTTGTCAGCCTGGGCTCCATGCTGGATGTGGATTTTGCCGATATGATCGATTTTCTGGGTTCTTTGAAAACCGTGGACAGTATCATCATGTACATGGAGAACATGACCCATGTCCGGAATTTCATGAGTGCGGCCAGGGCGGTCTCCCGGGTCAAGCCTATCATCTGCCTCAAAACGGGCCGCTCCACTGCCGGGGCCAGGGCCGCCGCCTCCCATACAGGGGCCCTGGCCGGGGAGGATGCGGTCTACGATGCGGCCTTTGACCGGGCCGGCATTCTCCGGGTGGATACCTTTGAAGCGCTTTTTGACTATACCCGGATTCTGGCCCGGCAGCAGCGGCCCAGGGGACGGCGCCTGGTCATCGTTACCAATGCCGGCGGTCCCGGTGTAATGGCCGTGGATGCCCTGGTTGCCTGCGGGCTTGAACCGGCAGAGCTGAGCCCGGATACCGTTGCCGCACTGGACGAGAGCATTGAAAAGGAATGGAGCCGGTCCAATCCCGTTGACCTCCTGGGGGACGTATCTCCCGGGCAGTTTATCCGGGCCGTGGATATCTGTGCCCGGGCACCGGAGGTTGACGGCCTGCTGCTGATCCATTCCCCTGTGGGTATTTTCAGGCCCGTGGATCTGGCCCGCCCCCTGGCGGAATTTTTGAAAACGGTGAACTGCCCGGTGTTTACCGCCTGGGTTGGGGGGACCCGGATGGATGAGGCCCGCCGGGTGCTCAATGAAATGGGCGGGGTAACCTACGACGCTCCTGAAAAGGCGGTGCGTGCCTTTGCCGGCCTTTACCGGTATGGCAGGAATATCGATTTTTTGCACGAGATTCCCGTGCGCCGGGACATCAACCGCAAGGTCGATCCCGCCGGGGCAGGTCGGATTATCGGTGGATACCTTTGCGATGAAGGGACCTTTTTAAGCGAGGCCGACGCCAAGGCGGTGCTCTCCTGTTACGGCATCCCTGTGAATCGGACCCTGATTGCCGGAAGCCGGGCCGATGCCGTGCAAAGGGCAGGGGAGATCGGCTTTCCCGTGGCCTTGAAAATCACCTCACCGGATATTGTCCATAAATCCGATGCCGGCGGGGTCTGCCTGAATCTGGATTCCGCTGGGGCGGTGGAAAGGGCCTATGACCGGATGATGGAAACGGCCGCTGAGGCATTTCCCGAGGCCAGGATTCACGGGGTCAGCGTTCAGGCCATGGTGCCGTCGCCGGAGTATGAAATTATTGTGGGGGCTAAGCTGGATGAACAATTCGGGCCGGTGATGGTTTTCGGCATGGGCGGGGTGATGACAGAAATCCACAGGGATACGGCCCTGGCCCTGCCTCCCCTGAACCCGGCCCTGGCCTCAAGGGCAGTGAACGCCACAAAGATTTCCCGGGTAATGGAAGGATTCCGTCAGTTCAAGGCCGTGGATCCGGCCCTGGCCGAGGATATTCTGATCCGTGTCTCCCGGCTGGTAACGGATTTTCCCCAAATCCAGGCCCTGGACATCAATCCCCTTGCTGTTTCCCGGGGGCAGCTTGTGGCGGTGGATGCCCGGATCAGGGTGAGGCCTACACCGGTGCAGTCCCCGGATCATCTGATCATCAGCCCCTATCCGGCTTGGCAGGAGCGCTCCTTTACCACGGCGGACAAGGATGACATCTTTATCCGGCCGGTGCGTCCGGAAGACGCCGGTGCCATGATGGCATTTTTTGAACGGCTCTCCCCCAGGACCGTATACTACCGGTTCTTTTCGCCCCTGAAGCAGCTTTCAAAGGAAATGCTGATCCGGCTCACCCAGATCGATTATGACCGAGAGGTGGCCCTGGTGGCCGTCAGTCCGCCGGAACCGGGGGAGAAGATCATCGGGGTGGCCAGGATTATTTTTGCCGGCGGCGGTGCCGGTGAATTTGCCATCATGCTGGCCGATTCCTGGCAGGGAAAGGGCATCGGTGCAGCCCTGCTCAAACGCTGCCTGGCCTTTGCCCGCAAAGCCGGCCTTAAACGGGTATACGGCCTGGTGCTCAGCGAAAACCGGCAGATGCTCAGCCTGGGCAAAAAACTGGGGTTCAAAAGAACCGTGACGCCCGGGACCGGCGAGATAGAGCTTGAGATCGATATGGATACCTGGAATTAGTATCAATGGCGGCATCTTTGGGAAAGTTCCTGTGTGAATCCGATTTTTGGGGAGGAAGAATGGAAAAGGAACAGGCGACGTTTATCAAAAGCATTTTTGAATCCGAGAAGGTTGTGGAAGAAGTGATGGCCATTGCCGCCGAGGGCCTCGTCGTGGTGGATATGGACGGGGTCCTTATTTATGCGAACAAAAGCTTTGAACAGATCTACCGTGTTCCAAAAATCCAGGCATTGGGGAAACACGTCACCGAGGTGATAGAAAATACCCGGCTTCATATCGTTGCCAGGACCCGGGTGGCGGAAGTGGACCAGATCCAGTTCATCGGCGGCCATAAATATGTGGTGTCCCGTATGCCCATTATGGTGGCCGACCGGTGTGTCGGTATTGCCGGCAAGATCAGGTTCAAAGATACCTGCAAGGTAAAAGAGCTGACCCGAAGAATTTCCAATCTTGAAACCCGGTTGAACAGCAACAGGGAGTCCTTTTACCATCCCCGCTATACCTTTCAGTCCATGGTGGCCTATTCCGAAATCAGCCACAAGGCCAAGGAGATGGCCATAAGGGCCTCGGCCTCCAAGGCCACCGTGCTCCTGCTGGGCGAAAGCGGGGTGGGTAAGGAGGTGTTTGCCCAAAGCATACACAATATGAGTTCAAGGAATGCGGGGCCCTTTGTCATGCTCAACTGCTCGGCCATCCAGGAAAGCCTGTTTGAATCCGAGTTGTTCGGATATGTGGCCGGGGCATTCACCGGGGCGAAAAAACAGGGGAAAAAGGGAAAATTCGAACTTGCGGACAGCGGCACCATTTTTCTTGACGAAATCGGTGAGATGCCCCTTAACTCCCAGGCCAAACTTCTGCGCGTCATGCAGGAAAAGACCATTGATAAGGTGGGCGGTGAAAAGATATACAATGTTGACGTTCGGATCGTAGCGGCCACCAATAAAGACCTGGAGCAGCTTGTCCGGCAGGGGAAATTCCGCAAGGACCTCTTTTACCGGCTCAATGTCATTACCATCCATATCCCTCCCTTACGGCAGCGGCCCACGGATATCCCCCAGCTGATCCGTTTCCTGTGGAAACAATTGGAGGAGGAATACGGCATCTATCATAAGCGTATAGATCATGAGGCAATGAATCTGTTCCAGAATTATGACTGGCCGGGGAATGTCAGGGAGTTGAGAAATGTTCTGGAACGCCTCATGGTTCTTGTACCCCAGGCGTCCATCACGGCCGAACATGCCCGGACACTTCTGGCAGGCCAGGAACCCTCCGACGCTTCCGCCGTTAGTCGGTACCAGCTGAGGCATCTTGTTTCCCAGACCGAAAAAACCGCCATTTCCCAGGCCCTGGTCACATCAAATGCCAACCGGTCCAGGGCGGCAAAGGCCCTGGGAATATCCAGGGCCCTGCTGTACAAAAAAATGCATCTCTACGGGTTGATGGATGCCTGAACCGGAGAACCCGTGCGGTTTCCATAAGAAATCCGGCCGGCCGTTTTACCGGTTTTTCATCTCTTCCTCCATCTGGTCAATGGAATTGAGTCCAAGGGCTTTGAACAGGTGGGTGTAGCGCTCCTCTACCAGGTTCCGTTTTTCTGACAGTGCAAGGGTAAGGGCGGCGTATATCCCTTCAATGGTTTCCCGGGAATAGGTTGCAAATTCACAGGAGGCATAGGTTTCAAATTGGTCTCCCCTGGCCTTGAATGTCAGGGGGTATTTTCTGCGCACTGCGCTATGCCATCGGGTTTCAATGGCGATAATTTCATTGATCAGCGGCTTTGGCCTTCTATATAATTTGTTTTCCATGCAGGCGTATTTTTCAGTCATCAGGTTTCTTCCGGCGTATTCCGCCCGGGTCAGGTCCTGAAGAATGGATTCCAGCACCGGCTCCGGCCATACCCAATGACTCATCTCCCGCATCCTCCTGAAGGTTTTTACCATTTCCTGGCAGGATGCGGGTTCAGAGGGTGTTACGGCCAAAAACATGGCCTCTTCCTTTCCGATAATCTCCCGGATCAATATTTCTTTGGGTGTCATTGTTTTTCCTTCTAAAAAGGGGTGTCATATCCGATAAAACAGGCCAGCCCCCTGGATTCAATGATGCCCTTGATATGGGCCATTTTCTCCTCGGAGGGGGGCGTCTGGTCGGCGAAGGGGTAACTCCGGCCCAGCTGGCGGTACTTGGATTCCCCCAGACGGTGGAAAGGAAGGATATTAATAAGGTCAAGGCCGATGGAACGGATAAAGTCGGCGGTGGCCTCGATATTCTCATCCCCGTCGTTTCTACCCGGAATCACAGGTATTCTGGGAACGATGAACCCCTCCCATCCCGGCATCTTCGCCAGGGCTTCAATATTTTTCAGGATCAGATGATTGTTCACCCCAGTCAGCGCCCTGTGCCGGTTTGCGTCCATATGTTTCAGATCCGTGAAGACCCAGTCCACAAATTGCATCACTTCAAGAAAATAGTCGGTGGGCAGACAGGAGGTGGTTTCCACGCAGGTATGGATATATGCCTTTTTGCACCGTTTGAGCATGCCAGGGATGAAGCTGCGTTGCATCAGGGGCTCCCCGCCGGAAAAGGTCACCCCGCCCCTGGCGCCCCAGAACTGCCGGTCCCGCTGGAGGATGGCCATGAGTGCGTCCTGTGTGTATGCGGTGCCGCTCAATTCCAGTGCCTGGTGGTAACAGGTCTCCAGGCACTCATGGGTGGTGCAGGTATCGCACAGACTCCTGTTGAACTCCAGTTCTCCCCGGCGGTTGACCCTGGGGGAGCCGTAGGGACAGGAGACAACGCAATTGCCGCAGCAGACGCATTTGCTTTGTTTATACATGATGACCGGGGTCCTGAACAATCCTTCGGGGTTGCAGCACCAGATACATTGAAGGGGGCAGCCGTTCATGAACACCGTTGTCCGGGTGCCGGGGCCGTCGTGTACGGAGTGGCCCTGGATATCGAAAATCAGCCCTGTGGGGGCATCTCCCATTATCTGCCTGCCAGGGACAGGCACCTCTTTGTTTTCGGGAGGTTTTACTATTGTGTCGGATCTTGACCGTTCATACATGAGAGTCTCCTTTCAGCCGTTTGGCCATGGGCATGAGCTTGTGTGTTCCTTCCGGCTGGGAAGGGCTTGCCCCAGCCAGGCCGGAAGGAAGATTCAACCGGTTGCTATCCGGTAAATGCACGTCTGCGCCTGGGGCGGTGCCCTGTGGTTTCATGTTCAGGCGTTGTCGCTGCAAGGGGCAGGGTCATTGCCAGAAAAATGGAAACGGCAAAGGACCCCAGGGCGAAATAGATGGAATAGGTGTAGGAACCGGATATGTCCTTGAGCCAGCCCCCGATGAAGGAACCGGTAAAGGGTCCGATGCCCATGACGATGAGGGTGGCCAGGCCCCAGATTTTGCCCAGGGTTTTCCTGCCGTAGATGGCGCCGGTGTACCCCACCACTCCGCCGGGTACAATGGCCCAGTAGACGGCGAAGACAAAGCAGGCGGCATAGGCCCATAGGGCTGTCCTGGTACTCATGAGAAGCAGAAGACAGGCAATGACACCGGTTAACGGCCCGATGATGAGCATGATCTTCCGACCCCTGGCCTCGTTCCCCGTTTTTTGGACCACCTTATCCGCCACGACACCCATCAGCGGCATGCTGAAGATGCCGATTACACCGATGACGGCATAGATGCCCACGGCCGTATCCCGGGTCCAGCCCAGGTCCGCCGTCCAGTAGGAGACCACCTGGGTCCAGATGAGAAATTCGCCCATCATACTGGTCAGAAAGGTGAAAATGGCGGCCCAGATCGCGTATTTGGAGAAGGCCTCCTTGACTTCCCAGACATACTCCTGGGTATCAGGTCCGCCGCCGGGGGCAGGCATTTCCCCGAAGGGGGCCATCTCATAGGCTTCAGGGGATCTTTTGGCCAGGGCCACTGCGGCCGCCAGGGCCACAAGGATAATCACCGAAAGAATCTGCATGGCACCCCGCCAGGCATCTGCACCGCCCGACTGGAGGGCGGACCGTGTAATATAGGCCAGTATAAACTGGGCCATGGGGGCGCCTGCAAAGGCGATCCCCCACATGGTGGCATAGGATTTGCCCACATACCATTTGCGCACCGATACCGTTGAGGTCACCCAGAGCATGCCCGTGGCCACCCCGGCGATGAGCCCAAAGGTGAGCAGATAGGCCAGATGGCTGGAAATCATGCTGGTGGTATAGAATCCCAGTGCCCCCAGGACGGCGGCAATGGCGTACACGGGTTTGGTTCCCCATTTATCCAGGATCATTCCGCTGAAAAATGCCGTTACCGCATAAAAGACCATCATCAGGGAATAGCCCAGGGTGACCTGGGCCTGGGACCAGCCCAGATCCGTGCTCATGGGCCCTTTGAGGATGGCAAAGGTGGCCCGGTATCCGAAAAGGCAGAATACCGCCAGCCAAGAGGCGGCAACCACCGACCAACCATAGCGTTTCGCTTTATTCGTATCCATGTGTCTACCTCCTTTTATAAAAGTGCGGGACACCCCGGGTGTCCCGCACCTGTCAGGACAAAGAAGAACTACAGAGCTTCAAACATTTCACAGGTGACAGCCACCATGTCGGGATAGGCAAAAAAATCAGGATCGTTCATTGAGGCCGTGCAGATGCCCATGAAGGCGTCGGTCTCATTGAAGTTTGCGCAGAATTTGCACTTGGGCATGATGACGGCGTCGTCGGGCGCGTCGGCATCAGCCATGACAATCTGCTTGGTGACCAGGTCAACGCCACGGGTCACATCGATGGGGGCGAAGTTGCGGGTATCTTTGTATTTAAGCTTTTCCATTTTATCTATGCTCCTTTCAGGTTAAGGCGTGGTTGGCTTAGACGCCTTCATATTCGGTTCTGGCGATCAGTTCGTCCTGGACACTCTTTCCGATTTCCACCCAGTACTGGGTAAAGCCGGCCACCCGGACCATGAGATCCCTGTAATTTTCAGGATTGGCCTGGGCGTCCTTGAGCACCTTGGAATCCACTACATTGTACTGGACATGGAATCCGCCCTTGCGCATATAGGCCCGGGTCAGATCGAGCAGCTTTTTGGCGCCTTCTTTGCCCCGGATGGCCGTGGGGTGGATCTTGATGTTCAGCTGGGAGTTTTGGGACATGGAGTGGTCCCAGATGGCCGCTGAATTAAGCAGGGCAAAGGGGCCGTTTCTGTCGGTGCCGGGGTAGGCGGACATGGAGGCATCGGCAAAGGTGGTGCCGGCAAGCCGCCCGTCGGGAGAGGCGATGCTGGCCGACCCCATGGCGCCGTGGGTTGACACGGAGATCTGGCAGGCATACATGGGATGACCGTGCAGGGATTCATAGTTCCTGCAGTCTGGACAGAAAAAGTTTTCCCATTCCAGGAGGATATTATCCGCATAGGGATCGTCGTTCCCGTATTTGGGGGCCTGGAGGGCCTTGAAGTGGAGCTTGTCCCACTTGGAGGACCCGTCTTCCTGTTTCTCCTGGTCGGCAATGGAGAAACTGTTGACCTCCTGGGCGGTCTTGAACCCGAAATTCTCCTTGAGGGCCTGTTTCATCTCCTCCAGGGAGACAAACCCGTCGTCGTAGACCAGTTTTTTCAAGGCGGCCAGGGAGTTGACCATGGTGATGGTGCCGGCGCTTTCCACGTTGAAGGTGGCGTTGTACCGGTATCCCAGCTCATTGATCAGGTGGCCCTTGTCCAGGCAGTCCGGTTTGAGCAGGGAGTTGAACACAGCCATGTTGTTTTTTCTCCAGATATCGTGCTGGACATTGTTGGTCAGGGCCAGGATATCCACGGCTTCCTTCCAGTAGGCCTTATACTGCTCCCACAGCTCCTCATAGGTGGTTAGGGGCTTGTTATGGGGCTCAAATACCTTTTCACCGGTTTTCTGGTCCACCCCGTTGAACAGGGTCAGTTCAAGGATTTTGGGCATGGAGACAAAATGGACGCCGACGCTGGTGGGCTGGCCTGCCCCGCCGGGGATCCAGTATTCCTTGCCGTTGAGATGGAGGGGTTTCCAGGTGCAGGCCGAGGTTTCAAGGCATCCGCCGATGGCCCATGCCCTGGCATCCTCAACATCCATCCCTTCGTGCCCATACTGGGTTTTCAAAAATTCCTGGGCCACAGGGTTGCTCATAAAGGCGGGATATCCGGCCCCGGTCTTGATGACTTCCATGGCCAGCATGAGAAAATCCTCGGGCAGTTTCTCATCGTAGAGCAGTGAGAGGGTGGACTGGGGCATGGCATTGGTGGCCCCGGCTTCAAGGATCAGGTATTCCAGGCGGTTGGCCGCAGATTTTCCCTCTTTGTCCACGCCGCCGATGGAGACCGTATTAAAGGTGTTGCCCGAAAGGACGCCGCCCACCACCCCGATGGAGGCAAAACAGTCAATGGATGTCTTGACGATCCGGTCCAGCTCGAGGAGTTCGAGAACCTGGTCCTCGGTAATCCGGCCGGCGTCGATATCCTGCTCGAAATAGGGGTAGAGAACCTGGCCGATCCTGCCCGGGCTCATGCCTGAGATGGCGTCTTCGTTGAGCACGCCCAGGTGGATGGTTTCGATCATCTGGAAGGCTTCGATAAACGTCCTGGGGGGATTGTGGGCAATCCATTCCAGTCGTTCAGCCATCTCTTCGTACTCTTGTTTCTGCTGGGCGTCAACTTCCAGTGCTTCCAGCCGCCTGGCTTCCTTTGCATAGTTGAGCACCCAGTTTTGGATGCCTTCGATCACCAGGATAACGGCCTCATAGTTGTACAGCCGGTTCATGCCCACCATCCCGTCGCCGTCGGCCCTGCCGGCAACCTTGTCCTTAAGGTCTTCGGCCATTTTAATGATGCCGTCGAACCCGTACTCCAGGGGATAATAATAATTGATGACCTCCCGCCCCTGGGGCAGGGTGAACCCGGAATCAAACATGCACACGATGTTGCGCATGATCCGTTCCTTGGTGTCGTATCCGGGCACCATCTTTTCGTACCGGTTGCCAAGGTCGTCCACGGACTTGCCGTACCATAGCCTGGCCAGCTTGAGCAGGGCGGGAATCTCTTCCTGGCGCATGCCGAACTTGCCGGCGATGGATACCACCTTGCCAAAGCTTTTGGGGACGTTGCCGCCGCCCTGGCCGAATTTGGAATGTTCGTCAACAGAGGCCGAGCCCCGTTTCAGGGCCTCCTTGTAGAATTCGTCCTCCTTGGCCATGTAAAACCCCTCGGAAAGCCAGGGCATGGGAAAGGAGCCCCTGAAATAAGGGGCCTTTCGCATGGTCAGCAACTCTCCTGGAAAAATTACCGGGGTTGTATGGGAAAAAGCGGACTTCAGGGCCCTTGCCCGCCTGATTACAGGAACGTCATTGTCGTGAAGCATGTACTCACGGGTATACCAATAGGGAAACTCGTTGCTTGCCGATGAAAGGGTTTCCATAAATATGCTTTTGAGCTTTTGCACACGGGGGTGGGGATCGCGTTTGATTTCGCGGTCGGTTAATTCTTCCGGCGCCTGTCCGCCTGCCTGGAAATCCATGGGGATTCCCGCTTCATCCAGAACTGCCTTCAATGTCTTGGCCATTTGAAATACCTCCTATGAATTGGGTTAGGCTTAAGGGTATATTTTTTATTTGCTCAAGCCTTTTCAAAATGAAGATATTTCATATACTGTGCCAGACTTGTCAGGTTGTATTAAAGTATTTGTAATTATAGATAAAAATGATTGGAAAGGGGTGGGGGCGGGTGTCCGCTTTTGTCTATATCTGTGACGATATTCATTGTCGCAATTTCACCGGGCCTTGTCGGGCCGGTGGTTTTCCAATGGCTAACCGCATTTGTGACAGGTGTTACGTATGAAGACAGGCAAGATGTCCGGCTTTGCTTTTTGCCCTACGCGGCAGCCGGCATTGCTATAATTATCAGGAATGTTTAATTATGTTGGGCCGTTGAGTCTATAACCGGGGGCGCTGCGATCATACTGCCTGAGAGTTCCGGATTGGACGCCGGGAAATAGGACAAACACTGGTAATATGCAGCCCATACACAAAAAAAAGCCAGGACCAGCCCCAGGTAAAACAAGACCGTCTGAATCACGCTATCTTTCATGGTTCCTCCCGCACCTGTTTTTTTATTGAAAAATGATCCTGAACAGCCAGATACCGGTTATCATTTCAGCGCAACAACCGTTCATTATCATCCATAGCACGAATCCTATTACTTCACCATGGAGGATTGAAAAAGTTTCTGGCGCATCTGCTCTTCCCCTTTACAGCCTGGAAAGGAAACCGACAGGGAACAGGGTTCCTTTTCTGGCTGTTTAATTTTTAGCGGGTTCGTTTTTCATATGTTTTCAGTATGTTGAGTTTGTTTTCTTTGCATTCGGCCGGCCGGCACCATAGTTGCTCTATCCCTAGTCAGATTATGCGTGGTCAGACACAATCTGGTCAGATTATGACAACCCCCTTGAAGGAGCACCCATGGACAATCATTCAAATAGATTAAAACAGAGCAGGCAGCGGCTGAAACGGGGAATTCTGATCAACATGATTTTTCTGCCCATGATTCCTTTTATTATTGTCACGGGCCTCTCTTTCTATTTTTTTTCTTCCACCCTGGAGGATGCCACACGGGCCCGCCTGGAACGGATACTCACAGACCACCGCCGGATGATCGAAAGCTTTCTTATGAACCGGAAGGCCGATCTTGAACTGGTGGCCAGAATCTATGCCTTTGATGACATGGATTCCGACAGGGCCGTCACCGCCGTATACCGGGAGCTTGAAGAACGGTCCCCCGCTTTTGTGGATCTGGGGCTGTTTGACCACCGGGGCAATCACCTGAGATATGCAGGGGCCTGGGCCCTGGCCGGCAAATCCTATGCCGGGGAGGAGTGGTTTCAAAAAACCATGTCCGGCGGCTATTATATCAGCGACGTGTTTCTGGGATACAGGAATGTTCCCCATTTTGTGGTGGCCGTGCGGCGGATTGACAAAGGGCGGACCTGGGTGTTGCGGGCCACCATTGATACCCTGTTCTTCGACACCCTGGTTTCAGGGGTGCGCATGGGAACCACAGGGGAAGCCTATATCCTTAATTACGAGGGATTGGCCCAGACCGCCCGCAGGTCCGGGAACCTTGCCGTGTTGGACCCGGATCCCGCCTTTGACTGGTTTGAAAATAAGATTAAATTCGGCAACAAGGCCACCTGGTTCTCTCCGGAGGATCAGCCTTTTCTCTATGCCGTTACCGGGCTTTCGGACAAATCCTGGTACCTGGTGGTCCGCCAGGAAAAGCAGGATGCTTACGGGGCCCTGTATTCGGCAGCGGTGATCTGTCTCATCGTTACCGTCTGCGGCCTGGCCGCCCTGGTGGTGACGGCCGTATTCATATCGGAACGGATTGTCCGGCGCATTGAGCTTTTGGATACGGAAAAGGAAGCGTTGGGCAGTCAGCTTATCCGGGCGGTGCAGCTGGCGGAAATCGGGGAAATGGCTGCCGGCTTCGCCCATGAAATCAACAATCCCCTGCAGATCATAAAAAGCGAATACGCCCTGCTGAAGATCCTTGTTGGAGAGGCTGAGACTGCCGATGGCGGCCCGGACCGCTCCCCCGCCGGTTCAACGTCTTTTTCAGAAATCAACGAAGGACTGGACCAGATCCACACTCAGGTGGAACGGTGCAACAAGATTACTTCCGCCGTTTTGAAATTCGGCCGGAAGAACGACACCAGGCAGACGGCCCTGGACCCCAAATCCCTGATTCCGGAGATCCTGGGACTGGTGGAGAATACGGCACGGTCCGGCGGCATAGATCTTACCACCCGCATTGACGAAGACACCCCCATGTTCATGGGGGATCATTCCCGGTTCCAGCAGGTCATGCTCAACCTCATCAACAACGCCCTGGATGCCGTGGCCAAGCACCATGGGGCCCGGGGGGGGAGGGTGGAGATCCTGGCCGGACAGATCCGGGAAAAGAACAGGGCCCTGGTGGAGATCCGGGTTCAGGACAATGGCTGCGGCATCCGCCCGGACCATATGAACAAGATCTTTACCCCGTTTTTTACCACAAAGGCAGTGGGCCGGGGCACCGGCCTGGGGCTTTCGGTCTGTTTTGGGATCATTGAGAGTTTCGGCGGCACCATGGATGTGGACAGCCGCCCGGGTCAGGGAACGGTGTTTGCCGTCCGTCTGCCCGCAAAATAAAAGATAATTCACCATAGAGGAGGATAAGACGTGGAGAAAATGAAAATTTTACTGGTTGACGACGAACCCCGCTACCTTGAAACCACCAAAAAGCTTATTGAGCGCAGGGGGTATGACACCTTTACCGCCGAAAGCGGAGAAGCGGCCCTGAGAATCATGGATACCCATAGTGTCCAGGTGGTGATCCTGGATGTAAAGATGCCGGGCATGGACGGCAACGAGACCCTGAGGGTGATCAAGGAACGGTGGCCCCTGGCCGAGGTGATCATGCTCACCGGCCACGCCACCGTGGACTCGGCCATTGACGGGCTCAAGTCCGGGGCATGGGACTATCTGATGAAACCCGCCGATATCGACCAGATCATTGAAAAGGCGGAACAGGCGTTTGATAAACGGGTGCGCCAGGAAGAAAAGATCCGGTCGGCCCAGGCCAGATTATATATGAAATCCCCCAGACAGATCCTCAAAGACGGTGAGGCATAAGCCCGGGACAGGAATCAAAGAAAGATAAGGAGACAATTGAATGAAAAAGGAAAAGAAAGTCACAGGGTATGACAAATACATTGACTGGAAGGTGTTTATCATCCCTCTGGCCCTGTTGATCATTGTGATGCTCATGCCCACCCCCTACGGCATGAAGGATGTTGGCATGGAGTATAAGATCGGTCCCCGGAAAGTGACCGCCTATATTACCCAGCAGCTTTTTTCCGTTGAAAGCGCCAAGGCGGAACAATGGCAGCTGCTCTGCGCCCGGGTTATGGAGCAGAACATGAGAATCGGTGCCCTCAGCCGGGAACGGTTTCTCAAGCGGAATAAAAAATGGTGTGACAAATACAAGATTCCTGTGGACCCGGCCAACCTGGAGAGGGCCCAAGGCTTTATCAGCAGCCAGGTCAATGACGAGGATTTCCTCGCACTGATGAAAAAAGCCCTGGACATGAGAAAAGACGGGCTTAAGTATGAGGCGCTGACGGGCAAGGACAAGGCTGCCGCAGACAAGGGGGCCTGGCATATAAAAGTCTCCGTTGCCATGGGCATCTTTGTGGTCCTCTGTTTTTTAACCGAATGCATCCCTCTGCCGGCGGTGGCCTTCTGCATGGGGCTGATCCTGGTGTTCACAGGGGTGGTAACCCGCCAGCAGGTGGCCATGCTCTACTGGTCCGATGCCTGCTGGTTCATCATGGGCAGCCTCATGTTTGCGGCGGCCTTTGTTAAGACCGGGGTGGACAAACGGGTCTGCATGATGATGTTCAAAAAGCTGGCCGTCCCCAATGCCAAATGGATCACCCTGATCTTTTTTCTCATCATCACCCCCCTTGCCGCTTTTATTTCCGACCATGCCCTGGCTGCCATGTTTCTGCCCATCGGCATGCTCCTTTACCAGAACAGCCTCACCGATGAGGTGCCGGAGGATAAGGAACTGGCCAAACTGCTCATGATCTCCATTGCCATGGCCTGCAACATCGGGGGACCCGGCGCCCCCTCCGGCGGGGCAAGAAACGTGATCATGATGACCTATCTTACGGATATGTTCGGGGTGGACATCGGGTATTTCCAGTGGGTCACCTATTGCTTCCCCTTCCTGGTTATCATGATTCCGGTCTCCTGGTTCATCATCAACCTGCGGTTCCGGCCCAAAACCGTCTCCCTGGCCCCGGCCATGGACCACCTCCGTTCGGAGATCGACAGAATGGGGGGGTGGAACAAAAAACAGATCTGGGCCCTGGTCATCTTTCTGGTCATGGTGTTCGGCTGGTTCACGGAAAAAGCCTTTTACAACCTGGGCATATACCCTGTGCGCCTGGGGATCGGCGTCATTGCCGTGGCCGGTGCCGTGGCCTATATCATGGCAGGCGTTGTCAACTGGCGGGACTACCAGGACAAGGTGGACTGGGGGGTGGTCTGGCTCTATGCCGGCGCCATCATCTTCGGCCGGACCCTGGACAATACCGGGGCCGCCTACTGGCTGGCCCGGTCGGCCATTGAGTTCCTTTCAAATTTCGGCATGGAATCGGGACTTCCCCTCCTGGCCGTGAGTAACGGGCTTACCGCCTTGTTGACCAACCTCATGGCCGATGGCCCGGCCGCAGCTTCCGTGGGGCCCATCACCCTGAACATGGCCGGCATGGTCCATCCGGGCAGCAGCTATCTGCCCTTCATGGCCATGGCAACGGCTATTTCATCATCCTTTGCCTATTGCCTGATCATCGGTACGCCCCCCAATGCCATTGTATACGCCAGCGGTTACCTGGAGCCGAAGGACTACCTCAGGGCCGGTATCCCTTTGTTTTTTTTCGCCAATGTGGTGCTGCTTCTGATCACCGGGGTCTACTGGACTTTCAGGGGATTTGGCGGCCTACCCGGATTCTGATGCTGCTGTGAAAGGAGATTATATGAAACCCAATGCATTGAAAATAAAAGTAATAACGTCAGGAGGGCGGATCTATTTTTCAAAGAGAACCGAGCGCCGGATCCTGTTCTTCATGACCTTGGCCATGCTCGGTGCCGGGGTTGTAACCCGGCTGGTTTAACCCCTTCAGCCGGAGGGATGAATAAAGGAGGATGAGATGTACAGGAGTGCAACGGCATTGAAATTCTACGGCCACAGCCTGATCCAGCTGCTGATCGAACCGGCATTGTTTTTTTCGGCCCTGCCGCTGGAACATACCACGGGCCGGGCCCTGGGCTTCACGGCGCTGGGTGCCGGATTCTACGCCGGCGCCGGCCTGCTCACGGGCCCCGGACCCCATAGTGCCGCCCTGATGGCCCTGATCTATTTTCTCAATGCCGCAGGCATGGTGGTCATTGGTTCGGTGCTGGGCTGGTGCGCCATGGTGATGATGTTCGGGAGGAAACAGTGCTTTTCCCTGGTATTCGGGCTCTATGCCTATGCCTCGGGCGTTACCCTGCTGATCTCCTGGCTGCCCTTCATGCTCTGGTTCACCGAACCCTGGAAATACTGGCTGGTCTATACGGGATTCAAGCACGGCTGCAATCTTACCGGAAAACAGGCCCTGGCTGTGCTGGCCCTCTCCCTGCCCCTGCAGTGGTGCCTGCTCTATTCGGCCATGTCTGCGGTCATGGGCTAAGCCGGCTGTGAATAATACATAAATAAAGAGGAGCATATATAAAATGACAGATCCCATTAAGGTATTGATGGTTGATGATGAAAAACAGTTCAGGGAAACCACCCGGAAGATTCTGGAACGCAAAGGGTTCACCACCATCCTGGCGGAGAACGGCAAAGAGGCCCTCGACCGTCTGGACCGTTCCCCGGATGTGGTGATTCTGGATATCCGCATGCCCGGCATGGACGGGCACGAGGTCCTGGGAAAAATCCGTGAAAAGGCTCCGGACCTTCCCGTGATCATGCTGACGGGTCATGGAGATCGCGATTCCGCGGAACAGGCAAAGGCCCTGGGTGCCTTTGACTACCTGGCCAAGCCCTGTGACATCGACCTGCTTTCCGATAAAATCCGGGAGGCCTGCCGGCGTCGGCACCAGGCCGGCCCCGGCGGGGAAGTTGTCGTCTCTGCCGTGATGATCCCCCTCCATGCCTACACCACCATCGGTGAACATAACACTGTGGCCGAGGCCGTCCATGAGCTCAAGGCAAGCTTTGTCACCCTCATGGCCACCAACCGGATCATGGAAACCGGCCACCGGTCGGTACTGGTCATGGACAAGTTCGGCCAGGTCCAGGGCATGCTGACCATCCGCGACCTCCTGGCCCTGATCCTGCCCGCCTACCTGACTTCGCCCAAACCGGCCACTGCGGACGCCATCCAGTATTCCCCCATGTTCTGGCGGGGGATGTTTACCACCGGCGTCAGGGATATCCTGACCCGTACCATCGGCGAGGTGATGTCCCCGGTTCCCGTGTCCATTGATGTCCGGGCCAGCCTCATGGAGGCCGCCTGGACCATGGTGGAGAAGCATCAGCGCCGCCTCATCGTGTCGGACCGCGGGGCGCCCGTCGGCGTCATCCGGGAGCAGGATTTGTTTTTTGAGATGGAAAAATGCATGAAACACGCCAAACAAAGGAGGATCCCATGAAAGAGATAAAGACCGTCATGGCCTGCATCGACCTCTCTGATTATTCACCCATGACCCTGGGCTACGCCCTGGGACTGGCAAGGCAGGCCGGGCTGAAAGCAAGCATTTGTTCCGTGGTCCACCACCGGGATGTCCACCCCGTATATATTGCCGGAATGATCTCCCCCGGCCGGGTGGATACCGAAGAACAGGTAACCGAACTTAGGGAATACCAGGAAGCCGAAGTCCATGCACTTGTCCGGACGCTTTTTCCCGAATTTGCCGGTGAGGTGGACATCCGCATTGATACCGGATACCCGGCCGAGCAGATACTGGCCGCCGTGGACGACCTGAAACCGGGGCTTGTGGTCATGGCCAACAAGGGACGGAGCAATTTTTCCAGGTTCATGTTCGGCAGTGCGGCGGAACGGGTGTTCCGCCATTGCAGGGTCCCCCTGCTCAGTGTCCGGGACAGGACCGTATTCCGGCGGATGTATACGGGGAGTGAAAAACCGGTATCCCGGGAGATCCGCACTGTTCTGGCGGCTGTGGATTTCTCTCCCTGGTCCGGAGAGATCCTGTCCCAGGCCGGCTGGCTGGCCCGTGCCGCCGGTGCCCGGCTCCATGTGTTCAACTGCATCAGCCGCAGGGAACTGGACTGGATTAAAACCCATTACACCCCCGAGGACAATTTCTCCGAGGCTGAATTCCTCCCCGGGGAAAAGGACCGGCGGCTTTCCCACCTGGAAGGACTTGCGCAAACCGCAGGGATTCGTGATCTCCCCGGTTTCGACATCTCCCTGGATTCCGGTATCCCCTTTGAGCGGATAATGGCGGCAGCCGAGAATCTTGAGGCCGATGTCCTTGTCCTGGGACCCAGGGGGCGGAACCGGTCCGCAAGGTTTGCCATGGGCAGCACCATGGAAAAGATTTTCCGCCACTGCCCTGTCCCCGTGCTGCGGCTGGGGCCTGATATTAATGGCTAAAATGCCTGATGAGGAAGGGATGTCCCTGATGATTAAAAACAGTATCCAGGGCGTCCCGGAAAGGAGGGTCAAATGACCACCGAAAATAAAATACTGGTTACCCTTGACGGTTCGGAGAGAGCCAAAAGAACCATAGATTATCTCTGCCGGTTTAAACCCTTAATGAAGAAACAGGTTGTGCTGTTCAATATCTCCACCCCCGTTCCCGAGGCCTATTACGACCTTAAGAAAAATCCCTTCAGCGGCAGTGCCGTCTCCCGGGTCAAGGCCTGGGAGATGGGGCAGAAAAAAATGATTGAAGGGTTCATGGAGGGGGCCAGGATGCGTCTGGTCAGTTCCGGCTATGATCCCGACGGGGTCCATATCAACCTGGCATTCAGGAAAAAGGGGATTGCCAGGGATATCCTGGCCGAGTGCAAAAAGGGGTATGAGGCCCTGGTTATCCGAAGGCGGGGAAGTGAAAATTCCCTGCTGGGCCTCACCCTGGGCGGGGTGGCTGCCAAGCTGGTGGACAAGGCCGACAGCCTTCCTTTGATCGTGGCCGGCATTGAACCGGTTCAGCATGCGCTGTGCATTGCCGTTGACGGGTCCGAAGGCGCGGAGCGGGCCGTCCGCTTTGTCGGGCGTATCCTGGGGGAAACCGGGGGCCGTGTCGTCCTCTGTTCGGTTCTGAGAATGCCCCCCTTCAACCTTAAGGAACAGGTGCCAGATCCCTTTGTCGGCATTGCAAACCAGGCCTTTGAGGCTGTGGAGAAAGCCGTCCAGAGGGCCACGGATATCCTGGTGCAGTCCGGTGTCCGGGAAGACCAGGTGGAAGTACGGGTGGTCCGGGGGGCCAAAAGCCGGGCCGGGGCCCTGGTGGATGCGGCCCGCGAAACCGGCTGTGACACCCTGGTTTTCGGGCGCAAGGGCCTTTCCCGGGTCGAAAGTTTTGATCTGGGCCGTATCCCCAGAAAGGTGATCTATGGGTCCAGGAAACTGACGGTCTGGTTAGTGCCGTGATATGGATTCAAAGGATCCGCCCTGTTAAAGAAATCAGGTCAATACCCATTGTATTGACCTGATTTTAGTTGGTTTATCTTTGACCGGTACAATGGGTGTGCGGCATCATCCCATTCCTATCATTTTAAGCCCTTCTTCAGCATCGAGCAGGGTTTTGATTTCATACTTAAATCCCGGCACGCCGAAATAGGTGGCCAGATAATTGCCAATGAATTCCTTTCCTTCTGCAATTCTGGATTTATCAAGCTCATATATTGACAGGCCAACAATGCCTTCTTCCATGGTTGAATAAAAATAAGGACCCCGTTTGGTTAAATAATCGGGTACTTGAGGGAGTTCCAAAAATCTTTTGGCCACTTCCTTGGCTTGTTCTGGCGGATAAGACACCATAGAAAAAATAATCATTTTATTTTTCCTTTCATTAAACGGATTGACGGATAATTATCCCGGGCAGTTTTTTATATCTCGCTCCATGGGCACAAATAACCACCCATGGAGCCTTGTGGGCAAAATTTCATTGGTCTTATCATCGCTCATCCTTAAAGCAAAACTCAAATGATGAAACCATTGGAATGGATGGGAGAACAATTGCTGGATTTGGAAATTGGATAAGAATAACCTATCAATATGAATAGGTTTTATTACCAATATTGGATGGGGTTGTCAATCCGGATCAGTCAAAAAGCGGGGCGAAATGAAAACAGGATCCGCGCTGGAAATGGCCGGTCTCAGACATACTCAACGGTCACTTTCTTGAGATATTTTTCTTCCAGGGTTCTTGCAATTTTTTTGATCACGTTCCTGCGGATATCCAGTTCCACAGGCATCCGGGGATCCTGGTGGGCCTCGTTGATTCTGGTTCCCACGATAAAATGGATCACGTCACTTCCGATCAGTAGATCCGACAGCCGCCTGGCTCCGCCGCCCCGTGTGACAGGGACATCTTGTTTCAGGATTTTAGCCACCCGGCTGAGGGTCAATATCCCTTCGGTCACCAATTGAATTCCTTCCATGGTGGAGATGGGGGGCAGTTCCTCTCCGGCCTGCTTGGGAAGGTGGGTCAGTTTACGGTCCAATTCACGGGAGATGATTGCGGCCGTGGTGCCCCCGCATATGGCCCTGGCACCAGTGAAGGCGTCCACCTTGGAGGCCACGGATCCGTCCCTGGAGGGATCGAAGGGCGGGCCGGACAGGATCAGGGTTTTTCTGGGTTTTCTGAAATACATGACCCCGCAGGTGATATCGTCGCCGGCCTTTCTGCCGGGTTCTTTTTTCAGCGCCTCCTCTACCACGAGTTTTGAAAGGTTTCTTGCCGACAGGGCGGGATCCCGGCGGATCTGTTCAAGCACGAAAGAAACGCATCTCTCCCGTTTCCACCCCCCCGAATATTCCCTGGTACCGGTTCCGGCCTGGGTGACGCCGTCGGACATGATAATAATCCTGTCTTCGGGCTGGATGTGGATATGGGACAGGCGGATTTTTCGCCGGTCCCACCGGGGAGAGACCAGGGTTTCGAAGGGCAGGTCCAGAACATTGCTGCCCCTGATAAAGATAAAGGCGGGGTTGTCCATTTCGACGATCCTTGCCGTACCGCTGGCCAGAAGCATATCCACGATGGAGAAGGTTGCGTAGCCGATTTCCCTGACCCTGCAGACCGGCAGGGCGTCCATGATGAGTTCCGCGCTTTTCAGGACATCATGGTCGCTGGCAACCAGCTTGACCGCCATACTGGCCGTCATGGTGGAAAGAATATTGGCCTTTACCCCGCTGCCCAGGCCGTCGGACAGGACGGTGATCAGCCGTTTTTTTTCCGTGATCCGCTTGGACCTGTAGGCATCTCCAAAACAACTCTGCCCGTGTTTGCACAGGCTTGCATATTCAACTTCCGCAAATAGTTTTCTGCCCTGGTGTTTCAATCAGAGTTCCTCCTGCCCGTTTCCGTCGGAAACCTCCGGGATACTGAAATCCTCTGCAAGGGAGCGGAGAAGGATTTCCGTGTCGGCCATGTTTTCCCCGAGCATGCAGGCCACCTCCTGGACCGTGATGAGATTTTTACGGATCACCTCCCGGGCCTTTTGGGCGATCTCCTCCCGGCGGCGCTCTGTCTGGCTGACATCCATCAGCACCCCGCAGGCCACTTCACCGGGTTCGATGGAAAAGATGATGACATTCCAGAAGCCGCCGGAACCGTTTCTGACATTGCGCCGGATTTCCTTCCCGGTATGGATGACCTTTTCAAAGAGATGGGAAAAGGAAATCATTTTATTAAGGACGGCTCCGCCAAGGCCTGGGCAGGCCTCATAAATCAGGCTGGCCTCCTCCCCCAGCATGGTGGCGAAAAGAGGGTTGCATTCAATGATTTTCATCCCGGCATTCACGAGAACGATGCCGGCGGGCATTTTCTGCATGAGGGTATTGGCCTTGTTCAGGGCCTTCTTGTGGAGAAAGGAGAGGCACATTGAGGTTTCCGCCCGCCCGTCCAGAAGCGCCATGGCAAAGGTCCGGCAGCTTTCATACCCGCAGCCGCTGCAGTTGAGTTCCTCATGAATCTTATTTTTTCCCACACTGGCCAGGGCCCGTTGAATGGCCTCTTCATCCACAGATTTTTCCTTGATCGGCTTGATTTTATGGGAAAAGGCTAGCGCAGAAGGGGGGATCCGTTCTTCAGGGCTTTTTGACCGGTCCACTGCATTCATGACAGCCATCTGGTCAATGACCCCGGGATTCCTGAAGCTCATGCAGGGGCCGTGGATGCATCCGCCCTTGCATGCCATGAGTTCGACGAATACGGGTCCCTTTATAGCGCCAAGGTCGAGTCCCCTTAGGCCGTGATCAATGCACTCGATGCTCGATATGCCGATCAGGGTTGCTGAACGCAGGGAGGGAATCGTTTCAAGGCTTCGAATCATCCCGCCTTCAAGGGCGCACAGGGACCCCGTGGTGGCCCTGTCGGGTACGAACACGTCTTCTTCACCGGGGTCCAACCGTGATAAGCGGATGTGTTCTTCCAGGAACCACGCCCGCAGTTCGTTGAAGGAAAGGGTGGCGTCGAGCATTGAGGGGTAGCGGTCGGATTCGATTTTCCGGGCGGTACAGGGGCCGATGGACACCACCCGGACCTCCTGTCCGAACCTCTGCTTTAAAATCGCCGCATGGGCCATGGCAGGGGAAGCGATGGGGACGAATTTTTTGGCCATGTCGGGGAGGTATTTCCCCACATATTCCACGGCGGCCGGGCAGGCGGTGGAAAGATGAAGGCCATCCTTCCGGCCGGCAAGATGAAGGGCCGTGGCATGGGAAACGGCCTCAGCACCGAGGGCCCCTTCCGAGACACCTGCAAACCCCAGGCGCCTCAGGGCCGCAATCAAACGGCCCGGATCCATCCCATGGAACTCGCTCAGGTAGGCCGGGGCCAGAGAGGCATACACCCTGTCCCCGTTCCGGATCATTTCCCGAACCGAATCGATATCGTTGCGCACCCGCTTGACCCTGGCGGGGCAGACTTCGACACAGTGACCACAGGCGATGCACAGCGCGGGGACGATGGATGCATGACCCTTCCGGATCCGGATCGCCTTAACCGGGCATTGCCGGACGCATTTGTAGCAGTCGTGGCATTCGTTATCAAGGGTGTGAATCGGAAATTTTCCGGGGCTGCTCATGGGATACTCCGTCTTTTTCTGCAGGTCGTTCATATTTTAAAAAAGGTTCTCATTATATCAAAACGCCACAGATGGCAAGGGGAGGCTGCGGGATTCATTTTGCCCTGGGCGGGAGATTTATTTCCTTTTTTTGATCCATGGTCAGGAGGTCCGCCAGACCAGCAGGGCCTCCCGTGAGGAAACAGGCCCAAGGCAAAAGCGGCCGGGATCGCTGGATAGGAACCATTCCCTCTTGATTTTGAGATTAGGGCTTCTGCCCTCATCCGCGGCCAGGATCTTTGCCCTTCCCTTCATCCCCCGGATGGCCTGTCGGCGGTAGGGGTCAAAGCAGTAAATCCAGTCATCATCCATGGCCATGATCAGCACGTAATGCTCTTCCTTTGGGGTTAACAGCATATTGCAGAGCACCACCCCATTCTGGTCCAGGCACTCGACGGCCCGGCCGTCCAGGCTTAAATCCACGGCTTCCTGCTCTATAAATTCCGTATGCACGCTGAAATGTTTCATTTTATAGGCGTTGAGCCAGTTTCCCACAAGGCGGACCGCATATTTACTGGTGCCGCCGACGCCGAACCGGGAGTCCTTCCCCACGGTGTCAAGGCAGTAGAGAAAAATATGGCGGATGACCATGGGCGGGATTTCCCTCCGGTGGAAAAGAAGGCTCATGGCATTGATCAGTGTTGTGGGCACACAGTCATACTCTGATACCTGGTAGTGAAGGGGTACTTGCATGGTCTTGTCCTTTGGGTTGGTGGTTGTGTTTCAATTTGTTGCCTCGCTTGCCCGGATGAGACAAACCTGGACATCCAGGGCACCAGGGCCGGCCCGGGCCTGCCGGATCAGGCCGTGTCCTGCTTGAAGTCGGATTTGTCCAGCCCCAGTTTTTTCATCTTTCCGTACAGTCCCCTGGGATGGATTCCGGCTATACGGGCAGCTTCCCCGACCCGGCCGCCGGATTGTTCCAGGGCCTTTTCAAGGTAGCGCCGCTCTACCAGGCTGACCACAGCCGCCTTGACTTCTGCCAGGGATTTTCCCTCCCAGGTGGCGGGGTCCAGGTCCGGCAATTCAGACGTACTCGGTCCGGTGTGGAGGAAGGTGCCGGGAAGATCCGCCAATGTGATTTCCCGGGACCGGCAGAGCAGGGCAGCCCGTTCAATCACATTCATCAATTCACGGATATTTCCCGGCCAGTAATAGCCGCAAAGGGCAGCCATGGCATCCTTTGAAATCCGGGTCACCTCCCTGCCTATTTTCTGGGCCACCATCCTTAGAAAATGATTGGCCATGGCCGGAATATCCTCCTTGCGGTTACGCAGGGGGGGCAGGGTCAATGTGATCACCCCCAGGCGGTAATACAGGTCCCGCCGGAAATTTCCATGTTCGATCTCCTTTTCAAGATCCCGGTTGGTGGCGGCAATGATCCTCACATCCACCCAGACAGCGGTTTCTCCGCCCACCGGGGTGAATTCGAGATCCTGGAGCACCCTGAGCAGTTTGGATTGCATCAGCAGGGGCATCTCCCCGATTTCATCCAGGAAAAGGGTGCCCCCGTGGGCCATTTCAAAGGCTCCGCGCCTGGACCGGACAGCCCCGGTAAACGCCCCCTGTTCATGTCCGAACAGCTCGCTTTCCATGAGCTGCTCCGGGATCGCGGCCATGTTCACCGCCACAAAGGGGCCCGAGGAACGATCGCTTTCCGCGTGAATGGCCCGAGACAGATGTTCCTTGCCCACCCCGGTTTCCCCAAGCAGCAGAATCCCCGCATCACTGGATACCACATGGCGGGTTTCTTCCAGAAAGACCTGCATGTGCCGGCTCTGGGACTTGAAATCGTTCAACCGGGGCAGGAAACGGCCCCGGGGGTCGAACCGGTCTGCATAATAAAACTGCCGCCGGGATTCCAGGGTGCTTTCGATGGCCTCCATGAGGCTGACAACCGGGGTGCCTGAGTAAAGAACCACATCTGCGCCGGCCGCCGTAAGGTTGGCCATTTCCTCGGCGGAATCCCTGTCGTGCAGGACGATAATAATCGGTTTTTCCGGGAGCTGGTTCAGTATGGCCATACTGGCATCTGCCGGTTTTGGGATAAGGGGTCTGCTGATCAGGAAAATATCCGCACAGGAGCGGACCAGTTCCTGCCAGGATACTTTTGAGCGTCTGCTGAACTTGAGCTGGACATCGGCGTTTTCCAGATGGGTTTCAAGGTGGTCCCGGAGTTTTTTTTCCCTGAGGGCACATGCCATACGGATAAGCATGGGGATTCCTTTTTCAGTAATTATGTACCGTTTTTTTTAATCTTTTGTCCTCTTATGCCCCATCGGATGGAAAAATGCAATAGGATTAAAAAGTGAAATCAGGAGCGCCTTCTTATAATATTTTGATATTTAAGTGGAATTTACATAAACGGTAAGATTTTACTGAAATCTGATTGGGCTTTTGGCAACATAATACCGAAATATTTGAAGAAAACTGGGGCTGGGAGGGTTGGCTATTGTAACTGTCTGATAATATATGCGAAAAAAATTTTATCATTTTTGAAGTTTCCTGGCACATCTCATGCTATTAGGTTTTCCGTTGCCGAAAACGGTAATCAACACCAGGAAAACAAGCAAAGGTGAATGAAATGACCCGAAAACACTGCTCACGGAAAACCCGTAATCTGATGAAATTCAGGGATTCCTACGATGAGGACTATTCCTGGGAAGACGTCATGGACGCTTTAAGCCTCCGCAGAAAAGACAAGAAAAGAAAACACAAAAATACATTAAAAAAAGAATGGTAGCCCGTCGCTGCCCTGGTTTGCAGCCCGGCCCTGCCTTTAAAGAAGGAGAAGAAAAAGAAAATGAACACCTCATCTGCCATCCGGTTAAATACCGTTCCCGAAGCATGGGGAATTGCATCCGCCATTGATATTTATGACTGCGATCCCGGAAAAATCAGAAATGCCGAATATATAAAATGCTTTGTAAGGGAATTGTGCGACCTCATTGAGATGAAACGGTTCGGAGAGACCCAGGTGGTCCATTTTGGAGAAGATGAAAAGGTTGAAGGGTTTTCAATGGTTCAGCTGATTGAAACTTCCCTGATTTCCGCTCATTTTGCCAATCTGACCAACGCCACATACCTGGATGTGTTCAGCTGCAAGCCCTATGATCCAGAAGTGGTCCGGCGTTTTTCCCAGGATTATTTCAACGGGTCCCGCTCCTGCCTGAGCGTGACCTACAGGCATTAGTGATGAAAATCCGTGTGTTAAAGGATCAGTTAAGCTGCCGGCTGGCCTGGGAACGTAATTGGCCGGCAAAGGGGCTGTTTGATTTCTGGGAAGTCAGGGAGTGCTTTCACACGGCCTTTTCACGGCCCCTGCACTTTGTCGTTGCCGAGGAAAGGGAGGCCATCCTTGGGTTTCTGCCCCTGTGCTGGAATGCAGAAACCGGCCAGTACGTCGCCTTTCCCGGTGAAACCTGGCAGGGGAAGACCTGGATCGAACAGAACCGCATTTTTGCCGCCTCTCCCCAGGTTCTGGATAAGATGCTGGCGGCCGTTCCCGGCCGGGTCCATCTGCGTTACCTGCTGCCGGCAGGTGGTGCGGGAGCCGGGCGGGACCTGCCTGAAGATGAAACCGGCTACCTGTTTTATCCGGGACGATACGGGTTTTCCTACCCGGCCTATTGGGCCGCCCTTCCCGGCAAAACCCGCCGGAAACTGGCTGCGGATCTGCGAAGGATCGAATCCTGTGGGCTGTCCTACCGCTTTGACGCATATGAAGATCTTCAATCCATGTATGCATTGAACCTTGAGAATTATGGAGACGCCTCCTACTTTAGTGATATCCGCTTCCGCAAAGGCTTTGAGTATCTGGGGCGGCTGCTTTGGGATGCCGGCATGCTGAGGGTGACCACCGTGCTGGCCGGTGGCAGGGTGGCCGCCGTGGATATGGGGGCGGTGTGCAATAATACCTATACCCTGCTGGCCGGCGGCACCCATCCAGATTTTACCGGAATCGCCAAGGTGATCAACCTGCATCATCTGGCCCGGGCCTGTGAAAAGCGGTTTGACAGCGTGGATTTTCTGTGCGGAGACTTTAACTGGAAAACACGGTTCCGCCTTACCCAGCGTCCCCTGTATCAATTGAGCCGTATGGACGTCAGCGCCGTTGCGGCCGGGGAATTTCATGAAAAAGCTGTTGCATAAACGGGTATTGGTGGTGGGCACCACCGCCGACTATATCGACTGGATCCGGCAGGCCTCACCGGGAAGGTGCCTGTTCATCACCGACCCTGCCGTACGCCATGCCGCCACGGAGAAACGCCCGGAAAAACATGAAGAGATTCTGGTGCCGCTCAATGACCCGGCTGTGGTCCGGGCGGCACTGGATCGCCACCTGGAACGGCACCATATCAGGCTGTCGGGCATCACCTGTTACGACTGCGAGCATCTGTGGCTCACGGCTGAGCTGGCCGGGGGCCTGGGGCTGGTTTACCCGGGCAGAAAGGCGGTGGACAATGCCAGGGACAAATACCTGTCCAAGCAGATCTGGCAGGCGGCCGGGGTGGACTGCCCGGCCGTGGCCCTTGTCAACGCGGTGGAAGACGCCCAGTCCTTTCTGGCCGGTCTCCCCCACGGGATTGTTCTCAAGCCCGTTGCGGGCAGCGGCAGTGAACTGGTGTTCCAATGCCGGCAGCCCCAGGAGGTGGCCGTTGCATTCTCCGTGGTGCAGGAGGAGCTGAAGACCCGAACGGCCGATCCCCTGTTCAGGTCCGGCCGCCCCGATCTGATGCTGGCCGAGGAGATGATCCCCGGGCCGGAGTACAGCTGTGACTTTATCATGGGATCGGACACGGCCCGGATTATCCGGGTCACCAAAAAGATCAAACCCCGGCACCTGCCCTTCGGCACCACTGCCGGCTATGTGCTGGTGGCCAACCCGGCCGCCCATTTGGATATGGATATGCTCAGGCAGACCATGTACCGGGCTGCCGGCGCCCTGGGGATTCACAGCGGGATCTGCATGGCGGACTTTATCCTGGCCCGGGACCGGGGAGAGAGCAGGGCGCCTGTTCTCATTGAGATGACCCCGAGGCCGGGGGGCGACTGCCTGCCTCACCTGCTCAAGCAGGCCGGCAACCTGGATATCATCAGCCTTGCCCTGGATGTGGCCGTGGCGGCCGCAGAAGGGAAAATACCGATACTGAACGGCAGCCTGGCGTTCACGCCCATGGTGGCCATGAAAATCCTGGCCGACCGGGGCGGCACCCTGAAAAATATTGATCTGAGCGGCCTGAATGGTGACAAGAGGATCCGGGAGATATATCTCTCGAAACAGCCGGGCCATAAGGTGGTCATGCCCCCCCATGATTATGACAGCCGGGTGCTGGGGCATATTACCTTTCTACCCGACAACCCCGCTTACCCTGAAACCTTAAGCAAACTGATCAGCCTGCGGGTGAAGGTGGAGATGGACCAATGAGCGATATGCCTGAAATTCTGCCTGAACTCGTGGTTCAGAATCTTGCCCGTGATTTTTTCAATTCCCGGGATCTGTATATGGATATGGCAGAGGCGTATGGCACCCCCCTTTACCTGGTGGCACCCGCTGTGCTTCGTGAAAAGGCAGACCGGTTCCGGGCCGCCTTTTCCCGGCACCTGCCCGAAACAGGGTTCTACTATGCCATGAAGAGCAATAACCTGCCCTATATTTCCGGCGCCCTGCTTGCCCAGGGATTCGGCCTGGATGTATCCAGCGGCATGGAATTGGCCGTTGCCCTGGAACTGGGGGCAAAGGATATTATTTTCAGCGGCCCGGGCAAGACCGAAGAGGAACTGCGCATGGCCGTGGAAAACCGGCACCGGGTCACCCTGCTGCTGGACAGTGCCGGAGAGTTGGCACGCCTTCAATCCCTTGGGGCCGGCTGCAGCCCCCCCCTGAGGGTGGGTATTCGGGTAAATGTCACTCCCCAGGGGCTCTGGCGGAAATTCGGCGTATTGGCTGGCGACCTGCCTGAAATGTACCGGCGGATAGATGGATGCGCCGGGCTTACCTTCTGTGGCCTGCAGTTCCACTCTTCATGGAACCTGAACCCGGAACGGCAGGCGGCGGCTATCCGGTTGATGGGAGAGAACTTGAAGACCCTACCTCCCGGAATGATAGAGGCCCTGGAATTTCTGGACATCGGTGGCGGCTACTGGCCGCCCCAGGGGGAGTGGCTGGTGTCGGACCAGCCACTGGTCCATCATTACCACCGGGCCGAATCCATAGACACCTTTGCCAGGGAAATCAGCCATGCGGTGAAAGAGTGGATATTTCCGGTGAAAACCTGCCGGATCTGCTTTGAACCGGGGCGATGGATCTGCAACGATGCCATGCATCTTCTGATCCGGGTGGTGGACCAGAAGGCACCGGACCTGGTGATCACCGACGCCGGCACCAATGCCGTGGGCTGGGAACGGTTCGAAACCGATTATTTCCCGGTATTGAATTTAACCCGGCCCTCTCTCACCGAGCGGGCCTGCCATGTCCTGGGTGCGCTGTGCACCCCCCACGACGTATGGGGCTATGCCGTCCACGGAGAGGCGGTTGATGAAGGGGACATTCTGATGATTCCCAACCAGGGGGCCTACACCTGGAGCCTGAGGCAGGAATTCATCAAGCCCCTGCCGCGGGTGGTCCTATTGGAAGGAAAGGGGCGGCTGCTGGGCTAGGCTGCCGTCCGCCATTGTTTTATATTGAGGCGAGTATCCATGAAAAAGAGAAGAAGACGTCAGAGAGTGGTGATAGATTTCTGTGCGGAGTGCGGGGCGCTGCTCTCCCCCTGTTCGCACCTCTGCCAGTTCTGCGGGTGCGACAACCGGTGGGATGCCGGGGGAGAGATGGAGGATATCTCCTACGACGAAATCCTGAACGATCCTGATTTTGAAACCTGGCATTCGGCCTGACCTGCCAGGTTTCAAATACAGCGCGGTCCGGTTTAGTTACAAGGGGTCCGGGCCAGTTTCCTGCGGCGGATCACCACCTGGGACAAGGCCTGCACCAAAAACAGCAGGGCCAAGAACTGAAACCCGGTGAGCCCTCCGGTGCCTTCCTGGGCGCGGCCGGATAACAGCGGCCCTGAAAAATACCCCATGCCCCAGAACAGGTAAAACGCCCCGGATACCGTCCCCTTCAGCGCATCCTCCACTGAATTGTTCAGCCACGCCAGGGCCGCCACACAGAATACCCCCAGGCCGGCACTGGCCAGAAACAGCCAGGGGTATACCATCCAGCCGGTCCTGCCCGGAAACTGCCAGAATCCGGCGGCGGCCATCAAAAGTCCCCATACCATGGTGCGGCGCCGGCCGCAGCGGTCGGATAGGGGGCCGGTAATGATTTGGGAGAGGCCGATACCGGTGTAAAATAATAAAAAATAGAATCCGGCCTGGGCCTGGGTAAACCCTTTAGCCTGGATGAGGAATCCCGGCAGCACGGTAATGGATGTGCCGTATCCGGCGCCGTACAGGATAATGCCGCTGAGCACGGCAATGGCTGCCGGCTGTTTCAGCAGCCTTTTTAATCCTCGCCAGTCAGCGCCATCGCCCAGGGGGATCCGGGGCATCCGGGGATCTTTGGCTCCCCACAGCACAATGACAGCGCCCGCCGCACCCAGGAGGGAAAATAATAGGAAAAACTCATTGGATTTCCAGTATCCTGCTGCCAGAATGCCGAAACCGCTGCCCAAGGTGAGGCCCATGTGAATGGCGGCATTGTAAATGCCAATGGCCCTGCCCTTTGCCGCCGGGTAGCGCATGGATAGGAGCGCCGGGGCCAGTGCCCATAACGGGGCTTCTCCCATTCCCTGGAGCAGCCGCCCGAAGAATACCGCCTCCCGGCTGTCTGAAAAGGCGTAAAAAAGGCCTGAAAGGGAGCAGATAATATAGCCGCCCAGAAGAAAGCGCCGGAATCCGTACCGGCCCGAAAGGCGGCCCATGGGAAATTGGAGCAGGACAAAGGGCAGGGCAAATGCCGAGGCCAGCCAGCCGACGGTTGTCAGTGATCCGGTAAGGTCAATGATTTTCTGGGGAAGCAGGGGGACGATGACGCCCACCCCGAACATGTATATAAATACCGACAGGTTCAGCGCAATGGCCGAGCTGTGTTTTTTCATAATAATTCCGCCTGTGTTCTGGTGCTCCCCGGTATGGGCGATCCTCAGCCCAGGGCGCTGAAGGGCGCAGTTCTGGTTTTTTCCTGAGGCCGTTCAGGAGAGCGGGTTTTAACTCGAAATGATTGCCTGGAACGATTTAGACGTTGCAGGGGGGCGGAGGCAGAATTTGATGAAAAAACATCCGTATTAAATCCTTTTGGTTTAGCTGATCGTTTGAATTAACCGGTTAAGGCATATCAGCATAAAAAGCTATTGTAAAGCCCTTTGATCCCTTAATTCAAATCCCTGATTTCAACCCCCTCAATCCCCCTCATCAATTTTATGAAGCCGGGCACCTGGTCGGCTTCCTTGCTTCTGGTGTGGTAGGGGTAGAGCAACCTGGGTTTGAACGCTTTGGCGGCATCGGCGGCCATTTCAGAATCCATGGTATAGGGCAGGTTCATGGGAATAAAGGCCGCATCAATGCCTTTCAATGCTTTCATCTCCGGAGTGTTTTCGGTATCTCCGGCCACATAGATGCGTTTATCCCCGAAGGTGATGATATAGCCGTTGCCCTCGCCTTTGGGATGAAAGGGTTCGCCGT
The DNA here is from genome assembly GCA_028768525.1 of Desulfobacter sp. Taxonomy (NCBI): domain Bacteria; kingdom Pseudomonadati; phylum Thermodesulfobacteriota; class Desulfobacteria; order Desulfobacterales; family Desulfobacteraceae; genus Desulfobacter; species Desulfobacter sp. The sequence goes on along the minus strand of CP054837.1, from coordinate 424,986 downwards.
TGTCCCGTTTGTGGACCCGGTTGTATGCGGGGATGGCCTCAATGGAAAAGCCGGCCAGTTTTTTTTTATCCCCGTTGGCCATCAGGACGGGCGGTGGCCCGTTTCCCACTTCCATCTGCCGGGCGCATTTTGGGGTCATGACAACAATGGTATTGTCTTTTCTGATGATGTCCAAGGCAGCAGGGTCCAGATGGTCCCTGTGGTGATGGGTAACCAGGACAAGGTCTGCTTTGGGCAGTGAGTTATAATCCCCCATCTTGGTCCATGGGTCGACATGGATTGTTTTTCCGCCGTATTCGAAGATGAGGCTGCCGTGGCCGACTAAAGTGATTTTCAACCTTCCTTCAGACGTTGGAATGATATCGGTTTTGGCGGCGTCGGCATGGAGACCGGATCCAAAGACAAATGCCAGCAGAATCACGCCTGCAATTATTAATCGTGTCATTTTCTCCTCCACTTTTTATATATTGCCCAATTACTTTAACTTATGAAAAACGCTCAAAATATTCCGGGATTCAAATGCCGGCTTTCGGCAGGCCATGGGGGGAAATCAGGAACGAGATATGCTGGCGCCCGGATGGCCATCACCTTACATAAACCCGAATAAAAAAGCAAAAGAATTGAAAGTCGGCGCCGTGTATCCAGACTTTTTTCAGTTTGGCTCAATTGGTTCCCTGTGATAATAAAGAAAGCCTTTGTACATGGAGAGGTTTGTTTGATTACGCATGGAATGGGTTTAAAATGAGCAGTTCAATCAGGCCAATGGGACCGGGGGATATGGGATGGATTATATCGCAACACGGTCTGGTCTATTCCAACGAGTTTAATTTTGATTTAAGTTTTGAGGTCGATATTGCCGGCAAGGCAGTTTCTCTCTGCAAAAAGAAAGACCCCTTTACCCGGATCTGGATAAAGGAAGTTGATGGAGAGAAAGCGGGTTCCATAGCCATCTCCAAACTAGGGGAAGGGCTTGCTTTTATAAATTTTTTGATGGTTCTCAATCGTTACCGGGGCAGGGGAATTGCCCGACAGCTGATGGCATTTGCATTAAATTACGCGGAAGGCAACGGCTTTGAAAGGGTCCGGTTGGAAACATACAGCTGTCTTAAAGCGGCCAGAAGAATATATTCAGGCTTGGGTTTTCAGATGTCAGATCCGATCAGGAAACTGAACAAGTACGGACAGCGTTTTGACCAGGAATTCTGGGAGTTGGCACTGCAGGATCGCAAGGCTTGAGTGCATCGCAGGGCCACCCCCTGGCGGAAGGGGCGTGTCACCCATGATAATGATAGAGACAAAACGTCTTGTAATACAAAAACTCAGTGTCAGTGATGCGCCCTTTATATTGGCGCTGCTGAATGATCAGGGATGGTTGAGGTACATTGGTGATAAAGGAGTAAGAACCCTGGAGGATGCCCGTTCTTATATCTTGAACGGCCCCATGCAAAGCTATGAGGAATTTGGATTTGGCCTTTTTTTAGTCAAACTGAAGGAGGCGGACTCCTCCATAGGCATTTGCGGGCTGCTGAAAAGAGATTATTTAGCGCATGTTGACCTGGGCTTTGCTTTGTTATCCGAATATCGCGGCAAAGGATATGCCGCAGAGTCTGCTGCTGCGGTACTGGGCCATGGGAAAAAACAATTCGGTTTCAGGCATGTTTCAGCCATTGCCCAACCGGACAATCTCCGGTCAATAAAGGTGCTTAAAAAAATCGGTTTTAAGCAGGAGCGGTTGATTGAACCGCCTGGTACCGGATCTCAATTGGCTCTCTTCGGCAAGGATGTATAGCCCGGGAGCCCACCGGGTGAATTTTATCCTATCAATTTATACTCGAATGATTTTGGCCGTTGGTTAAGGGGCTTTTCTCCGGCTAGCCTGCATCAGAGAAGGCAGGGTGGTGCACTCGTTGAAAATCCTGGCCGTACATCTGCTGCAGATATCACGGTCCAGGGTGTCGAAAATCCGGCCGATGGCCTGGTATTCATTTTCAAAAAAACGGTTCCGGCCGATTTCTCCCATAAATCCCCCGTTTTTTAGAAAAAGGATGACATCCCTGTTGAGCCTGCACAGATAAAGCCGTTTTCTGAGTTTATCTCTGCGGGATTCCTCTTTTACAAACACCATGGCCCCGGATATGTCGATGAAATTAATGCCGTATCCAACAATGAGCAAATGCCTGGGGGCTTCCTGATCAATTTTTTCCAGCGCCTCCGCCACATAGTTGGCCGCCCCGAAAAACAGGGAGCCGTTGACCCTGATGATTTCCAATTGGGGACACCGGGGGCGTTCGTTTTCACCAACGTCTACCAGGGAGCGGCCTGCATCCTCGGAATCCGGAACCAGCGCGGTCACATGGGGATGGGAGGTGCGGGTCAGGTAAATGGCAAGGGAGAGCAGCACCCCGGCATAGATCGCAAATTCGATCTGGAAAAATAAGGTACTAAAAAAGGTCACGCAAAGGACAATGGTGTCCGCCTGGCTGCTCCGCCAAATTTCTTTGATATGTGGAATATCAATGAGTTTGAATGCAACAAAAAGGATGACCCCGCCCATTGCCGGCAGGGGGAGCCATGCTGTCAGGGGGGCGGCCAGCAGAACAATCGTGGCCAGAAATACGGCTGAAAAAATACTGGCCAAGGGCGTAACTGCCCCGGCATCAAAGTTTGCCCCGGATCGGGTAAATGAGCCGGAACTGGCATAACTGGAAAAGAGGCTCCCGATTACATTGGACAAGCCCTGTCCGACAAATTCCTGATTTCCGTCGATATGTTGATTGGACAGCACCGTGATTGACCGTGCTATGGACAGGGCTTCGATCAGTCCGAGGAATGCCACTGCCAAAGCACCCGGGGCCAGCATCCTGAGGGAGTCCAGGGTAAAATCCGGGATGGAAAGGGAGGGCAGCCGGCCCGGCAGCTCTCCAAGAAGCCGCACCCCCTGTGCCTGTCCCCCTATCAGCAGGCAGACCAGGCTGCCGACGATCAGGCCTCCCAGGAGGCCGGGCCACCTGGGCCGCAGCTTTTTAAAAATAACCGTGCTGCAGAGGGTTACGGCTGCAATGGTCAGTTCATAGTAGTTGATCTGCCCCGTTGATTTAAAAATAATTCCCCAACTGGTCAGAAAAGAGGCCCCATTGGGTATGGAAAGACCCAGTGCATTTTTGATCTGGCTTGTTGCGATGAGCAGCGCCGCGCCGGCCGTAAAGCCGACAATCACTGAATGGGAAACAAAATTGATCAATGTGCCCAGGCGCACCAGGCCGAATGCCAGTTGGAACACACCGGCCATGAACGTCAGGGTCAGCGCCATCCGGATATAGTCTGCTGAGCCGGGCTCGGCCAGGGGGCTTAACGTGGCGAAAACAATGATGGATATGGCGGTGGTCGGCCCTGAGACCAGGTGCCGGGATGAACCAAACAAGGCGGCAATGATCGGGGGGACAATGGCGGCATAGAGACCGTATTCCGCCGGCAGCCCGGCGATCATGGCAAAGGAGACCCCTTGGGGGAGGACAATGAATGCCCCTGTCAAGCCCGCCAGAAGGTCGGCACGCAAGGAGCCGGCATTGATCTGCCTGATCCAATTGAGAAAAGGAAAAAGTTTTATCCTTGCAGGAACAGGATGTACCGGCGCTGCTTTTCTGAAAATGGAGGTCATGGCACACCAATTTTTTGTTGTTTTCAAAGGTCTGGGTACTCACCAGATCATAGTCGGATTGAACGCTTTAATAAAGAATATACTGGAAAAAGTTTGCAGGGCCGGTGAGCCGGCGGTAATTCTGTCCTACCGGCAGTTTTCACTCCGTTTTTTATGCCAGCCAGTCCATTTCAACAACGGAGCTGGTAGAACCGTCTTCATTCAATGCAATACCGGATTTTTTGATTCTGGCCTGGACATTGCCCGCCTCATCCAGCATATCAATGGGGGTATTGGCGCTGGCAAGGTAGATGGCGCCGATACCTGCATCCTTGATCTTGGTCAGTTGCATTTTTCCTGTCCCATCGTTTTCCCAGAAGGAAAGTTCGTCAAAGATTTCATCATTTTCATCGATCCAGAAATTTTCGTCCTGGTCAAACCTTAAAAGCTCCAGAAAACCGTTCCCGGTGCCAGGGCCGAATAATTCGCTGCCGTCGTTGATAATCCCGTCCTGGTTTTTATCCAGGCATAAGAATCCGCTCCCCTGGCTGAGCATGGAAATGTTTTCACTACTCCCGTCCGCATCAAGGTCGAATCGGAACTTTGCTTCTGACAACCGGGGTAGGGTGCCGTCAAGATTAATCACCAGGGGATCGATAAAAACATACCCTTCTTTTTTTTGGACAAAGCTTTCTTCCTGGTACACTTCCTTTGCAAAATTGAGTTCAATGGAAAAATTGACGGATTCACCGTCAATGGTATTCACAGTCCCGTTAGCGAGAAAGTTGACATTTTCCTTTTCAAGGCGTGAAAAGCGGATTTCCTCTTCATATTCGTATGCATATCCCCCCCTTTCAAGCCGGCGGCCTTCCCGGGACGCAAGGTTGGCCCAATCAATTCTTGTATTTTTAAATTCAGAGGCACTCGCCTTGTTTTTCGATGTCGGGCCGTTGGACAGCGCGGACAATTGCTCCCCTATTTTTTCGATGAGATCTTTCATTTTGCCGATATCCTGGAGCAAGGCATCCGGGTCCTCATAAAGCGGTGCTCCTTTCATCAGGCATTTAGCCACCTTCATGGCATTATTTTCAAAACTGGCCTGTTCAGCCGACATTGCTTTTTCCAGGGTTTGCTTTCGCTCAGTCTGCGATTCGGATAAAGAGGCGGATGGGTCGAACAGGTCCATATCTCCATCCCTGGTTTCTATGAAAATATCGTTAAGGGAGGGGGCAAATTGCCCGTACTGAAGCATGGTTTGGAACCTTTCAAGGTGGGCCGCCCAATTCTTTTTATCCAGGGTGCCGTTTTGATACTCCAGATTCGAAATTTTCTGGTTAAAAAAGGAAAACGCCTGGTAAAGCGCTTTACCATCGCTGTCGATATACAGATCCTGACTTGAACGGTCCGGATCTGAGGTATCAATGGTCTGGCTTTCATGCCAGGAATGATACCTGGCGTTTTCTTCTTTTTGAACAGACGCTTTTTCTGAGGCTGTCCGGGGCAATTGGTCGTCATAAAGCCGTGAAAATTTCAGTCTGGTTTTCTTTTCCATCTGAAGATTTTCAAGGTACTGACCACTGGCGGATAAATTGATTTTAGATGTGTTGATTTTCAAAGGATATTCTCCTTTTGCAGCGGCTTTTCATCCTCCTGAATCGGAGCCGGAATAAATAGAGCACGGTTATTTCCGATAAACCGTGAGATAAGACATCGGGCTTGAAACTTAATCATAACGAAGCAAAATTTATGCCCTTTTTCTATGGGCTTGATTTTAAAGAGGATTGAAAAAAGAGGTGGGCGGGTACGGTAATTATTTCCTTGTTTTTTTTCATCTTTTTTCATCGTGGCGGGAGAAAACGGCCTAGGCAGGAAGACCTTTGTGGTGATTATATGACGATTCCAAAAAACAAAAATCAGATAGTGGCACTGCCTTGACCAATGAAATAAAATTCAATGCAGATCAAGAAACCGAAATCATTTGACACAAATTGTTTGGTTGCGTATACAACTAATTATGGTATTTGATTACGATCACAATAAATCTTTGGGGTATTTAACCGGACTGGTCAACAGGTTGTTAAGTAATACCCTTGCGGCACAATTCCAAGCGGCGAATATAGACATGACAGCCGAACAATGGGGGGCCATTCTCGTTTTACTGAATGGCGGCGCCATCACCCAAAGGCAGCTTGGGGAACAGCTTTGCCTTGAAAAATCCAGCGTGAGCCGGTTGCTGGAGGGGCTTGAACGGCGGGAGTGGATTGTACGGACCAAGAATCCCAAAGACAGCAGGCAAAAGTTGGTTACACCGACCCCCAAGGTACTGGAAACGGTAGAGCGTTGCTCACGCATCGCCAGAACCATTTTAAAAGATGCCCAGCGTGGTATGACAGAAACGGAACAATTGGCGTGTCAATCCGCCCTGTTACACATCATATCAAACCTTGATAAAGGGACTAAATAGACAGGTCTAAAAAAATGACCCAATAGTTGTATACACAACATAAAGGAGGCCGTATGAATTTTCAATCCGTCCTTGAAGAGACAAACGTATTTCTGGAGCATCTGGGGTTGGACGAAGAACCCTTTGGGGTGTATTACGATGACACCAAGCCGGAAAAGGCCTTTGGCCCCAAACCCGGCGTCCCTATCTCAAGGGAATTGGAAGATCAGGGCCAGGTCGACATGCAGGCGGTATTCAAAACCTTTTCCTGTGTTATCGGCAACATCTGGCTGGCCAGAAAAAAACAGTGTGCCGCCTATATTTCATCCGGGGAATACGGGTGTCCCGGCGGCGTTTTCTATTGCTCCATGATGAAACCCAACCTCAGATTCATTGAGCATTACGTAACAACGGGATTTGAGGGGACGCCTATCCAGGGTGAGCGGTACCTGCCTTCTCCTGAATCCATGAGAAAATTTCTTGGTAAGGTCGATCCCCGCGAAGCGCCGGCAAAATACTGCATCTTTAAACCGTTGTCTTTGTTTTCTGAAGGTGAGGTCCCTGAATTTGTCATCTTTTTTGCCCGGCCCGAAGTGCTGACCGGCCTGTTCACCCATACGATGTTCACCACAGGCGATGTAGACAGTGTGGCCTCACCCTTTGGCGCCGGATGTACCAATATCCTTGCCTGGCCCCTTTACTATAAAGAGCAGGGAAAAGAAAAAGCCGTACTCGGCGGTTTCGATCCTTCCGCAAGAAAATATTTAAAAACAGATGAGCTGACGTTCACGGTTCCCCTGACCCTGTATCAAAAAATGCTGAAAACCCTGCCGGAATCCATGTTCAACGTCGGTAAGGAGTGGGCGGTGGTACGCAAAAAGGTAAACCGCAGTGCAAAGGCATGGGGAGAGGGGAATTAGCCGGGAAGACCATGCCCCATTCAGCGCTTCTGTGAACTAGTGAAAAAGAAGATTAAGCAGAGGCTGACTCACGCAAACGATTGATATCCCTTAAGGGGGGAGCGCCGAACAGGCGGCTGTATTCCCGGCTGAACTGAGAGGCGCTCTCATAACCGACCTCAAATGTTGCGGTCAGGGCATCAAGGTTTTCTGTAAGCATCAGCCGCCTGGCTTCGTTCAACCGCAATCGTTTTTGAAATTGCAGCGGTGTCATTGAGGTCACCACTTTAAAGTGGTTGTGAAATGCCGATTTGCTCATGCCGGCGTCAGCCGCCAGTTCTTTCACCCGAAGGGGGCTTTTGTAATGATTTTTCAGCCAGTCTATTGCCCGTGAAATTTGATGGCTGTGACTCCCTGACGCCGCGATTTGCTGGAGCCGCGGCCTTTGGTCGGTTGCGAGCAGGCGGAAGAATATTTCCCGTTTGACAAGGGGGGCGAGAATTTTGATATTTTCGCTTTCCCCGAGTAAATCCATCAAGCGCTGGAAGGCGTCAATCAGGGGGAGGGTAAGCTGCCCCACAGCCATTCCCTTTTGTGCCTGACCGGAGCGGCTCACCGGAAGGCCGCTGTCCATGATCAACTGGGAGATTTCCTGGAGATCAAGCTCAAGTACCAGGCCCAGATAGGGCTTTTCATCGCTGGCCTCCATGATATTTGCCACAACCGGTAAATCTACAGATGAGATCAAAAACCGTGTCGCATCATATACATAGGTCTCATCGCCCAGAATCACCCGTTTGCGCCCCTGGGCGATCAGGCAGATGCTCGATGCATGGGTATAGCTTGTCGGTTCTGTTGGTGTTGGCCAGCGGTTTAGCTGAAGGCCCGGTATCTCTGTGACCACCTGGTTTTCATTTCCGGTCCATCGGGCAATGCTACCGGCCAGTGCCTCTGATGCCTCGGCCAGTTTTTCCTGCATCTCCACCGCATTTGTATTCTTCCTATCCATAGCCACCTTCCTTGTTCCTGATTTTTTAAACCTAAGATAGATCCATTTTATCCCGGACTCAATAATGAATCTATAGTTTTGGACAAACAGGCAATTATTCAAAACGATCAGGCTATCTGCCTTTTCAAAGGCTGGTGTATCATTAACCGCATATTGGAGGATATGGATCTGATTGTTCCCCTGGACAGAAAGACCGGGAGCGTCACCGGGACCCGGCAATCGTTCAGTGGCCGGGAGGGACAACGGTCAATACCCTCTATACTACAACTGGAGATAGATACGATGCAAACAAAACTCAATCAAAAACAACGGGCCATCATACCCATTGCCGCTTTTACCGCCTCCGGTGACCTGGACCGGTTGACGCCGAGTCTGGAAGAAGGGCTTAATGCCGGCCTGACCGTGAACCAGATCAAGGAAATCCTTGTTCAGATGTATGCCTACGCCGGCTTTCCCAGGAGCCTGAACGGCCTGGCCGCCTTCATGGGAGTCATGGAAGAACGCAAGGCCAACGGATGTATGGACGAAATAGGGAAGGGCGCCGGTCCCATGCCTGACGGAAGAAACAGCCTTGAACTGGGCACAGAGAATCAAACGCAATTGGTGGGGCAACCGGTAAAAGGCGCTCTGTTTGATTTTGCACCGTCCATTGACCGGTTCCTCAAAGCGCATCTTTTCGGAGATATTTTCCAGCGGGATGTCCTCGACTGGGGGGAACGGGAGCTTGCAACCATTGCCGCCCTGGCAAATATCAGGGGCGTGAACAGCCAGCTTCAGGCACATTACGCCATCAGTCTGAACAATAAAATTACCCCTGAACAATTATATGAGTTTGTAAGTGTACTGGCGCTTAAATGCGGGCCTGAGGTGGCGGCAGACGCAGAAGCCGTGCTTGAACAGGTTTTAAAAAATCACAATTAAAATTTTAGGAGCGAATATGGATTCATCAAAGGAAGCGATCAAATCGTCAATCCCGGCAGAGGCCGCCACGGCATTTACGGGAGAAGGCATTTTTCCCAAAGGGGAGAAGAATGAGGCCTATGCCCGTTATTTCACGGGAACCAGCTATCTGAATATGCTTTCACTGGAAAGGGTTGTTATCGGCAATGTCACTTTTGAGCCGGGCTGCCGCAACTTCTGGCACATCCATCACAAGGGGGGACAGATCCTTATGGTGACCGGCGGGCGTGGCTGGTACCAGGAAGCGGGAAAACCGGCCAGAGAACTTCGCGCCGGTGATGTGGTCAACATCCCGCCTGAAACCAAACATTGGCATGGTGCCGCCAAGGATAGCTGGTTCGCCCATGTGGCCGTTGAAGTCCCGGCTGAGGGTGCCTCCAATGAATGGCTGGAGCCGGTTTCCGACGAGGAATACGATCAATTAAAATAGTTGAGCAGTACGTAAGAACAAATTATTTATCCAATTTTTGAGGTGTTAAAAATGAAAAAGAAAATGACCCATGTTTTTTACACGCTCCTGGCCGGTATTGTTTCGCTTTTGTCCGTTGCCGGCGTCTCGGCCGAAGCGAATACCGCCTGGGATAAAACCTTTGCCAAAAGCGATAAGGTGATTCACGAAAAAGTCTCCTATTCAAACAGGTACGGCATTACCGTGGCTGCGGATATGTATATGCCCAGGGATATCAATAAATCCCAAAAATATTCAGCCATTCTCGTTGGTACGCCCTATGGCGGCGTGAAGGAGCAGGGGGCCGGCATCTACGCACAGACAATGGCGGAAAGAGGGTTTGTCGCCCTGGCCTTTGACGAATCATACAACGGGGAAAGCAGCGGTGAACCAAGACACCTGTCCTCTCCGGACATTTTTGTTGAGGATTTCAGTGCCGGCGTGGATTTTCTTGGGACACGCCCCTTTGTGGACCGGAATAAAATCGGCGTCATCGGTATCTGCGGCAGCGGCGGATTTGCCGTTACCGCAGCCCAGGTCGACCACCGCATCAAAGCCCTTGCCACGGTAAGCATGTACGATATGAGCCGCGTCATCCGCAAAGGGTGGAAAGATACAATGTCCGCTGAACAGCGCAGCAAAACCCTGGACCAGCTCGGGGAACAGCGCTGGAAGGATTTTGAAAAAGGCACCCCCCTGCTGCCCCAGGGGTTCCCCAGCGAACCGGCCGATTCAATTCCCGAAGGAATGGATCCGATTTCCAGTGAATTCTGGGAGTATTACGCCATGGCCCGCGGCCACCATCCCAGATCACACGGCCCCTTTACCCAGACCAGCAACACGGCGTTTATGAATTTTCCTTTGATGAACTACATTGGCACCATTTCGCCAAGGCCGATACTGTTCATCATGGGCGAGAAGGCCCACTCAAGGTATTTCACGGAAGATGCCTACAAAATGGCTGCCGAGCCCAAGGAATTGGTTATCGTTCCCGGTGCAAGACACATTGATTTGTATGACAGGACAGACATGATTCCCTTTGACAGGCTGTCCGCTTTTTTTAACAAGAATTTGTAATCTCCATCATTGCAAACAAAAAGCGTGGAGGCTTCATCCGCAAACCTCCGGATTACACTGCAGTAATTGCTGCAAGGGCTGTGATCGGAGATGATGAGGCCTTCACGTACTTTTTTTAAAAGAAATTTAAAGGAAAAATGAATAAAAAAGAATTAATGGAACGGATTGACCGGAGGGAGCCAATTGTCGGAGGAACGGAGGCTCACGCGGTTTTGGTCCGGCTCAGCAACGAGGCTTTGCGCATTACAGCGGAATTGAACGGGGACTACCATGACCCGGATGAAGTTCGTGCGTTGTTTTCCCGGTTAATTGAAAAAGAGGTTGATGAATCCTGTTTTATGTTCCCTCCGTTCTATACGGACTTCGGGAAAAATATCACTCTGGGAAAAAATGTTTTTTTAAATACCGGCTGCACCTTTCAGGATTGTGGCGGTATTACCATCGGCGACAGGACTCTGATCGGCCAGAATGTCGTCCTTTCCACGTTGAACCATGGATTTGAGCCGGAAAACCGGAACACAACCTATCCTTCTCCAATAATTATTGGCACAAACGTGTGGATAGGCGCCAACGCCACTGTTGTGCCCGGCGTAACCATTGGTGATAATGCCGTGGTCGCCGCCGGGGCCGTTGTCACTAAGGATGTGCCCGCAAATGTTGTCGTCGCAGGCGTACCTGCAAAAATAATTAAGACCATTGAATGAGAAACTGAAAGGAGCATATGGATACGCTTCCTGCCCGGATCTCACTTAAAATTGAATTGAAACACCAATAACAGAAACAGGAACCATCATGAGCAAAAATTTACTTATCGTGTCGGCAAGCCCCAGAAAAGGCGGCAATTCAGATCTCCTCTGCGATGAATTCATGCGGGGCGCCAGGGCGGCCGGCCACACTGCAGAGAAAATCCGGCTGTCGGAAAAAAAGATTAACTACTGCACGGGTTGCTGCGCCTGTATTGGCAACCAGGGGGCCTGCGTTCAGCAGGACGATATGAACGATATTTTTAAAAAGATCCTTGATGCCCATATCCTGGTCCTGGCAACCCCGGTATATTTCCACGCCATGAATGCCCAGATGAAGACCTTTATCGACAGAACCTGCCCCATTTACGCCATGGTCCGGAACAAGGAAGTCTACTATATCGTCGCTGCAGCTGGCGGCCAGATGCCGGTGGGCAGGGCTGTCAATAGCCTGCAGGTTTACACCAACTGCCTGGGCGGAACCAAAGAGAGAGGCGTCATTTCTGTCACTGGCATCTGGGACGCCGGCCTTGTTAAAGGCACCCAGGCCATGGACCAGGCGTATACCATGGGGGAAAACGCATAAAAGTAAATTTTGAGAAAGCATCAATATGAGAAAGCATCAATAAATGATAAATGAAAAATATAAAGGCGTTTTTGCGGCACTGTCCGCCAATGTCATCTTCGGCCTGAACATCCCGGTGACAAAATCCCTGGTCGCAGACTGGATGACCCCCATGGGTTACACCATTACCCGGATGTTTTTTGGAACCGTGATCTTCTGGTTGATCGCATCCCTTTTCAAGAGAGAACAAATGGAGGGCCGTGATCTGGGAATCGTTCTGATCGGAGGACTTTTGGGTTATTTTGGCACCCAGTTTCTATTTTCCAAGGCGCTGGAATATACGACGCCTGTCATTTTTGCATTGCTCATAGCCTTAACGCCTGTTGCTGCACTGATGCTCTCTGCTGTCTTTCTAAAAGAGCCTGTTTCAAAACGGAAAATCGCAGGGATCACCTTAAGTATCTCCGGCGCTTTTTTAGTCATATTGGCAGGTGGAAGCTCAGGCACAGGGGCCAATAATTTTTTGGGGATATTGCTGACTGTTTTATGTGTATTCTTTTATGCGGGATACATGGTGCTGACCCGGCAGGTCGCCACAAAATACAGCCCCGTAACCGTTGCGAAATGGATGTTTTTGATTTCAGCGGCGGTCCTGCTGCCCCTGAGTTTTTCCCTTGATAATCAAAGGATTTATACCCATGAAGGAACGCTTCTGGCCTTTTCCCTCCTTGGGTTTGCACTGATCTTTTCAACAACCCTGGCCTTTTTTTTCATGCCCCTTGCATTGAAAAAACTGGAAGCGAGCACGGTGAGCATATTTATGAATCTTCAGCCCCTTGTGGCCTCAGTTGTTGCCATTGGGATAGGGCAGGACACCTTTACCTGGGATAAAATTCCTGCGGCACTGCTGGTGTTGTCCGGGGTTTACCTGGTGTCGGTGAACAGGGCAACATCCGCCCGCCATACTCAGCCTGTTAAATTGGAAGCCGGGTTGCGGGCCGCATTTCCCAAAAATCGAGAAATCGTTTAACGGGTCTGACATGGTGATGCTGAACGCCTTTTCTAGGCTGCTCTGGATGAATAAATTCCTGCCCTCATAGATGGAGAGCCAGTGGTTCTATCATTTTTCAAATGGAAGGGCCGCAGATGGCATATCCAGTAAATTTGGACAATCAGGCAATAATCGAGGAGCATCCGGCTACCACCGTCTTGAAAAATACTGTTATATAAACAGATAGTTCAATAAAATTATTTAATAAGGAGATATCATGAAAGATTTTACTTTTTACAACCCGACACGAATTGAATTCGGCAAGGGAAAAGAAGGCAATATTGGTCAGTATGTAAAAGAGTTCGGAGTGGACAGCGTACTTATTCTGCACGGCTCGGACCGGATCAAAAAAGATGGGCTTTTCGGCCGGATCACAACGGCACTTGAGGAGCAGGGGATTGATTATGAGACAATCGGCGGGGTTATCAGTAATCCGTTGATCAGCCGTGTACGCGATGCCGTTGAAATCGTCAAAGAGAACCGGCTGAAAGGCATTCTGGCTGTTGGCGGCGGCTCCGTTGCCGATTCTGCCAAGGCCGTTGCCGCCGGGGCAGAATACGAGGGTGATGTCTGGGACTTTTTTGTGGGCAAGGCCGAGGTTAAAGCGGCGCTTCCCGTTTTTACGGTCATGACCCTTGCGGCCACCGGCAGCGAAATGAACCCCTACGGCGTTGTGACCAACAGCGAAACCCAGCAGAAATACTCCATCGGCTCCCCGCTTCTTTTCCCCAAAGTCTCTGTCATCAACCCTGAACTGATGGCCTCTGTTACACCGGAGTATCTGGCCTATTCCGCCGTCGATATTTTTTCCCACTGCCTGGACCTTTATTTTACCGCCAGCTATCTGCCCGAGTTTACCGCCGCCCTGATCGAAGATATTCTGGAAACCGTGATGCGCACCACCAGCCTTTTGATGGATAATCCCGACGATTACGATGCCCGGGGAGAATTTGCCTGGGCCGCAACAATGGCGCTGAACGGCAACACCTTTATCGGTGTTGAGGGCAACTCCTACGATACCCACATGATTGAGCACGCCATGGGTGCGCTCTACGACGTTCCCCACGGTGCCGGCCTGGCCGTGGTCCTGCCCGCCTGGATGGAAGATATAAAGGACCAGATGCCGGAACGGTTTGAACGCTTTTCAAAGAAGCTTTTCAACGCTACCAACAGGGATGAGGCCATTTCCGGGCTGACCCAGTGGTTCCAGTCCATCGGGGCGCCGGTCACCTTTGCACAGGCCGGGCTCTCCGGGGATGCCGTCGATCCCATTGCTGAAAATGCATTCGGCAATGCAACACTCTGGGGCATGGACAAGATGTACCCCAAGGAGAGAATTGCCAGCATACTCCGGCTGGCCGTTAAATAGAATACGTTGGCGGCGGAGGGATGGAGGGACGCCCTCTGCCGCTCAGGTTGGCGTTGACCAATTTCCGTGATGCCCAGTGGATGTTCTATCCGCCGGAAAGATTAAACGTAACGGCCCGGGAGGCATACCATGGCGGAGAAAAAGGAGAGTTGAGTTATTATGCGCCCTGGGGAGATGTATTTATGCTTTACAGGGATTTTTATGCGGGTGACGAAATGCACCGCCTGGGTGTCAATTTAACCGGAATCGAGGAGATCGCAAAAATGTCAGGCAAGGCCATAATTGAGAAAAGAGAAGCGACTGTTTCCCGGGAGCAGACGACCATGATCATAAAAGTTATCGCAAATGGAAAGGCAATCGTTTTCCAGCTTAACAACAGCACTGCTGCCAGGGCACTCTATGCCCAACTGCCCATGGATATCAAAGTTGAAAATTATAGTAACAACGAAAAGATTTTCTATCCTCCTGGGAAACTGGATACTTCAGCCACCCCGAAAGCCGATGCAAAGGCCGGCACCCTGGCCTATTACGCACCCTGGGGGGATGTGGTGATCTTCTACGGCAGTTTCGGTTCCGCTCCGGGGTTGTACGAACTGGGCCATGCCCTGTCAGGGCAGACGCATATAAAGGGAATGTCGGGGGCGATACGGATTGAAAAAAAGGAGGTCCGGTAAGTGTACGGAAACAATCTTAAGAAAAACTTGACCTTAAACCTTCCAGAGCAAAAGAAACCGTTGAAGATTTCCTTGAAACAATAAAATCAACACTGGCGTCTGGTGAAGAGATTCCGAATCTCTGGATTCGGAAATTTTGAGGTCAGTGAAAAAGCGCCAAGGAAAGGGTGCAACCCCGCTAGGGCGGGATATGATGCTGAAAGACAGACGCGTCGTTACCTTTATAGAATTTTGATTTCATATGCACCCAGTAATGTTAACACCTCAGGTAAAGAGAATTTTGCTTTCTTTATATTATTGTTAAGCGGGTTGATACTATAATTAGTGGAATTTTTAAAATTTGCTTTAAACAGATTCGTGTTGTCAAAGAGTGACCCTGAAAAATCTGATTCGGAAAGATTGGCTTCCGAAAGATCTGAATTAACAAAATCACATTCGATTAAATCGGATTTGTGAAAGCTGTGTTTTTTCAGGCAGAGATTTGAAAAAATACAACTTCTTACATTACACTCCTCCAATTTGAAATCAATCATCAGGGGGTCACATTTTTGAAAATCAACTCCTACAATTTTACAATTCCTGAAAACGACCCCTCGAATCTGCGTCCTAACCATCTTGGATAAAGAAAAGTTACATTGAGAAAAAGAACAGTCTTCAAAAAGGGTTGAGTCGAAATTGGTATATGAAAAATTGCAATTATGAAAATCACAGTCAAAAAAAGATTTGCCGATGATGCTTTCATTTTCCAAACCAAGTTTTTTGAATAGTTTATTCTGGAATTCGTATGCGTTATGAAATGGATTCATTAAATTTCCACTGAGAAAGGCCGGAAAATTGTGCTCTTTGAGAATCGAATGGCATTCGAAAAATCATAGCAATCAGCCCTTTTTATGGTTGGCGAAGTATTCGGCCATAACCTTGAGGCTCTTCTCCCGCAGGATACCACTGGTTACTTTGGGTTTGTGAGGCGACTTGCTGAAAACTGTCTCGCAGCAGTGGCTGCCCTCTTCACCAAGAAGGGCGCACAGGTCAATGTCGCTCGCACCATATACAAGTCTGCCCACCTTCATCCATACCATCGCACCGCAGCACATAAAGCACGGCTCACAACTCGAATACAGCGTGTAGTTGGATAAGTCTGTGATGTGCGTTTCTTGGCAGAATCTGTGCAAAAGCCCTGCCTCTGCGTGGAACGTAGGATCTGTCTTCGTATAGATTTGGTTTTCATTTTCAAAGACAATTTTTTCATCTTTCACGAGTACTGCACCAAACGGCTCATTGCCGCTCTCGACCGCCTGTTTTGCCAGTTCAATGGCCTTTGTCATAAATTTTTCATCGTTTGTCATATCAGTTATCTCCTCCGAGGATTTCTATCACACAAACGCTATCGATGCCATAGATCCCACGGTCAATTGTGCTGGTTTTATTCGCTGGTCAATTTCCCCAAAAGGTTCGGGTGAATACCATATTTTTCAGTCAAAGACTTATGGGGGGGAAAGCGTGCCTAAACAACCGTAAGAATTATTCTACCTGAGCAACTGATCGGTTGTCCCATCAAATAACGGCGCCGGATCGACCAATTGCCCCTGTACCGAGATGGAAAGATGGAGATGGGGACCCGTTGCCCGCCCTGTACTGCCGGCAAGCCCTATAATCTGTCCTCTTTTTACAATTTCCCCCTTAGAAACGTTAAATTTGCTCAGGTGAAAATATAGAGAGATGACGCCGTTGCCGTGATCGATATACAGTGAGTTGCCAGCAAAATAGTGGGACTCAGCCAGAATGACCCGACCATCAGCAACTGATTTTATGGCAGTTCCTCTAATTGCCCTGAAATCTATTCCTCGGTGAGGGTTTTTGGGTTTGCCGTTCAGAATGCGTTGCAGGCCATAGGTGCTGGTGGTCTTCCCGCCAACCGGCCGATGAAAAGGCAGCCGCCACAGCCGTTGGCCAGACCAGGTGTCTTTGGCCTTTTGAGTCCGCACCCGTTCTTCCTTGATCCGTTTAAGTTCAGTCGCGGGGGGCGTCACCATTTTGGATGGTAAATTAAGCTCTTGGCGGGGATACGACCGGGCAACAATATTCACGGACCGATGCCAGACTGTCTCCTTTCCGCCTGTCCAGGCCCGGACAACAAGTGATTGGGGCCCTGATTTGACGGTGAGGATATCGGTTCCCAACATGGCAATCCCAACATGACGTTCATTCCATTGGGAGACGGATGGAATCACCACCCGCCCCATCCAATGTACAGAGAGCTTGTCAAAGGCCTGAGATGATGTCAATCGAACAAGAAAAGGCTGCCCAATGCCCGCCTTTTTCGGATGGGCGATGGTGATGGCCTCTCCTTTGTCAGTGGTATTTTTTGCATGGCTGATTGAAGTCAGGGCAAGGGCTATAAATAGTACAACGGTCCAAGGCCTTATTCTCAATGCTTGCTCCTTTCAATGTTTGTTAAAAACCTGTGGATTAATAATATTGGTGGCTGATCCAGTACGATAAAATTCAATTATATTTTCGGCGGCCAGTTTTGACATGCCATCCCTGGCCTCATGTGTGGCTGAACCGATATGCGGTAGCACGCAGGTGTTTTCCATAAACAGCAAAGGATTGTCATTTTTCATTGGTTCAGGATCTGCGACATCAAGGCCGGCCCCCCAGATTTCTCCTTTGTCCAAGGCCTCAATAAGGTCAACCTGGTTGTGAACCTGCCCCCTGGCTGTATTAATAAAGATTGCTGATGATTTCATCTGCTCAAATGCCGTCTTGCCAAAAATCCCTTTTGTTTCAGCGGTCAACGGGCAGTGGACAGAGACCACATCACTTTTTTCTAGCAGGGTTTTAAAGTTTACTTTCTGGGCACCCAGATCTTTTTCGACTTCTGGATACGGGCTCCGATTACAATATAGAATATTCATCCCGTAAGCCCTTCGGCATCGTTTGGCCATGGCTATTCCAATTCGCCCCATTCCGAAAACCCCTAACGTCTTACCTGTTAACTCAAATCCCAAGTTGGCTTTCGGTTTAAAAGGTCCCCATTCTCCCTTTAATATGAGTTTATGGCTGAAAAACATCTTTCGAGCTGTGGCAATCATTAAGCCAAAAGCAACATCTGCCGTTGCCTCAGTCATGATATCCGGTGTATAAGCGATCGGAATGCCAAGGCTTGTTGCATGGTCCACATCAATATTGTCATATCCGACAGCATACTGGGAAATAATCTCCAATTGGTTGCACTTATCCAAAAATTTTTGACTGATTGCATCTGTAACAGTACAGAATAAACCCTGGTGTCCCTGACAATTATCAACCAATTCAGTTGGGGTCATTGGCCTGTCTTTTGCCCAGGCGGTTAGTTGAAAGCCTTCTTGTCTAAGAAGATTCAGTCCCGATTCTGGAAATTGCCGGGTTACTAATATTTTTTTAGGTTCCATTGCTTTGTTCCTTGATCTGCTACTCTGCATATAATGGCTGAATTAAGCGCACAGCATCGCTTAACGAAAATAATTGTGGAGAATATCCTTACAGATGCCGGGATGGCAAGGAGGAAATTTATCTTTTCCAAGAGGCTTCGATTGTTCTGGCTTTGCCATCGAAAATTTTTGGGATGAATTTAGCAAAGTTAGGCTGTTGGTGTTATATGAGAAAATGGCGGAACCACATGGGGGTCGAGCCCACCCGGGAGGGTATTAGCCCCCCCCCGCACCGGATTTAAAGTCGTTTGCCGACGCCAGTAGTAGAGCGTTCCATGTTCTGGGGTTGTCTCTTCTTATTTGTTCTCGTGGGAAACATATGGGAAACTTGATAGCACGTTTAAATGAGAAACGCTAGAAAAAATCTGAGATCCCATTAATATAACGCCTAATGCCTGATGCCCCCCTTGTCCTTTTCACTCATGGCGATAAGTTCAACAGGCTTCTATTTACATCCGGTTCACATTCGGATATGGCATTGGTATTCTATTTCAAGTTTAATCAGATTCACGGGAGTTTCTGCTATGCCGAAGTTCACTGATCAGGAGTGGGAAGAGTATCTAAAGGAACATCAGTCTGGATTTGAAGGTAATCCTGAGCATCTTAGAGTCCTTTTAGAACAAGGTGTTGATGGATGGAATGAGTGGAGAGATGAGAATCCAGAGATTAATCCAAATTTGTCTTGTGTTGATTTAGAAATACATAAAGAGCGCTTATCTCCATCCAGTTTGTATAAGAAAATAGCACATTCGTCCAATAATATTATTAAAAGAGGTGATGAAAATAAACAAATTCGATTTAGCTTTTTAAAGATAAATTTTAACCGAACAAATCTTGAACGGGCGAACCTTTCCAACGTCGACTTAGAAAAAGCAAGGCTTGGATTTTCTAACTTAAGGAACTCAAAACTACAACAGACCCGTTTCCAAGGAGCGTACTTGCAGGCTTCAGACTTCCAAGGAGCAGATTTGTTTTGGACCGATTTAAAAGATGCAACAATGAATCAAGCTAACCTGCAAAATTCATTATTAGTATATGCTGATTTCACTCGGGCTATTGTCGCTGATATTAAATATACGAAAGAAATAAGAATATTGGGGCAAGTGTTTTTTTCCTATAACACAATCAAAAGTTTTCATGGGATAAATGTAGGGTCTTGTATCGGAAATCAAGTATTTCGAAGATATGCGATGGATCAGGATTTCATTGAAACTTTCAAAAAGAATCAACCGGACTGGCTTTATAAGGTTTTATACTATCTTTGGAGGGTATCAAGTGACTGTGGTCAATCAATTCTTTTATGGGTGTTTTGGTCAATTCTCATCGCCATTTGGTTTGCTGCCATGTTCGCTGGCCTTGGGGAAAAAGCCTTTGTCATCCCCAACCTCGATTTTTATGACTTTGACACCCTGATTTATTACAGCGTAGTCACCTTCACAACCCTTGGATTCGGAGACATAACACCCAAAACCCCCACTGCCGCCCAATGGGTCATGGCAGAGGTCATCACAGGATACATAATGCTAGGTGGACTGATTTCAATATTTGCCACGAAGTTGGCGAGGAGGAGTTAGGGGATGGAAGGTTGGAAAGAAAGGATGGTCAGATACCTATTTAGCAACAACCCTGAGGACTTAAACTTAGATAAAGGTGTAGATCTGAAAACTAAAAATACACCCAAAAAACTGGCTAAATATTTTTCAATTAATGAAAATACTATTGATAACCTTCTCAACGATACTGTTTGGTGTGCAGATCCAAATTTGTTTAATGATCCATACGATACGGTCCTAAGATTTGATATAGACCAGTTCTCTCGTTCCACCATCTTGGGAAATGAATTATTAGGCGCACTTAAGCATGTTCAAGGGTTTGATATAGATAAGGAAATCAATAAGAATTCATTTTATAAAGACCCTATCAAAGCGTACTTAGAGGTAATTAAAAACAGAGATCCCTTGGCCGGGAGGGAGCGTATGAGAGCGCTTGAAGACTCAGTTATTCAGATGGAAATGAAATTCAACGTACAGAAAGGGTCCCAGTTGGGTAAGGATGCAAGGGATACGTTTAGAATATGTTGCTTTTCAGAAGATCCGTATTCAATGCCAATGTGGTATCATTATGCAGAAAGGCATCAGGGATTTTGTTTAGTTTACGAATTGAATAGGTCTCGCAAAGATATCCCTTTAATGGCAAACATTTGGCCCGTATTATATGTTAAGACCTTTTTAGATAGCACCCAGTATTTCAAAAGCAAAGACCAAAGGCAAATGATTAATGCCATTTTTTTTGCAACTATACACAAAGCTTATGATTGGCGAGCCGAAAAAGAATGGAGACTGATCGTTTTAAAAAAAAACAATAATGCTGGTGTGACTTATCCTTTCAAAAAGCCATTAGCTATTTATTTAGGTAATGAAATGAAGAAAGAAAATAAAGAACAGTTGACCAACATTGCTTTCGATAGACAGATAGCTATTTATGAGATGAGGCCATCTAAAAATGAGTACAAAATGGAACCAAAACTTATATCAAAATGAAGTGTGGTATACTAAAGTGTATTTATTCTGGTCGCTCCAGATCTCCCAAAACACTTGAGTAATAGTGCTTTAAAAGTTCAAAAAACCGGCATAAAAATCTAAACCACCGGTAATGTCACACTTATGGGAGCGGATGTAAAAGGCAAAACAGAGCAGTCAACAAGTTAATCATCAGCATCGCCGGGGAGTCACAGAAGATCGTGGCTTCTCGGTGGTGTCCCCGACTCGTATGTCGGGAATGCCCCTTAAGCCGCCTCTTTTCTTCGCCGGAAATAAACGATAACCGGCAGGGCAGCCCCGAACAAAAACAATGATGAGGGTAAGGGGGTACTTGCAACATCGGCCACTACCCAGGCCCCTAGGAAGGAGGTCGGGGATCCCCAGTCCTCAAACATCCTCTCGTCACCATTCAGATATGGTATTCCGGTGATTAGATATTCAGCATTAGTATAGGCTGTAGGTAATGAACTATCGTATTGTATAATAAACGAGCGGTAGAACCATGTTGATAGTCTTTCGATACGCCCTTGGATAAACTGAGTGCCATTCGTTCCATTTCCCAATGGACTGAAAAGATTTGACCAGTTCCCAATGAACATGGGCTGCCCCTGCCCCATCAGATTCATAATATCCGAAAGGCCTGCTATACGCCAGCCTCCAATCTCCTCGGGTGCCAGAAGGCTTAGATTTGTGATAGCGTTCACCTGTTGGTCATAGCTCATCCCGGCAAATCTACTCAGATCCGATACCCAATACTGGTTTGCAATATCGTCGTATACAAAGTCTCCCATACGGGTCAGTGCGGCACCGGCGTTTCCAGTCAACATTAAAAAAACAAAAACCATCGGTGCGATGTACTTGACCATGCGATACATCATGCTTGCCTCCTTTAGGGGGGTAATGTTTCATTTATGCGGCATTACGTGATCTATGATTGACATAAGAGCATGGGTTGCTAAACGGATTCTGCTAAGAAGACGGAAGTGAAAGAAGCAACCCATCAAGTCTACCATCTAATACAGAAACCAATAAGACCTGTCAATCAGGGAAGTCCTTATTTTTTAGAGGAAAAATGCATGAGTATCCCAAGTCCTGGTCAGAACACCTCATCGGCAACACAAGCTGCCTTACTTAACGCACCGTTGATTAGGTGAGCATAACGCTGGGTCTTCTTAATGCTGGAGTGTCCCAGGAGATCCTTTAGTGTGTAGATGTCGACCTTGCCACTGGATGCCAGATAACTGGCCTATGTATGGGAAACTTCGGACCCACGAGATGGCATAAAAAAGAGACACTCTGTTTAAAAAAAATGTATGATTTTAAATCTTTCTATGATTTGTTGTGTACAGATTTTTTGAGAAAAACGGTAGGATAGGCCATATAAAAAAATGGCGGAGGCACATGGGAATCGAACCCACCCGGGAGGGTATTAGCCCCCCACACCGGATTTGAAGTCCGGGCCAGTCACCAGTACTGGGCGTGCCTCCGCAAAAAGGATCTCCAGTATACCTGAAGATCCTTTTTTGTCAATGGGTTTTAAGTCGAAAACAAGGCTGCAAAGGCCTTTCCGCAGCTAAGTGGCGGATTATTCATAGATTTTTTCTTCCGTTTCATGGGCAGCGGCTGCATCCATTTCCATATCCCTTATTCTGGGATTGTTTTTCTCCTTCCAGTATTCCTTATACCATTCATTGGCAATGATCATGGACATGACCTCATTGGTGCCGGTCCAGATGGAGGCCAGGCGCAGGTCCCTGAAGATTCGCTCCACCGGGTAAATGTCGGTGTAACCGATGCCGCCCATGACCTGCATGGCATTGTGGGCGGCTTTCTGGCAGGATTCAGTGACAAATTTTTTGGATTCAGACACCAGGCGGCGGATCTGCTTGGAATCGATGCCGGCATCCACGGCCCTGGCCGTTGTGTAAATCATGGCCCGGGCCGCATCCAGGAGGGTGACCGCTTCGGCAACCTGGAAAGAGACGCCCTGGAAAGCGGCCACTGGCCGGCCGAAGGCTTTCCGCTTGGAGGTGTAGCCTGTGGCCACATCCACGGCCGGGATGGCGGCACCGATGGTCATGGCGGCGGTGCCCAGGCGTTCCGGGATCATCATGGTGTTAAAGACTTTCACGCCCTGGTTGAGCCCGCCCAGCAGGTTTTCTTTGGGGACCACCACATCTTTGAATACCATGCGGGCGGCGCCGCCGCCCCGGCAGCCCATAAGTCCGTACAGGTATTCTGTTTTTACCCCTTGGGTGCGGTCAACAATGAAACAGGAAATCCCGTCCCTGGGCTCTGCATCCGGATCGGTGCGGGCATAGACCAGGAAATAATCTGCGCCTTCGCCGCCGACGATGAAACGTTTCTGGCCGTTAAGCAGAAAATGGTCTCCCTTGTCTTCTGCGGTGGTCGTGGTGCCGAAAAAGTCAGATCCGCCCCTGGGTTCGGTCAGGCATTCGGCGGCAAATATGTCACCCCGCAGCAGGGGTTTTACGTATTTTGCCTTCTGGGCGTCGGTGCCGTGGAGGATGATGGCGTCGCAGACCAGTTCTGCACCCACGCCAAAGGTGCAGGCAAATATATAGCCCAGTACCCCGACTTCCTCCATGACCATACAGGTGGAGACCCAGTCAAGCCCTCTGCCGCCCCATTCCTTTGGGTAACGGCAGCCCATGAGGTTCCGGCGCCCCGCCTCCTGGAGAAATTCCTTGGGAAACTGGATTTTGTCCTTGTCCATGTCAAGAATCATTTTTCTGGGAATACTCTTTACAAATTCCCTGGCTTCGGCCTGGAGCGCCTTTTGTTCATCGGTGAGTAGATATTCGAACATCCGTGTCTCCTATTTTTTTAAGTCTTCTCTGAGTTTATATTTCATCACCTTGCCCGAAGGGGTGTGGGGGAGTTCCGGTAAAAGGTGGTAGATTTTGGGTATTTTGAATTTTGCCAGCCGCTGGGAGAGAAACTCGTCCAGTTCGGCCTCAGTGATATCCTGGCCCTGGGCGGCCACCACGGCTGCATGGACGGTTTCGCCCCAGTCCGGATGCGGGGTGCCGATGACCGCAGCTTCGGCCACATGGGGGTGTTCCATGATTTTGTCTTCCACCTCCTTTGAATAGACGTTTTCTCCGCCGGTGACGATCATGTCCTTGATCCGGTCCACGATGAAGAGGTAACCGTCCTGGTCGATGCTGGCCATGTCCCCGGTTTTGTACCAGCCGTCGTGGAAGGCCGCCTTCGTGGCATCTGGCCGGTTGAGGTAGCCTTTCATCATGGAACCGGCCTGAAGCCAGATTTCGCCGGTTTCCCCGGGGCCGGCCTGGGAATTCTGGTTCTTCATTACCTTCAGACTTGCGCCCGGCAATGCCCGGCAGCCAATGGAGCCGGCGTGTTTTTGATGGTCCTCGGGGCGGAGCACCGCGCCGGTGGGGCCGGACTCGGTCATTCCGTAAACCTGGAAGAACCGGTCGGATTTATAGGCGGCAGTCAGTTTTTTTACGGTTTCAGGGGCAATGGGGCCGCCTCCGTATATCCATGCCTTCATTGAAGATAGATCATAATCCCCGAAGTTGGGAATCACCTGCATGGGCATGATATAGGAGATGGGTGCACCGAAATAGGCCGTGCATTTCCTGTTCTGGACCGCCTCCAGGAAGTGGAGGGGATGGTATTCGCGGATCAGCACGGTGGTGCCGCCCACATGGGTGATGCCCATGAACCAGTTGTTCAGCGGGGAGGAGTGCCAGATGGGCATGGCCACCAGCATCCGGTCGGACTGATCAAGGTCGACTGCCCGGGCCCCGGTTATTCCAGCCGCGACCACGCCGGCGTGGGTGTGCAAACAGCCTTTGGGATTGCCTGTGGTGCCGGAGGTATAAAGAATCTGGGCCAGGTCATTTTCCTCTATGGTTACCGGCTCTAAAGCTTTGGCGGCGTGCTCCCAAAGCAGGGGGGTGGACGGAGCAGGGCTGTCCATGGCCATTTGGGGAATATCCAGGTCCAGGTTATGGGCCACCTGGGCCAGCTGCCCGTCAAATAAAAGGAGTTTTGCCCCGCTGTCCCTGAGAATGTATGCCGCTTCCGGAGCCGTCAGTTTGTGGTTCACCGGCACCACCACGCCCCCGGCCATGAGGATACCGAAATAGGAAAAGACCCAGTCAAAGGAGTTCTGGCCCATGAGGGCCACCACATCCCCCTTTTGTATGCCGGCCCCCTGGAACAGGGCCGAGGCCTGCTTTGCTTTTTCAAAAACCTGGCTGAATGTGAACTCCCGGGACATGTCGCACAGGGCCGGTTTATCCGGAAACCGGCGAGCATTTTGTTCAACAATCTCGATCACTGTCATGGCTTTTCCTCCTTTTGTTCAAGCTCTTTTTTCCGTTTGAGCAGTTTGTCCCGGGTGGCCAGGATATCCTGCTCCAATAATGACAATTCTTTTTTTCTGTCCTGGATCTCCTTTAGTTTGGTTTCCCCGAATGCCAGGCTCCGTTCAATCTGATCGATTTCATCCACGCTGGTGTCGGCCATGCCGATCATCTCTGCAATTTCTTCAAGGCTGAACCCGAATCGCTTGCCCCTGAGAATGAGTTTCAGCCGGGCCTTGTTCCTGGGGGTGTAGATGCGCTGGTTGCCCGGGGTCCTGCCGGGGCTGATCAGTCCTTTTTCTTCGTAAAATCTTACGGTTCTGGTGGAAATATCCAATTGATCGGCAATCTGGGAAATGGTGAAGGTTGTGGTTTTTTTATCATTCATGGCGCTTCCTTTGAATAAACCTAAACTTGACGTTTACGTAAGCTATAAGTTTTCCAATGTCAAACGGTTTTTTCTACCGCCTTGACAGGAAAACAGGTTCATAGGATAAGTTTTTCATGGAAAATATATGGATCATAGGTGCCGGGAAATTCGGATTGAGGGCGGCCAAGTGGCTGATGAAGCAGGAGCGGGATTTAGATATACTGATGGTAGATCGGGACCGCGCATCCCTGGTGGATGCCCAGGGGCTGGGGTGCCGGACATCGGCCCGGGACGGCATTGATTTCCTCTGCAGCCGCCTGACCCGGGGGGCGGGGCCGGACTGGGTGGTGCCCGCAGTGCCGGTTCACCTGGCCTGGGAATGGTGCCGGCGGCATCTTGGCCGGGACCGGGCGGTTTCCCTGGACCTGCCCCAGGGCATCAAATCCTTTTTCCCCAATCCCATGGACGGCCCCACAGGGGATATCTATGTCAGCCATGCCGATTTCATCTGCCCGCCCAATTGCAATGAACCCGACGACAGATGCACCAAGACCGGCAAACCCAGGAAACCGGATATGTTCCGCATCCTGGCCGAAGTGGACTGGAAGGGGATTGTTCCCTTTGTGATTCAAAGCCAGCAGCTGGGACCGGGGGTCGGAGGGTACAGGCCTTCATCCCTGTTTCAGCTCAGGGACAGGGTCGCAGCACATTGCGGGCCCTTTTTCGTGGCAACGGCCTGCCGCTGCCACGGTGTGGTCAGCGGGGGGCGGATGATCGGGTAATGCGATATTATGAGTGGAGGGGAAAATGCCGTACGTCAATATTAAGATTACAGATGAAAATGTAACCAAAGATCAAAAATCAAAACTGATCCAGGGGGTGACTCAGCTACTGGTTGATGTGCTGGATAAAAATCCTTCGACGACGGTGGTTGTCATTGATGAGGTTAATACGGATAACTGGGGGATCGGCGGCAGGTGTGTCACGGAACTTAGAAAAGGTAAATAATTAAGGTTACCAGAAGAAGTTCTCCCCTGAAAATTCTTGAAAGCCAAGCTTGAATCGCCGGAACTGCCGGTTTTACAGGTATATCTGATCCAGGAAAAAATCCGGAGAGACTTTGAGATTATGGACCACGTTTTTGTTCTGAATATTGTAAACCACGCAATCCAGGGTCTGGTCCAGGGTAGAGCAGGAGTTGATAATGATGCCTTTATAGGTGGATTTATAAAAGGATTTTTCCTGGGGGCTTAGCTGGTTACTGGCTAAAAAAGTTTCTATGAATTCGTTGGAAATGGTAAAAAGCAGATTATGGGGAAAGAACCGGTTCAATAACACTTTGATGAAAGCATTCAAATAGGGGGTGTAAAAAAAGTTGTTGTTCTTGTCCTCCTTGAGCATGATTTTCAGGGTTTTTCCGATGGATGACGCTTTTTTATATACCCGTTCTGCGGAAATGGCCTCAAAGGTATCGGCAATACTGATGACCCGGTAGTATTTTTTGGTTAAATGATAGGTCTCATTTAACTGATTCTGGGCTTCCGGGGTCAGATACTGATAAAACGAGGTACGGCATTCTTCTAAAATGCTGTAACTTTGCGGCAGGTCCGGGTTCTCTTTTTGGTGGTGTAAGGCCATGGCAAAAGACTCAAGGCTTGGTCTGTGCTGGTTGTCAGATGAAAGAATATAAGAAAGAAGCACATGGCTTTTCATGATGTCTGATTCTATCTGGGTATGACGTCCCTGCTTGTAGAGAATGTCCTTTGGGATCAGACATTTGCCGCCGTCGTGGCCCATGCATATGATGCTCAGGGTTTCACACTCTTTTTCATCGAAATCCTCCAGGGCATCGGCAATAATCAATGACAGCCAGCAGGTTTTAATAATATGGTCAATGGTTTCCCCTGATTCCATTTTCTTTAGTTTGAATTTTTCTTTTTCATTTTGATAGATACGATCCAGCGCTGCTGCGGTTCCAATGAATTTCTGGTCCGAAGAAATCGCACTGTTCGCCATCTGCAGATACCCTTTAACTTCTTGGAAATGATTTTCAAACTGTTTGATTTTAGGGCTTCCCAGCGTGTTTTTCAGAAATGTCTCTACCCGGGTTTGAATCGCGGGAAAGTCCTGCTCATCCAATTGATCCAGAAAGCTGCGTTTGCTTTGGATGATTTCGGCCATGGCAAGGTCCAGGGCATGGTCCCGGTCCTCATGGGTAACATCATAGCGGTTGACCTTGAAATTGATTTTAAGGTCATCAAATATTCTGAGCAGTTCAATGGTGATGGGGGTGTTGGCTGCCGCAATAAGGTCATTGGCATAATAGGTGTTTACCGCCAATTGCTTACCCAGAATGGGCATCATGATGGGCTTGTATTTTATAGAGAATTCTTCTCTATCCGTTCCGCTGAAAATGCTTTCGGATTTGCTCAACTGAGCCAGTGGGAAAAAAAGATGGTCGCCAGATTTTTCCATCACTGTTTTTTCCGTTTTAGATTCATAATCTCTGTTGGGTGCCTGGTTAATTAAAATTTTGATTATATCCGATTTGTTCCATATTTCAAAGGCGCTGGCTGTTTTTTTGAAATATGGGTGCTGGGCCCGCCCCCGGGCGTTTTCCATCTTGACCTTGGACGGTGAAAATGCTACCAGGAGCCATCATTCATTGACAACTGAATTTACCAGAAAATGAGGGCCAAAGATGTTAGACGTATCCAGAACCACCGACACCATTCTAATGGTCAGACCTTATGATTTCGGATTCAATGAGGAAACAGGGCAGGACAATGAATTCCAGCGCCGCCCGGATATGTCCGAGCAGGAGATCAATGAAGCGGCCAATAAGGAGTTTCAGACAATGGTGGACCGGCTCAGGGCCGAAGGCGTGACCGTCCTCATCCTGGAAAAGCCGGAGAAACCCTATCCCAAGACGCCGGACGCCATCTTTCCCAACAATTGGTTCTCCACCGAGCATGACGGCACCCTGATCACCTATCCCATGGCGGCCATGAACCGCCGGTACGAGCGCCGGCCCGAAGATGTGGAAAAGTTGCTGAAGGCTAACGGGTACAAGATCCGGAACGTTCTCCATGTGGGGGAACTGGAAGAAAAAAAGCGGTTCCTGGAGGGAACCGGTGCCATGATCATCGACCATAGGGCCGAGGTGGTCTACGGGGCCCGGTCCCAGCGGTGCCATCCCGAACAATTTGACAATTTCATCCGCCTGCGCTTTTTCGAAAAGGGCATCATGTTTGACACCCAAAGCTCCACCGGCACCCCCATTTACCATGCCAATGTGATGATGAGCATCGGGGATAAATATGCCGTGATCTGCCTGGACTGCATCAGCAATCCGGAAGAGCGCAAACTGGTAAAATCAACCCTGGAAAAGGAATTCGAGGTGATTGAGATTTCCATGGACCAGATGGAGCAACATTTTTGCGGCAATATTCTCCAGGTAAATTCCGCAGGCGGCCGCCATCTCATTGTCATGTCCCAGAGCGCATATGACGGGTTTAACCCCGATCAGATCAAACGGCTGGAATCCTATGGCGAGATTCTGCCCATGGATCTCACCGTGATTGAATCCGTGGGCGGGGGCAGTGCCCGGTGCATGATGGCTGAAATTTTTTCCGAGAAAAAATAATTCAGGCGGGACTCGGGTCCGGTACATCGAAGAAATCAATGTCCAGTTTCAGGTCCCGAAACGATTCTTTCAGTATCTCCATGAACACACCGGGGCCGTCGGCCATGCGGAGGCGGTCCACCTGTGCGTTGATATCCCCGCAGCCGATCTCCCCTCCGGTAAAGCCCAGGCAGGTCTTTTTGACCCCGCAGCTGGGGCTGCCCATGACCCCGGCCACCCCGGCCAGTGTGTATCCGGCCTCTGCATAGGCCTCGATCTCCAGGAGGGCGGGCCGGATGATTTTTCTGCAGTGGCTGCGGTAGGCCGGTGTGTCGTATTGCTCCCGGGTCATTCCCCACCGTTTCATGCCCAGAAAACCGGTTTCAGGGCAGGGCAGCTGGACAATTCCGGCACCTTTTTCCAGCCAGGGCATCAGAAACTCCAGGTTGGCCCCCCTGTAGGTGGCAAGGGGTAAAATTTTTGCATTGGCATTCAGGATACAGCCGGAAACGACAAGAATCTGTTTATTTCTGTTCATGATATTTCTTTTTTTCAAATTGGTTGACAAAATCGCCGGGGGTCAGGGGGAGCGGATCCATATCCAGGGCCCGGCCGAGACGGGCCATCTGCGGGGCCTGGACGCCCCATTTCCTGCATTGCCCGGGCCGGGAAAATATCCTGTCCAGCCGGTCATGGGCAGCCAGCCGCCCCTGGTTGAGGACAATGCCGTAACTGGCCTGCTCCGCCGCAAAGTCGGGATCGTGGGTGATGATAATAATGGTTTTGTTTTTTTGGGAAAGGTAGCCGAGGATCTCTTCCACCCGGCGGGTATCCCTTTGGTCAAGTCCCTGGGTGGGTTCATCGAGGATATAACAGTCCGAGTCCATGGCAACCACACCGGCCAGGCAGCAGAGCCGCTTTTGACTCCGGGGCAGGTCGGCCGGGTTGGCCTGGGCCCGTGCGGTCAGCCCGGAAAGGGAGAGTGCCGTGTCCACCAGCCTGTCGACATCCTCATTGTCGTAACCCAGGTTTAATGGGCCGAACCTGACCTCTTCGTCTACTGTTGCCGAAAAGAGCTGGTCATCCGGGTTTTGGAACATATAGGCAGTTCTGGCGGCCAGGGCCCCGGCCGGTATGCCCCGGGTATCGGTACCGCCCAGGGTGATCCGGCCCCGGTCCGGTGTCAGAAGCCCGTTAAGGTGTCTGGCCAGGGTGGTTTTGCCGGCCCCGTTGCCGCCCATCAGGGCCGAGACGGTTCCGGGTTCAATGTCCAGGCTGATCCTGTCCAATGCCCTGCTGCCCCCGGGATAGGTGTAGCTGATCTGCTCAATGGATATCTTCATGGGGTTGAAAATCCTTTTTCTGCCTGGGCCAGGGTGGCGGGCAGGCCACGGTCTACAGGCCATAGATCCCGGTCCCTGGCCATGCGGGCCGCGGTGGTGTACCGGGGCGGTATGAGGCCGAGTTCTGGAATGTCACTATGGGCGGCAATGGCAGGTGCCGGCCCGTCCAGAACAATCGCCCCTTTGTCCATCACCACCAGCCGGTGGGCAAACCGGGCCGCCCGTTCCAGGTCCTTGTCCGCCATGAGTACGGTCCTGCCTTGGTCTGCCAGGTGCCGGGCCAGGCGGTACACTCCTTCCCTGCCCATGGGATCCATCTGGCTGGCGGGTTCGTCAAGGACAAGGAGATCCGGGCGGGGGGCAAGGACTGCAGCCAGAACCAGGCGCTGGACCTGGCCTCCGGACAGGTCAGCAGGGTCCCGGTCTGCCAGGCCGCTGACACCGGCCAGGTCCATGGCCCGGCGGATAAGGGCTTCCATCCGGGCCGGGGCAATGCCCTGGTTTTCCAAGGCCATTGCCACTTCCTCCTCTGCCGTGAATGCCATACCCGATAACTGGGCATGGGGATTTTGGAGCATCAGGCCGGCGGGGCAGCCTGTGACTCCCTGGGCACTGCCCCCAAGTCTGCCTCTGATAATGTCCGGGATCAACCCGGCAGCCAGGTAGCACAGCGATGTCTTTCCGCTTCCCGAGGCGCCGGACACAACTGCAAATTCGCCCCGGTCCAGGGTCAGGTCAACATGGTCAAGGGCAGGGCGTTGCCGGCCGTCATGGGTGAAGCTTACCGCCTTTAATACAAGTACAGCCATAATCGTAGTCCTCCTGCCCCCAGGACCGCTGCCAGGCAGAACCACCGGAACCGGGCCTGTCCTTTTGAATCCGGGATGATCCGGTAGCTTGTCCGCCTGCTGCTGCAGGCACGTTGTTTCAACTCCAGTGCCAGGGCGCGCTGTTCAACCTCGGCCAGCATTCCGAAGAGCAGGGGACCTGCCAGGGGGATCAGGGCGCGGGCCCGGGATAGCGGCCCGCCGGATATGTTCAGCCCCCTGGACTGCTGGGCCTGGATGATGGTCGCTGCACGCTGTTTCATCCGGGGCAGAAGCTGCAGGGTGGCGCAGATCACATAGGCCGGACCCCAGGGCAGGCCGCGGTCTGTCAGCACCCTGAGCAGGGTTCCCGGGTGGACGGCCCTGAATAAAAGGAAAACACTGCCTGTCATGACCATCAGCCGCGTCGTGATCAGTGCGGCATGATGGATGCCGCCGATGTTGACGGATACTCCCCAGATAAGGAGAGGGGGGGCGTCTCCGGGTATCACCAGTGCGTGAATGGGGAAAAGAAAAAGGCAGAATGGTCCCAGAAATTTGGCCAGCATCACTGCCATATCAACCATACAGCGGCCAGCTGCGGCGGCCGGAAGAACGGCCATTGAGAACAGGCCGAGGCTGCAGCGGAAATCCGGTGCCATAAAGGCCAGGACGACAAGGGCTGCCACCCCTGCCAGAATGGTCAAAGGATTCAGGGCAGATCGCTTCATAGACCCGGATCAGGCCTTTGCCGGCAGGGGCAGCCGCTGTTTGAATCTTGCAGGCAGCCTGGATGCCAGCACAAATGCAGCCAGGGCGGAGGGGATTTTATCAAAGGGCTCCACCATCATATTTTTATAAAATGCGGCAGAGGTGATTTTATGGCCGGATTTGATGAGAACGGCTGTGATCAGGGACGCGCCGCTACCCTCAACCCCGCCGTAAACATATACAACGATGGGGGTGGCCACAAAAGGGGTGGTCACGGCAATGATCAGGCCGGCCAGGGCCGCCGTGTACCATTTATTGTACAGTCCCATCCTGGCGCACCACCCGGCGGCAAACCCGATCCAGGCAGCCACGGGTATAAAGGGAAGGGCGGAAGGGGAAAACAATCCCCAGACAGCATTGGACAGGGCACCGGTCAGGGCGCCGGCCCAGGGGCCGCATACCGCGCCCACCAGAATGGTTCCGATGGTATCCAGGTAGACCGGCAGTTTCAGGGTTGCGACAATCTGCCCGATGACAATGTTGACAGCAATGGCCACGGGCATGAGGGCCCATGTCGTGGTGGTAAAGTCTTTCTTTACATTTTCAATGAATCGCATCAGTTCTCCTTATCAATGGTTATTATTCGCTGCTGTGTTAGGCCGGTTCGTGGTGTTTCGTCAAAATGATAATTTGAATAGTAATTTAGTAATTCTATAGGGAGAACCAATACCGCTGGTGAATTATCATTATCCGGGGGCTGGCATTACCCGGTGAAGTCTAGTATAAATGAACTTTTGATCCGTTTTCGGAAATACCTAAGTTTGTACAAGGAATGAGTGATGATAAATGAAAAACGACTGGCCGAACGGTTTACCATGCTGGCACAGATTGATTCTGAATCCCGCCATGAGGCGGAAGTCGCCGGGGTGCTTGAAAAAATTTTAAAGGACATGGGGGCCGAGGTCCGCTTTGACGGCGCCGCTGAAAAAGTTGAGGGCGACTGCGGCAACCTTGTGGCTAAGTTCAAGGGTAATGCTGATGTGCCGCCTATTTTCCTTTCCGGCCACATGGACACCGTGGTGCCGGGCAAGGGGGTGAAGGTCCAGTTCAAGGACGGCGTGTTCACCAGCGATGGCACCACCATTCTGGGATCCGACGACAAGTCGGCTCTGGCCATCATCCTTGAAGTCATGGATGTGATCAAAGAGAACAATCTACCCTGTCCTCCGGTGGAACTGGTGTTCACCGTCTGCGAAGAGATCGGCCTTGTCGGGGCCAAAAACATCGACCTCTCCCTCATTGATTCCAAATTCGGTTATATCCTGGATTCAACGGATACCGAGGGCATTGTGACCCGGGCGCCGTCGGCCAATAAGATCACGGCCAAAATTTACGGCAAGGCCGCCCATGCCGGCGCTGCGCCGGAAAAGGGAATTTCAGCCATATATACGGCATCGAAGGCCATTGCCAAAATGGAACTGGGCCGGATAGACGAGGTGACCACCTGCAATCTGGGCCTGATCTCCGGGGGAATGGCCACCAATATCGTACCCGAATATGTGGAAGTCCACGGGGAAGCCAGGTCCCATAACATGGAAACCCTGGAAAAGGTCACTGGAAATATTGTCTCCATTTTTGAGGAGACCGCCGCATCCATGCGCGGGATCGGCCAGACACTGCCCCAGGTGGAAATGATCGTGGAGCAGGATTTCCCCAACACCAATATTCCAGAAGACCATACTGCCATTGTCCTGGCACGCAAGGCCGCAGGCAATCTGGGGCGCCCCCTTGAAAGCAAAACCATCGGCGGCGGGGCCGACGCCAATATATTTTTCGGAAAAGGCATTGTGGCCGGCGTCCTGGGCACGGGCATGACCGATGTCCATACCCTGAAGGAATCCATCAAGCTCGGGGACATGGTCAGCTGCACCCAGCTCGTACTTGAGATTCTCAGGCTTCACGCCGCAGGAGAGGGCCAGGCATGATCCTTTACCTGGATATGGTCTCCGGCATTGCCGGAGACATGGCCCTGGGGGCCCTGGTGGATCTCGGGGTGCCCCTGGACTGGCTGAGCGCAAAGCTTGCACCGGTTCTGGACGGGTTTGAACTGAGGAGTGAGATTGTCTTTCCCAGCCACCTGCGGGCGGTAAATCTCCATGTGGATGTTACGGATCATAAGGCCCACCGCCATTATGCCGATATCCGTGCCATGATTGAGAACGGGGACCTGCCGGAAAAGGTCAAGGCCAATGCCCTGGCCGCCTTCAAAAAGATTGCCCTTGCCGAGGCCCATATCCACGGCAAAGACATCGACCATGTCCATTTCCATGAGATCGGCGGGATTGATTCCCTGGTGGACATCATCGGCACCTTCCTTGGGATGGATTACCTGGGGGTCTCCCGGGTGGTGGCTTCGAAGATTCCTTTGGGTTCAGGCACCATTGAATGTGCCCACGGCACCATTCCCGTGCCCGTTCCCGCCACCCTGGCCGTTCTCAAGGGACTGCCCGTGACCCAGTCCGATGCAAAAACAGAAATTGTAACCCCCACGGGGGCGGCCATCGTGGCCACGCTGGCCGAGGCCTTCGGGTCCATGCCCGAAATGGAAATCACCAAGACCGGCTACGGGGCGGGCAAGCGGGATACCGGCGCCTCGACCCCCAATATACTGCGCATGGTTCTCGGCCGGCCCGTGGAAAATGCGGGCAGGACCGACCAGATGCCGGGGGAACATATCCTCAGGGACCGGGTTATGGTGATTCACACCCATGTGGATGACATGAACCCCGAGATCCTTGGGTTTGTCATGGACCGGCTTCTGGAGAAGGGGGCCCTGGATGTCAGTTTCACCCCGATTTTCATGAAAAAGAACCGGCCCGCCACCCGGCTGGAAGTGATCTGCCGGGAGGACGACCTGGATGAGATGGCACCATTCATCCTCACCCAGACCACGGCCATCGGGCTGAGGTACAAGGTATGGGACCGGATGGTTCTGCCCAGGGAAACCATGGCGGCGGACACCGATCTGGGGCGGATTCAGGTAAAAAAAATCATTGATCCCAATGGCGATGTTCGCATCCTTCCCGAATACGAGGACTGCAGGAAAAAGGCGCTGGACCATGACCTCCCCCTGCACAGGGTCTATGAGAGGGTTCAGGTCCAGGCCAATCCGCTGAATCCCCTTGACAGAGAAGGGGCGCCGATTATACAAAACCAGGACGGAAAAAAGGCGGACACTGCAGATGCCGGATAAACTGATTCTATTTCTGGCCACAGGCTTCGGCCTGGGACGGATACCGGTGGCGCCCGGCACCTTCGGAACATTGGCGGGTATCCCCCTGGTTCTGGCCATGGACGGGTTAAACGGCTATCCCGGCGCATGGGGGTTTTTTATGGCAACCCTCATCCTGGCCGGGGTGTGGCTCGCCCACCGGGCGGAGATGATTTTGAAACTCAAAGATCCCGGGTGCATTGTCATTGATGAAATGGCGGGGTATTGCGTTGCCATGAGCCTTGTGCCGGCAACGCCGGTTACCCTGGTCGCCGGGTTCGCAGCCTTTCGCTGCTTTGACATTATAAAACCTGTGCCGGTCCGCTGGTTTGAGAAAAATTTTTCAGGCGGGGCCGGCGTAATGCTGGATGATATCATGGCAGGGGTGCTGGCAGCCCTCCTGCTCAAACTGGTGTGCCTGACCGGAATCATGGGACCGGGCGCTTTATAGGAGATATATAAATGGTGGATATGAATAAAGATAAGGAAAAAGCGGTACAGACCGCCATGAGCCAGATCGAACGTCAGTTCGGCAAGGGCTCCATCATGAAGCTGGGCGGCAGAGAGATCGAAGATGTGCCCGTGATCCGTTCCGGTTCCCTGGCCCTGGATAAGGCCCTGGGCGTGGGCGGATATCCCCGGGGGCGGGTCATTGAAATCTACGGGCCGGAATCTTCGGGTAAAACCACCCTGGCCCTGCATGCCGTGGCCCAGGCCCAGAGAAGCGGCGGCATCGCAGCTTTCATCGACGCCGAGCACGCCCTGGATGTCTCCTATGCCAAACGGCTGGGCGTGGACTGCGATGAACTTCTGGTTTCCCAGCCCGACACGGGTGAGCAGGCCCTGGAAATCGCCGACATGCTGGTGAGAAGCGGCGGGATCGATATCATGATTGTAGACTCTGTGGCCGCCCTGGTGCCCCGGTCCGAAATCGAAGGCGAAATGGGGGATTCCCACATGGGACTCCAGGCCCGACTCATGTCCCAGGCCTTGAGAAAACTCACCGCCACCATCGGCAAGACCAACACCACCATTATTTTCATCAACCAGATCCGTATGAAGATCGGCGTGGTCTACGGCAACCCCGAAACCACCACCGGCGGCAACGCTTTGAAATTCTACGCCTCCATGCGCCTTGAAATCCGGAAGGCCGCCGCCATCAAGGAAGGCCAGGATGTCATCGGCAACCGTACCCGGGTCAAGGTGGTCAAAAATAAGCTGGCCCCCCCCTTCAAAAATGTGGAGTTCGACCTGATGTACGGGGAAGGCATCTCCAGAACCGGGGACCTGCTGGACATGGGCGTAGAACTGGATGTGGTGGACAAGAGCGGTTCCTGGTACTCATACAACGGAGAGCGCATCGGTCAGGGCCGTGAGAATGTAAAGGCCTTTTTGATCGACAATCCCGATATTTTTGACGCCATCGAGCTGAAAGTCAGAGAGGAACTTGGGATTGCCGGGCCTGAAACCAAAGAAACCAAAAAAGACGGACTGCTGGACGTATAAAACGGCCGGCGTATAAATACTGTGAGCAGGAGCCTATAGACTATGACAGGAAATGAAGCCAGGAAAATCTTTTTAGAGTATTTCAAGAAACATAACCACCGCCAGGTCCGGTCCTCTTCACTGGTGCCCCAGGACGACCCCACCCTGCTGTTTGTAAATGCGGGTATGGTCCAGTTCAAACGGGTGTTCACCGGTGACGAAAAACGGGACTATTCCACGGCGGTTACGGCCCAGAAATGCGTCAGGGCAGGGGGCAAGCACAACGACCTGGAAAACGTCGGGTACACCGCCCGCCACCACACCTTTTTTGAAATGCTGGGCAATTTCTCCTTTGGCGATTATTTTAAGGAAGAGGCCATTGAATTCGGCTGGGACCTGCTCACCAACGGCTACGGGTTTGACGCGGAAAAACTCCATGTCTCCGTTTACAAGGATGACGACGAAGCCTATGAAATCTGGCGGGACAAGATGGGGGTACCCGAAGAACGCATCTCCCGCCTGGGAGAGGAAGACAACTTCTGGGCCATGGGCGACACCGGCCCCTGCGGCCCCTGTTCCGAAATCCATATCGACCGGGGCGAGGAATTCGGCTGCGACGATCCCAACTGCGCCGTGGGCTGCGACTGCGACCGGTGGCTGGAGCTGTGGAACCTGGTATTCATGCAGTTTGAAAGAAGCGAAGACGGCAAGATGACACCCCTTCCCAAACCCAGTATCGATACGGGCATGGGCCTGGAACGGATCATCTCCGTACTCCAGGGGGTGCCCACCAACTTTGACACCGACCTGTTCACCCCCATCATGGACAAGGTGGGGGAACTGGCCGGGAAGAAACGGGGCGAGTCCAAGGAGGTGGAGGTGGCCATGAAGGTCATTGCCGACCATTCCAGGGCATCGGCCTTTCTGATCAGCGACGGGGTGCTTCCCTCCAACGAGGGCAGGGGATATGTGCTGCGCCGCATCATGCGCCGGGCCATCCGCTACGGCCGCAGCATCGGCCTGAAAAAACCCTTTCTCCATGAGACGGTCCAGACCGTATTTTCCATCATGGATGAGGCCTATCCCGAGCTTAAGGATTCTGCGGCCTTCATCCTCAACGTGGTGAAAAACGAAGAAGAAAAATTCCTGGAAACCCTGGGCACCGGCATGAAACTGCTGGAAGGCACCATCGAGGATATCCAGAACAAAAATGGAAAGACCATTCCCGGCACCGTCATTTTCAAGCTCTACGATACCTTCGGTTTCCCGGTGGACATCATCCAGGACCATGTCAAGGAAATGGATATCGATCTGGATATGGCAGGCTTTGATGCGGCCATGGCAGAGCAGAAGGCAAGGAGCAAGTCCAAGAAGAAATTTGCAGGGGTGGGGGATGCCTACAAGCCGCTGACCTCCGCCGGTGTTAAAACCGCCTTCAAGGGCTATGACCGCCTTGAAATGGATGCCGAACTGCTCATCGTGGTGAAAGAGGAGAAGGAGGCCGAAACGGCCGCCGCAGGCGATGTGATCGAAGTTGTCACCCCCGAAACCGTATTCTACGCAGAATCCGGCGGCCAGGTGGGCGACAAAGGCAAATTTGAAAACGATGATTGCATTATTGAAATTACGGATACGGTGAAAGATCCTTCCGGGCTTTTCATCCATAAAGGCCGGGTGACCTCCGGCCAGTGCAAAAAAGGGGACACATTCACCCTGAAGGTGGATGCGTCCCTGCGCCAGGCTACGGCCATCAACCATTCCGCCACCCATATTCTTCATTCGGCCCTGCGAAGTGTTCTAGGCGACCATGTCAAGCAGTCCGGGTCCCTGGTGACCCCGGAGCGGTTCCGGTTTGACTTTACCCATTTTAGCGCCATCACCCCGGAGGAACTGTCCGCCATAGAGAATGAGGTCAATACAAGGATCCGGGAAAACCACGCCGTCAGCACCCGGGAAATGGGCATGGACGAGGCGGTTAAAGCCGGTGCCACCGCCCTGTTCGAGGAAAAATACGGGGATGTGGTCCGGGTGGTTTCCCAGGGCGAATTCTCCCAGGAACTTTGCGGCGGCACCCACACCGGCGCCTCCGGCGATATCGGCCTTTTCCGTATTCTCTCCGAGGGGGGCATTGCTTCGGGCGTCCGCCGTATCGAGGCCGTTACCGGCCAGGCTGCCCTGGATGCCGTCCATGCCGACCAGAAAGCCATTGAAACCCTTGCCGGCCTCCTGAAAGGCAACAGGGAAAATGTCGTGGGCCGTGTGGAAACCCTGATCTCAGAGAAAAAATCCCTGGAAAAAGAACTGGAAGCCATCAAGGCCAAACTGGCCTCCAAGTCCGTGGACGACATTGAACAGAACATCAAAGAGATCAACGGGGTCAAGGTGCTGGCCAAGCGGGTGGAAATAGAAAATCCCTCACAGCTTCGGGACCTGGCGGACAAGTTTAAAGCCAAACTGGGCTCAGGCGTTCTGCTTCTGGGGGCTGAATCCGGGGGCAAGGCCCTGCTCATCGCCATGGTGACCCAGGATCTGACCAAAACCCATAAGGCCGGCGACATCGTCAAGGCCGCCGCACAGATCGTGGGCGGGGGCGGCGGCGGCCGGCCCGACATGGCCCAGGCCGGCGGCACCCAGCCCGAACACCTGGACGCGGCTCTGGCCTCTGTTTTCGACACGGTGGCATGACCGCCTATTTCATAAGACGCCTCCTGCTGGTGATACCGACCTTCCTCGGTATCACCATCATGGTCTTCACCATTACCCGGTTTGTGCCGGGGGGGCCCATCGAGCGGATCATTGCCGAGACCCGGGCCCTGCAGATGGGACAGGAAGGGGGCAGTTCCCGTGCCGGCGCCGGCCAGGGACAGCCCCTCTCCCAGGAGCAGATCAAAAAGCTGGAGGAATACTACGGGTTTGATAAACCCGTACTTGAAAGCTACGCCATATGGCTGTTCAAGGTGGTGAAAGGGGATCTGGGCCGGTCTACCCGGTACCATGACCCGGTGTGGGAGATGATCCGGGAGCGCATCCCCATCTCCCTGTATTTCGGTATTCTCAGCCTTATTCTAATTTACGGCATCTGCATCCCCCTGGGCATGGCCAAGGCGGTCCGCCACAATTCGGGATTTGACAATATCTCATCGGTCATGATTTTCACGGGGTATGCCATCCCCGGGTGGGTGGCCGGGGTGCTGATGCTGGTGCTTCTGGGATCCGGGTTTGATGTTTTTCCACTGGGCGGACTGGTATCTGATTTTTTCGACCAGATGACCCTTTGGGAAAAAATCAGGGATATTGGCTGGCATACGGTTCTGCCTCTGCTCTCCTACGTCATCGGTTCATTTACGGTGATGACTCTGCTCATGAAGAACACCCTCATGGACAATCTCTCTGCCGATTATGTGAGAACCGCCATTGCCAAGGGCCTGCCTTTTAAAAAAGCGGTTTTCCGCCACGCCATGCGCAACAGCCTGATTCCCATCGCCACCTCCTTTGGAAACAATATTTCCATCATCCTCATGGGCTCTTTTCTCATTGAAAAGGTGTTCAATATAAACGGCATGGGGCTGCTGGGCTACGAATCCATCGTGGATCGGGATTATCCGGTGGTCATGGGCATCCTTGTGATTTCATCACTTCTTTTCATGATCGGCAACATTTTGTCCGATGTCTGCGTGGCCCTGGTGGATCCAAGGGTGAGATTTAAATAGTGAAGGTTTAAACAGGGAAGGGCAAACCATGGCATTTTTCAATCCGGTCACCCTCCAGAAGCTCAGGCGTTTTCGTTCCATTTCCCGGGGATTCTGGTCTTTTGTCATTATTACGGCCATGATTCTTATCTCCTTTTTTGCTGAGGGGTTTATCAACTCCAGGGCCCTGGTGGTTTCCTTTCAGGGCAAGTGGTATTTTCCCACCTACGGGGAGATGATTCCGGGCAATACCTTCGGCCTGGACTATGCCTATGAGACCAATTACCGTGAGCTTAGGCAGAAAATGGAAAAAGAAGGCGCGGACGGCTTCGTGCTTATGCCGCCGGTGCCCTACAACCCCTATGAAAACGACCTTCGCCTCAACGAGTATCCGCCTTTTCCGCCCTCATTTGAACAGCGTCATTTCCTGGGCACGGACAATGTGGGCAGGGATATCCTGGCCCGGCTGGTCTACGGATTTCGGACAGCCATCCTTTTTTCATTTACCCTGCTCATCCTCAACTATACCATCGGCATTTTCATTGGCTGCTCCATGGGGTATTTCGGGGGCAAGTTTGATCTGTTTTTCCAGCGGGTGATCGAGATCTGGAGCAATATCCCCTTTTTGTACGTGATTATCATTATTTCATCCATTGTGGTGCCAAGTTTCATGATCCTCATCCTCATCATGGCATTTTTCGGCTGGATCGGCATTACCTGGGTGATGCGTACCATGACATACAAGGAAAAGGAGAGAGAGTATATCCTGGCGGTCAGGTCCCTGGGGGCCTCCCATTTCAGGATCATTTTCAGGCATATCATTCCCAACACCATTTCCGTCATCGTGACCTATGCCCCCTTTGCCATATCAGGGGGGATCGTTTCTTTGACATCCCTGGACTACCTTGGGTTCGGCCTGCCCGCCCCGACCCCGTCCTGGGGGGAGCTGCTCTCCCAGGGCTGGCAGAATATGGAGGCCTGGTGGATCTCGGCCTCCGTGGTCGGCGCCCTTGTTATCACCCTTATGACCGTGACCTTCACAGGCGAGGGGATCCGGGAGGCTTTTGATCCCAAAAAACACACTATTTATGAGTAGCGCTGTCCAAATAAAATGAATTCTCAATCCATCCCATTTTGCGACCGGGTACTGATTCCCTTTTCAATGCCGGCGGTTACCCTGGTGCTCATCTGCCTGTTCTTCACCAATAATCTGCTGCTGGCACCGGTGCTGGCGATGATTTTCATCGCCGGTCTTATCCATAGGAAAAGCCGTTTTAAGTCCGCCCTGGGATTATTTGCCCTTATTTTCGGTACCTGGGGAGAGTACATCTGCTGTAAATATGCGCTGTGGATATATGCCAATCCGACGGTGTTGGGGCTTCCGGGCTGGCTCCCCTTTGTCTGGCCCATACTATTGGTGAACATGTGGGAAATCAGTGAATACCTC
This sequence comes from Desulfobacter sp., assembly GCA_028768525.1. Taxonomy (NCBI): domain Bacteria; kingdom Pseudomonadati; phylum Thermodesulfobacteriota; class Desulfobacteria; order Desulfobacterales; family Desulfobacteraceae; genus Desulfobacter; species Desulfobacter sp. The sequence goes on along the minus strand of CP054837.1, from coordinate 382,990 downwards.
ACCCAAAGGGCCATGGATATGCCTGGATTCTTAAAGGCTTCAGCGCTGGTGGGCGCTTTGGCGGTGATCGGGGGATATGTCGGTGTCACCGTATATCTGCTGCAGAATATTGTGATTGCAGTGATTTGCGGTTTTGGAATGATGGCCCTGGTCCTGGCCCGCAGGCCGGTGAACCTGGTGCTGTTTGTGGTTGTCGGGGCCGCCGGCACCTTTGGGGAATTTGTCTGTGTGCTCAACCATGTCTGGTATTACACCAATCCCACCCTAAAGGGCCTTGGGATGCCCGTATCCCTGCCCCTGGCCTGGGGGGTCTCAGCTAATTTTGTCTGGTGCATGGCAACCCTTGCCGGAAAATTCAGGTCAGCGGTCAATGGCGGCCTAAAGGCGGCGCCCTGAAAAAAGTTACAGGGTAGACGAATTCAGGCCTGATCCCGTCCGGGGGCTGCCTGGGCACGGCTTTCGGCTGCCAGATCGCCGAGCGCTTTTGCTGCGGCCAGGAGCATCAGGAGCAGGGCGGTTGCAAGGCCGGTCCGGTACACCCCCTGGGAGAAAAATACATCCAGAATTTCCTTGCCGAAAAGCTCAGGATGCCAGCCCACAAGGACGGCTGACCGCAGAAACATGGCCATCAGAAGAAAAAAGCCTGCCAGGGTAATGGGGAGGGGCCCGGGGCGGCCCCCGGGCTCCGGCAGCAGCCATCCGCCAAGATGATATGACACCAGCTGCGGCGGCATAGGTGCATCCCGGACAAAAAGTTCCCGGGCCATGGCCCTTAGCCGGAGCACCTGGTTCAGGCGGAAACTGAGGGTCAAAACCAGTGCCGACAGGATAAAAGGGAAGAGCCGGATCAGATCTTTTAATTCCAATGGAATGGGGCCGAAAGTGGATTCCAGGGGGCTGATCCGCTGGGACAATCCTTCCAGCTCTTTTCTGATCTGTTCCAGTTCCCGGTTCATTATTTTAAGCTGCCCGGACCGGACGGCCAGGTGTTTTTTGCTTTGATTCAATATCCTGTCCACCTCGGTCTCAATGGGGGAAAATACCCGGTTCAGTTCCTGCCTGAACCCTGCCGCCACCTCCCGTTTGCCCCCTGTTCCGCCATAGCTGTGCCAGAAGCCAGGATCTATTTTTTGTATGTGCTTGTTCAGCGCCTGTACCGCTTCCCCGGCCAGGGGGGCAAGCCGGTCAGCGCCTGATATTCCGGTATCCGCGGCCAGCAGCCTTAAAGGCGCCGCAGCAGAGCGGTCCAGGTCTTCCATGAGCCGGTTGAACCAGTCGTCAATGTACCAGAGCACCGCAGGGGAAAATTCCTTAATCCGGCCTGGGATGGGGATGGCCGGCCCGGATTGTGCCCGGTCCAGGGGCTGGCTGAGGGATTGCTGCTGAGGGGTGGGGGAGGGACCGCCTGCTTGTCTTACGGCAAGCGTCTCCCGGATTCGGGAAAGGTCCCGGCGGAGGCGGTCGGGGAATTCATTGATCCGTTCACGTATGGCAGTGAGTTCTTTGTTTACCTTGTTCTTTGTCTGTCTCAGGCGGGTCTCTTTTTCAAGGGAATGTTTAATGGCTGTTCTGCTCTCTTTTTGGGAGCGGTTGAGGCCGGCTTCCCTTTGTTTTAAGGATACATAGGGCTCGACAACATAAAACTGCGCCCCAAGGGCGAGGGCAAGGCCGATAATAAAAAGGCGGTGAAGTTTTTTTTTCGCCAATCGGAAATCGTCAATGAGCAGTCCGGCTGTCTTATCCATTTGCATACTCCAGATTTGTATTCCTGGTCTGGCAGCCCCGGCCGGGGAACGATAAGGCTGAAAATTTTGATGGGCCGCCGTCTTAAACGAAAATGCCTATCCTCAAGGTAACAGAAAAATATGGGGATCTAAAGTCAAAACAAGATCCCGGAGCATTTGATAAATCACTGGTTTTGAAGTATGGTTGGTATTATCCTCTCCGGCAGCCTTGGCCGGAAATAAATACAGCGATTTAAAAAACGGCGGGAAAACCATGGAAGACAGAGCGATATTTGCCGGGCTTGAGAAGCGGATTCTCGAACTGGAAAAAATAGCCATGGAAGACCAGGGGAAGATCCATGCCCTGGAAGAGGCCAACCGTATCCTTGAAGGCGTATTAAACGGCATACCCGATGTGATCGGGATACAAAATCCTGACCAGACCATGATCCGATATAACCGGGCCGGATATGATGCGTTGGGAAAAACTGAAAAAGAGATCGTGGGTATGCCTTGTTATTCTTTGATCGGACGGACTGCGCCCTGTAAGGACTGCGCCACCCTGCTTGCCCTGAAAAGCAAAAAGATCGAAACCGTTGAACGGTTTATACCTGAACTGGGCCGCCACCTCATCTGCCGGTCCAACCCCATACTGGATGCCTCGGGCGGGGTGACCCATATTGTCGAACAGATCCGGGATATCACGGAGCGAAAGCTTCTCGAAAAGGAAAAGGACGACCTCATCGGCCAGCTCAAGGCCGCTGTGGAAAAATTGACCAGCCGGGCGCTTTACAAAATGCTGGCCGATATCATTCAAGAAGGGGTGATTGTGGGATACGACCATGAAATCGTCTATGCCAATCCTGCAGCGCTTCATATCCTTAAGATGGAAACGGAAACACTCTACCGTATGGGGCCGGGGGATATAATCCATGGTGACCACAAAAAGACCTACCGCAGGATTGTCGAGCGGTTGGAAAAAGGGGCCGGCCATGAAGACATGGAAATCTGCTGCCGTGACGGCAGGGGCAGCAGGATATGGACGGAGGCCCGGTTCAGGCCCGTTGAATTGAAAAAGAAAAAAGGCCTGTTGATTACCCTGAGGGATATTACCCTGCAGCGGGAAAAGCGGCGCCTTGAACGGAAAAAGGCCCTGCGCCTGAAAAAGGAAAACCGGTTGCTGCATTCCCGGCATATGCACCCTTACGGCCTGGCCCACCTGGTGGGGACCAGCGAAAGGATGCAGCGGGTGTATGAAAAAATGATCGGGGCCGTCCCCATTGACGAGAATGTCATCATCTACGGGGAGTCCGGCACCGGCAAGGAGCTTGTCGCCCGGTCCATCCATGATCTCAGCGAGAGGAAAAAGGGGCCGTTTATCACCGTGAACTGCGGGGCCATTCCGGAGAATCTGGCAGAAAGCGAGTTCTTCGGCCATGAAAAGGGGGCGTTCACCGGTGCGGAGATGGCTAAGATCGGCCTTTTCCAAAGTGCCCACAAGGGCACCCTTTTTCTGGATGAAATCGGCGAGATACCGTTGAAACTGCAGGTGAAACTGCTGCGGGTCATAGAGGGATACGGCTTTACTCCTGTGGGAGGCACCGGCAGCAAACAAGCTGATGTGCGTATCATCGCCGCCACCAACCGCGACCTTAAGACCATGGTGGCAGCGGGAAAGATCCGGGAGGATTTTTATTACAGGATCCATATTATCCCCATCCACCTGCCCCCTCTCAGGGAACGCAAAGAGGATATCCCGCTGTTGGTCTATCATTTTACCCGGAAGATGGACATGCCGGAGCATCGGCGGCGGATTCCCGATGAGGCCATTGAAAAATTCATGACCCATGAGTGGCCGGGAAATATCAGGGAACTGCAGAATACAATTTCCAGGTACCTGGCATTTGACCAGGTTGAGTTCGCGGGGACCACTGCCGTGCCTGGCGCTGGAAATGATACCGCTGCCGGGGAGACAAATTTAAACGCCATGCTCAATGCCTATGAGCGCAGAATTATCACAACCGAGCTTTCCCGGACCCAGGGCAATAAATCGCAGGCTGCCAAGGCCCTGGGGATAGACCGCCGTTCCCTTCACAGAAAAATCTCACGCCTTGGGCTGTAATGGGTGTGACCCATTGCCCCACCCCGGGACAATGGGTCACAATGCCTTTCTCAGGCGGCCCCGGCCTTTCTTTATCCCCGGAGACGGCCTTGGGCCGGGACAATTTGTCCCGGCCCAAGGCCGTTGCTGTATTTTATATCTTTTTTTCAGTTGTTCTTTTTTTTCCAATAAATCAATGGCTTGTATGGTTTTGGGTCTTTCTGGACTGAAACCTGGCATTTAAATTGCTCTGAATATCATATTTTAAGCTTTAAAAACCAGGCGTTAGTGTGATAACCATGAATCCTAAAATGTTCGCAGGAATTGGAAAAAGGTAACCATGATCTAATAAACCGCGAACATACATCGGTTAAGCAGGATAAATCGGAGACGTCCATGCGACCCTGACCACCCCGGCCGCTGGGCGTCTGCTGTTTTTGAACAGATTTGCCGCAAGTTCCCGTGATACGGCGAAAATTAAGGGCGTAACTTCGAAGGTCCGAATTCCATACCGGGATAAGCTGGCAGTCTATAATTCAGGAGATTTTTTAGGCTCTGCCCGGTGACGGCAGAGCCGGCGTCAAATACCCAAAACTACTTAAGTAAGGAACAGGGAAAACTAAAAATGAAACTCAGTTTAAAGAAGAAATTTCTGATTCCCACTATTTCAGCGGCGGTCACGTGTCTGGCAGTCATTTCAGTGGTATCTTATTCAAAGTCAAGTGCCGCTCTGGAACATATGACCGGTGAGCAGGTCAAATATGTATCTTCCTCGGTTTCCAAACATGTATCCAGCTGGATTGATGAACGGAAAAACGATATCCGTAATTTTGCACAGGAAGAGATTTTCAAAACCGCATTCTTATCTCCGGAAGGGAGTGCCGCCGTGAACGTGGCAAATCTAAGGCTGGCAAATATCACCGGTGCCAGCGGGCTTTTTGAATCCATCGCCCTGGCCGGGACCGATGGAAACATCATTGCCTCTTCAGCGAAAAACGACATTGGAAAGATGAATGTGTCTAACAGGGGATATTTCCAGGCCGCCATGGCAGGCAATATCGCCATCTCCGATGTAATAAAAAGCAAGTCCTCGGGCAACCCGGTATTTGTCATTGCGTCTCCGGTCAACCAGAATAACAGGATTAAAGGCATCCTTTTGAGCGTCATTGAAATGAATGCCTTTGCCCGGGAATTCATTGATACTGAAAAAGTCGGAGAAACCGGGTATGTCTATGTGATGAATAAAGACGGCAAGGTAATTGCCTATCCGGATAAATCCAAAATACTGAATCTGGATTTGAGCCGGTATGAATTCGGCAGGAAAATGCTGGGCATGGGAACCGGCCTCATAAAATATACGTTCCAGGATGTTGATAAAGTCGTCGCCTTTGCCCAGGAACGGAAAACGGGATGGATCATTGCATCAACGGCCAATAACGAGGAATTGTTCAAACCCATTTACCAGATCCGGAATATCAGCGCCGTGATTTCCTTCACCGGCATCGCCCTGATTTCAGTGCTGCTTTTTTTAATTACCCGGTCCATTGTCAACCCCATCAACCGGATTATTTCCGGGCTGGAAGACGGGGCATGCCAGGTGGCCTCTGCCGCCGGCCAGATATCTTCATCCAGCCAGGCCCTTGCAGAGGGCGCTTCCCAGCAGGCGGCCGCCATAGAAGAGACCTCTTCTTCAATAGACGAAATGGCCGCCATGACCAACCGGAATGCCGATAACTCACAGCATGCCGATACATTGATGAAGACTGCCAACCAGGTGGTTGCCGAAGCCAATACCTCCATGACCCGGTTGTCCAGCTCCATGGCTGATATTTCAAAGGCCAGCGAAGAAACCTCAAAAATCATCAAAACCATAGATGAAATTGCCTTCCAGACCAACCTGCTGGCCCTGAATGCGGCGGTTGAAGCGGCACGGGCCGGGGATGCCGGCGCCGGGTTTGCCGTCGTTGCCGATGAAGTCCGTAGCCTGGCCCTGCGTGCGGCCGATGCGGCCAAGGACACTGAAATCCTTATTGAAGGGGTGGTAAAAAAAGTGGGCCAGGGCAGTGAACTGGTGGCCACCACCAATGCCGCCTTTGAAAAAGTGGCGGAAAATTCCGATAAGGTGGGTGAACTGCTCGGGGAAATTTCCGAAGCATCCAAAGAACAGGCTGAGGGCATCGGTCAGGTCAACATCTCAATCAGCGAAATGGACAAGGTGGTCCAGCACAATGCCGCCAATGCAGAGGAGTCCGCATCCGCCTCCGAGGAGATGAATGCCCAGGCTGAACAGCTCCGGGGATTTGTGGGTGATCTGGTCGCTCTGGTCTCCGGGAAAGAGGTTGATTCTGCGCCCCTGTCCCTTTCCCAGCAGAAAAGACCGGCCATACCCTACCAGGCCCAGGACGGCTCCAGGAGTGCCGGCAGCAGGAAGCGCCTGGCGCTCACTAAAAATGAAGTCCGGCCGGAGCAGGTCATCCCCCTGGATGGGGAGGACGGGTTCCGGGATTTCTAATCTAGGGGGTTAAACCATCGGAGCCGGACGCTTTGTCCGGCTCCAAAAGGCCTTCAGGCCGCCGCCATGGACCGGACCGCAAAAGAAGATTTCTTTTGGGTCTGAATTCTGATATCTCAATTTCATCAGGTTCTTTTCCAAACAGATAAGGAGGCAGGATGAAATACAGAATTTCTCCCATGTGGTGGCCGGCCCTGGCCGTTGCCAGTCCGCTGCTGGTCTTGATGCTCATAATGAAATCCAGGCGGTTCAGCCAAAACATTGAACATGCCCGAACCGCCAACCGCCAATTGATGTCCCAGGCCCTTCCACTGGCCCTTCCAGAGCTGGATTACCTGGAGATGACCATTCTGGTGGAACACCGCCATAGAGCGGGGTTCGGTCATGCCCCGGGCGTCAGTTATTTTCTGGAAACCGATCAGGGCAGCCTCCTTTTTGACCTGGGTTACGGCGATGAGGATCCGGCCCTGGAACAAAATATTGAGAAAACCGGCGTGGATCTGTCAATGGCCGAGGCCCTGGTCATCTCCCACCTTCATCCCGACCATATGGGGGGATTCACCCCCTTCAAGCAGAACCGCATTCCCCTGCCTTCAGGATGCCGGCCCCTGAAGGGGCGCCCCTGTTATGTGCCCGATGTAACCGCATCCGACGACTTTGATATCTGCCGGATGGATAAACCGGGCCTGCTGCCCGCAGGAATGGCCACCACCGGCCCTTTGGCCAGAAGCCTTTTTCTCATGGGCCCCACCCTGGAGCAGGCTTTGCTGGCAAGGATCAAAGGAAAGGGGCTGGTTGTTATCACCGGCTGCGGCCATCCAACCATAGAGACCATCCTTGAAATGGCCCGTCATTTGACCGATGAGCCGGTGTATGCAGTGGTGGGCGGGCTTCATCTTCCCGTAACAGAGAGCCCCCTGAAAAAGCCGGGCCTTCAGGTGCAGATGATCTGGGGGACGGGCAAGCCCCCCTGGCAGCGGATTTCGGACCAGGATGTTGACCGGGCCGTGGCCGCCCTGAATCGGGCCGGGACAAAGGAGATCTATCTTTCTTCCCACGATATCTGCGATTATGCCATCGCCCGCCTGGACCGGGAGACCGACGGTAGGCTCACCTGCCTTGAAGCGGGCAACGCCTACCGGATCATGGGGGAGTAGCCCCGGGATAGACAACAGGGGGCACGGCGGGGCCGCTCAAAGGGGCGGCGTCATTATCGCGGCCGGGTTATAAATACGGATCTGGAAATGGATGTCTACGGCCGGCAGTTCGGGTTGAATTTATACCCCACACCGTAAACGGAAAGAATGACCTTGGCCCGGGGAAGGGCAGAGGCAAGCTTTTTCCTCAGGTTTTTTATGTGGGTATCAATGGTTCTCTTGTACTCTCCGGATTCATACCCCTGGACGGATTTTATCAGCTCTTCCCGTGAGCAGACCCGGCCCGGGGCTTTCATCAACAGGTTTAAGATGCCGTATTCGTTGCGGGTCAGGGGCAGGGTGTGTTCGTTAATCCTGATTTCCCGTGACGCATGCCGGAGGTGAATGCCGCCGACACTGGTTTCTTCAGGCTCCGGCGCACTGCCGCTTCGGCGCAGGACGGTTTTTGCCCTGGCCACCACCTCTCTGGGGCTGAAGGGCTTGCAGATATAATCGTCCGCCCCCAACTCCAGGCCCAGAAGGATATCGGCCTCCTCAATTTTGGCGGTGACCATGATAATGGGAATCTCCCATTGGGTCCTCAGCTTTTTGCACAGGGTGATACCGTCCATACCCGGGAGCATGATGTCCAGAATGATAAGATCCGGAGGCGCTTCCCGTACCAGGGCGGGCACCAAATCACCCCGTCCGAGCACCACCGGGAGAAAGCCGCTGGCGGTGAAGTATTCCGACAGCAATGCTGCGATTTTTTTTTCATCTTCAACAATGAGGATGGTCTGTTTTTTATTTCTTTCTGGTGTCGGCATAATCAGGATACGGGCAGCCGGATGGTCAGCCTCAGCCCGCCTTTTTCGTTGATGTCGGCGCAGATATCCCCGCCGTGTCCCCTGGCCACGGCCATACAGATGGCAAGACCCAGGCCCGATCCCCTTCCTGAAACCCTGTTCCCTGATCTTGAAGGGTCCACCCGGTAGAGGCGGTCAAATATTTTATCCAGGCTTTCATGGGGAACACCGGGGCCTGTATCTTCTATTACGAGGTTCAGGGTGTCCCCGTCAAGCCTGTCCTGCACGCGGACGGTTCCCGGCCGCCGGGTATAGTGGATATTGTTTTCAATGATATTGGAGAACAATTGTTTGAGCTTTATCCCGTCTCCTTCAATGACAATATCCTTGTGGCGGAGGGTGATTTCCGGCGTGAGCCGGGCCGATTGAAGCCGGTTGTCAAAGGTTTGCATTACGGATGCAAGGATCCCCACCGGCATTATCGGCTTGCGTTGCATGCCCAGTGTGCCGGCTTCTGCCATGGAGAGGCGGTGAAGGTCGTTTACGATGGTTTCCAGGTACACCACCTCGGAATGGAGGGAATTCATATTCACAGGATCGGGTTCCCTTATCCCGTCCTGCAGGGCTTCGATTTCCCCTTTCAGCACGGATAAGGGGGTTCTCAGTTCGTGGGAAATATCCGTCATCCACTGTTTCCGCAATGATTCGTACCGTTCAAGGGTGAGGGCCATGCGGTTGAAATCCGATGCCAGCAGCCCCAGTTCGTCCTTGGTTTTTACCTTGATCCGCGTATTGAATTTAAACCGGGTCAGGGCACGGGTGCCCCGGGCCAGTTGTTCCACCGGGGAAAGAATCTGCCTGGACAGCACATAGGCCACAATGCCGGCAAGTATGAATAAAATGGCCCCGATAATATACAGCGTCTCAAGTTTTTCTTTCAGGGGCGGGCCAAGGCGGCCGGGCGGCCGGTCCATCTTCCTGAACCCGATGAAGCCGACAACGGTTTCATCCACCAGGATGGGTTTATAGTTCAGGCCGCCCATATCTGCTGGCGGCGGTGGGCCGGCAACCCGGGTCCGTCCCAGGTCAAAAAGCGTCACCCGGATATGGGGGCGGAAAGGGGGCTTGGGCGGCCGGGACGGCAGGGGGGGAGGCCCGGGAGAACCCTGGGGCGGCGGTTGTTCAAGAATGGGATCAAGGCCGTGGAGCGCCTGCCTGACCAGACGGTTAAAGGCGCGGGGATCCTTTTGAAACCGCTGCCAACTGCCCTTTTCCCGAAAGTCCTCAGCCAGTATATGGGAAAGGACGGTGAACATTTCCCTTTCGGTCTTCTCCTCCATCTCCTTAAAATAACGCCCAGCCGTGAATTTCATGGCCCCGAACACCGAAACAATTAGGATAAAGGAGACCAAAAGGTAAACCAAAAATATTTTGTGGAATAATTTCATATGGCGTAATCATGTAATATTCCGCCGGAAAAATATCAAGTCTCTAGGCCAATCCACAACATTTCTTCATAATTGCGAACGGGCAAGGAGGGGGAACGGCTCACTGCCGCTCCCCCGGTTCGGTGGAGATGGAATACTGCTGGGGCGGGTTAAGCAACAATTTCAAGGAATTCGTTCAGATTGCTGCCGGTGTATTGGCCGTCGGTATAATCGGTCATGAATGTTTCCATGGCCTGCTGGTAGGCTGCAAGTGCATCCTGCTGGGTGGTTGACAAACTGGCCATGGTGGGTTGGAAACCGGCCATTTCGTCCTGCTTCTCGGAGATGGCTGCTTCCAATTCTTCCATTGAGATCTCGCCGTCACCGTCGGTATCCAAACTTGAAAATACGTCTTCTGGCAGGGCAGACTCATCACTGCTGATGGTGCCGCTGTCGTCTGTATCCTCTGCCTCAAAAATGGAGGCGGCATCGGGCGGTTCCATGCCTGATCCCATCCCAGGCCCCATGCCGGGACCGGAACCGTTCATGGGGCCGGCCCCCATCCCGCCCATGGGGGGCGGACCCTGTCCCATCCCACCGCCGGTTATCATGGACGGCATGGCGGTGAGCATTTCTTCCAGTTCTTCAGAGGATAGCTGGTCGTCCGAATCCGTGTCTGCAGATGCAAACATCTCTTCGGTCAGGCGGGTTTCGTCAATGGTGAGAAAGCCGTCCTCGTTGGTATCTTCCTCTTCCATGATGGTGGCCGCGTCAAAGTTCGAACTGGCCTGGCTTGCTGCCAGGCCTGCCGATCCCTGGTAGATGGCGGAATAAAAAGATCGTCCCATTCCCTGAATGTTCATTTTGTACTCCTTTTTTAAAGGGTTACCCAGGGCAATTATGGCGGAATGCCCCGGAAAAGCATTGATTGCCATTGGCGCCCTTCTTTGATCACCGGGGGTGAAACGGCAGATTTCGCCGGCTGGGCATACAAACTGATCATCCTTGATGGGGTTATGGTATCAGCGCCCTTTAAAAATGCAAGCCGGTAAGGAATTCTACATATTTTCTCCATAATTGGGGGGAAAGCCCTTGCCGGTTATTGCCCGCCGGCCAGGGGCTGATGAGTCTTTCTCTCTTCATGGTTTCTTCATCATCACTGCTATAAGATACTGGCTGATCTGCAGCAGGGAAAGAACCTTGAGATTGCAGGAACGAAAGATATTCACAACTAGGAGTAAATTGCAAAATGGCTTTACACGTGGAAAAACACAGGATACTGATTTCGAGAATAGCGGCATTTATCGTTTTGTTTTTTGTGGTGACCAGTAAAAGCCGCTGGGAAACGGAAAATGAAATATTGACCTTTGTATTGTTTGTTGTCGGTATTTTTTTGGTTGGGATTGCCTCCTTGGGCCGGATGTGGTGTTCCCTTTACATCGCCGGGTACAAAGATGAACAATTGATTACCCAGGGGCCCTATTCTCTGTGTAGAAATCCCCTTTATTTTTTCAGCATGCTCGGTGTTATGGGCATTGGGTTTTGCACGGAAACCCTGACATTCCCCTTTCTTTTTGCCCTCTTATTTTCGGGCTATTATCCTTTTGTGATAAAAAGTGAAGAAAAAAGACTTAAATCGATTTTCGGATATGCCTTTGAACAATACACCCGGAAAATACCCGCTTTTTTCCCCAGGATGTCATCATTTGAAGAACCTGAAGCCTATCAGGTAAATCCCCTGGTTTATCGGATTCATATTTTCAGTGCCCTGTGGTTTGTATGGATAGCAGGGATTATTGAAGTCATAGAAGGACTGAGGGAAATCGGAGTCTTTAATGCGCTATGGCGATTTTATTAAAACCGTTCATCCATCTGCAGGCAGCCGGACACTTGTTCGTATCATCTGATCCGGCGCATTGCTAATGGTTATTCTGCCATTGTGAAGGGTGACAATCTTTTTGACGATGGTAAGGCCCAGTCCGGATCCCCCAAGGGCCTGGGATCTGGATTTTTCAACCCGGTAAAACTGGTCAAATAATCTGGGAAGGTCCTGTTCCGGAATTTTCCGGCCTGGGTTTAAAATTTCAATGCAAACATCGTCATCGGATCTCTCCGCCATGATTTTTATGGTTCCCCGGCTGGTCAGGTTGTACCGGATGGCATTGTCAATGAGATTGACAAAGAGCCGGAATAGTTTTTCCGGATCACCCATAACCCGGCAGGGGGCTTCCATCCGGTTCTGGATGGTGATCTGCTTTTCGCTGATCACATCCGCATAATCATCAAGCACCCGGTCTAACAGGCCGGTCAGATTAACTGATTTTGTGTGCAGGATGTCCTGCTGTTCCATCCTGGAAAGATCCAGCAGGTTTTTCACCAGATGCCCCATGCGGCGGCTTGTCTCAAGCTGTTTGATCAAATTGTTTTCTGCTGACGGCGACAGTTCTTCACTCATGAGCAAGTCTTCCTGGGCCAGCATCAAAAGGGTGATCGGACTCTTCAGTTCATGGGAGGCATTCCCAATAAACTCTTTCTGGCGGTTGAATGAGTGCTGGATCCTGTCAAACATCTTGTTCAATGCCACAGACAGTTCATAGAGTTCATCCCGGGTTTTCCCCAGGGGGATTCTTTGGTCCAGGGATTTATCGCTGATGTCCCTGGATTGTTTGATAATGGCTGAAACCGGCTTTAAGATCCGGCCGGCCAGTACATAGCTTAAAATGAAAATGAACAGCGCACAAATAGAAAGGCTGATCCCAATATCAATGACCAGCTCAATCAGCTCTTCTTCGAGGTCTTCAATGGGTTTTGCAATACGGATTTCTATATTTTTACCGTCTATCTGCTCACGGACCACCATTACCCTGAACAGCACGTCATCCTTGCTGTCCTGCTTCAGCCAGATTTTCGATCTTGGAATATTTTTTTCGATCAGGTACCGGGATTTTTCATTGGGGGCGAAAAGATCCGTAAACTCAGTGAGTTTTGACCGGTATAGCACCTGGCTCTGCTCATCTTTGGCCATGATCCAGTAGTCGTCGGGGCTATAGGGCATGCCGCCCAGGTTTAACTCATCCCCGGAAGTCCCGGCGCCCTTTATCCTGTCAGCCAGAACAACCGCCATATGCTGGATTTCCCTGTCGATCAATTTAAATGGCTCATCCGTCAATTCCCAGAAAATAATGGATGAGAACAGGATGGTGAACAAAAGGGAGGTACCGGAAATCCATAGGGTTATTTTTTTACGGATTTTCATATCTGGTCGTCAATGATGAACCCGATGCCCCGGATGGTTTTGATGATGGGATCCTCTCCCTGGGCCGTGAGTTTTTTTCTCAGATTTTTGATGTGCACATCCACATAGTTGGACATTGAAAAGGGGTCAAACTCCTCCCCCCATATATGCTCGGCCAGATTGAACCGGGATACGGAACCGCCCTTGTTATGCAAAAGAAACTCAAGGATGGAAAATTCCTTGGCGGTCAAATGCACTTCCTGTCCATCCAGGGTGACTTTTCGTTTAACCGTATCCAGACAGACCCGGCCCGCCTGGAGAATGGGGGTCCGTTTCCCTTTTCTTCTGAGCATCGCCCTGATTCTCGCCATCAATTCGGCCATGGAAAAGGGCTTGGCAAGATAATCATCCGCACCATGGTCCAGGCCCTTGACCCTGTCCTGGACATCGCTTCTTGCCGTGAGCATGAGTATGGGCATATCCATCCCGGCGCTGCGAACCGCTTTCAAAACACTTAAGCCATCCATGCGGGGAAGCATGATATCCAGAAGGATAAGGTCGTAGGACAGGTCAAATATCTTGTCCAGGGCCTGCTCGCCGTTTTCAGCCGTGTCCACCCCGTAATGTTTTCTTTTAAGGGCGGTTTTTAACTGATCCAGCAGCCCTGTATCATCGTCGACAATTAATATATTCATTTTAAGCGTATTCCATCTGCGGTGTTCTGGTTTTAAGAATACCCGGATACCGGCCAAATAACAAAGTTTAAATTTGATCGGAGAATAAACTAAAAAATCCAGCAGCCTTGATAACCCGCTTCATACGGGCCTTGTTTTCCATATATTGGTCAGGGGAGGGGGGGCGCTCCTGTGCCAGGTGTTCTGACACATTGGCCCACCGGTTCAGCCGGTGGGTAAATACGTAATCCGCGCCCTGGTAATAGGCCATCAGGTTGCTGACTCCGGGATAATCCCGGGAGACCTTTTCAAGGACCGGATTTTCCAGTGCCATCCGGTGGATTTGCTTTCCAGGGGACAGGAAGAGCAATTCCTGGTTTTCCAATAATCCCAGCTTCTGGTAGTTGGCAATCAGGGCACGGCCCTGGAAGGCGGGAGACAGGATATCCCTTCCGAAAAAATAACTCTCATAGGAGATATTCAGCAACGCCAGCAGGGTGGGGGCCAGATCAATCTGGCTGGAGAGGGTATGGATTTCTTGGGGACTGATATACTTGGGAGAATAGATAAACAGCGGGATATGGTATTTTTCAACCGGCAGGCCGACTTTTCCGGCACTGGCTGCACAATGGTCCGCCAGGACCACAAAGACAGTATCATCAAACCAGGGCTGTTCCTTTGCCTGCCCCATCAATTGCCCCAGCGCATAATCGGTGTATTTCACCCCGCCCAACCGTCCGCTGCCGCCATTGCCTTCTCCGGGGGCCAGATCGATTTTGCCGGCAGGGAAGGTGAATGGCTGGTGGTTGCTGGTGGTCATGATGTGAAAGAAAAAGGGCTTTCCGTCCTTGTATGTTTGGTTGGCTTCCCGGATCGCCCGGTTGTATATATCTTCGTCGCAGGCGCCCCAGGCGTTTGCAAATGTGATTTCCCTGCTGCTCAGGCGGGGCTGATCCACAATCCGGTAGCCGTTCCCTGAGAAAAAGGCATTCATATTGTCGAAAAATCCCCTTCCGCCGTACAAAAAGGCCGTGTCGTAGCCCAAATCCTTGAATACTTTGCCCAGGCTGTACATCCGCCTGTTGTCCGGACGCTTGACAATGGACCGGCCCGGTGTGGGCGGGATGGACAGGGTAATGGCTTCCAGCCCCCTGGTGGTCCTTGTACCGGTGGCATAAAAATCGGTAAAGAGCATCCCCTGCCTGAACCATTTGTCCATGAACGGAGTGATGTCGTTGTTTTGACCGAACCGGGTCAGAAATTTTGCGCTGAGGCTTTCCACGGAAATCAGCATGACGTTCAGCTTTTTTGCAGCCCCTTCCGCCTCTATGTATCTGCCGATCTGATAGATATTTTTGCTGTCCCCGGTCTCTTCCGCCATGACCTGGTTCTTTAAGCGGATGGAGAGGTCATGGTCATTGCCGGTGGCATAAAACTGCCGGTAATCCAGGCGGTTGTTCCTGAAGGCGGCAAAGAGCTGGTATGGGCCGTTGGAGGCCAGTTCATTCACATAGTTGTTGCCGGAAAAGCTTCTCGGGGACTGGTCAATGAGGAAGAAAGAGACCAGTGGCAGGATCATCAGCAGGCCTGAAATGACCACCCTTTTTTGAAAGGATTCTTTTAGGACAAGGGGCCTTAGGATGGCTGGCCGGATAAAATGAAATACAAGGCCGGTGGCGACGAAAAGTACGGGCAGGATAAAAAAGACCGGGTAGGATTGTAAAATATTGTCGGTGATCTCCCGCCTGTAAACCAGGTAGTCCACAGAGATAAAATTGAACCGGACACCGAATTCACTCCAGAAGTACCATTCGGCAACCATGCAGAATCCAAAAGCGTATAGAATCAGAAATGACCCGGCCTGGACCAGATACCGGGTTATTCTGCTGCTCATCCACTTATTGGGCAGAATCAGTAAGGCCAGGACAAACGGAATATAAAAATAACCGATAAAGGCAATGTCGTAGATCAATCCCTGGCCAAAAATATAAAGCCAGTCGGATATCCCGCCATCAAGGAAATGCCAGGCCCGAATCATCAGAATACCCCTCATCAGGGTGAAACCGGTAAGAAAAATTGCGGACAGCTGGAACAACAAGGCAAACCGTGTTTTGGGGGACCTGAAAATTATAGGAATCATTGAAAATTTTTCTCCATTGTTTGGGATAAAACAGGGGGGATACCTGGGTAAATCGGGGGCTGTCCCTGGTCGGGAACTGTTTTGCTGATCGGTGACGGGTTATACAAATCTTCACTTTTAAGGCGTCTTTTCATATGTGTACCTCTCTTAGGCGGGTAAGATACCATCACCTTTATGAAGAAACTGTGAAGAAAGAATGATCTGAGTGACTTGCCCCCTTCTTTAGTACAACCCGCAATGTTAGGAAGGCTCCGAATTTTCAAAATATTGTTGTTGTGTACCACTTCCTTTGCTACTTTTCAAATACCTGCCCAGGGGATAGGGCAACGCTGGGGAGCGACCCGAGCACTGCGGCAGGTGCCAATACGGATGGGCCATGTTCATAGCGTGGCCTTTTCCTTTGGCCCATCCGGATGGCCCGTAGGCGTTAAACCCCGGGGGCTTGGGGGCAGAGCCCCCATATAAGATTGTTCCCATTCCTTTCTAATGTTTTCCGGTGTCTGATATCCCAGGCTGCTATGCAATCTTTTCGTGTTGTAGTACTGGCGCCACGTCTCTATGATTGCCCTGGCATCCGGGACGGAATAGAAGACCTCCTGATTCAGACATTCGTCTCTGAACCGGCTGTTAAAGCTTTCTCCAAAAGGATTCTGCCATGGTTTGCCTGGCTCAATGTACTTGGTTTTCACCCCTTGCTCTTTGAGCCAGTCCTGGATTTTATATGCAATAAACTCAGGCCCATTATCGCTCCTGATGTATGTTGGAACCCCACGGGTTGCAAATAGAATCTGCAAAACGATTTTCACCTGTGAAGATGGTATTGAGGTATCAATGTGGATTGCCAGGCTTTCTCGTGTATATTCGTCAACCACCGTTAAAAATCTCAGCCGCTGCCCTTCAAGGCAGGAATCTTCCATGAAATCATAGGTCCATACATGATTGGGATACTTCGCTGATATTGGCAGCGTTGTCCCCTTGCCACGCCGCCTCTTGCGCCTGACCCTCGGCACGCACAGCCCTTGTTCCTGCCAGAGCCGCTCGACTTTCTTATGATTGATGATCATCCCGGATCTGACCAACTGCATATGGGCCTGGCGGTACCCATGCCTCGGATACTTACCAGAGAATGTTCTTAGCCAGATAACCAAAACAGTGTCATCCCTTGGGTTTGCTTGGTATCTGTAGCTTGACCGACTTATCTTCAAAAACAGACATGCTTTGTATTCTGAAAGGCCCCGTTCCGTCATAGTATGTACGGCTTTCCTGCGATCCGGGACCTTTACCACTTTTTTGAGACCACCGCCTTTAGAGCATCAACTTCGAGGTCCCGTTCAGCCAGGAGCCTTTTTAATCGTACGTTCTCCTTCTCCAACTCTCGCAGCCGCTTTACATCCGGAACGGACATGCCACCGTATTTCTTTTTCCAGCGGTAATAGCTTTGCTCGGAGAATCCTCCCAGCTTGCAGAATTCAGCGATAGGTCTTTCCTGTTTCTCGGCTTCAAGCAGAATTTTGACGATCTGTTCTTCAGAATAGCGTTTCTTTTTCATCTTGATCTCCTTTTTAGCTCGGAGATCCTAACATATCACATTGTACTGTTTTTGGGGGGCATGCCCTGAGGGATAATTATATTATTATTGACCATCCGGCTATTTACCTTGTGCTTTTAAGTGAATATTAGGAAAATTGCCCAATATAGGTAAAAAATGTAACACTTTTCAATGCATTCCATATTACACAGGCAAAATCGCAACAACGAAGGCCGTTCAGGGGCAAGACATTTAGTGCGCGGGGTCCTTGGCATGTAATTTGCTGCATCTCTACTAGTTTGAGGTACATGTTGTAGAACATTAATTGTCAGAAATGAATGGGCAGAGGAGCGGTTTTGAATAAAATGAGTCTGGCAGTAGAAAAAAATTTGAATTCCCTTAAATCAATGGTTATTAGCAAGCATTATGCGTTGAAAGTTTCTTTGCTGGTATTGTTCTTTTCCGCACCGGCTCTCCTTTTCGGTGCCACGATTTCCTCCCAGGTCACGGCGGGAGCCGGATTCTTCCTCTATGAATACCAGATTCAGCCGTCAGGCAGTGATGCACCGGATAATCCCGTAATCCAATGGATGCTGCCACTGGTCAACGGCGATGATTTTGACGTAACCACAGGTCAGGTCACGACGCCAGAGTTTTGGAGTGCCCAATTGCATCAAACCCCATTCAGTCAATGGGAATACACCGCACTAAATGATCCTTATCAATACGGTCTTTCAGCTGCTGATTTTGAATCCTCAAAATGGATTTTAAGATTTGTTCTGGATCTTGATGCCAGAGACCTGCGCATGACTGAAATCAATGATCAGATTATTCAATTGAAAAATGAAACCCAGGTGGATTTTATAAAGCTACAATCGCTTATATCAAAGCGAAACAATATCTTAGAAATAGTTGCCCATATGGATCCAAATAATCCATTGTACGCCGAGCTCTCTCGCCAGTTGGGCGGCATAGACAGCCAGATAGCAGATTTGCAGCAAGCATTAAATGCAACAGCGGGCCACCTGTCAGAATTAGAGACGGAATTGGCAGAACTCAACTCATCCACATACACCGGTTTTTCATTTGTTTCACCTCTGGGCCCGGTCTCAGGGCCTGCCCAATTAGGGTTTCTTGATGACACCAATTTGTTTCCGGCGATCCAGGTTCCGGTGACTTCCCTGTCATCCGTTCCGGTGCCCGGAACCATAACCCTTTTAAGTTTCGGCCTTCTGGTACTGTCCGGAATTCGCAGAACGCACAGGATATAGTTGTTGCGATTCATCTCACACCTTGCGTCAACTTTTATAGGGCGCATCAATGGAACTTGAAGCATTTCAGGGTATCGGATACAACAGGATGCGAACCTATAGAACCTTGACAAGGGCTGCTGCTGATTTAATGTTTTGAACACTCGATTTAAAAATTTTTCATGGGAGGAGCAATGAATTGTGATAGATGCAACAATAAATTCGATCCCAAAGAAAAAAGGGAACATTTAGGGCAGATTCTGTGTGAGGATTGTTATATGGAGGTTCTATCGCCTTTAAAAACATGCGATCCATGGGCGGTTCACAGTGCGAAGACCTTTGAAAAACATGCTGGTAACATAAATAAATTTACCCCGCTACAGGCAGAGATATTGGATCTTTTAACTAGGGAAGGTCCACTAAAGCCTGAATCCTTGCTAACAAAATGCAAAGAAGTCAAATCCCTTGAAGATCTAAAAAGAGAATTTGCCTCTTTGCGTCACATGGAAAAGGCACGGGCGGCCAGGCAGGGAGATGATGTTGTCTGGCGGATATGGTAGCATGCGTCTCATATGGAATCGTTAATTAACCAGATATTATTTCTTTTGCTTGGTCTATCTGATTGGGAAATAAATTCGCTGGTACGCTCGGCCTCCCAAGTTTTTTGAAGACTATGTATCTTGCACAATGCTGATTGTCACCAAGACAATATTTTTTTTTATAAATGGCCCCAAGTCCTTCAGTGTCTTTCATTTTATCGTTGAAAAATGGACATCCTTTCAGAAGCTCACAATCAGCCATTTTTTGCTCCTTTCCAAATTTTGTTGTGCTGATTAAATAATCTATGTGTTATCTGTTTTGGTATTTTGAATGGGCGATTTAAGCGTAATAATTTATAGCATATAATAATTTCTTTTAAAAAGATTTTCGAAATTAACCTTGCTACGATATACCGATCTATTGTACTTGTAAAATCTCTGGATGAAGTTTTCGAATTGGGATTCCCGGATGGGATCGATTAATATGATGCAAGTGAACTTTATCCCCATCCCCGCGTTATCTGTATAAAATGCAAAACCATTGTTGATCCGGATTGTGAGAGTCTGGATGGCATGATCAATGAAGTTTCGGCTGATATCTGCTTTGAAATCCAGAACCATCCATTGGATTTCTCAGGTATTGAAAATGCTTTTCAACCCAATAAAAGGAAATTGAAAATGAATGGAAATCAGTCAAACAATGGGGGCAAGTGTCCTGTGATGCACGGTGGTGCCACATCAAGCAGCATATCAAACATGGAATGGTGGCCCAAATCCCTTAATCTTGATATTCTCCATCAGCACGATTGCAAGACCAATCCCATGGGAGCGGATTTCAACTACCGTGAAGAACTCAAAAAACTTGACGTGGCTGCCCTGAAAAAAGACCTGCATGCCATGATGACGGACAGCCAGGACTGGTGGCCTGCGGATTGGGGACACTATGGCGGCCTTATGATCCGCATGTCCTGGCATGCCGCCGGAACCTATCGCATCGCTGACGGACGAGGCGGCGCCGGAACCGGCAACCAGCGCTTCGCTCCGATCAATTCGTGGCCGGACAATGTGAACCTGGACAAAGCACGTCGCCTGCTTTGGCCCATAAAGAAAAAATATGGCAACTCGTTAAGTTGGGCTGATTTAATTGCTTACGCAGGCACCATCGCCTACGAATCCATGGGGTTGAAGACGTTTGGATTCGCCTTTGGCCGGGAAGATATTTGGCATCCGGAAAAGGACACGTACTGGGGCTCAGAAAAAGAATGGCTGGCCACAAGCGATAGCCCCAATAGCCGATATTCCGGAGAGCGTGACCTGGAAAATCCCCTGGCTGCCGTGATGATGGGGCTGATCTATGTCAACCCCGAAGGCGTTGATGGCAACCCGGACCCGCTCAAAACAGCCCATGATGTACGCGTGACATTTGCCCGAATGGCCATGAATGACGAGGAAACTGTTGCTCTTACCGCAGGTGGTCACACGGTGGGAAAATGCCACGGTAACGGGGATGCCGCACTTCTCGGACCTGAACCCGAAGCCGCTGATGTTGAGGACCAGGGACTGGGCTGGATCAATAAAACTAAGCGGGGCATTGGTCGCAATACGGTAACCAGCGGTATTGAAGGCGCATGGACGACAAATCCAACAAAATGGGACAATGGTTATTTCCACCTGTTGCTAAACCACGAATGGGAATTGAAAAAAAGCCCGGCTGGTGCCTGGCAGTGGGAACCTATCGACATGAAGGAAGAAGACAAGCCCGTAGACGTCGAAGATCCCTCTATCCGATACAATCCAATCATGACCGATGCAGATATGGCCATGAAGATGGACCCTGAATATCGGAAGATATCAGAACGGTTTTACAAAGACACTGAATACTTCTCCGAAACGTTTGCCCGGGCATGGTTCAAACTGACACACCGTGATATGGGGCCGAAGGCTCGTTATTTGGGTCCTGATGTACCCAGGGAGGACCTGATCTGGCAGGATCCGGTTTCTGCCGGCCCCACTGATTACGATGTCCAGGCGCTGAAAGACAAAATTGCTGCCAGCGGTCTGAGCACCAGTGAAATGGTCTGCACAGCCTGGGATAGCGCAAGAACCTTCCGGGGGTCGGATAAACGCGGGGGGGCCAACGGAGCGCGCATCCGTCTCGCCCCTCAAAAAGACTGGGAAGGAAATGAACCGGAGCGCTTGACCAAGGTATTGTCTGTGCTTGAAAGCATTGCGGCAGAAAGCGGTGCAAGTGTGGCCGATGTCATCGTTCTGGCAGGTAATGTGGGTGTTGAACTGGCTGCTAAGGCTGCCGGCTTTGATGTTACAGTTCCCTTTTCTCCAGGCCGGGGGGATGCAAAGGACGAGATGACCGATGCCGAAGCCTTTGAGGTGCTTGAACCTCTTCACGACGGCTACCGCAACTGGCTTAAAAGGGACTACGTTGTTAGTGCGGAAGAGATGATGCTTGACCGCACGCAACTGATGGGGTTGACTGCCCATGAGATGACGGTGCTGGTCGGCGGTATGCGGGTTATCGGTACAAACCATGGCGGTACCAAGCACGGTGTGTTCACCCAGAACGAAGGCGCATTGACAAACGATTTTTTCGTGAACCTGACGGACATGAATTACACGTGGAAACCGGCCGGCAACAACCTGTACGAGATCTGTGACAGGAAAACAGGAAGCGTTAAATGGACGGCGACACGAATTGACCTGGTCTTAGGGTCCAATTCTATCCTTCGGGCCTATGCCGAAGTTTATGCTCAGGATGACAATAAGGAAAAGTTTGTTAAGGATTTTGTCGCAGCATGGACAAAAGTTATGAACGTTGATCGTTTTGACCTTGAATGATGGATTTTATGTAATATTCAAATTATTGTTAATAAAGGCAGCACTTCAGTATCCTTCGGAGTGCTGCTTTTATTCTCCGTGAGAAAATACCGGTACGCGTCATGGGGCAGAATAATATGATCTGAAAAATGTGGCTTAACCCTGTCCCTTGTTTATCGGGGCGGACCACTTTTGTCTCGTACGGATCTGTTTCATTGGACCCCAGAGGGGACGGCACTGGGGTGATGGTTTTAGCAGAGCATACATTTAAAAAGTCTATGATATCAGGGTGATGCCAATTTCTTATGCATTTTTATCAAATTGGCACGGTGGTTGCTCTTTACACGTGCCAGACAGCAAGAGCAAAATATACTTTTTGAACATAAGCATAAGGTAATTTTCAAGAACAAACACATTAAAAAATGGAGGAAGCATGCCAGAATTAAAAGGAACCCAGACTGAACAGAATCTGCTTAAAGCCTTTGCAGGGGAATCCCAGGCCAGAAACAGGTATACCTATTATGCGTCTCAGGCGAAAAAGGACGGATATGTCCAGATTCAGTCTATTTTTGAAGAAACCGCCAACCATGAAAAAGAACATGCCAAAAGATTGTTTAAATATCTGAAGTCGGGTGAGGAGATTGAAATTACCGCTGCCTTCCCCGCAGGAACCATCGGCAACACCCTGGAAAACCTCAAGGCTGCTGCCGGCGGAGAGAATTATGAGTACACCACCATGTACCCCGAATTTGCCGAAACTGCCAGAAAAGAGGGGTTTGGAGATATCGCTCAAACCTTTGAGTCCATTGCAGTGGCAGAGCTTTACCATGAGCAGAGATATCTGGCATTAATGGAGAATATTGAAAAGGGCTTGGTGTTTAAACGGGAGAAAACCACGACGTGGCGCTGCAGAAACTGCGGATACAACCACGAGGGGGCGGAAGCGCCTGAACTCTGTCCGGCCTGTGCCCATGCAAAGGCCCATTTTGAACTGAAGCCGGAGAATTATTAATCCTATAAAGTTAATCGCCAGGGGGGAATCAAAATGGCAGAAAAATACGGCATTTACAAATGTGAGAAATGCGGAAATATTGTCCAGGTACTTCATGGAGAGAAACCACCCGTGATGTGCTGCGGACAGTCAATGACAAAACTGGAATCCAACACGGTGGATGCCGCCCAGGAAAAACATGTTCCGGTCGTTGAAAAAATCGACGACGGATACCTCGTTAAAGTCGGGTCGGTTGACCATCCCATGATGCCTGAACATTACATCCAGTGGATAGAGTTAGTCACAGCGGAAGGAACTCTGATCCAGAGAAAATTTCTGGCGCCTTCAGATGAGCCCAAAGCAATATTTAAAACGGACGCTGAAAAGGTTGTTGCAAGGGAATACTGTAACCTCCATGGCCTGTGGAAATCCTAAATTTTTTTAAACCAATGGGTTGAATTTATATTCTGATATTTTGCTCTAACAAAATTAAAGGAGATATTCTATGGAAAAATATCAATGCACATTGTGCGGTTATGTATATGATCCTGAAAAAGGTGATCCCGATAATAGCATAGCACCTGGCACATCATTCGACGAGCTTCCTGAAGACTGGGGTTGCCCTATATGCGGGGCAGGAAAAGAAGATTTCGATAAAGTATAATCAACCCTTTAAAAATGCATCTGATCCGGTTCAAATCCGGCAGATGCATTTTTTATTCCGTCAAAACAAAAGACGGTCGGATCAAAAATTCCAAAAAGGCTGTCCCAGAATTAAATTTTCTGTTAGCATTCATCTTACCCAAAGGCCTTCTTCCAAACTACTGCGATCCGGATATGCAAATAAAAAAAAATAGATACCCAGGCAAGTGGATGACGTTTCTGCATATAGGGATAGTTTTATTGCCGTTGTTGTTCTTGGCGGAATCCCGGAATTGTCTGGCTGGGCCGGCCGAACCGGTCACCCTGGAACGGGGCATTGAAACTTACTCCCTGCGGTCCCACTTTGCTTACTATGTTGATCCGTCCGGCGGGGTGACTGTGGCGCAGGCTGAGGCCCTGGCCGAGAACGGTGAATTCATTGCATCGGATACCAACCTTAACGTGGGGATTACCTCAGCCGCCTGCTGGGTGCGGTTTTCCCTGTCCAATCCAGGTGATGCGCCCCAGAAACTCGTGCTTGTTCTCGGAACACCGACCATTTCAAAGGCGGTGTTGTACATCCCGGATGGCCATGGCGGCTATACCGAAAAAATAACCGGTGACGTATATTCCGCCAGGGTGCAGGATTACTTTCACCGGCACCTGAATTTCGGGGTTTCCATTTCCGGCGGTGAACAGAAAACAGTGTATCTTCGGCTGACCACGGACGCGATTCTGGAAACCTCCCTCACGCTCTACACGGACAGGGCTTTTGTGAAAGGCCTGCCCTTTGAATATTTTTTTCTCGGGCTCTTCTATTCCGCCTTTGGGGTGGCCATCATCTATAACCTGTTTCTCTTCGCCTCCCTGCGCGACACCAGCCGGCTGTTTTACGTGCTTTACGCCACCGTGTTTTGCTTGCTGTGGTTTTATCTGGACGGACTCTGGTTCCAGGTTTCCCTGAAAACGCCCTTTAAGCCGATTAATGCAATCCGCGTCCTGAATGCCCTTTCTCTTATGCTCATGCTGCTGTTTACCTGTTCGTTTTTCAACTGCCGAAAAAATGCGCCGCACCTGTTCAAGATCTTCATGTTCCTTGCCGTGGTCTGTGCGATCAATACCGTCATGGTTACACAAATCCCCTTGGCTGGATATAACAAACCCCTCAGGCTGGCCTGGCTGGTCTCTATTCCCCTGATTATTTTTTCTGCAATCCTGTTTTGGCGTCGGGGTTTCCTGCGAGCCCGCTACTTTCTCATGGCATGGTTATTTGTCCTTGGCGGGGCAGCCATTTTCCTGCTGGACATGTATTTAAATTTATTTCCAGGGTTGCCCGTTGCCCGGAGCGTCTGGAAGATCGAATCGGTTATGGAGATTATCCTGCTGAGCCTCGCCCTGGCAGACCGGATAAATGAACTGAATTTGGAAAAGGAACAGGCACAGGCCCATGCCCTGAAAGCCGAAAGGGACTTGAAGGAAAACCTTGAACATAAGGTAAGGGAACGCACCACAGCCTTGCGTGAACGATCATACGAGCTGGAAAAGGCCAACCAGCTCCTGGAGAAGCTTTCACAGATGGACGGACTGACAGGCTTGTACAACCGCCGTTATTTTGATTCGGCATTCGTAATGGAATGGAAACGCATGCACAGATGCGGCGGCAGCCTCTGCCTGATCCTTTTGGATATTGATTTTTTTAAAAATTACAATGATACATTCGGTCACCAAGCCGGAGACGATTGCCTGAAAAAGGTGGCTAACATCATCAAAAGCGCATTGAAACGCAGTTCGGACATCTGCGCCCGCTACGGGGGAGAGGAATTCGTCATTGTATTGCCGGAGGTCGACCATTCAGGCGGCATGGGCATTGCGGAAGAATTGTGCAGTAAAGTACGGGCGGCAGCGATCCCCCATGATACCGATCCGGGAATTGTCACCGTCAGCATCGGCGTGGCCGCGCTTAATCCAATAAGTACCCTTTTGCAACCCAAGGATCTCATCAGGTACGCAGACAAGGCGTTGTACAGGGCCAAAAGTTCCGGCAGGAACCGCGTGGAATCCTATCCGCCTTCTGCCTGACCTCATCCATAAAAAACATTGCAGAAGGCGTCCTTAACGCCTGGCTTGATTTTCATACCGGCTGGGAGGTCTCGCATGGCCGGGATGCTGTCCTGCGCGCCCCGGCTTTACTGTCAGGGATGCCTGTGGTATACGGCTGGTCAAAGGCATATTTTTCACCGGAATTGATTGTGCCGCACCAGATTTTCCAATCTTTGAGGAAGAAAAGCATATGCGCTATCCGGATTATATTGAAGCCCCTTACCAGTTCCCGGCCTTTTTCCGGGTTGAGATGGGGTATGAAGAGACCGCTCTGGCAGACCCGGTGGGGGAGCTTGAGGGGCAACTGGTCCGGGAACTGGACCGGGCGGGTGTTGGGGAGGGACAACGGGTTGCCCTCGGCGTGGGCAGCAGGGGCATTGACAACCTGCCTGCCTTTGTGGCCTGCATCTGCCGCTGCATCCGTGAGAGAGGGGCAAACCCCTTTATCTTCCCGGCCATGGGCAGCCACGGCAGTGCCACCTCCGGGGGGCAGGTCAGGGTGCTGGAACGGCTGGGGGTGACCCAGGCATCCTGCGGGGCCCCGGTCTGTTCCGGCATGGATGTCACCCAAATCGCCACCGTCCTGGACCAGGTGCCGGTGTACTTCAGTACAGAGGCCCTCCATGCAGACCATACCATTTTCATCAACCGGATAAAGCCCCATACCAAGTTCAAGGGGCCCGTGGAAAGCGGGCTCTATAAGATGATGGTGGTGGGGCTGGGTAAGCATCAGGGGGCCCTGGCCTACCACAGCATGGCCCTGAAGTACGGGTTTTATTCCCTGCTCAAAACCATGGGGGATACCATCATTGAACAGGCCAACATCTCCCTGGCCGTGGGGGTCGTAGAAGATGCCCACGACCGCACCATGGCGGTTTCGGTCATGCCGGCCCGGGAGATCCCCTTCCGGGAACCCGTACTCCTTGAAACGGCCAAGGCCAATTTCCCCAGACTGCCCTACGCGGACCTGGATGTCCTGGTCATCCGGCGGGTGGGCAAGGAGATCAGCGGTTCGGGCATGGACCCCAATGTCACCGGCCGGACCTACGACCTCATGGAGGATGATTTTTCCGAAAATCTTTCTGCCAAACGGGTGGCCGTCCTCAGCCTGTCGGAAAAAACCGGGGGCAACGGCATCGGCATGGGAAATGCCGATATCATCACGGAAAAGGTATTCCGGGATCTGGACTATGAGGCCACCCTCATGAACGCCCTGACTTCTGTCTCACTGAGAAAGGCATTCATCCCTGTGCGGCTGCCCACCGAGGAAAAGGCTATCCAGGCGGCCTGCCAGACCATCGGCCCCGTGGCCCCGGAAGCGATCCGGGCCGTGATTATCAAAGATACCCTGCACACCGCAAATTTCTGGGCCAGCCGCGCCCTGCTTGAAGAGACCCGGGCATTTGAAAACGCGACGATCCATGAGAACACCCGCCTGCAGTTTGATTCCAAAGGGGAACTCATCCTGGATTGAGGCGGGGGCTGGGCCTTTTTTTAATTATCCCGGGGGTGATGTCTCCTGGTGGGCTGCCAGGATGATTCTGGCATCCACCACATCCAGCCCCTGCTCGTAAAGGAGGATGGGGTTCAGGTCCATTTCCCGGATTTCAGGGTAAGACTCAATTAACTCGGAGCACATGGACAGCACCCTGCGAAGGGCGGCCTTATCGTATCCCTTGTGTCCCCTCACTCCGTCCAGGATCACCGAGGATTTGGTGTCCTCAAGCATTTTCCTGCATGAGGCCGGGGATACGGGCAGCACAAAAAAGGTGACATCTTTGAGGATCTCCACCATGACCCCGCCCAGGCCGTACATGATGACCGGGCCGAACTGGTCGTCTATTTTTGTTCCAATAATAATTTCAAGCCCTTTCTGGGCCATTGGGGCCACCAATACCCCCCGGATATCCGCATCCGGATGAAAGGCACGGGCGCCCTCCATGATCTGGCGGAAGGCCTTCCTGATTTCCTTTTGGGATTTCAGGTTCAAGATCACCCCGCCGGCATCGCTCTTATGAAGGATGTCCGGAGATACGATTTTCAACACCACAGGCCCTTCAATGGCTGCGGCGTTATTGCAGGCCTCCTCTGCGCTCTTGGCCACCATCCCCACCTGGGTGGGAATGCCGTGGAGCTTGATCAGGGCCTTTGCCTCATGCTCCAGCAGGACCTGCCGGCCCTCATCCAGGGCCCGGCGGATGATTTTTTCCCCTTCTGGCCGGGCCTTGGCGCGCCAGTTAAATGTAAAGCTGGCCTTGGCATGGTAGGATTTCAAATACCGTCCGTACCGGCAGAGCGAGGCCACACATTTGCATGAAATATCAAGGGAATCGTGGACCGGTATATTGTAGTGGCGAAGCAGGTCAAGGGCGTGGGAATCATGGGTGCCGTACAGGGAGTGGACAAATATGGGTTTTTTCCGTTTTTTCATCATCCCCCCGAACCTGTGGGCGGCCGCCTCTTCTCCGATGGCCAGACTTTTTTCGAACCGGATGCCGTATCCTCCGAACAGCCCCACCACAAGCAGGGCGCCCACGGCAGAGTCCTGGAGCAGAATTTTGGCGCAATCGGCAAATAGCTCGGGATTGGCATCCGTTCCCCCGGCCACGTCCACGGGATTGGCCACAGAGGCTGCCGCAGGGAGGATTTCTTTGAGCTTTTCCTTGGTTTTTTCCGAGAGTTCGGGCAGTAGGATGCCGTAATCGGTGAGCAGGTCGGCTGCGATGGTGGCATGGCCGCCGCCGTCGGCGAGGATGGCCACGGCATTATTCTTTACCGGGGGCAGGCTGGACAGGGCGCCGGCCACGGGGAAGAGTTCGTCGGAATTGTCTATGACGATGATCCCGGCCCGCTCGTAGGCCCTGTGAGCCACCTCACTCATGCCTGCAAGGGAACCGGTATGGGAACCTGCGGATTTTTTCCCGGTGGCCGACCGGCCGCTTTTGAGCAGTACAATGGGCTTTTCAATCGTGGTTTTATGGGCCTCTTCCAGAAACCGCCGGCCCTGGCTCATTCCCTCCACATACATGAGAATGGCACGGGTGCCGGGATCTTTTCTGAAGAAGGCCAGATATTCGTGGAATTTGATGTCTGCCTCATTTCCCACGCCGACATAATAGCTGAAGCCGGACTGCTTGCGGATACCGGCTTCGGTGATCAGCGTCAGGGCCATATTGCCGCTCTGGCAGAGCAGGGCGATGTCGCCCTGGGGCGCATTGTCAATGCCCACCAGATTCATCCGGGATTTCAGGTTCATCATGCCCGAGGTGTTCGGCCCGATGAGGCGGACGCCGGCTTTCCTTGCCGCCGCTATCATCCGGTCTTCCAGGTCCTTTCCCTCGGCACCCAGCTCCCGGAACCCGCCGGCGATGATCACGGCGCCGGCCACCTGCTTTTCTCCGCATTTTTCCAAAATTCCCGGAATGGTCCGTGCCGGAGTGGTGATCAGGGCCAGGTCCACAGGCCCCTCAATTTCAGTGACATCCCCGTAGCAGGGCAGGCCCAGAATCATGGTTTCTTTGGGGTTCACCGGGTAGATTTTTCCTTCATACCCGTCCCGGCGGAGGGTCTTTATGGCCTGGTACCCCCGTTTGGTTTTGTTTTTCGATGCCCCGATAATGGCCACGGATTCGGCATTGAGTACTTTTTCCAGCATAGGTCACCCCCCTTTATTGTTTCCGCTGCTCAAAGTTCTTCAAAGACTTCCCCCGTTCCTTGGTGGACACACAGGCCAGGCACCCTTCTATTTCGAAGTCCATAAGGGCCTCAAGGCTGCATTCCCCGGCAGCCATCAAAAAGCCCTTTTTAATGATTTTCAGAGAAAATGACGAATTGGCCTGGATTTTTCCGGCCATGGCCCAGGCCTCGTCCATGAGGTCATCAAGGGGGACCGCCTTATTGACAAGCCCGATCCGCTCCGCCTCTTCGCCGCTGATGTATTCGGCCGTGAACAGCAGTTCCCTTGCCTTTCCCGGCCCCACCAGGTCCTGGACCAGGCGGAAGGCCCCGCCGGTGACCGAAGAGGTGACCTTTGCTTCAGGCGAACCGATAAAGGCTTCTTTGGCCGCGATCCGTATATCACAGGCCAGGGCCAGTTCATATCCGGACCCCAGCGCATATCCGTTGATGGCGGCAATGGTGGGCTTTTCAAACCGAAGTATTTTTCTGGAGGCCTCCTGGAGGGATTCAAGGTATCTGCGGTAGTCTTCCGTACTTCTGTCCTTTGAATCCTTGAGATCCGCACCCGTGGAAAAGGCGCGCCCTTCACCGGAAAGAATGACCACCCTCACATCGTCGTCCATGCGGATCTGTTCAAAGGCATCCATGATTTCCTGCCACAGCCTCTGGTTCATTGCGTTGAGCACCTTGGGCCGGTTGAGCCTGATCAGGCCGATGCCCTCTTTTTTTTCATAGATAATGCATTGATAATCCATAGACGCCTCCTTGTTGATTGGGAAACATTTGTCGTTTCCTCATTTTTCGGATCGGAGTGTTAAAGAGCGGATGATGGCTGCGGCTGTCTAAACCAATGATACCGGACAATAGATCCAGCGCATTTAAATGGCAGGTCAGGCGGCCGCCGGCAGTGCTGCTGTCCTTCTGCTCCCTAACCGGTAAGATGATTTTTGTCAAGAATAAGGATAAAGATTCAATCCAGTGGTTTTAATTTCACCCCTAAATTGATATGTGTTTTTACCATACAGGTTTCGTTTTTCTGCCCATTCTCTTGAAAACAGGGAGTCTTCTCATGATTCGTATCACCGCTCCAGCCAAAGCCAAAGTTTCGATGGTCCCATTCACTGCTCTGCTAAGCGTTAATCTCATTATCATTTTTAATTTACTTTTATTATTTCCCCGGGGATTTTGCCGGGCGGAAAGCGTTGAATTACCCTCGTTCTTGCCGGAGCATTATTCCGCCGCCTTCCGGGTTGATGGCCGGGATATGGTTCCTATCGGGCACGAAGAGAAAAACAATGTGGATCAATGGGTATACGCCGCTGACGACCGGTCCCTGCAGCTGGTCGTGGAGAATATCAAGTGCGACCGCAGGCGATGCCGGGGGATTTTCAATAACCTGCTTATGTACCTGAATAAGGAAATAGGGGACAAGGGCGGCGCCTTCCGGGAGGTCACCGAAACAGAAATCCATGCTGAAATAACCGGTGTAACGATGTCCAGGAGGGTGTTTGCTTTTGTATGCCCGGCATCGATTCAGATCTGGACCTATTCCGGCGCCTCAAAGACCAATGATGCCCTTGGGCCCTTTTTTTATAAAATCCGCGCCATGGCAGACCGGTTCCGGTATACCAATGCCCTTGCACAGGGGAATGTCTCCATGGGATTGTGGGGGCCCCAGACCTATGCCTATGCTGCCACATTGCTGGCCGGGAATGAGAAAAGAACGGCGCTCGGGGTTTTCAAACGCCTGCTATCCACCTCTCCGTTTAATTACGAGGCCCATGTGGATTTCATGGAACAGACGGACGATTATCAGGCCGCCCAAAGCAGCGCGGAGATTGTTTTTAAGAATGCGGAGGATTCGGATCTGATCAACAGGGCCGCAGGGTTTTTGAATATCCCAACAGGGGCAGGCAAGGAGGTGCCTGTATTGGAAAAAGGGGAGGCGGGGCTTCAACTCCTTATAATTCCGTTGGACCCCTGCAGTCTGCTGCTGCTGGAAGAGGCCGGGAGAATTTATGAAAAGATAACCGGCATCAGGACAAAAATCTGCCGGTTGCCTGAAAAATGGAATTGGGGAAGGCCGGATCGTATACCCTTTCAGCGCAGAATTCAGGAAATTCTCGTCAAGATGAATAAAGCGGATATTGATTTCACCGGATGGGCGGAACAACAATATATTGATGCTTTGGTGAACGGTGCGGCATCGGAAGACGCTCTGTCGCAGTATTACCTGCAGGATCTAATTGGCCAGGTTCGCACCGGCGCCGGCCAGTTTTTTGCGGATCCCCATCTGGACCGGTTTTGCAGAATACTTTCGAACTATAGATCAGAAGACAGCCGCACCATGTATGTGGGGGTGACGTCGGCTGATATTTTTTCCGGCGATAGTAATTATGTGTTCAGTCTGGGCAGAACCTCCGGGAACTCCAGGGCGAGCATCCTTTCTTATCACATGATGCTATCAAAAACCCTTTCCGAGGCATTCCAGTCCAGGCCTCGCCTGGCCGGACGAATGGCAAAGGAACTGGTTCCGGCGAGTTTGAAGCAACTGGGCATCCCCCGCAGCACCGATCCCTCATGCCCCTACTCCTATTCCAGCGGGGTGTCGCGGCTGGACCAGAAAACCTTGAATTTATCCCATGGGGTGACGGCCGCATTGGAAAAGATAATGAACCAGCCATAACTGCTGCACGGGCTCGGCCGGCGGGCATCAGGTAAGGGCCGGAGCCCTTACCTGGATGAAGTCCTTTTCAGGTTCAGCGCCCTTTAAGCAATGCCGCCGCCGTCCACCACCAGGGCCGTGCCCGTGACCCAGCTTGAAAGGTCGCTGGCCAGATAGAGAACGGCGTTGGCAATATCCCGGGGCATGCCGATACGCTTCAGGGGCCGGTCTGCGCCGCATTCCTCAAGATAGGTTGCCTGGCTGGCGGTGTCGGTGACCAGCCCGGTCTGCACCCCTTCGTCCCTGAGCATAGGGGTGTCGGTATCGCCTGGATTGACGCTGTTGACCCGGATGTTCTGGGGGCCGTGGTCAATGGCCATGGCACGGGTCAGGTTGACGATGCCGCCTTTGACAGCGCAATAGGCTGCGGCCTGGTCGCCGCCCTTAAGTCCCCAGCCCGAGCCGGTGTTGATGATGCTGCCCCCGCCCTGGGACGCCATGATGGGAATGATATATTTGGAAAGCAGAAAGGTGCCTTTGAGGCCCACATTGATGACAAAATCCCATTCCGCCTCTTCCAGTTCAGGCAGGGTTTTTCTCACCGTTACCCCGGCATTGTTGAACAGAATATCGATTCGTCCGAAATCATGCATGACCGCATCCACCGCCCGTTTCACCTCATGGGATGAGGTGACGTCGCATGTGTAAAACCGGGCAGTGCCGCCGGCCCGGGTGATTTCTTCTGCCTGGGCCTCACCGCCGGTGTTGATGTCAAGCATGGCAATTTTGGCCCCGTGGGCTGCCAGAAGCTGGGCCGTGCCAAGGCCGATGCCGGCCGATGCCCCGGAAATAACGGCGACCCGGCCTTCCAGAGATAGACGCTCTTTTTTTTCCAACATACAAATTTCCTGTGGCTTTATGGTTGTTTTTATTATTCCGTAACCAATTCCAATTTTTCCGGGTAAAAAAGCATAACCGCCGCGAAAGTGCAAGGAGAATAGGAAACCGGAACGCTCATGCCAATGGATACTGCCCATGATCAGCGGCAGATTTCATATAATTGAATGGGCAAATAAAAGAGATGTTGACAAAAGATGTTTTATTTGTATACCAATAAAACATTAATGAAACACTTATTTATTCTCAGGAGGACGCACAACCGGCAATAACCAGCAAATATAGAAAGGAGAGTTCCATGCAGCAGAACCAGTGGGGAACCCGGTGGGGGTTCCTGTTAGCGACCATAGGAATGGCTGTGGGCACCGGGAATATCTGGCGGTTCCCGAGGGTATGCGCCACCAACGGCGGGGGATCATTCATCATCGCCTGGGGCATAGCACTCCTGGTCTGGTCCCTTCCTCTGCTCATGACAGAAATGGTCATCGGCAGGAAGACCCGGATGGGCACCATCGGCTCCTTTCGCGAATTCGTGGGAAAGAAATACACCTGGATGGGGGCCTGGCTCACCTTTGTCATCATCGGCATCATGGCCTATTATTCCGTTGTCATGGGCTGGACCATCAAATATTTTATCCTGTCGGTGACCACTGACCTCTCCGGGGACACCCAGGCGGTATGGGACAGATTCACCGGTGACGGCCTTCAGGTTTCCGCCTTTCATATGGCCTCCATGGCCATCGGCGCCCTCATTGTGCTCCGGGGGATCCAGGCCGGTGTTGAAAAGACCTCCAAGATTCTCATTCCCTCCCTTTTCGTCATTCTCCTTGTCACGGCCCTCCGGACCTGCACCCTGCCAGGTGCGGCGCCGGGGCTCCATTACCTGTTCAACCCCGACCTGTCGGACCTGCTTAACGCCAGGATCTGGCTGGAGGCTTTTTCGCAGTCGGCCTGGTCCACCGGTGCCGGCTGGGGATTTCTGCTCACCTATGCCGTGTACACCCGCCAGAAGGAGGATATCGGCCTGAACTGCTTTATTACTGGGTTCGGCAACAATGCCGCCTCAATCCTGGCCGGCCTGGCAGTCATCCCGGCCATTTTCGCCTTCTCCGCCACCCCGGAGGCAGCCGAGGCCATCATGAAAAGCGGCAACAACGGGATCGCCTTTATTTTTTTGCCCAAGATTCTGTCAACCATGCCCGGGGGCGCATTTTTCTCCCCCCTGTTCTTCCTGGCCATGGTCATGGCGGCCTGTTCCACCATCATTGCCATGTTTGAGTGTGTGGTGACCAACCTCACAGACGCCGGACTGACCCGGAAGCGGGCGGCCGTCCTGACTGCGGTCTGTGTGGGCGCTCTGGGCATCCCTTCGGCCCTGAATATCCGTTTTTTTGAAAACCAGGATTTTGTATGGGGCGTGAGTCTGCTGATCTCCGGCTTTTTCATGACCTTTGCTGTGATCCGCATCGGCGTGGACAAGGTCCGGATCACCATGATCAACACCGAATGGAGTGATATGTATATCGGAAAATGGTGGAATTTCTGCATTTATTCCGTTCCCCTGCTGGTCATCATCCTTTTTGGATGGTGGTTCTGGCAGTCTGTCACCTGGTATCCAAAAACATGGTGGAATCCCCTTGAAACCTTCAGTCCGGCCACTATCCTGATCCAGGGCACCGTCCTTCTGGTCATCATGCTGGCCCTCAACCGGAAGCTGGGCCGCCTGTTTTCACCCTCTAAGGATAAGAACAGCATGCTTGAAAGGAGTTGATTATGACACCTGTATCCATGGCGTTTATGATTTTTGTGATTTCATTTTTCTGGGGTGGGTTCGCCCTGCTGGCTTTGAAAATGAGCCGGTCTGAAAACAATATTGATCATTAAAGGGGGGTATCCATTACCAAGGGCCCGGCCCAGCCCCTGACCCCGGGCCATGGCTGCCCCCGCCGCCGAGGGCGAAGATACTGAAATCAGATAGGGAAGGCCTCCTTCATCTGTTTTTTCTTCAGGGCCCCAAGGCCCTTGGATTGCCGGGCCTGCCGGCGCCATGTATATACGGATTTAATCCGGGCGGTGACAGCGGTCTTTAAATATGGTACCCCTATGTTTCCCGGCAGGGGCTGCCGGGGTATGGATTGCAACCCCTTTAGGATGGTGCCATGGCTGTCAGAGTTATTGTGTGGATTTTCTGCCTGTGCTGGGCGGTGGGTTTAGGGGCGGTGCGGCCGGCGGCCGCCGGAAACCCTGCTGTTAATCGTTCCGGGTACAGGGACAATATCCTGCGCATGGGGGTGAACATTTCAGGGTTTGATACCCGGGATCCCCATTTTGCCGCTTCCTTTGCCGACCGGATGCTGGTTGACATGGTTTTTAACGGGTTGATTCGGTTCAAGCCGGGGCTGGCCCCGGAGTTGGAACCTGACCTGGCCCTGGGAATCCCCGAGCCGGTGACCCTGAATGGAAAGCAGACCTGGACCTTCAGGCTGAGGGAAAAGGTGTTTTTCCACGGCGGTAAGGGCACGCCCCCCTGGGAGATGACCGCAGCGGATGTGGTCCGCTCCTTTGAAAAGACCACTGACCCTGCGCGCTCCGCCTATGCCGGCGGATATGACGGCATATCCGTTGAAGCACTGGACCGGCGGACGGTGCGCTTTACCGTGGATCCTCCCCAGTCACCCCTGCTTTTTCTGCCCAAGGTGGCCAATTATGCCGGCGGCTTTGTGGCGGCGGAGGTGGGCCTGCCCGACAGCCGGGGGCGGCGGCCCCTTGCCGGTACCGGTCCCTTTTCCATAGAGGGACTTACAGGGGAGGGCACCTTTTTTTTACGCCCCAATGGCCGGTATTTCCGTGGGGCGCCCCTGCTGGCCGGGGTTGAAATCCATTTTCTGCCACAATCCAGCCGCCGCATTGATGCCTTTGACAAGGGGCGCCTGGACCTGATCTGCGGAGAGACTTCATCGGCCTGGGCCGCAAGCGTTACCGGCAGAAAATTTACCCTCATTGATTATTTCGGTGTGCCTGAAACCGCCAGTATTCATTTCAACCTGCTGTTCCCTCCCTTTGCCGATGTCCGGGTGAGAAAGGCAGTGGCCTACGCCCTGGACCGGGATGCCTTTTTAAATCCCTTCGGACCGGGGATGGCCTCCAATGTCTTTTCCCCGGCACCGCCGCATATGCCCGGCGGACTGGGAAAAAAGGAGGTAGAGGATCTGAACCTTACCTACCCCATGGACATAGCCAAGGCAAAAGCCCTTCTGGCCCAGGCCGGATACAAGGACGGGTTCGCCTTTGATGTTGCCGTATCGGAACTGGCCCAGATCCGGACCAATTACCAGACCCTGAAAAAGCAGCTGGCCCGGGTCAATATCCGCATGGGCATCTGCCTTACCAGCCATGCCGATTACCATAAGAAAATCAGGGCCAATGCCAATCCCCTGGTGGTTTACGAGGCCTTCCGCCCCAATACCGATGAATTGCTCAGCCGCTTTTTCCATTCCCAGTCCCGGGTCATGACCGGACAGAAGATGGCTACCAATTTTTCCAATTATACGGGCATCGACCATCTCATTGAACAGGCACGTTCCGAACGGGTCACCTCAAAACAGATCAAGCTGTGGGAATACGCCCAGATTAAACTGCTGGAAGATATGGTGGTATACCCCCTCCATTTCAGGAAGCATACCTATCTTAGGCGGGACTGGCTGGATTACGGCCATCCCCTGAAAAATGCCATTGCTCTCTACCCGCAGATCACCGAAACCACCCGGCTGATTTATCCGGAAACAGAGGAAGGAGCCGGCCTGTGAAAATTTTTCATAAGATTCTGGGCATGACCCTGCCGGCGGTTCTGGTGGCACTGGTCATGGGCTCCTGGCTGACCTATTACCTCTCCAGGCAGTCCCTGGACCTCATT
The DNA here is from genome assembly GCA_028768525.1 of Desulfobacter sp. Classification (NCBI taxonomy): domain Bacteria; kingdom Pseudomonadati; phylum Thermodesulfobacteriota; class Desulfobacteria; order Desulfobacterales; family Desulfobacteraceae; genus Desulfobacter; species Desulfobacter sp. Next base: position 346,200 of record CP054837.1, on the reverse strand, counting down.
GCCGAACGCTGGCTGGACACCCGGCTGGCCGAGGCAGTGAACCGGGTGGCTGAGCACGAAGAATTCCTGCGGCTTTACAATATTACCAATATCGCCGCCGGCACTAAAAAGGCCCAGCTGGATGCCACCCGGGGCCTGGCCCAGATCCGCATCGGCACCAGGGGGTATGTCTATGTTCTGGATATGACCGGCCGGATTGTCTTTCATCCGGATGCCGCTGCCATGGGGCAGGATGTAAGCGGCACGGACTGGTTTCTTCAGATGCTCAGGCAGAGCAGGGGGGCGGTTTCCTACCGGTGGCAGGGGGAGAGGCACCTGGGGATGTTTGCCGCCTTCAACGCCTGGGGATGGATTATTGTTGCCACGGACCCTTTAAGTGAGATTTACGGCCCGGTAAACCATGCCAAAAAATATATCACAGCCCTGGCCGTTCTGGGGTCCATGGGTATATCCCTGCTCATTATTTTTCTCACCCGCCGCCTGGTCCACCCGCTGGGATTGCTGGTGGACGGCGCCCGCAAGGTGGGACAGGGGGACTTGGATGTCCGGCTCCCTGTCACCAGCAGCGATGAGATCGGACAGGTGTCCCGTGCCTTTAATACCATGTCCGGGGATTTAAAGCAGAGTCTCGGGGCGCTCAGGCAGAGTGAGCAATACTTCAGGGCCCTGACGGAGAATTCCTCGGATCTGATCGCCCTGCTGTCCCCGGACCAGGGGCGGATCAATTATTTGAGCCCTTCCATTACGCGTCTGCTGGGGTTCAGGAGCGCCGCCCTCAAGGGCAGGCCGTTTTCGGACCTCATGCTTCCCCGGGAGCGGGCGGAGTTCTCAAAATTCTTAAGCTATCTGGCCGCCAGCCCCAGGGATATCCTGTTTAGGGAATTCGCATTTAAGAACAGCGATGGGCAGGAACGGATTCTGGAAATTTCCGGCCGGAACCTGAGCCGGGTGCCGGGCATTGAAGGCATTGTGGTCAATTCCAGGGATATGACCACCCGAAAGAAGATCGAAGATGAACTCAAGGCGTCGGAGTTCCGGCTCCACCAGCTCAGTTCCCGGCTGATTTCGGCCCAGGAGGATGAGCGAAAACGCCTTTCCGTGGAACTCCACGACGAGGTGGGCCAGTCCCTGGCTGTGCTCAAGCTTAAGGTGATTCTTCTCGAAGAAGGGCTTAAGGAGGCTCAGGCCGGCGGCTGTGGAAATCGTTGTGAAGGCTGCCGCAGGGAATGCGAGGCCATGGTGGAATATATCGACCAGCTCATTGAAAATGTGCGGCGGCTGTCCAAAGACCTGACCCCCTCCACCATAGAGGACCTTGGGCTTTCTGCCGCCCTGATGTGGCTCATGGACACCATCAAGCAGCATTACACCATCCATGGGGATATCAACCTGGACAACCTGGACCAGGACCTTTCCCTGGACAGCCAGATTCTGGTCTACCGGATTTTCCAGGAGGCCATTGCCAATGCCGTGCGTCATGCCCAGGCCGATGAATTGGATTTAAATGCCTTTTACCGGGGAAACCGCTTTGAATTTTCCATCCGGGACAACGGCCGGGGGTTCGACCCCGAGGACAGCGGCACGGGCGGGCTTTCCCCCAAGGGCCTGGGGCTTGCCACCATGCAGGAGCGGGCCAGGATGCTGGGCGGAAATTTTTCAATTAAAACCGCCCCCGGCAAGGGAACCCTATTGCAATTCAGTATGCCAATTGATAAAAACAGGTCCCATGAATACGAGCACCATCATACTGGCGGACGACCATAAACTGCTCCGCCACGGGATCCGGCAGATCCTTGAAAAACAGGAGAACCTGCTGGTGATCGGCGAGGCCGGGGACGGCCTGGAACTTCTTCGCCTGCTCACCCAGAAAACCCCGGATATGATTCTGCTGGATATCGCCATGCCGAATCTTCGGGGCATTGAGGCGGCCATTGAGATCAAGATGCTCTATCCGGGCATCAAGATTCTCATCCTCTCCATGCATAAAAGCCTTCAATATGTCCATCATGCCCTGTCCGCCGGGGCCGACGGGTACCTGCTCAAGGAAGATGCCCCCAGGGAACTGGTCAAGGCCATTGATACCGTTAAAAACGGGGATACCTATATCTCTCCCCTGATCCAGAAAGAGCTGACCAACGATCTGGCCCAGTCCTATCGTTCCGGAGGGAAATCCGCCTCTTTTGAGCCCCTCACCGTGAGGGAGCGGGAGGTGCTCAAGCTCATTGCCGAGGAAAAATCCAACCAGGACATCGCCGACCTGCTCAATATCAGCGTGGCCACGGTAAAGCACCACCGGGCCGCCATCAAAAAGAAACTGGATATCCGGAAAACCGCAGGCCTGGTTAAATACGCCATCCGCAAGGGATACACCACCTTCGACTAATCCTGTTCGTTCTCTCTTATGGTCACTTGTGACCATATCTTTTCATCCTTTGTGACCAGGCGGATTTGGATCCTAGGGCGGATTTACAAAATTGCCGGGCTTTTCTAAATAAATTAGCATCCGATATGGAAACCGGTTCCATATCGGCATTCGTTCGTACACCCGATCTATGGAGGAAGTTTCAATGAAAAGAGTTGCACAACTTATCGCTGTCCTGGCCGTTACAGGTCTCATCCTTGCCGGTCCGGCTTCGGCTGCCGGCAGAATTTTTTTCGGCATCGCCACCGGCGGCACCGGCGGCACCTATTATCCCTTAGGCGGAATGCTGGCCCAGATGATCTCCAACAAGGTGGTTATTGACGGCAAAAAGCTGTCCGCCACAGCAGAAACCGGCAACGCCTCCGTTGCCAACGCCACCCTCCTGAGCCGGAAGGGCATCGAGTCCGCCTTTGTTGCCGCCGATATTCTGGACGCGGCCTATAAGGGCACCAAACAGTTCAAGGGGAAAAATCTGAAAAACCTGCGCGCCCTGGGCGCCCTCTATCCTGAAACCGTGCAGCTGGTGGTCCGGGCCAAAACCGGTGTTGCCGCCTTTGGCGACCTTAAGGGCAAATCCATCTCCTCAGGTTCCCCGGGATCCGGCCAGTGGCAGCTGCTGGGCGATCTTCTGGCCTCCTACGGCATGGACAGAAAAACCGATATCAAAGAAGATTACTCCTCCTTTTCCCAGTCTGTTGAAAAAATCAAAGACGGCAACCTGGACGCCTCTCTGATCACCGCCGGCACCCCCACGGCATCCGTGCTTGAGCTGGCCAACCACCACGACATCAAGATCCTCCCCCTGACCGGCCCGGCCATTGCCAAGCTCCAGGAAGTCCAGCCTTACTATGCCAATGCCGTGCTTCCGGCCAATACCTACAAAGGCCAGAATGACGATGTGAAAACCATCGCGGTCCGCGCCATCTGGGCCACCCATGACGGACTTGACGAGAACACCGCCTACCATGTGGTCAAGGCGCTCTACGAAAATACCGACACCCTGGCCAAGGTCCATGTCAAAGGCAAGGAAATCAGCCTGGCCAAGGCCCTTGAATCCGTATCCATTCCCCTGCATCCCGGTGCAGAACGTTACTACCGCGAAAAAGGCCTGATCAAATAAGATGGGGCGCTTTCTGGCAGGCGTGCCGGCCATTGTGCTGGCCGCCTGCATTTTTACGTCGGCCCTGGCTTCAGGGCAGGGGGATCGCTACCTGGCTGTGGTCCAGTTTCCCCAAGGCCGCGAATTGACCCGAACGGAACTGGGAGAGGAAACGGGGTTTTCCCTCTCCTTTATCCACTCGGTGTCCCGGACCCCGGTGACGGATATCTACAGGATTCAGGGGACCCGGATCATCCAGACCCAGGAGCGGTTCCGTGCCCACGGGGCCGGACTGCCCTCCCATCCCAGCGAGCCAGGGGGACTGTCCTGGGCAAAGGAAGGGGAGGAGTTTGTACTGAATATGGAACGGCCCATCCCAAAACTGGTGGTCAGAACCGACAAAAATTATAAAAACCGCCTGATCCTCGGCAGTACAACCATTAATCTCAACCAATGGGAAGACCAGGCCCTGCTGCTGCGCATTGTCGGCAACTAGGCCGTTTCCCGGAGCAAAGGAACACGCATGGAAACTGAAGTAAAAGATACGGGGCAGCGCCCGGATCCTTCTATCCACTCAAATCCAATGGATAATGACCAGATAGAATCCATAGTAAAAAAATACGATGCCGAATCCAACTTCAGGAATATCGGCGGCATCACGGCAAAAATCACCGGGGTGCTCTGCATTGTTTTAAGTCTTTTCCATGTGTATACGGCGGGGTTCGGCCTGCTCAACGAGGTAATGCACCGCACCGTCCACCTGACCCTGGTGCTGGGGCTGGTCTTTTTGATTTTTCCCCGGAAACCCGTGGAAAAACCGGTGCGGGCCTGGGGGTTCGGCCTTGGCTTTGCCGCCTTTTATCTTTTTCTGGCCTGGCAGCTGACCCACAGGTTTTCCAGCGAGATTCCGTTCTGGGCCCAGGCCGGCATCATGGTCCTGACCCTGTTCGTCTCCCTGACGGCCCTGCCCATCAAACAATGGGGCGGGGAGGGGGATAAACTCTCCATTGCCGACTGGCCCCTGGCCATTGCCGGTGCCGGGTTTTCCCTTTACCTCATCGTCTTTTTCCAGAAAATTTTTATCGTCAACATCGGCTTCCCCGATATCTATGATTATATCATGGGGCTTGTGGCCATCATGATGACCACCGAGGCCTGCCGCAGGTGCATGGGCAACACCCTGCCCGTGATCGGCGCAGGCGCCTTGCTCTATGCGGTGCTCGGGCCTTACCTGCCCGGGGTACTGGCCCACAGGGGCTATGATATTGTCCGCATCGTGGAGCACCTGTACCTGGGGACCGAAGGCATCTACGGGGTGGCCGTCGGGGTTGTGGCCACCTATGTCTTCCATTTCGTACTCTTCGGGGTCATGGCCCAGATGTCCGGGCTGGGCCAGCTTTTCATCGACCTGGCCATGATCCTGGCCGGCAAATATTCCGGCGGTCCGGCCAAGGTCTCTGTGGTTTCCTCTGGATTTTTCGGGATGATTTCAGGCTCCCCCATTGCCAACACCGCCACCACCGGTTCATTTACCATCCCCATGATGAAGAAAAACGGGTTCACCCCCCGGTTTGCTTCGGCCGTTGAGGCCTCCTCCTCCTGCGGAGGACAGGTGACGCCGCCGATTATGGGCGCCTCGGCCTTTGTCATGACCGAGATGCTGGGCATCCCCTACAACGAGATTATTCTCATTGCCATTATCCCGGCCCTTTTCCATTATCTTGCCATTTTTTCCATGGTCCACCTGGAAGCCCGGCGCCTTGGCCTTAAGGGCATGGCCAGAGAACAGATCCCCCAGCTGATGCAGGTGATGAAACGCTCCTGGCACCTGATGATTCCCCTCACCGTAATGGTGACCCTGCTGCTGCTCCAGTTCACCCCGTATCTGGCGGCCTTCTGGGGGATTATTCTCACCGTGGTCTGTTCCTATATCCCGCCCATCACCAAAAAGCTGGGCATCGGTGAACTGGATGATTCCCAGACCCTGACCCCCAGGCGCATTGCCAAGGGGCTGGATGAAGGGGCCCGGTACGCCCTGGCCATCGGCGCGGCCTGCGCCTGTGTGGGCTTTATACTTGGCATCCTCACCCTCACGGGCATGGGATTCAAGTTTTCCGGGGCAGTGCTCCAGTTGGCCTCCTCGGCCGGCGACATCGTTTCAGGCCTTATTCCCATGGGCATGATTTCCGCCCAGGGCGCCACCTTGTTTTTCGGCCTGATCATGGTGGCTGTGGCCTGTATCGTCATGGGGGCGGGCATTCCCACCACCCCCTGCTATATCATCCTGGCCTCCATCGCTGGCCCGGCCCTCAACGAACTGGGGGTCCCCCTGGTGGCCACCCATTTTTTTGTATTCTATTACGGGGTGCTGGCGGATGTGACCCCGCCCGTGGCCCTGGCTGCCTACGCCGGCGCCGGCATCGGCGGCGCCGATCCCATGCGGACCGGTACCACGGCGTTCCGCCTGTCCATGGGCAAGGCCCTGGTGCCCTTTATGTTTGTCTACGCGCCCAGCATGCTCTTTATTGATTTCACCTGGACCGAATTCACCCTGGCCATGGTCAGCGGCATCTTGGGCGTCATTGCCCTGTCCGCCGCATATATCGGTTATTTCAGGTCCGGTATTTCCCTGGTCGGCAAAACCATGCTGACCATCGGCGGACTCTTGCTGGTCTCCAGCAAATTATCCGTGATCCTGGTGGGGGCCGCCCTGGTATTGGTGGTGCTGCTGCCCAAGGTGCTCAAGCCGACCGGAGAACAGGCGGCGGCCGTTTAATGCGGATATGGCGTCCCATGGCAATTGCCCAGCACCGACGCAGGGACTTTTTTCCATTGGGAACCGGTGCGGTGTATTGAAATAGACTCTTAGTGGCAGGGGGCTTTCTGACTTGGCCGTTGGTTACCGGCAGAGGGCCCCGCACTGCCGGTTCCGGCCATGATCAGGAATGAGAATCTTCTTCTTGCTGCCCCTTTTTTTCCAACGGGAGGCAGACTGTAAACAGCGTGCCTTTTCCAGGTGTCGAATCAACGGTCATTGTCCCGCCGTGATTTTCCGTTACGATGAAGTATGAAACACTCAGCCCGAGCCCGGTACCGATTCCGGCCGGCTTGGTTGTGAAAAACGGTTCAAATATCCTTTTGCACAATTCTTTTTCCATACCCGGCCCATTGTCCGCGATCTCCAAGCAGGCCATCTCCTTCTCCTCGTCAAACCGGGTTGAAATTTTAAACTCGGGTTCAACGGTTCCTGCCTCCTGCATGGCCTGGGCGCCATTTTTCAAAAGATTGAGTACAACCTGCTGAATTTTCCCGCTTTCACAGGGCACGGGGGGCAGGTTGGGGTCATAGTTTTTTTGAATTTTAATCAATTTAAAATCCCAGCTTTTTTTCAGGTCAAAATCGGTTTTGGCCAGTGACAATGTGTTATCCAGGAGGTCTGCAAGGGAACAGGACGACACCTGGGCATCGGCTTTTCTGGCAAAGCTGAGCATGTTGTTTACGATCTGGGCCACGCGGTTTCCGGAGTCACGGATGGTGGACAGCATCTCGGGGACCTTTCGGGCTCGCATAAACTTCTGGATCGCCTCCATGGAGGTGCCGGCCTGGCGTGCTTCATCCAGGTTTACTTTCATATCCGTGCTGGCAAGTCGGCTGGAAAGCACACTGGCGGTCTGGATCATCCCTGCCAGCGGATTGTTGATTTCATGGGCCATGCCGGCGGCCAGTCCGCCGATGGATAGCATTTTTTCGGACTGGATCATCATCTCTTCCATGCGGACGGCTTCTGTCACGTCATCAATGCGGATCACGGCTCCTTCGATGCCGTTGGTGGCCAGGGGATAAATGGTGATATCCTCATAACAGATCCCCTCATCCGCGGCATAGGCTTTCTTCTTATCCGTACTGGAAATCTGTTCCTGAATGCTTTTTTTGATGATCTCCATCTCCCGGGCCATCCTTGGCATCACCTGGGCAAGGGGTTTATTTTTTGCCTCCCTGGCAAATATGCCGGTTTTCTGCTCCGCCGTGTGGTTCCACTGGGTGATTTTTCCCTCACTGTCCACCCCGATTAAAATCGACGGCATTGAATTGATCACATTGTCCAGGTACCGCTTTAACCGGTCCGCTTTTTTCTGGGCGGTAACCTGCTTGCTGACGGTCATCATCAAAAAGAAGGTCATCAAAAAAAAGAGGAGCAACACCAGATTCAACACCATCATCATCTGACGGGCGTTGCCATCAAGGCTTTCCGTGGAATAGAGGATGCATGCCGCACCCACAGGTTCTGGCCCGCTTTGAACGGGGCGCACACCCACCGCGTAGCCCGTGTCCGCCACCCGTATCTGGTCAAAAGAAGCAGGGCCGGCATGAATATCCATTCCCTGGCGCCCGGTCGTCCGGTGCTGACCGCCTGCCGTGCCGGGGACAGCGGCCATCATCTGCCGGACCTTTTCCTGAATGGATCCGGCTTGCTTATGAAGGGTGCCCATGGAGAATTTGCCCCCCCTTGTGAACAGGTTGATTTGGGTTCCTGTCAGCCCCTTTAACCGCCTGAAAAATTGATCGTCTAGGGGCTCACTCACCTTGATCCACCCGATTATGGCCTGCCGGTATTCCTTATTCTCATATATTTTTTTGAGTATGGGCAGGCAGACGAAAACCTGGGATTCATTGTGCTTCAGTTCCCAGTCCAGCCGTTTTTCATCGGGCAGATCGGCAGAGGAACCGCCGGGAACAGCCAGGGTATTAATTTGCCAGTCATTGAAGGAAATCCTGGCGCCGGCTTTTGTTCTGGCGGTAACAACGATTTTTTCTTTGTGGTGAATATATCCTGACAGGATTTCATCCTTTTTGCCCGGCTCAGAAACACTGAATAGGATCAGCCGGCCTTTCCCGTTGAACACCTCTATTGTTTTTCCGGACACCCCCAGGCTGTGGATGATTTCCACGGTATTTTTATAGGTGATGGCAGAAATGCGATGGGGTTTGTCTCCAAGTTTCATCAATTTATTGAGGGTGTAGTGAACCGGGCGGGATTCAAACTGCTGGCTGTACTCAAGCAGGCTTATCTCTTTTAATACCAGGGCATCCTCAGTGATTTGAAACGCCCTTTCAATAATCTCATGGGACGCCTGTCTGTTCTGTCTGTCTAAAACGGTTCTGGCAATAATATTGGACAGCAGTGCAATGAGGATCACCGATCCGAAAACAGGAAAAATGAATTTCTTTTTTAGCGTCATGGCCGTATTTTAACCGGTGTTGAGCCGTGTCAGAACATGGGGATCTGAACGCCGGCATTTTCTTTTGAAACGGTGATCACCTCCGCTTCGATAAAAGGGGGCAGCTTTTCTCCGGCCAGGTATTGGCAGGCTGCTTCGACCGCTGTAAATCCCACGCTGCTGACAGAATAATTGGATGTCATATCCACTTTTCCCTGGAGGATATACGGCTTGAGTTCCCTGGAAAACTCAAGGGTCACAATGGGCAGTTTATCCTTGTATCCCATCTGTTCCAGGGTATCGGCAACGGCTACGGCCGCCGCATGCCAGTGGCAGATGACAAGGTCGACAGGCTGTCCGGTCTCAAGGAAATCCTCCATGGCTGCGGCCGCCCCCTCCTTTGTCCACCCCTCAATGGCTTTGCGGTAAATAATTTTCCAGTTTGAGTGGCCGGCCACAATTTCATAGATGCCCTGGGATCTCATCTTCTGGGGCGCCGTATTTTCGGCCCCTTCGATGAGGACAATGTCTGCAGCACTATTGCCGATCATCTTTTCGGCCATCTCTCCCAGCAGGCGCCCCAGCTTTACCTCATGGGTTCCCACAAAGGTGATGACACCATCAAGCGCTCCGTCGGGGCTGTTGCCCAGAACATTGGTAAATGTAATCAGGGGAATGCCGGCCTCATTGGCCATATCAACTGCCGGCAGCACCTTTTCATTATCAACGGCGCAGAGCAGAATGGCATCCACCTTTTTTTGGATAAATTGTTCGATCTGGGTGAGCTGATGTTGAGCGTTCCATTCAGCCTGTTCAAACAGAAGGGAGAGGTTATATTTATCCGCCGCCTCCTCCATGCCCTTTTTCTGGTAGTCAAAAAAGAGGACAGAGCCGGGGAAGGATACGGCGATGACCGGTGGGCTGGCTACTGCTGAGGCAACAAAAAAAAATGCTGAAAGAATAACCGGAACAGCACCCAACCATTGTTTCTTCATCGCAGCACCACCCTTTCCCGGATTTCGACCTGGTTGAACGATTTCCCTTAAGATACAGGGTTGATCGTATGGTCAACGGGTTCTTGCATTATTCATGTATTATCAAGGTAGGGTAAGGATACTATAAGCTGGGTTGCCCTGTCAATTTTGCCCAAACGGGCTCGCGGTCATTGGTCGTGGTCAACGGATAAAGCCTGGTTTTTTTATCGGAAAAAAATGGTGGCAGGGGGAGCGCTAGGACAACCGGTCCGGCCCGATCCGGCCCGATCCGGCCCGATCCGGTCCGGTCAGGTCCGGTCAGGTCCGGTCGGGTCTGGTCAGGGCCGCGGCCTGGGGGGCTGCCGGTTTTGCCTTTGTTTTAGACCGGTTCAGGGGTTCAGCCCGGGGCGCCTTCCTGCCATCGAAAAAATCGCAGGCCCGATAATACCGTAAATCTTCAAGCCAGAGGGCGGCGTACCGGGGATCACTGGCCAGGCGGCCGGCAAGGCGCCAGGGGGCGGTTAGGCCTTCCATAAAAGGGCCGCCAAGTTCGCTGGGATCCCTGAAGCATTCCCAGTCGCAGGACAGACAGCGGGCAGTGTTGGACAGGCCCCTGACATCCAGTTCCGGGAAAGGCCCCAGGTTGTCACTGCCCCGGTAGCCGCAGGGGTAGGTGTTGCCGTCGGTGCAGTTTACGTAGAAAAAGTCGATGCCGCCCCGGCAGGCAAAGGGCGATGACTTATGTCCGGAGTAGACATTGTAAAGGGTGTATAATGAGGTGAGGGGGGAAAATATCCTTAGTTTTGTTCTGTATCCGGGAATGGTATCCATGAGGGCTTTGAAAAGCAGGGCCTTTTCCACCGGACTGAAGCAGACCACCCGGTCCGGTGATGCCGCCGCATATACGGCATTAAGGCCGGCCTTGTCCTCGGCATCATCCATGCTCATGGGGTAGCAGGCATTGGCAATGGTAAAGCCCATATTGATGACTTTCTGGTAAAAGGCGGCAAATCCCTGGGCAAAGGCCCGGTAAAAGGGTGAGTTGTCCGGCGCATCCAGGGTATCGGGTTCCGGAGCGGGCAATGACATGGTGGCGGTACTGAGGTTCCGGTTCAGTCCCAAGTTTACGGAAGGGTAGAGGCCAAGATCATGGAAAATGGGCAGGGCCTTTTCCATCCCCCTGACTACCCCCTCAAATCCCCGCATGGATTCGTGGACATGGGGAAGCGCAGAATCCAGGCTGATCCAGAAATTCCGTAACGGGGTGGCGGCCAGGTCCTCGGCGATTGTTTTGACCCTGTCCCTGAAATCCGGGCGGTCATGGTGCATGAAAAAGAATCCGTTGGTCCCGGTGCGGATGTAGGGGATGCCGGCCCGGCCTGCGTGGCGGATCAGCTCCGGCAGGTCCCTGCGCAAAAGCATGGGCTCGCCCCCGGTGAAGGAGAGGGCCTGGAATCCTTTTTCCCCGGCCGAATCAATGATTTCCTTGAGCTGGTCTGTGGTCAGCCGGGTCCTGGGGAAGTCGTTGGATTTGCGCATACCGCACTGGGGGCAGGCGGCATTGCACCGGTCGGTGATCTGGATGACAAGTTGGCCGGGCATCCGGCCCCGCAGCATGAGCCCCGCCGATTTAAGGCTGCTTTTAATAGCTGTCATATGGTTTATCCGGCCTTTGAAAAGGGGGGCGCGGTCCGGGGGGCATCCATCATTTTATAGAATTCCCAGGACTGGATAAAGGCGTTCTCAAAGGAGCGGTTTTCCATATAGGCCCTTGCCTGGATGCCCATGTTGCGGCGCATATTCTTGTCAGAGGCCAGGGTTTCCATGGCCCTGACCAGGGCGGCGGTGTCGTCGCCGGGGACCACCAGGCCCGTGCCCCGGTCTTTCATGTTTTCGCAGGGCCCCCCGATGTCAGAGACAATCACCGGCAGCCCTGAGGACTGTGCCTCCAGAACCACATTGCCGAAGGTGTCCGTGGTGGAGGGAAATACAAAGAGGTCGGCCGATGCATAGATCTCCTGCAGGGCATTGCCCGAGAGATATCCGGTGAAACTGGCCGGCACTTCTCTCAACCGCCGTTTCATCTCTCCGGCATAGGGCCCGTCCCCCACTACCGTGAGATGAACATCTTTGCGCCGGCTGCATATATCCAGAAAGGCCTCAACCAGCAGGGGCAGGTTCTTTTCCCTGGATACCCGGCCCACGTATAGGAATTTTACGGCATTGTCCCTGACGCCGTAATCCTTATTCAGAATGCCGTTGCGTTTGGAAGGACTGAATAATGCGGTATTGATTCCCCGGGGAATGATACGGATTTTCTGGGGGTTGATTCCTTTTTCGGACAATTCGTCAAAGGAATTCTGGCTGGAAACATAGATCTGGTCCATCTGGTCGTAATACCAGATCATGAACCGCCAGGTCATGTCCTCTATGAAATCGTCGCCGGTGAGGTATTTGGCATACTGGGGAAACTGGGTGTGGTAGGTGGATGTCAGGGGGAGTTTCAGGATTCTGGCAATGGCCAGGGCGGCCAGGCCCATGGGGCCGGGGGTGGCCGAATGGATGTGGGTAAAGTTCTGTTGGAAACAATAATCCAGCATTTCAAGGAAGGGGGGATAATAAAGTTTTTGTTCCCGGTATTCGGGAATTTCGTATACCCCCATGGGGAAGAAATTTTTAACCCCTTCACCGGTGTCTCCGGGATCGGCGTCACAGGTGATGACGGTGAGGCGCTTATTGTGTTTCAGTGCTGTTTGCACCTGCTGCTGGAGGGTCTGGGCCACGCCGTTGACATCGTAGTAGGTGTCGGTGAAATGTCCCAGCCGGACCCGGTGACGGGGCGGCGCAAGCCGGGGCCGGCCTTCAGGGGTACGGCCGTTGAAGCGTTTGAGTACGGCTGTGTTCATTTCATTGTCCTTGGCAAAGTGGGTAAAGGCAACGAAATAGGGCGCCATGAGCGTATAAAGGCCACCCACGGAACCAAGGGTCTGGAAGATATTAAAGAGGTTGGCGCCGGAGACCTGGCCCAGCAGCAAATCACCGGTGTGGGAGAGTACCTTGCTGGAGAGCCGGTTTACAAAATCGAACCAGATATCCTCCCGGTGGTGGCTGGAGGCGATGGGGGGAGACGCCTGGCTCCGGGTAATATCCATGAGTTCGGGGGTTTCTTCAAAAAGCCGTTCGGTTTCCCTGCGGATCAGGCCCATCATGGTGTCTGGCATGCCGGCGGCCCGGCGGGATTTACGTTTGCCCAGGAAATTATAGAGCCGGGACATCAGGCCCTGGTCGATTCTGCTTTCCGGCATCAGGGAGCGGTCTAAAAAGGTGAGCAGCCGGTCCTTTCCCGCATGCCGTTCCAGGTTCAGCCGGTTGCGGTAAAACTGGTAGGCAATACCGTAAAGGTTGTGGGCCATGGTCTGGGGGGTGGAAGGGGTGCTGATAACCTCGGTTTCCCCTTTTTCCAGGCCGGCCAGAAAGGCGTCAAGGTCCTGGGCATCCTGGATCCGGGTGCAGGTCCGGGCGATGTTCAGGCCGCTGTGGTCATCTGAACCGCCGGTGAGTGTCTTTTCCCAGGGGCGGGGGAAGAGGGGGGTGTAATCATAGGTATTTGAAAGCCGGTCAATCTCCTCCTGTGTCAGGCCGGAAAGCACCCGGGACAGAATCTTGTTCTGGGAATCGTTCCGGGCGCCGTTGAGTTCAAAATTCTTAAACAGCAGGAGCATCCGTTCAAAGTGGCTTACGGTAAGCCGGTCATTGATGCCGTACAGGGGGTGGGCAAGGATATGAACAATTTTTTCTGCATTGAGATAGGCCACCAGGTCAAAAATATTTTCCCTGGCTTTCTGGATTTCCAGGTGCTGGATTTCATTGATTTTCAAGGCCAGGACATGGGCCTTACACCCGTCTTCGGGAAAATAGGTGGTGATTTCCTCTGAAATAAAGGTATCGGGCAGGTGGGCGATTTCCACGGCGCCGTCAATGGTGTTATGGTCGGTGATGGTAATCATGGACATGCCCCGGGCCTTGGCGGTCTTGTATACCAGGGCCGGCTCGGTAAAACTTTCCGGACAGCTTATTTTCTGCAGAATCCACTGGGAGGGGCGTTTGGAAAATTTTGTATGCACATGAAGGTCTATTTTCATCGTTCTAATCCTTTGGCTTTTTTGGATGTAACCCGTTAACCCGGCAATATAGGCGGGGCGTGTTATGTCCTTGTGACTTCAGGATTAGAAAGCGGTAAAATGGGGATTAGAAAGCGGTGAGGAGGATGGCAGCTTGTAACCGCCCATGTGCACCAGGCCGGCGGGGGCCGGCCTGGTGTGTCAAAATCCAGGGTTTGACCTGTATACCCGGGCACCGGCCTGGACCCGTGCCGGTGAAACGGTTAATACACTTTTCGCTGGGAGAATCCTTTGCCCAGTACGTTGAAGGTGCTTTCCGTGATCATGAACGCCTCCGGATCAATGCTGAAGACAATCTCTTCCACCCGTTTGATCTGAAAGGTGTTGGCCACGGTGAGCAGGATGTCCTTTTCTTTTCGCGTATATGCCCCCTGGCCCTTGAGAAAGGTGGCGCCCCGGCGCATTTTGTGGTTGATTTCGTGGGCGATGTCCCTGTTTTTGTCTGAAATGACGATGATCATTTTTCTCTGGTTGAACAGGGTCATGCAGTATTCCATCATCTGGGAGGCAATATAGGACATGGCCATTGAGTAAAGGATCATATCCGTATCCAGGGTGCCGAAACTGAACATAAACAGGATAAAGTTAAACATGAAATTGTAGGTGCCGATGCGGACCCCGAATTTCTGGTTCAGGATGATGGAGATGATATCGTTGCCCCCGGCAGACCCGAGGGATCTGAAGATGAGCCCGGCACCGCCGCCGTACAGGGTGCCGCCGGCAAGGGCGGCCAGCCAGTGGTCTGTGATGTGGAATTCCACATTCACCACCTCAATGACCAGGGTCAGGCAGATCATGCCGTAGAGGGAATAGTATAAAAACCGCCTGGATACAAACACCCATCCCAGGATGAATACCGGTATGTTCAGCACCAGGTACCAGAGGCCGGGGGTCATCATATCCGTGGCGTAGAGCATCAGCAGCCCAAGGCCTGAAAATCCGCCGGTGATCATGCCGTGGGGAATGATGATGCCTTTGAGGCCGGCTGCAAAAATGATACTGCCCAGGGTAATGAGAAAAAGGTTCCAGGGTACGGAGTAGGTTATGTTTTTGAGGTCCATTTTAAGATTCATGGGGTCACCTGAAAAAGAAGGTTGTTAAAAGAATCGCTCTAATATACCGGATTCGGGTCAATGGCAAGTATTTTTAGTCCATACGGGCAAAAAATCAATCTCCGGAGAAGGATTCAAGGATCGGGGCCAGATGTCCGGGGGCGGATATGGTGTCAAACCCCGTCCATTCAGCAGGAAAAAGGGAGAGGTAGTCCGGGCGGACAAACCGGTCGTCCATTAGCAGGGCCAGGCCGCGGTCTGTACTGTTTCGGATAAGCCGGCCAACGGCCTGGAGAACCCGGCTGAACCCCGGCATCTGGTAGGCAATGAAAAAACCGTCCATTCCATCCCCTGTTTCACCGGTAAAAATGGCATCGTAATAGGCCCGGATCTCCTCCTGTTCGGGATTGACCTGGGGCAGCCCCACACCGACCACCATCACCGTGGTAAGCCGGTCTCCTTCAAGGTCGATGCCTTCCCCGAAAATGCCGCCCATGACTGCAAATCCCGTTATCCGGGCACCGGGGGTGAAATTGTCCAGAAACTCCCGGCGACGGGTTTCGTCCATGGACGGTGACTGGATCTGTATTGGGCCGGGCAGGCCTTCCGGGTCGATAAGGTCAAGAACCGCTTCCATATAGGCGTAGGAGGAGAAAAAAACCAAGGTGTTGCCCTGCCTCAGGGCTGCTGCATGGACGATCATCTTTGCCACATCCCTGTAAAATTGTCCCCTCATCCTGTAGGTGGTCTTGATCCGGGTATGCACCGCCAGTTTGAAATTTTCCCTGGGAAAGGGGGAGGGCAGGGAGATGAAGTGCGGTTTCGGGCCCGAGGCAGGGTCGCCGAATAAGACCTGCTGGTAATAGGCAAAGGGAAAAAAGGTCGCGGAAAAAAGAACGGCGCTGGCGCAGCGTTTGATCAATTCTGAGAATATGGGGGCCGGGTCCAGGCAAAAGAGGCGGATGGTGATATCATTTCCCCCGGGTGCCTGGACAAAGAGCCGGTAATGGCCCCCGAAGTGGCGGGCCAGATTCAGGAATCCGTTCACGGGATAAAATATTTCAAGAACCTGCTCACGAAGCGGGGCGTCCTGGTGGCTGTCCAGCCAGATTTCCGCCTTGTCGGCAAATGCGTCCAGGGCATCCATGAAGGGGGCGGGCAGGTCGGTGAGGGCCTGGAAACGGTTGCCCCTGCCGAGTCTGACCATCTCTTTTTGCAGGTCCACCAGCCCCTTTGCCAGTGCCGGCACCGCATCCCTTAATATATCCTGGGCCCCAAGGACCGACTCCCTGTCCAGGTCTGCCGAATACATGGACCTGAGCCGGTCGGGCAGGTTGTGGGCTTCATCCATGAGAAAGGTGAGTCTGCCCTGGTCCCGGTCGAAAAACCGTTTGAGGTATACCCTGGGATCAAAGGCGTAGTTGAGATCGCAGATAATAATATCGCTGATCAAGGAGAGATCCAGGGAAAATTCAAAGGGGCAGATCTCATGTTTACGGGCGGTTTCTTCGATGAATGCCTGGTCGTAGAAATCACAGCCGCCCGAGGCCTTCAGGGCCCGGTTCAGTTTGGTGTAATAGGATTTCGCATAGATGCAGGTATCCATATCGCAGGGAAGATCCGGGGTGAAACAGGTCTTTTGTTTGGCCGTGATGGTGACGCACCTGAGCCGGGCGCCGCTCCGGGCCAGGTCTTTGACCGCTTTTTGGGCCACGGTGCGCCCCGGGCTTTTGGCCGTGAGATAAAAGATTTTGTCGGTATGCCCCAGGCCCATGGCTTTAATTGCAGGGTAGAGGGTGGCCATGGTTTTGCCCGTGCCTGTGGGGGCCCTGGCAAAGAGCAGCCGGTCGTTGGAGATGATCTTATACACCGATTCCGCAAGGTCCCGCTGGCCCTTCCGGAAGCCGGAATAGGGAAAATCAATGGCCTGCAGGGATGGGTTGCGAATCCGTTCCCAGGCCCTGCGGGTGCCCAGCTGGGCGAGGTAGGCCGAAAGCAGACCGTTGAAAAATACGGCAAGTGTGTCTGTGGTAAATTCCTTTTCCCAGGTGGCGGTCTCCCCGTCAGCCGGCCGGGCATAGGTCAGCGCCAGGGTCACCTTTTCCAGCTCCCGGTTCACCGCCGTCATATATCCGTAGCATTTGACCTGGGCCAGGTGTGCGGGGGAAGGCGACCGGCTCAGGTCCCTGGGATTTCTGGCGCAGGTTTTGATTTCTTCAATGATAACGCCTGAACCGGTTTGGCAAAGGCTGTCCATCCGCCCGAAAATTTCCAGGCAAAATGTTTCCCGTTCCACCACCAGGGATACGGATACTTCATGTTCCCAGCCTTGGGGCCTCAGGCTCTGGAGACGGACATGTTCCTGTATCCCTGCCAGGGCCCGGCGGCGGGAGGATACGCCCCTGGCCAAATCCTCAGGGGGATCGGCTGCTGCGGCCAGTTCCCGCACCGGCACCCTGATTTTGTTTTGTGGTTTATTTCCTTCGGCCGTGGTCATAATGGCTCCTTATATCAGTTACACCGCCCCCTTTAAACCGAAATTCCCATTATTTTATTGACATGGTTCTTGGAATATCCCATATCTATTATTTAGATTCGCTGATTCAAATTCGTTAAAAGTCGCCGCGTCACCATCCGGCACTTTCATATGATCCTGACTTCTCTTTTAGTAACGAAAAAAAAGTGACGGCCTTCGTGCATCGGACCTCATCAAAGGGGGCGTCCCGCCCTGGTGGCCCTGTTGGAATTTAACCAATCAAAAATATAAAATAGGGAGGAATCATGAAACATTTTAGTCTGGGAATAAAAATCGCCGCAGGATTTGCCCTTTTGATTCTGATCACTGCCGCTCTGGGCATTGTGGCCATTGTGGATATGCGGGCAGTGGGGACGGAGAGCAGGAAACTGGCCGGTGAGTATGTGCCCGAGGTCGCGGTGGCTGTGGAGCTTCGGGGGGCGGCCAACCGGCTGATGTACGAAATGCGGGGATACGGATTTACAGAAGAGGACAAATACTATACCAATGCCCAGGCCGAGCTCAAGGCAATCAGCGAGGCCCTTGGAAAGGCCAGACGCCTGGAGGAAAAATCGCCTCATCTCAAAAAACTCAAAGGCCAGATTGAGGTGGCCGAGGCAGCGGAAAAGGAATATCAAAACCTGATTCAGCAGACCGTCGACACCACGGCAAAAATGGGCAACAACAGGAAAATCCTTGATACTGCCGCCGCTAAATACATGACCAATTCAGCCGGGTTTCTGACCGGGCAGAATGAAAAATTCAAGACCGATCTGCAGGGACGCCAGAAAAAAATCAGTATTATCTCTCAACTGGCCCATGTGGGATCCAGTGTCAGGGTAATGAATCATAAGTCACAGGCCTTGAAGGTACCGGATTTAATGGATACCGCCATAAATGAACTCAACAAGGTGCCTAAACTGCTGGGGGAATTGAGAGCCATCACCAGCAAAGAAGCGGATATGAATCGTTTTTCAGTCATTGAGTCCGCCGCAGGGTCATACCAGTCCGCCATGAAACAATTTGCAGCGGAGTTCAGGAAAGGAGAGATGGCAGATACCGGGGTGCTGAAAAAGCTTAGGGGGGTAATGGATGAAAATGCCGGCATCTATGTCCGCAGCTGCGCGGAATACCTCAAAGGCCAGCAGGCGAAGCTCACCGGGGATATGCTGGAGCGGAATGAAAAGATTACCCTTGTCAATGATATCATAGACCTGGGTAATGCCACCCGCATCGGGGCTTTTAAGTCCCAGGCCCTTAGAAGTCCCGCCATCATGGAATCTGCACTGGGAAATTTTTCCCTCATAGACGAAAAATTCGGGGCGCTGGAAAAAATTACCCGCCTGCCCGAGGACCTGGAGCGGATCCAGGAGGTGAAGGCGGCGGGCAATGCCTATAGACAGGCCATGTCGGCTTTCCTGACCAATTGGCAATTCCTGCAGGAACTGGGCATCAAACGGGCCGAGGCCGGGAAAAATCTGATTGATGCGTGCAAGGTCACGGCCCAGGCCGGAATCGAGGCCACGGACCGGATCGCAGTCTCTGCGGCAAGCGATCTTTCTTCTGCCACGACCCTCATGATCACCGGACTGATCCTGGCCCTGGTGGTGGGCGTTGTAACGGCAATTTTCATGACACTGAGCATCACAAAACCCGTAAACCGCATCATTGCCGGGCTTAACGAGGGCGCCAACCAGGTGGCGTCTGCCTCAATGCAGGTCTCCTCCGCCAGCCAGTCCATGGCTGAAGGCGCTTCCCAGCAGGCGGCCTCCATAGAGGAAACCTCTTCCTCCATGGAAGAAATGGCCTCCATGACACGGAAAAATGCTGAAAATGCGGAAAATGCCGACGGATTGATGAAAGAGGCCAACGGAATTGTCACGGCCGCCAACCGCTCCATGGAAGATCTGATCCGTTCCATGGAAGACATTTCCAAGGCCAGCGAAGAGACCTCAAAGATAATCAAGACCATCGACGAAATCGCCTTTCAGACCAACCTGCTGGCATTGAATGCGGCGGTTGAGGCGGCCCGGGCCGGTGAAGCCGGTGCAGGGTTTGCCGTGGTGGCAGACGAGGTGAGGAACCTGGCCATGCGGGCGGCCGAGGCGGCCAAGGATACGGCGCAACTCATTGAAGGCACGGTGAAAAAGGTGGGCGACGGATCTGAACTGGTGGCCTCCACCAACGGGGCCTTTACCCGGGTGTCCGAGAGTACGGAGCGGGTGGGGGCCCTGGTGGCTGAAATATCCGAAGCCTCGGGCGAACAATCCACCGGCATCGACCAGGTAAATACCGCTGTATCTGAAATGGACCGGGTGGTTCAGCAGAATGCCGCCAATGCAGAGGAATCCGCCTCGGCTTCAGAAGAGATGAGTGCCCAGGCCGAGCAGTTAAAAGAATATGTGGATGAACTGGTGGTGCTGGTGACCGGAGACAAAGGCCGCAGAGCGGGCAGCGGACTGGCCCTGGCGCTCAAAAATGGTCCGGCGCCTGCCCGGCTTGCCCATGCACCGGCCCCTGCTGCCCGGAAGGCAGGAGAAGTCCGTCCTGACCAGGTGATTCCTTTTGATGAGGATGAGGCGGATTTTAAAGATTTTTAATTTCCATATTTTCTTTGACACCGGCGGATGGACAGGCTAAGTTTTGACTTGTCTGTTGTCATAGAAATAAGGAAACCAATGGTTAAACGTGCAGGATCCCCTAATTTCAGGGGGCTAGTAGAGGCGGCCAACAGTATCATTCTGAGCCTGGACCGTGAAGGGAAAATCACCTATATAAATCCCTTTGGTCTTAAGTTTTTCGGGTACGCCCCGGAAGAACTCATGGGCCGCTCCCCGGTGGGCAGGATTGTACCGGAGCGCAATTCCCGGGGGAAATCCGCCGGTTTTATGGCGGATATCCTTGATGATCCTGAGCATTACGCCTGCCATGCCAATGAGAATATAAAAAAAGACGGAACCCGGGCCTGGGTCTCCTGGACCAATAAAGGCATTGTCGATGACCAGGGCGATCTCCTGGAGGTCCTCTGCGTGGGAAATGATATCTCCCAGATCAAAGCCATGGAGGCAGAGCTTGACAGCCATCGGCGGCATCTTGAGGACCTGGTAAAGGAAAGGACCCGGGAACTCGAAAAGGCCACAGAAACCCTGGCCCTTTCCCGGGACCGGCTCAGGGAGGCCCAGCGCATCGGCAGGCTGGGGGATTTTGAGCGTGATATCGTCACCGGCGCCCTTTACTGTTCCCATGGATTAAACCGGATTTTCGGCTGGGAAGGCAGCGACTGCCCCGGTTACCAGGATTTCATCGATGTGGTCCACCCCGAGGACCGGGAATGGGTGGACGGCGAACTCAGTAAAATCATAAAGAAAAAAGGCGATTATGATCTGGAATACCGGATTGTCCTTGGGGACGGCCGTGAAAAGATCATCAACGAAATCGGAGAGGTTCAAACCGGTGATAAAAACATGCCCAGGAAAATTACGGGTATTATCCAGGATATCACCGAACTCAAAGCCTTCAGGGATGAGATTGAACTGGCCGGCAAGGTATTTGACAATGCCGTGGAAGGGGTGGTGGTCACGGACCGTGAGGGCACCATTGAGTTCGTGAACAAGGGGTTTACCATCATCACCGGATACAGTGCAGAGGAAGCACTGGGCCAGAACCCGAATATGCTTAAATCAGACCGGCATGACCCACAGTTTTATGAGGATATGTGGGCGGCCCTGGAGCAGGACGGCCACTGGGCCGGTGAGATCTGGAACCGGAGGAAAAACGGGGAAGCCTATCCGGAATGGCTGTCCATTACCGCCATCACAAACTACCAGGGCACACCTGTCCGCTATATGTCCGTATTCAACGACCTTTCCGATATCAGGGAACGGGAGGAGCAGCTTCTGTTCCAGGCCAATTACGACGCCCTCACAGGCCTGCCCAACCGGACCCTGCTCAGGGACAGAATCCAGATGGCCGTGCGCAGAACCTCCCGGGAAGATATGGGGCTGGCCGTTATTTTTCTGGATATGGATGATTTCAAGCATGTCAATGATGCCCTGGGCCACGCCAAAGGCGACCTGCTGCTCCAGCAGTTCGCCGGCCGGTTGCTGGGGGCGGTGCGGGAACAGGACACCGTTGCCCGGTACGGGGGAGATGAATTTGTTATCCTTATACCCGATACCAACGATACCGACATCATCGGCATGATCATCGACCGGATCAAGACATCCATGGAAAGATCCTTTCCCATTGACGGAAAGGAGTTCTTTCTGGGGGTGACCATGGGCGTCACCCTCTGCCCCAGGGACGGCAAGGATCCGGATACCCTCATCGCCAACGCCGACATGGCCATGTACCGGTCAAAGGAAAAGGCAAAGGGAGGGTATGCCTTTTTTACTTCGGAGCTCAACCGCCAGGTGGCCCGGCGGGTGGAACTGGAAACCGACCTGCGCCACGCCCTTGCCCGGAATGAGTTTTCCCTGTTTTATCAGCCCAAGGTCGCCATTTCCTCCAGAGAAATCGTGGGGGCCGAAGCCCTGATACGGTGGATGCATCCTGAAAAGGGTATTGTGCCGCCCAATGAGTTTATCCCCTTGTCCGAGGAAACCGGGCTGATCAATCCCATGGGGGAATGGATACTGGACCAGGCCTGCATCATGGCGGGAACCTGGTCAAAGATGCTCAACCGTTATTTCACGGTGTCCGTTAATATTTCCTCACGCCAGGTTCGGGATGTGGACCTGGTCTCCCTGGTGTCCGGCGCCCTGTCCAGGCACCAGCTTCCCGCGGCCTGCCTGGAACTGGAAATTACGGAAAGTGCGGTCATGGAAAATGTGGACAAGGCCAAAACCATGTTCCGTTCCCTCCATGATATGGGGATTAAAATTTCCATTGACGATTTCGGCACCGGATTTTCCTCCCTTTCCTACCTGAGGCTGTTTCCCGTTTCCGTTTTGAAAATAGACAAAAGCTTTGTGGACGATATCCCCCGTGACCCGGATTCCAACACCATGGTCACCACCATTATTTCCATGGCAGACAACCTGAACCTGACCACAGTGGCCGAGGGGGTGGAAAACAAGGAACAGATGGATTTCCTAGAGGCCCACGGCTGCAGCCAGATCCAGGGATATTATTTTTCTCCGCCCTTGCCGGAGGAGAAATTTCAGGCCTTTTTAAAGGATCGGGACTGACCCGCAACTCTATTCAGACCGGATCAGCCGCACCCCGTCCAGCCGGATCCTGGCCTTTTCCAGGCATTGCGCCAGGATCTCCCGTTCTTCCTCAGCCGCACGGATTTCCCCTGCCGTGATATCCGGATTGACCTTTTTCAATTCCCTGAGCCGTTCAATTTCCCTGCCCAGGGTTCTGTTGAGGCTTTTAAGCGCGTTGCCCCGCATGGCTTCAGCCTTCTGTTCTGCGATCCCCAGGCTTTTTTCAAGCAATTCGGGGAGCAATTGTTCTTTTACCCCTTCCATGTCCATGAACCAGCCGGGGCGTTCCGGGCGAAGGGCGTCGTAGAAATCCCCGGGCAGGGCCCGGGGTGTTTCACCCATATGGTTCAGCAGAATATGAATGGGGTCAGTGGGGATGAATCCAAGGGCGTCGGGGTGATTTTCAATGCCCGGTATTTCGAGCAGGTAAAGGGATTCAAGGAAGAGTCCCGGGCCCATATCCCCGTCATAAACGGCAACTGCCGCCGTTCCCTCGCCCCGGGTGAGAAGAAAGTCCACCACCTGATTCACAAAGGGGTGATCCCAGGTCAAAAAGCTGAGTTCCTCCCTGGCAATGGCCGTGGCCCGGTCAAAGGTTACGATTTCACTGCCCCGGGGCAGGGTGGGGAAGGCCTCGTCCGCCATCCTGTCCATGGTCAGGGATATGATCTGCTGTCCGGGCTGGTCTGAAACATAGTCCATATCCACCCCGTAGTGGTCCAGCAGGGTTTCCATGAGTGCCGGCAGGGCAGGATCCCGGTCAAACCCGGCCACCGCATCCACAAGTTTTCCGGCCGGGCCGGGCCTGAATGAGTTCAGCTCCAGAAGAATATGCTTGCCACGGTCAAGGGCGGCCTGGGCCCCGGCCGTAAATACCGAGGCTTCCTCGATGAGGGCATTCAGGCCGTTTTCATCGAACCCTGACCCTTCCCGGGCCTGGGCGCCTAAATCGGATAACCGCGGGGCAAATCTGGAGAAAATGGCGTGAATCCCGTTGATATTCCGTTCCAGCAGGGGGAGCCCATGGGCATACCACCGGGCAAGAACTTCCTGTTCTGTCCCCCTGATGTAAGGCACATGGAGCCGGATATCATGTTTCTGGCCGATGCGGTCCACCCGGCCGATACGCTGTTCAAGCAGCTCCGGGTTTTCGGGCAGGTCAAACAGGAAGAGCCGGCTGACAAATTGGAAATTTCTGCCCTCGCTGCCGATTTCCGAACAGATGAGCAGGCGCGCCCCGTCTTCCCGGGCAAACCACGCCGCCTGACGGTCCCGCTGGAGCAGGGTCATGGTTTCGTCGAACCGGGTCGAATCAATGGAAATGTGTGCCTGAACGCCCCGGTGAACCGCCTCGGCCGTCTCAGCGGTGGCACAGATGACAAGGATTTTTTCGGGTTTGATTTCTCGTGCCAGCTCTGCCAGGTGAATAACCCTGGGGTCCTGGGACAGGTCGCTGCCGGTGGAAGGGGAACCGTCCAGGGGGGTGAGGATGACCTTGCGGTCAGGAAACCCCTTGATGGCGGCCCGCCGGTTCCGGAACACCACCCGTCCCGGGCCGAAACTGTCCAGCAGCCCGTCCACGGACCTGCCCCGGTCCAGGTCCGCCTTGGCCCTTGCGGCGGTCTCTTCATATCCCTTGGCCTCTCTGGCATAGGCCCTGGGATCATAATAACGGTCCGGATCCAGCAGCCTGAGCTGGGCAAAATGGCTGTCCGGGCCCATCTGTTCCGGGGTGGCCGAAAGGAGCATCAGCCCCCGGGTCTGTCTGCCCAGCCCCTGCATAAACTGATAAAAATCCGGTGATTCGGTGATGTGATGGGCTTCATCCATGACCACCATATCCCACCCGGCTTCCATGATCATCTGGTGAAGCTTGGGGTTGTCACGGATAAAGGACTGGCTGCAGATCCCCTGCTGGTCGCCGGAAAAGGGATTGGCCTCCTGATCTTGCCGGCGTGCATCCAGGCAGTATTCTTCATTGAAAAGCCGGAATTTAAAATTGAATTTACGGTACAATTCAATGAACCACTGGTGAACCAGGGCATCGGGCACAATGATGAGCACCCGTTGGATCCGGCCGGTTACCAGGAGCCGGTGGATAATGAGTCCGGCCTCAATGGTCTTGCCCAGGCCGGTCTCATCGGAGAGCATGACCCGGGGAAAATACCGGTTGCTCACCTCCCCGGCAATATACAGCTGGTGGGGGATCAGGTCCACCTGTCCCCCGAGAAATCCCCTGGCCGGGGAGGTCTGGTACCGGCTGAGGCAAAACCGGATATCCTTGCGCAGTTCAAACAATGCGCTGGGCCCGGCCAGACCCGAGAGCAGCCTGTCCTTGGGCAGGGATACGGCCATGAAGGGGGAGAGTTCCGATTCATTCACAGTGGCGGTGCCGCAGGTATAGGTGAGTACGCCGTTGGATTCCGTGGCCGCGTCCACGACCCGTTCCTGTCCGTCCATGGTGGTGATCCGGTCGCCGGGCTTAAAGGCGGTGCGCCTGATGGGGGCGGCCCCCATGCTGTACTGCCGGGTGCACTCTCCACCGGGGAAATTGATTATAATGCGCCGCTTGTCATGGGAGACAAGGAGGCCCATGCCGAGTTCCGGCTCTGTTTCGGACATCCATCTTTGGCCCGGGGTGAGGCGGAAAGCTGAATTGGGTACGGGGGTGTGTCTGGTCATGGCGTTGTCACTGGGATGATATATTTGAAAAAATAAGCGCTTATGCCATAGATCCGGCCAGGATGTCAAGATGATATGTGAATAACCTGCCCGCCCCATGGTACTGGTTTCCGAATTTAAAGTTCATATGGGAAATGGTTTAGTTTTTTAGTTCACGGCCTGGGAAAACCATGAAATCTCTATTCCCCCGGCCCTTTCCCTTGTGTAAAATACCAAGCGGTGTAATGGATACTGACAAAGATCTTTATGGGGAGCGAAGGAATGAAGCGGGAACTGGCCAAGCCGCTGGCAGACGGGGTATTAACGGGTCTTTTTCTCCAGATGGCCGTGGGGCCGGTATTTTTTTATATTCTGGGCATCACCATGGAGAGCAACTACCTCAACAGCCTGTCGGCGGTGACCGCCGTGACCCTGGCCGACTATATTTTTATTTTTTTATCCCTTATGGGAATCGGCCGGCTGCTTCAGGAAGAGCGGATAAAAACCATTTTCGGGGTGGGCAGCGCCGCCGTGCTCATTTTGTTCGGGCTGGTTTTCCTTCAAAAGGGAATACGCTCCTTTGATGCAGCAATTCCCCTGGCGGCCGGCGGGTGGACACCGGCTAAAAGCTTTTTAAGCTGTTTTGTTTTGACCCTTTCAAGCCCTTTGACCATCGTATTCTGGGGAAGCGTCTTTTCTGCGAAGGCCTTTGAAAAGAATTATATGAAAGCCCATCTGGCCGTATTCGGCATCGGTGCCGGTGCGGCCACCTTTGTTTTTCTCTCCCTGGCCATGCTCGGTCTTTCTTTTTTCAGGGCGGGCATCCCCCAGGCCGCCGTCCAAATATTGAACGGCCTGGTTGGGATTCTCCTGGTGTATTACGGGATAAAAGGCGGGATTAAGGTTTTGAAAACCGCCGAAAAGTGATATCAATAATCATATCGCAAGGCAGCGGGTTGTTCTTTATTATAATGAACAGGGAGTTCACAGCCTGATGGACCTTTCTGAAAAAATTCGTGATATCACCGGGGAGTTCATGGCGGAGATCCATAGGGAAACCGGGTTGCCGGTTCTGATCTACGATGCCGGTGGGATGATCGTCCAGGCCGTTGATCAGTCCAGAATCGGTAATATTCATCCCGGGGCAGAGAAAATCATGAAGGGCCTTTCCCAAGAGTACGCCGTGACACCGGAGGAAGCCGCCGGCGACCCCCTGGTTCTAGAAGGGTATAACTGCCCCATATACTATGAAGATAAAATTGTGGGCGGATTCGGCATCACCGGCCCCCTGGCCGTGGCCAAACCCCTGGCCCGGGTGGCCGCAAGGATGATTGACCTCTGGCTGGCCGATGTCAACCTCCAGGAGGCATTAAGACAGTCTGAAAAAAAATACCGCACCCTTTTTGATTCATCCACCGATGCCATTTTTATCATTGATCAGGTGACCAATTGCTTTGTGGACTGCAACAGGGCAGCGGCGGGTCTTTTCGGCATTGCTGAGATCGAAAAGATTATCGGACAGACCCCC
The DNA here is from genome assembly GCA_028768525.1 of Desulfobacter sp. Lineage (NCBI taxonomy): Bacteria > Pseudomonadati > Thermodesulfobacteriota > Desulfobacteria > Desulfobacterales > Desulfobacteraceae > Desulfobacter > Desulfobacter sp. The sequence continues at coordinate 319,339 of CP054837.1, read as the reverse complement.
TATCATTTTTCACCGGAGTTCCAGCCCGGTGGCGAGCCCTCAAGGGAACTGGTCAAAAAATACAATGACAGGGTATACGAGGAAGGGAGTTGCGAATTTGAGTGGACCCATGCCGGTCCGGACGGACATCCGTTTCCGGTCCATGTCACCCTGAGCCCCATGCGCCTTGATGACAGAAAGTTTATCATCGCCTTTGCAAAAAATATATCTGCCCGGAAACAGGCGGAAAAAGAGAGGGAAAACCTTATTGAATCGCTCAGGGATGCCTTTGAGAATATCAGTACCCTCAGCGGTTTGTTGCCCATCTGCGCCAACTGCAAGAAAATAAGGGACGATAAAGGATATTGGAACCGCATTGAATCCTATATCCAGGAACATTCGGATGCCAGGTTCAGCCACGGCCTCTGCCCTGAATGCACAAGGAAGATGTACGGAGACAAGCCCTGGTACAAAAAAATGAAACAAAAGGAAAAAGGCAAATCCCAGTCCCTTCCCGCTGACAACAAGAGCACCGGGGTTTGGGACCGGGAAGAGGACGGGAAAAATACTCCCTAAAATTTTGTCGGCCAGTTGGCCAGCCTGTGTTCCCCTATTCCATGGGATGGGGCGCCTCTGGATATTTCCAGGGCCCTGATGATATAGTCCCGTGTGGTTCTGGGGTCGATGACGTCGTGGATATCATATGCACCGGCGGCCTCAAAAGGAGAGGTCCCGTCAATCAGGGTCGATATGAGGGCCTCTTTTTCATCGGCCTTGGCTTCACCTGAACCAAATACCACATTTGCCGCAATCACAGGGTCCACAAAACTCATTTCTGCCGAGGGCCAGGCCACCAGAAAATCCGTCCCGCATCCTGTTCCGGCCATGTTCCAGAAGGCCATGCCGTATGTCTTCCGGACGATGACCCCGATTTTGGGGACAGTGACCTGCCCCAGGGCATTCATGAAGTTCATGACCTTGGCGGCCACCTTCCTGCGTTCTGCCTCCCGGCCCACAAGGAATCCGGGGATATCGTGGAAAAAGAGCAGGGGAATATTATAGGTGTCGCAGAGGCATAAAAAGCTGAGCACCTTATCAATGCCCTGGGTATCCATTGCACCGGCCATGAACATGGGCTGGTTGGCGATAAACCCCACGGTGCTTCCGTTTATCCGTCCGAGCACCGTGAGGACGGATTTGCCGAAATCGGGTTTGAGTTCAAAAAGGCTGTCCCTGTCCGCTATGCATTCCAGCACTTTTGCCATGTCATAGGCCCGGTTCCGTTTTTCCGGGATCAGAGAAAGGATGTCCGGCATCCGCTCTCCCGATCCCTGGGGAACGCTGTATACCGGCGGAGCTGCCTCTCTGTGGGATGGCATATAGCTTAAGAATTGCCGGATAAGGGCAAAACAATGGTCCTCGTTTTCTGCAATCCGGTCGATGTTCCCTGTGATCTCCCCGTGTACCCCTACGCCGCCCAGTTCCTCATCCGAGATATTTTCCCCCAGGGCAAGTTCCAGCACCCGTGGACCGGAGACCCCCATGGCCGCTCCCCTGACCTGGACCACAAAGTCGGACAGGCAGGCCATCCAGGTGGGCATGCCGTAGCATTCCCCCATGATGGCTGAGATAAAAAGGTTTTTTCTGACCCGGCTCATGATGTCGACAAAGGAGGTGAATCCGCCGCCGCCGAAAGAGGTCAACCCTTTGGCGCCCATGATATCGGGCATGCGGGCCCCCCCGGCCTCGCCCAGGTAAATGACGGGCAGCCCCTTGGCCGCACCGTAGGTTTTGATCTGGTATTCTTTTTTGCCGGCGATTCTGCTTGAGGTGGCGGCCATGACGGTAAAGTCATTGGCAGTGACCGCCACCTGCCGTCCGTGGATTTTGCCGTATCCTGCGATTTTTGAGTCTGCCGGGGTTTTCTCCTCCATGCCCGGCATGTCTGAATGGGCGAAACGGCCGACCTCAAAAAAAGAATCCGGATCCAGCAGCTTGTCAATTCTCTCCCTGGCCGTGTACCGCCCTTTATCATGCTGCCGGGCGATTTTTTCAGTGCCGCCCATGGCCAGGGTGTTCCGTTCTTTGTCGGCCAGGGTGTCCATGGCTGCCTTAAATTTCATTTTACGGTCTCCTCGTCATCTGGGTTGTTTTTTTATTTTCCCTTCAATTGCCGCCTCAGCAGTTTCCCGGTGGGCAGGGTGGGCAGGGACGTCCTGAACTCGACATACCTGGGGCACTTATAGGAAGACATATGGGCTCTGGCCCAGGCAATGAGGCCGGCTTCGTCCAGATCCGATCCTTTGGCCTTTATCACATAGGCTTTGACCACCTCTCCCTTGGCCGGGTCCGGTACGCCGATCACGGCGGACTGCACCACCGCTTCGTGGGTATTGATCATCATTTCCACCTCTTCCGGATAGACTGAAAATCCGGACACCTTGATCATTTCCTTAACCCGGCCCAGGAGGTAAAGATATCCGTCATCATCAAATCTGCCGATATCCCCGGTATGGACCCATCCGTCAATGAGGGTGGCTGCGGTTTCCCCGGGCTTGTTCCAGTATCCTTTGAAAACCCCGGGATTTTTCAATACGATTTCGCCGGGCTCCCCGATGTCCATCTCCTTTCCGGAGCCGTCCAGGTCAAGAATTTTGAATTCTGCATCAGGTCCCGGGATGCCGCAGGTATCGTATTTGATATTGTTTTTGGGTACAAAGGTGTCGGCGGTGTGGGTTTCGCTCAGCCCGTATGCCCCTTCGACGAGCAGGCCGCCTTTTGTATGGTCATACCACTGGTTTGAAATCTCTTTTGTCAACTGGATCCCGAAGGAGGAGGTCAGGCAGAGTTTAAGGCTTGAAAGATCAAAAGACCGGGCCTCGGGATCCTTCATGATGCCCACATTCATGGGGACTGCCGAGTACCAGAAATCGGCTTTATAGGCGGAGATGGCCCGGGCGGCCGTATTGACATCGAAGATGCTCAAAAGGACCTGGGTGGCCCCGGCATAGATGCAGGAATTCATGCCGGCAAGCATGCCGGCGATGTGGAAGATGGGCATGGTCACCAGACAGACGGAATCCGCTGTGATATCGGCAATGGCAACGGTTGAGGCGGTTTTAAACAGGGCCGCATGGAAGGAGAGCATGCATCCCTTGGGCAGGCCCGTGGTGCCGCCGGTGTACTGGAAAAGGCCGATGTCCTCTTTCATATCAATGGAAATGTCAGGCAGGGCAGCCGCCTCCTTTTCAACGATCTCCATGAAATCCTGGGTGCCCGGAACCTTGGATTGAGGGATTTTCATGGGATCGGCCAGGGGCAGTGCCGGGCTCTCGGGCAGGTAATCGTTGAGGTTGGTGCAGATGACCGTTTTCAGGGCGGTTTTGCCCAATACGTTTTTGACCACCGGCATGAACAGGTCCAGGGCCACCAGGATTTCAATGCCTGCATCCTTGAGTTCATACTCAAGTTCAAGTTCTTTAAACAGGGGGGAACAGGGGCAGACAACGGCCCCGATTTTCTGAATACCGAAATGGGCGATGACATATTGGGGGCAGTTGAGCAGAAATATGCCGACCCGGTCCCCCTTTTTAACGCCTTTGGAGAGAAGATAGGCTGCAAACCTTTCCGAGGCCGTGTTCAGTTCTTCGTAGGTGAGGGTACGGCCGTAAAAGATAATGGCCGGTTTGTTAGGCGTTTTTTTTGCCTGAAAGCGCAGGTAGTCGTGAAGGGGGATTTCGCCGCGGGTGAACTCAATTTTCCGGGGAAGGGTTTCGGGCCAGTGTTTCAACCATATTTTTTCCATTGTCCACTCCTCTGTTTGTGGTTATGAATCGTGTAACATCTGAATTTTACCTATCCCTTTTTTTTTGTTTGTCGGCTCCAGATCAATTCCGTTCCATCACACCGACACCGGCCAGATCAATTTTTCCATAGCAGTTATCAGCATCCTAAAAATAAAGATAAATAAAGTCAATAGAATAACGAACATTCGTTCGATAAAAATAGCAAAGGCATCAGGGCCGAATCCAGCCGTGCGGATTCTTGCACAAATAACTGTTCTATGCTAATCAGATTCATGCGGATTTTTTGGCGCCAGACAATCAGCCCGGCCGGACGAAATCCGGGATCCCGGCATCCATGGAGCAGCGCATGACTCAATCTGAAACAATGAATTCCAACGCCGGTAGGGATGGCGGGGTGTTCAAAAAAATTCGTTTTATGTTCAATTCCCTGGAGATCAGGTATAAGTTCCTGATCATCTTCGCCCTTATTTTTTTCCTGTCCATGTTCATGTGCAACCTTTTTATCTATGCCTATGTCCGGAACAATATAGAAGACCGGATTGAAAGCGAACTGACCAATGCCACCCAGATGATCTATGATATGGTTAACACCTCGGTGAATGTTTCCATCAAAAATCACCTCAGGGCGGCGGCCGAAAAAAACCGGGATATCGTGGCCAGCCTTTACGCCAGGTTCAAATATGGTGAATTTACGGAAAAAGAGGCAAGGAAGCGGGCGGCAGGTTTGATTTTGAGCCAGTCCATCGGGACTTCGGGATATCTTTACTGCCTGGACAGCCGCGGAGATGTCACGGTTCACCCCTCAGGGCCCCTCATCGGCGCCAACGTGGCCGACCATGCCTTTGTGACGAAGATGACGGCGGTAAAGGAGGGGTATCTGGAGTATGAATGGAAAAATCCCGGCGAAAAAACCCCCAGGCCAAAGGCCCTTTACATGGCCTATTTCAAGCCCTGGGACTGGATCATCGCGGCCAGTGCCTACCGGGCGGAGTTCATCAAGCTGGTGAATGTGGAGGATTTCAGGGAGAGCATCCTTTCCCTGAAATTCGGGGAAAGCGGATATGCCTTTGTCATTGACAAGGATGCCAATGCCATTATCCATCCCCTGCTCCAGGGGGTGAATATCTTTGATGCCGAAGAGCTTCCCAACCGGTATCTGGAAGACATGATGGCCAGGAAAAAGGGAAAATCCGTTTATTACTGGAAAAACCCGGGGGAGCCCAGGGCCCGGCCCAAGCTGGTGATGTTCAATTATATCCCGGAATACCAGTGGATTGTGGCCTCATCCTCCTACCTGGATGAGCTTTACCGGCCGTTGAAAACCATACGGAATGTGATTCTGGGCATTTCCCTGGCCTTTTTTGCCATCATGCTGGCCGTCACCTTCAGGGTCAGCCGGAGTATTACCACGCCCCTGCACCAGCTCATGGGCCGGTTCAATACGGTGACGGCCGGTGATTATTCGGCCAGGATGGAGAACCGGTCCCAGGACGAGGTGGGGCAGCTGGCCGCCTATTTCAACCGGTTCATGGATCAGCTGGAAACCACCCACCAGAGCCTGAGGGACCAGATCCGGGTGCGGCAGATGGCGGAACAGGCCCAGAAGGAGAGCCAGGAACGGTATTACCTGCTCATGGAAGCGGCGCCGGATCCCATTGTCAATTACGATATGGAAGGCCGGGTGATGTATATCAATCCGGCCTTTACCCGGGTGTTCGGATGGGCCCTTGAAGAGTGTGCCGGGAAAAAAATGGACCATTTTGTGCCCGAGGCCTGCTGGCCGGAAACACGGAGGATGATCCAGCAGGTGATTTCCGGGGACGGGATTTTCGATGTGGAAACCCGGCGGTACACCAAGGCGGGACGGCTGGTGGATGTGAGCATCTCCGGCGCCTCCGCCTTTGACGGCCAGGGCAGCCTTGCCGGAAGTATCATTATCCTCAGGGACATCACCCGGTCCAGGGGGCTGGAAAAACAGGTGATGCAGGCCGGGGACCGGGAACGGATGAACATCGGCCATGAGCTTCACGACGATCTCTGCCCCCATCTTATCGGCATTGCCGGCCTGGCTGCGGCGCTCAAGGACGACCTCGGCCGCAGGCAGGATCCTTCAGCCGGACTGGCGGGGAAAATCGGTGACCTCATGGAAGATGCCGTGGACAAGACCCGGGCGCTGGCACGGGGGCTTTGCCCGGTCCACCTGGTGGCCCACGGATTCCAGAATGCCCTGGAAGAAATTGCGGCCGGTTTTGCCTTTCATCCCGCCATCCGGTTCGACTGCCGCATGGATCCGGATGTGGATATCCTTGACAATACCCGTGCCATTCATCTTTACTATATAGCCAGGGAAGCGGTGAACAATGCGGTGAAACATTCACAGGCCGGCCGGGTAAGGATATCCCTGGCCCGGGAGAACGGAGATGCCCAGCTGATTCATCTGAGGGTGGCCGATGACGGCCGGGGCATTCCGCCCGGGCGCAGCGGGTCTGGAATCGGCCTGCAGATCATGGCTTACCGGGCAAGGATCATCGACGCGCAGTTTTATATTGATTCGGGGGAACAGGGAACCCAGGTTCATGTCTGTCTGCCCGTTCACGAGGGGGGAAAGGAGGCGGCCCAGCCATGGGAGACAATTTGAAAAAAAACAGGATCGTCATCGTTGACGACCATCCCATATTCTGCCTGGGCATGAGTGAACTGATCAACCGGGAGCCGGACCTGGTGGTGGCGGCCTGTCCGGATACGGCTGACAAGGCATGGGAGATCGTGCAGAATGAACCGCCGGATCTCATGATCGTGGATATTTCCCTGGCCGAGAGCAACGGCATCGACCTGGTGGAGGATATCAGCCGGGAATACCCGGACCTGCCCATGCTGGTCCTGTCAATGTACGACGACTCCATGTATGCGGAACGGGCACTCATGGCCGGTGCCCGGGGATATGTGATGAAGCAGCGGGCCATTGCCCAGGTAGTGGAGGCGGTCCGCCAGGTGCTTGCCGGAAATATCTACGCCAGTGACAAGGTCAAGGAAAAAATGCTCAACCGGATGATCTCGAAAAAATCCACCGGGTTCAGCCTGGATGCCCTGACCAACAGGGAGCTTGAAGTCTTCCGCCTCATGGGGGAGGGGCTGGATTCCAGGGAGATTGCGGCCCGGCTTAACCTGAGCATGAAAACCATCGGCACCCACCGGGAGAAGATCAAGGAAAAGCTTCACCTCAAGCATTATACCGAACTGGTCAAGGCGGCCGTCCACTGGGTCCATGAGATGAAAAAGTAGGCCGCAGGAATCGGTTGCGCTAGGTTTTAAACCTAGCGGCACTCAGGCCGGCGGCCATGGCAATATGGGCCGGTGACCGATTGAACCTTTCTAGTTTTTATTGTTAATGATTACAAGACGTTTAACCGTGCCCAAAATCATTAACAAGGAGGGTTCAATCATGCCAGACAAATCTGTCAATTACGATGTTCTCAGCCCCACGAATTTCCTGGCCAGGAGCGTGGCGGTTTTCCCGGATAAAACCGCAGTGGTTTACAATGACCGGTCCTATACCTGGGCGCAATTCCAGGAGCGGGTCTTCCGCCTGGCCAACGCCCTGAAGGCCCGGGGCATAGGCCCCGGGGACAAGGTGGCCTTTGTCTGTCCCAATACCCCTCCCATGCTGGAGGCCCACCATGCCGTCCCCCTGCTGGGTGCCGCCCTGGTATCCATCAATATCAGGCTTTCCGCCGGCGAAATCGCTTATATCATTAACCACTCCGATGCAAAGGCCGTGTTTGCTGACAATGAGTTCGGGAAAACCGTGGCCAAGATCGTGCCGGAACTGGCGGCCGTGGAAACCTATGTGAACATCTGCGATATTGACGATACAATGCCCCTGGAGGGCCCGGAATACGAAAATTTTCTTGCGGACAGCCCTGCGGACCCGGTAAGCCTGGCCATCACCGACGAGCGGGAGGTTCTGGCCATCAATTATACTTCCGGCACCACCGGCCGGCCCAAGGGGGTAATGTACCACCACCGGGGGGCCTATCTCAATGCCATCGGCGAACAGCTGGAGTTCAAGACCACGGCCAACAGCAAATACCTGTGGACCCTGCCCATGTTCCACTGCAACGGCTGGTGCTTTACCTGGGGGATCACGGCCATCGGCGGCACCCATGTCTGCCTTCGGAAAGTGGAGCCGGCCGAGATTTACAGAATCATTGAAGCGGTGGGCATCACCCATCTCTGCGCAGCCCCCACGATCCTCATCGGCATGTCGGTCTATGCCAAGGAAAATCAAATCAATCTCTCCCACGGGGTAGAGATCATGACCGCTGGGGCGCCGCCGGCCCCCACGGTGATCCAGAATATGGAAAGCATCGGTGCCAACATCACCCAGACCTACGGTCTCACAGAGGTCTTCGGCCCCCATTCCGTCTGCCAGTGGCAGGACAAATGGGATGACCTGGATCCCATGGTCCGGGCCGGAATCAAGGCCCGCCAGGGGGTGCCCTATATCGTGGCCGAGCACATGGATGTGGTGGATCCCATGACCATGGAACCGGTGCCCAGGGACGGGGCCACCATGGGGGAAATCGTCATGCGGGGCAACAATGTGATGCTGGGATACTACAAGGATGAAGCGGCCACGGCAGAGGCCTTCAAGGGCGGCTGGTTCCACTCCGGGGACCTGGCGGTGATGCACCCGGACAACTATGCCCAGATCATGGACCGGAAAAAAGACATCATCATCTCAGGGGGGGAAAATATCTCCACCGTTGAAATTGAAAATGTACTCTATACCCATCCGGATGTGCTGGAAGTGGCGGTAATCCCCGTGCCCGACGAAAAATGGGGGGAGGTGCCCAAGGCATTTATCGTTCCCCATAACGGGTCCCGGCCCGATCCTGCCACGATAATTTCATTTTGCAAGGAAAAGCTGGCCCGGTTCAAGGCGCCCAAGCACATTGAATTCGGCGCCCTTCCCAAAACAGCCACGGGAAAGATCCAGAAATTCAAGCTCCGGGAGAAAGAGTGGGAGGGGCATGACCGCATGGTAAATTAGTCTATTCATCAATGATAGCGTTTACAAAGGAGAAAAAGATGTCTTTATATAAGCGAATCGACAGTGAAGAACAGCCTTTCTGGCCAATCGGTCCCTTTAAAGTTCGTCTCCCCCTGGTCCATTACCGGTGGGAGTGGGTGGAGTTTGTCCAGGCCCTGATTCTTTTTGTGGTCTCCCTGGCCATGATACCGCTGCTGGAAAAATACCTGGGACTGCCCTATAACATCGCCCTGGCCTATGTCTTTGTCTGCGGCATCGGCTTTATGCTGCCGGCTTTTTTAGGCACCCCCATGGTGCCGGGCTGGATAACCCCGGCCATCCCGGTGGTCCTGCTCTACCTGGGGCAGTTTACCCCCGGTCCCGAGGCCATCAAGGCCCTGGTGGCGCTTCAGCTGCTGGTGGCGGCCATCTTTCTTATCCTGGGGGTGACCCGGTTCAGTTCAAAGGTAGTGGCCAAGGTGCCGGATTCCATCAAGGCCGGGATTTTGCTGGGGGCCGGTGTCGCCGCCTATATGGGGGAGTTGAAAATGGGAGGGCGGATTCCCAAAACCCCCATCGCCATCGGGCTGGGCAGCCTGGTCTGTTTCTACATGCTTTTTTCGGTCTCATTCTCAAGGCTGAAAACCGATAACCCCCTGGCAAAACTCATGGGTAAATACGGAATGGTTCCGGCCATGATCGTGGCCATTGGCATCGGCATGCTGGTCAACGAATATCCCATCCCCGATATTGAGTGGGGCATCACTGTGCCGGCCTTCGGCCAGATGTGGGATTACCTGCCCTTCAGCGTCGGGTTTCCCGATGCCGACATCTTTCTGAAGGCCGTTCCCACTGCCATTATCGCCTATATCATCGCCTTCGGGGATGTGATCGTGGGCACCGTGCTGGTGAAATCCGCCTGTGAAGAGAGCCGCCCCGATGAAAAGGTGGATATTGATACCGACCGCATCCATATTATCACCGGCCTGCGCAATGTCATCCATTCATTCTTTGCCCCCTACCCGGGACTGGCCGGCCCCATCTGGACCGCTGTCACCGCCACCGTTGCCGACCGGTACCGCCAGGGCCGGCCGGCCATGGATTCTATTTTCAGCGGGGCGGGCACCTTCTGGATTTCAGGGTTCATGGCCCTGTTCATGCTTCCTTTGGTCAGTTTCTTCAAACCCTTTTTGCCCATAGGGCTCTCCCTGACCATGGTGGTCACCGGCTACCTGTGCATCATCACGGCCTTTAAACAGATCAAAGAGCCTTTGGAACTCGGTGTCGCTGGCACCATGGCCATTGTGCTGGCCATGCACGGGGCGGCCTGGGGGCTTGGGGTCGGCGTGGTACTGCATATCTTCCTTGAAAGCCGGTTTAAAATTACAAAGGAGATGAATCTGTCTGCGGGCAACTAGGTGTGGCTCGGCAGCAGCGAAAAAAACAAAAGGCCCCGGTCCCTGAAGGCCGGGGCCTTTTGGCTAGGCCTGGATGGCTTTTTTGTAGGCCTGTATAAAGTCCTGAACTGCAGACCGGGGGGTGGCCCAGGAGGTGATGAGGCGAATGGCAGAATGGGTGTCATCCACCCCGGCCCAGGTATAAAAATCAAACTGCCGGGACAGTGCCTCAATGACCCGGTTTTCCATCACCGGAAAAATCTGGTTGGTGGGCGAGTCGATGAAAAAGCGGCAATCGTTTTCCCCAAGGCCCCGGGCCAGGGCCTGGGCGGCCTGGTTGGCATGGCGGGCCAGGTTAAAATACAGGTTGTCCTTGAACAGGGCTTCAAACTGGATCCCCAGAATCCGTCCTTTTGCCAGCAGGGCCCCCCGTTGTTTGATCAGATACCGGAACTCTTCTTTGAGGTCTGCCCGCTTTAATACCAGGGCCTCTCCCAGCAGGGCCCCGTTTTTAGTGCCCCCGATGAAAAAGGCATCGGTAAACGCGTAGATGTCTTTCAGGGTGAGGCCGGCGCCGTCTGCGGTCAGGGCGGCACCCAGGCGGGCTCCGTCGGCATAGAGCATCAGGTTATTGCTTTGGCAGTAATCATAAAGGGCGGCCAGCTCTGCTTTCGAATACACCGTACCCAGTTCGGTGGGTGTTGAGATATACACCATGCCCGGCTTTACCATATGCTCGAAATGATGTTCCGCCAGCACCGGCGCAATCAATTCCGGGGCCAGCTTTCCGTCGGGGGTGTCCACAACAAGCAGCTTGTGGCCGGTGGCCTCTATCGCCCCGGTTTCATGGGTGGCGATGTGCCCTGTCCCGGCGGTGATACAGGCGTGGTGGGGGCGGAGAAGCCCGCTGATGGCGATGAGGTTGGTCTGGGTGCCTCCGGAGATGAAATGGACGCCCGGGTCCCCGGCACCAATTAATTCCCTGATCATCCGGGCGGCGTTCATGGAATGCCGGTCCAGGCCGTATCCCTCTTCCTGGTCCATGTTGCAGGCGGCCAATGCCTTCAATATTTCGGAGTGGGCCCCTTCACTATAATCATTTTTAAAACTGTACATGGGCAATCCTCTGCACCGGTTGTATTATCGGTTGAAAGCAAAACCATACGCCTTTTGTCCGCCATGTCAAGCCCGGGGCGGCAGGGGCAATGCCCTTCAATATCGGAACGATGGGCTAGGATAGGAATGCCACAGACCGCTCCTGGAAGGGGGACAACGCTTTGTCCTGAGCGGCTTGCTGTGAAATGCTTCAAAAATTTATGACCGGATTGCCTTCCATGGCAGTCCGGTCATAAACCTAGGGTGATTTCCGGTGAATCGGAATGTTTGAAAGGGGATTATGGAAATGCCCGGGGAATCTCCTTGCCGCCAGAATGCAGAAGCAAAGAGCCGATTATATTTCCGATAGGTACCCTCTGCCTTTAGGCCTTTTTAACAACAGAACATTTAAGGTACATGGCGCCGAACCCTGGAATCTTACAGGAAATATCGTGGCCATTTACCGGGTCATCAAGGAGTTTGATGTTTTTGACCTTGGTACCCAATTTCATTGTGTCCTTCCCGGCCTTAAGATCTTTGATGGTGGTGACGGTATCCCCATCCTGCAACGGCGTACCATTGGCATCGAGGAAGCGCGGCGCATCTTCCTGGGGAGCCTCATCAGAAGCCTGATCCGGTGCCCACTCATGACCACATTCAGGGCATATCCACAGCATTCCATCGGGATAGGCATAGGGTGAATTACATTTGGGGCACATATTTTCTTCGACTGACATAGCAACGTTCCTTATTGTTTAGTATAAATTGGTTTAAAATATTCTTTTCATGCAGTAAAACACTGATCACGATGATAGATAAATGAAGACCTCATCACTTGTATCTATAGGGGATAACACCTGGATGGGAACCCGACATGGTTTAGTAGATAGTTCATCATTTTTTAACTGTTGAGAATTAATATCCAGAGAAACGCTCCAAAGGGGAATCATACAATTCCCATAACCGCTTCTGCTCCTGTCCAACCCATTCAGTTCTTCCATTAATCGATCTATTGCATGTGAGGGCCATACGGACCGGTATTGGCATGCAGTAATCAGAAGAGCACTTTACCATCATCTGTTGTTTTTATCAATTTTTTACACCGCAACACATGGTATCTGGATCGCCAACAGAAATTCTAAGTGTTGCTTCATCTACCAAAAGATCGACAGATCCGGAAATCTGTGTTAGGTATTTGGTAAAGATTCCAGCTAAAAATATTTTTTTGATAAAAACTGCCTTTAACATGACCGCCACAGGACTGGGCAGGTAAATCATCTGAATTCTGAAACCTGCCAAGTAAGATCAACATTATCTCTTTTTTTCTGATGTTTATTTCAAAAAAGGGACTTTATCGATAAAGGGACCGAAAAGGTAGCTTCTTATGATTTCAAAGCGATTGATCCACCCATTATTATGGATTGTATTTTTGTTTTTCCACCTTTCTTTGCTACACGCGGAAGAGGTAAAAACGTCCAACCCCATTAAAATTATAGTGAATGACTGGACCAGTCAGATCGTACTCAGCAAAATTCTCGGTAGTATTTACGAATCAATCGGTTACAAGGTCGAGTACCCGTTTTATACTGTAGATAAGCAATTCGGGGCAATGAATTTTGGATGGGCACACATACAGGTGGAAATCTGGGAAGGAACAATGCTTGATGCCTTTGAGAACGTTAAAAAGAAAAATGTCGTTGAGGTCGGTTTGCATCCGGCGAAGACACGCGAGGAGTGGTGGTATCCTTCCTACGTAAAAAAACGTTGCCCCGGGCTGCCCGATTACAGAGCGCTGAACAGGTGTTCGAAATTATTCGCCTCTCCAACGAGTAGCGGAAAGGGGGTTTATCTGGGAGGCCCCTGGGAAAAGCCGGATGCTAAAAGGATAAAGGCCCTTGGTCTTAATTTTATAATTAAAATTGCAAAAGATTCTGACGAACTGACTGCCATCATGCAGGAGGCCGTAAAAAACCAACGGCCAATTGTGATGTTCAACTGGACTCCCAACTGGACGGATTTTGCCTATGATGGAGAATTTGTGGAATTCCCGGTTTATGAAAAGGCGTGCGAAACAAATCCCAAGTGGGGTATAAACCCCTTGTTTACCCATGACTGTGGCAATCCCAAAGGGGGGCGGTTGTTCAAAGGGGCCTGGAAAGGAGTGGAAAAACAGTGGCCTTGCGCCCACAAAATACTTGAGAATATGAAAATGACCAACCGCATGATCGCAGAGGCTGCCTATCTGGTGGATATAGAAAAGAAAACCTATGACCAAGCTGCAGAAATCTGGATAAAGCGTCATCAGGATGCAGTCAATAGCTGGTTCCCGTCAACATGTTTTCACTGAAGCATTCTTCCATTGCCCGTGCGCTCTACCTTTTGATGATTGTTGTGATTTTTGTCCCGACGGCAACCATCGGAACGGTTCTTTTAGTGATTGATAAAAACAGGCTGGAAATTAAAAATAAAAAGTTTCAAGAGGATACGGCGAAAATTATTGCTTCCGCCATGCAGCAGCCGCTTTATGACTTTACGCCTCAGGTCGATTTGCCGCTGATTGATTATACGCTAAAGGACGGACGGGTATTGGCAATCAGGGTGTATGATTTTGAAAACCAGCCATTTTCAAATTACTCACCCGGTAACAGGGAGATGGTAAAGCGCAAAACCATACATCGGGATGTCCTCTTTGAGAACCGGTTCATCGGCAGGATAGAAGTTGATTTCAGTGATGACGTTCAAGCACAGTTTCTTCGGAGTTTTGGTGTTATTATTTTGATCCTGGTAGCGCCTCTGGCAATCTCTTCCATTATATTTTTGAAATTCATCCGTTATAAAATTATCAACCCCATTTATTATCTTGAAAAACATTCTGGGAAAATTGCCAGAAACGAGCTTGATGAGCCAATAGAATCGTCCAGCAATGATGAGTTCGGCAAACTGTCACAATCCTTCGAGTTCATGAGGCAGACTTTAAAAAAACAGATCGTCACATTGGATAAGCGCGTGCAGGAAAAAACCCGGGAGCTGAATGATCTTAACCGGTCCCTGATAAATCATAATGCTGAACTGAAAAAGGCAAAGAAACGGGCTGAAGAAGCCGAAAAAACGAAATCCGAGTTTCTGGCCAATATGAGCCATGAGATCCGTACGCCCATGAACGCGATCATCGGCATGAGCCATCTGGCACTGAAAACCGATCTGACTCCCAAACAGCTGGATTATATCATTAAGATCGACTCAGCCGCAAAATCGTTGCTGGGTCTGATCAACGATATTCTTGATTTTTCCAAGATTGAAGCCGGCAAACTGGACATCGAATCCGCGAAATTCGATATTGACGATGTCATGGCGGATGCGGCGAACCTGGCCGCTGTCAAAACATCGGAAAAAGGATTGGAGCTGCTGGTGCACATATCACCTGAAGTCCCGCGCAACCTCATTGGCGATCCGCTCCGTTTGAAGCAAATTCTGGTGAATCTGGCCGGCAATGCCGCCAAGTTCACCGAACAGGGTGAGGTTGAGATGTCCTGCAGCGTGGATGGACGGGTAAAAGGCAAGGTAATCCTTCGTTTCACCGTGCGGGACACCGGGATCGGTATGACGCCGGAACAGCAAGCCAGGCTGTTTCAGGCGTTTTCCCAGGCAGACAGCTCCTTCTCCCGAAAATATGGGGGGACTGGGTTGGGGCTGACCATTTCAAAACGCCTGTCGGAATTAATGGACGGGAGGATTGGTGTTGCGTCTGAACAGGGCAGGGGCTCTACCTTCTTTTTTACGGTGCAACTGAAAGTCGACCCTGAGGGCGGCAACCGACGGCAGGTGACGGCCGGCGATGACCTGCACCGTAAAAAGGTGCTCGCAGTCGATGACAATGAGACGGCCAGGGATATTTTTCAATCCTATCTCAGGAGTATGGGCTTCAGGGTTGAAACCGTTGCCAGCGGCTTGTCGGCATTGAAACGTCTTGAAGCGGCAAATGAATCAGATCCTTTTGAAATTGTACTGATAGACTGGAAAATGCCGGAAATGGACGGTATGGAAACCTGCCAGCGCATCCGCGCCATGCCGGGCCTTGCGCCCAGGCCCAAGATTATTATGGCCACGGCCTATGGCAGGGCGGAAATTCATGAACAGGCGATAGAAACTGGTTTTGACGGATATGTGATTAAACCGGTGACCCAGTCCGCACTTTACGATGCGATTATGACAGCTTTCGGACGTCAAGTGGTCACCCGGCGGAAAATGCATGACAACTACCTGGTTAAGGCAAAGGACATCAGAGGCGCGCGTATTCTTTTGGCCGAAGATAACGAGATCAATCAACAGATTGCCGTTGAGATCCTGGAGAATGCCGGGCTGTCCGTTGATGTGGCCAACAACGGCCGGGAGGCTGTGGATGCGGTTAAGATCAGGGACTATGATCTGGTGCTGATGGACATTCAGATGCCGGAGATGAACGGCATGGAGGCCACCGCCCGCATTCGCGGATTCAAAACTATCGGGGAGCTGCCCATTGTGGCCATGACCGCCCATGCCATGGCCGGAGACCGGGAGAAGAGCCTTGCCGCCGGCATGCAGGATCATGTCACCAAGCCCATTGACCCAAAGGAATTGTTCACCGCTCTGGTCCGGTGGATAACACCGGGAGAGAGGGGCCTTCCCAAAGGATTCACTGCCCAAACAAATCGCGAACCGCCCGGAAATCAATCTGCTGACGAGCTTCCGGTTTACCTTCCCGGGTTCGATATGCACCAGGGACTGCAGCGGCTTGACGGGAACAAAAAGCTCTACCGTGAGCTGCTTCTTAAAGTCCGGCGCGATTATGCCAATGCAACTGGCGATATCCGGAATCTCATGGAAAAAGGTCAACGGGAGAACGCAAGACGCTTGGCCCATTCAATTAAGGGGATTGCCGGCAACCTGGGGGCCCTGTCCCTGCAGTCAGCAAGCCAGGAGGTGGAGAGCCGCTTAAAAAATGGCAAACAGGTTGATGATGCGCTAAAGCATTTTGCCAATGAAATGGAGATCGTTCAACATGGACTTAACACCATCAAATCGAAAGAAGAACCTTCCGGTTTGGGACCAATCGGGGGGGCTCCCCAGGATCAGTTAATTGAATCCATCGAAAATATTCTACCTTACCTCAAAAGTCGGACCCCCAAACCCAGCAAAGAAAGCATGGAAAAAGCCAAGTCCCTTGGATGGCCGGAAATGTTCAAGGCAGATGTTGAAGAATTGGACAGGATGGTAAGCAAATACAGGTTTAAGGATGCTTTAGCCGTTGCTGATAAAATAATAGGCAGATTGGGAGGGTAATTCATGGCCAATGCAAGAAAGATTAAACTTATTTTAAACGGTCAACCCACTTTAGAGGGTGCCGGGGTGCAGCTAAACCGGGTATTCGGATACCATGAAGTCCCTGAATTTGACCCGTTCCTGATGCTGGATGATTTCCGCTCCGATACACCGGAGCACTATTTGAAAGGATTCCCTTGGCACCCCCACCGGGGTATAGAAACCATCACCTATGTATTGAAGGGTGAGGTGGAACACGGGGACAGCTTGGGCAACAAAGGCATGATTGATTCTGGAGATGTACAATGGATGACAGCAGGTCGTGGCATTATCCACCAGGAAATGCCTAAAGGCGATGCAAACGGGGCCATGCATGGATTTCAGTTGTGGGCCAATCTGCCAGCATCTCAAAAAATGATGGCGCCTAAATACCGTGACATCTCATCAGACAAGATTCCTGAGGTTCAACTTCAGAACGGAGTGCAAATTAAAGTCATTGCTGGAAAGATAAGCGGGGCAAAAGGCCCAATGGATGATATTGTTATTGATCCCGAGTTTTTAGACTGTACCGTACCCGGCGGGCAGCGGTATACCCATGAAGTTGATCCCGGCTATACGGCTTTTATTTATATGATTGGCGGCAAAGGGAGAATCGAGGATAAGGAAATTGGAAACGGCAGCCTAGTTCTTTTTGAAAACGGCGATTATTTAAGCGTAAGTGCCCACGATAAGCCCATACGGTTTCTGCTGTTAACAGGCAACCCCTTAAAAGAGCCAGTGGCATGGAAAGGTCCCATTGTCATGAATTCTCAGGATGAATTGGAGACCGCTTTTCAGGAGTATAGGGAAGGCACATTCATAAAATCAGAGTGAACCATGAGCCGTATTTGCCAAACCGGCCACGAGGAAAGAATTCACTCGCATAAGAAATATAGTTGGGCGATTCAATTTGATTTTCATCCCGGGTTAACATAGGATCCATTACAATCCGGCCGAGGGCCCTGCCAACCTGGCCCAGGGCCGGCCGGCACCAGAGACGCTTGATGAAAAGGAATGGAATATGCCTGATACTGATTTTGCCACGCTCATGGACAAGGTGCACACCAGGGGAACCCGGGAGGAGCTGCGGGTGCCCGAAGAATGGATGCAGGGCCGTACCGCCTACGGAGGACTGGTGGCTGCAATGGCCTTGAAGTCCATGCGCGTACATCTTCCCCGGGAACGGAAAGTTCGCAGTCTTTTATTTTCCTTTGTGGGTCCGGTGGACGCCGCCCCCTTCTTTTTTCACACCCAGGTTCTGCGTTCCGGCAAGTCCGTGACGACCATTGAGGCAAAACTGGTTCAAAAGGATCAGGTCCGCTGCACCGCGGTGGGAAGCTTTGGTGGTGATCGCGAGTCAAAGATCCGGATGGCTCCTGTTGGACGTCCTGAGATGCCTGCCCCTTCCAAGGCCATTGAGCTTCCCTATATCGAAGGCATGACCCCCGCCTTTACCCGGCATTTCAACTATCGATGGGCAATGGGAGAACTGCCTTTTTCCGGCCGGGGCGGCAGGGAAATAGGGGGATGGATTAATTTTTGCGAAGAAACGGATTGTCTTACCGAAGAATGGTTGATCGCCCTGGCCGATGCCTGGCCGAGCCCTGTGTTATCCAAATTGAGAGAACCGGCTGCGGCCAGCACGCTGACCTGGGCATTGGAATTTGTTCATCTGGACCGGTCAACCTGCTCTGAAAACCAATGGTGGGCCTATCACTGCACCGTTGACAGCGCCGAAAAGGGATATGCCAATGAACGCAGCATTATCTGGGATCCCGAAGGCCGGCCGGCGGTGTTCAGCCAGCAGACCACGGCTGTTTTCGGCTGAATGCGTATCCGTGGGATAAGGCCCCGGTCATGAAAGCGCCGGGGCCTTGACCCGGGGCTGTCCAGGCCATGGTCAGGCCATGGTCAGGCTATGGTCAGGCGGGGGGCCGGGCCACCAGCACCGGCACCTGCGATGTGTGGATGACGCCCTGGGCCGTGGAGCCCAGCAGGATGTCTTCCATGCCCTGCCGGCCGTGGGTGCCCATGATGATTAAATCAAAATTGTCCTGGGCCGCTATTTCCGCGATTTTTTCCACGGGGTCGCCGGTTTTGACGATGACCCGGTCCGGGGAGAGGGGACAATAGGGGATCTCCCGGAGAACGGCCCTGGAGGTTTCCTTCATCCGTTCCGTAAGGGTCCTTTGGGCGGTTTCCACGGCGTCCCTGTTGAATTCCGCTTCTTTTTCCCGGCGGCCGGGCACATTGATGCCGGCCTGTTCGGAGTATTCTTCAAGCACATCCGGCACCACGTGGACGGCCCAGACCTTGGCCTCGTACTTGTTGCCCAGGCTGCAGGCGTAGCGGGCCGCAAACTTGGCCGTGGGGGATAGATCCGTGGCAAAGAGTATTTTTTGGATCTGCGCCACCATCGGTCCGGTGGCCGGTTGTTGGGCAGCCGCCACCGCTTTTTCTGCCGGTTCTTTTTCTTTATCAATTCTGGCAGGACCGAAGATTTTGTCCGTAAATTTTACGTACCAGGCCGCTGACTGGACCTGGATGATATAGGCGATGGCCACGACCAGCGCGGCAGAGGCCCCCTCTTTGCCAAAGGCATTGATGGCGATGGCCAGGGCAATGGAAAGGTTGCGCATGACCGAACCGTAAACCAGGGCGATGGCATCCCCCCGGGGCAGAAAATATTTGCCCACAAGGCTGGAAAGGGTGAAGTTAAAGGCATAGATCAGGACCAGCGGGATGAGGATGTAAAGCAGCATCCCGGGTGCCCCGGCAATGGCTTTGGCTTTCAGGGCCATGGCAATGAAAACGATGCCCACCACGCCCAGGGTGGACAGGGGCGGGAATTTAGGGGCCACAGCCTGTTTGAACCCCTTTTGGCCGTGGCGTTTCACCAGGTGGCGGCGGGTGATATAGCCGGCGGCCATGGGGATGAACACAATCACCACGATCTGCTGGAATATTTTGGCAAAGTTGATTTCAATGGCCGTGCCCATTAACAGCTGGACGTAAAATGGGGTGGCGACGGAGCCCAGGGTCAGGCCGATCACGGTCATTTTAACGGCTGCCGCCAGGTTGCCCTTGGCAAATCCGGTCCAGGAAATGGTCATGCCCGAGGTGGGGACAAGGCCGGCCAGCAGCAGCCCCAGGGCCATGTATGGATTGTCCCTGAAAAACAACAGGCCCACGGCCCAGGCCAGAAAGGGGACGATGCCGAAGTTGATGACCTGGGTGAGAACCTGTGCCTTGACGTCCCCGCCCTCAAAAACCTTCTGGATATTGAGGGTGACCATCATGGGATACACCATGAGAAAGGTAAACGGGATAATCAGGGTTTTGAGAAAGGCGGCATCAAATATAATGCCGAAGACAAATCCCGAAAGCATCATTACGGGAATGGCAAGGGTTAAATTTTTGCTGATTTTCTGAAGCAGTTTCCACATAATCCTATTCTCCTTGATGGGGTTGGTGCATTATTTCAGCTATGGTGAAAAAGCTTAGCAAAATAAATGCCGGGTTAAGAAAAAATCAGATTTTAAAGCGAACTGCAGGGAATCTGGCCGGATAAACGGTTACCGGGCAAGGCACACCAGATAAAGGTAACGCCCGGTAACCGGAAGAAAAAAGGTAACGGTAACGTTACATGGATTTCAGAATTTCCTGTACCATCCGGCCGTCGGCCAGCTTCCCATAATGCTTCATCACGGTGCCCATGGCCTGCATGGGGCTTTTAAACTGGGATAGATCCAGGTTAGCGCCGATCCACTCCCGGACCTCTTCTTCCGTTGCCATTTTGGGCAGGTAGGTATTGAGCAGTTCCAGGTAGTCCGAGGTGGTTTCGTTTTTAAGTTCCAGGACCTGGAGTTCGGATTTGACGAATTTCCTGATGATATCCTGGATATCCTCATCGGTGATTTCATCCGGCTGTTTGGCCCGGGTGCTCTTTTTACCGCTTTCCAGGGTAATGGGAACCGTGAGGCTGGGAAAGGCGCCCATGATCAGGCGCATGGTGTCCTTCACCCCGGTGTCCTTGTTTTTCATTGCGGTTTTCATGTCCTGGCGGATTTTGTCATAAAGGGGGATGCCCATTGAGGCGTCCCAGCCGTAAGTATTTTCCGTCATTTTATTTTCCTTAAATAGTCAGGTTATAGATGGTTAATTTAGGGTAATTCCCGGCGCGTCACCGGTGACATTGCCAATGCGGGCGGCCCAGGCCAGGCCCTTGTCTTTTAAACGGGAGACCAGGCCATCGGCCTGGGATGCGGGCAGGGCAAATACCAGGCCCCCAGAGGTCTGGGGATCAAAGATCAGCCCTTCTTCCTCCCTGGTGAGGCTGCGGGTTATAACCAGGTCATGGGCGTTGACCATGGCCTGGTTGGGCTTGTTGGAACCGGTGGTCTCTCCCCTGGCATACATGGCCCGGGCATGGGGATAGAAGGGCAGAGCCGTGAAGTCCACCTCAAAGCGGCAGCCGGATCCGTTGGCCATTTCCATGAGATGGCCCAGGATGCCGAAACCGGTCACGTCTGTGCAGGAATGAAGCTCAAATTCCATGGCCGCTTCCAGAGCGGTGTTGTTCAGTGCGGCGACAATGGGCAGCACATCTTTTTCCAGGTCTGAAAAGGCCAGCTTGCCTGAACGGACCGCGTTAAAAAGCACTCCGGACCCCAGGGGTTTGGTCAGTACCAGCCCGTCCCCGGGTTTTGCCCCGGCATTGGACAGGATTTTGTCCGGGTGAACCACCCCGTTGACGCAGAGGCCGTATTTGGGTTCTTCGTCATCAACGGAATGTCCGCCGGCCAGCACGGCGCCGGCTTCCTTGACCTTGTCGTGGCCGCCCTGGAGCATCTCCCGAAGAATACCGGTATCCAGGATTTTGGAAGGAAACATGACCACGTTAAGGGCGGTCAGGGGCCTGCCGCCCATGGAATATATATCCGATACGGCATTGGCCGCCGCCACCTGGCCGAACCAGTATGGGTCATCCACAGGCGGGGTGATAAAGTCGATGGTATTGATCATGGCCAGGTCGGGGGCCACTTTATAGACCGCTGCATCATCCGCCGTGTCATAGCCCACCAGGAGGTCGGGATCTGATGGGGCTGGAAATCCTTTGAGGGTGTCCGCCAGTACCTGGGGACCGATTTTGGCAGCTCAGCCGCAGGTCCTGGCCAGGCCGGTCAGGGTTTTTTTCTTAAACAGTTTCACAGATGTCTCCCTAGTAATTCAAATCATGCAAACTATACCTGTTAATCGATCCGGATACAATCTTTATGTCCCCGGGGCTTTGGGGGGCGGAATACCCCTTGTGTTCGATTTTCAGGTTCAGGAACCGTTCACATGATTTATTTTTTACATTTGAAAGGATTTCGTTTATACCTGATGTCATAAGAGTGACCATGCGGCGAACTCTTTTGTATGTTTCACTATTTATAATTCGGGGCGCCCTATGAAATTAGTCCGGCAGGTCTTTAACTATTGGTGTCTGCTTGAAGACAGATTCCTCCCGGAGGAGCTGAAAAATCGCGACCCCTTAATGATCTGGAAAGAAAAAGCGCTCTATCTGTCCTTTTTATGTACCGTCGTATTTGGTTTTTTTGCCCTGGTTCCCTCTTTAATACTGGCATATCAAAAAGATCTGATGCTGATTTTCGCCGCAGATGTGGTCGTCTATGTTCTGCTTGTTGCCTTCCTTTTTTCGTCGGGCCTTTCCTTGAAACTCAAGGCCTGGATATCGCTGGTTATCATCTATGCCCTTGGGGTGGTGCTCCTCTTTGTCACGGGATATTATGGCGCCGGTTATATCTGGCTTTTCGGGGCAACCATGTTCGGCATTGTTTTATTCGATAATAAATATCTGGGCATCATTTTACTGGTGAACCTGCTGATTTTGATATCTGTGCTGGCATATATCGTGTTCGGCGTCCCGAAATGGCAGCTTCTATTGGCAGATCCAAAAGAAATCTGGGTGATACTCACGGTTAACTTTATGGTGGTCAACCTGCTGATAATCGTCGTTGGCGCCCGGGCAAAAAGCAATATTGACAAAGCGGTCGTACGGCAGGTCCATGCGCAGGCCTCACTGATCGAAGAAAAAGATTTTTCAGATTATATCATCCGGGGGATTCCTGGATTATTCTTCCTATTTGAACAGCAGAAAAATGGCCGGCTTTGGCTGAAACGGTGGAATGAAAATCTTTTGTCCTTTTTCGGGTACACCCATGAAGAATTGAAAAATATGAATCTTCTCGATTTCTTTGAGGAAAAAAGTCTTTTATTCTTAAAAAGAAAACAACAGCAGCTGTTTGAGAATGGTTCAATAGATTATGAAATCGGCATGGTCAAAAAAGACGGCACCCTTGTACCGGGCTATGTCCAGGCGTACAGTTTTAAAAAGAACAATCGAATCTATGTGATCGGAACCGCAGTGGATTTCACTGCCCAGATTAAAGAAGCCAGAGAAAAACAAAGAATGCAGAAGAGCCTTGGCGCATCCCAGAAGGCGGCCGCCCTGGGAACCCTTTCAAGCGGCATTGCCCATGATTTTAATAATATTTTATCCGGGATAATCGGATATGCTGAATTGATCCGGATGGCACCGGATGACCTGGATAATATCAATAAAGGCGTTGATCAGATTCTGAAGGGATCTGACCGGGCAAAAGACCTGGTTCAGCAGATCCTGACCTTCAGCCGGCAGGCCGGATCGCAAAAAAGAACCATAAAGCCTTATTTGATTGTGAAAGAAGCGGTCAGATTAATGCGTTCTTCCATCCCGGCGACCATTGAAATAAAGGAAAAAATTGAATCACGCAGCCCCATTCATGCAGACGAGACCCAATTGCACCAGGTGGTGCTGAACCTGTGCACCAATGCGTATCACGCAATGCGGGAGACCGGGGGGACCCTTGCCGTTGAATTGTCCGACGTCTCTATCACCAGAAGTGATCAGATTAAAGGCCATCAATTTGTCCCTGGAGATTACCTTCTCTTGAAAATTGCCGATACGGGCCATGGCATGGATAAAATTACCCTGGAAAGAATCTTTGAGCCTTATTTTACAACCAAGGAAAGCTGCGAGGGGACCGGCCTTGGCCTGGCAGTCGTACACGGTATCGTTAAAGAACATCATGGCCATATACAGGTGGACAGCAGAATGGATGAGGGGACCTGTTTTTATCTGTATTTTCCGCTGCTGGAAGCCTCCGAAGCATCAGGGAAACTGCCCAAAAAACAACGGGTGCCCCTGGAGAGCAAAAATCAGGAAAAGATCATGGTTGCAGATGATGAGTCCAGTATCCGGGTTATTCTTCAGTCCGCTTTTGAGGATTATGGCTATTATGTGGAAGCCTATCCCAACGGAGAAGAGGCATTGGAGAGATTTAGGGAGAGTCCTAATTTTTTTGACCTGTTAATCACGGATGTGGCCATGCCGAAAATGCCCGGAGATAAACTGGCCAGAGAGATATTGAGAATCAGAAAGGATATGCCCATAATTATCCACACCGGATATTCTGAAAGCTTTGATGAAAAAACAGCATATCGGTCCGGCATCAGAAAATACCTTCAAAAACCCGCGGATGTTAATGACATACTCTTGGCGGTACAGGATATCTTTTTCCCGGGTTAACTGGCCTGGCAACAAGGCAAAAAGTTCTGCGAACGGGCTGGGAGAAACGGCCCGATGGCTGCTCTCCGCTTATCCTGACAGGGGCCTTGGCCCCGGGGCAGGTGATTTTTGAAAATTGACAGAAATGTCAAGGTATGATATTCACCCCACCGGTTTTATTATCTTATAGGAGATTTTTTGTTTAACGCATCATTGGAGATTGTGCCGCAAGTTGCCTGGGCAGAGCGCCTGTAACAGCGACGGATCAATCTTGACTCAACTTGGCTGTTCCCTTCGGATCCAACCTATGGTTCGAATTCCGTAATCTGTTCTGCGCCTTTTCACAGGCAACCTTCCCAGCATTACCTGATTTACATCTTTCCGGCGGATTTGCCGGAGTACACTTAAATGCTGAAGAACGGAGATCTTCAAATGTCAGATCAAAATACAGGACACAATTCCCTATCCGTGCTCGGATGGGACGATCATTTCCAGTCATGCCTGGAAAATTACAATAAGGATGATATTCAAAAAGCCGGTTACAGGCCGGCCAGGGTGGTCGGGGTTGAGAAAAACCATTTTCTGATCAGCCGGGGCCATGGCGATGAACTGGCCAGGACAGCAGGCCGGATGATGCACAGGCCGGACAATATGTTCCCGGTGATCGGGGACTGGGTTATGGCCTCAGACGGCCTGATCAGCGCGGTGCTGCCGCGGAAAACGGTATTATCCAGAAACGCTTCCGGGAGCCGCGGCAGCCAGGACGGTCCCGACGTCAGGGAACAGATCATCGCGGCCAACCTGGATACAGTCTTCATCGTCTGCGGCATGGACCGGGATTTCAATCTGCGCCGCATGGAAAGATATATCACCCTGGTCTATAATTGCGGGCTTTCTCCGGTCATTGTCCTGACCAAGGCGGACCTCCATGATGACCCGGCCCCCTTTGTACAGGAGGTTGAAGAAATCGCCTTCGGGGTGCCGGTTCATCCGGTATCGGCAGGGGATGATGCAGGCCCCTTGTCCTTGGCCCCTTATATATCCCAAGGCAAAACCATCGCAATGGTGGGGTCGTCCGGTGCCGGAAAATCAACCCTGCTCAACCGCCTTTACGGTGAGGACCTGCAACCCACTGCAGCGGTCAGCACCCTGCTTGGAAAGGGGCGGCACACCACCACCAGCCGGAGCCTTATCCCCATGCCCCAGGGCGGCATGATCATAGACAATCCCGGGATTCGCGAAATCGGGTTTGCAGAAGAAGGGGAGGGCATCCATTCGGCCTTCCCCGATATTGAAGCCCTTGCCCAAACCTGCCGGTTCCATGATTGTTCCCATACCCATGAGCCGGGCTGCTCTGTGCTGGACGCCGTGGCCGACGGCAAACTGCCCCGGCAGCGGCTGGACAGCTACCGCAAAATGGAAAGGGAAATGGCCTATCTGTCCCAGCGCCGGACTAAAACCGCCGACCGGGTGGAAAAGGAGCGCTGGAAGGGGGTGGCCCTTAAAATCAGGTCGGTTAATAAAAATAAGTACAACAATTAACCGGCATTCATGGGATGGGGGCCGCACCGTCGGCCCCCATCCGCTTTAAGGTTCGCACTATATTGGGTATGGCTCTGGCGGCCCAAGCCATCGGGACAGGTGGTTTTCCCGGTCTTCTGCCTGGGTCATGGTTTCCCGGGCCGGCACCGGATTGACTTTCACTGTCCCTTCCTCTATTGTTTGGCAAAGGCGTGAACCGCACAAAACAAGGGGTTTTAAGGGTGGCAAAAATTTGGAAATGCATCTGGGGTGCAGCACTGATACCGGCGCTCCTGTTCTGCGGGTGCAACAGGGGGCCGGAACAGCTTTCCCCCATGGACCTGCGTACCGGGGTGACGGACAAGGAGATCCGCATCGGCTCCTCCCTTGCCCTTGGCGGCCATGCCGGATACCTGGGCACCCAGATGCTCCAGGGGGCCATGTCATATATCAACCATGTCAATGACCGGGGAGGGATCCACGGGAGGAAGATCCGGCTCTTTGCCAAGGACGACGGCTACGATCCGACCCGCTGCCTCTTCAATACCCAGACCCTGATCCTGGAAGAAAAGGTGTTCTGCCTCTTTTCCTACGTGGGCACCCCCACCACGGTGCGCATCATCCCCCTGGTCAATGAGGCCCAGATTCCGCTTCTTGGCATGTTCACCGGCGCCCACAGGCTCCGGGACCCGGTCAACCCCCTGCTCATCAATGTCAGGGCCTCCTATTACCAGGAAATTGAGGCGGCGGTTTCCATGATTGTGGAGAAAAAAGGCCTGGACCGGGTGGCGGTGCTCTACCAATACGACGAATACGGGTTCGACGGACTGCGGGGGGCTGAGATCGCCCTGAAACAATACGGGCTCAAGCCCGTGGCCAAGGGCACCTATGTCAGGGGCACCCTGGCGGTGGAAAAAGGCCTTGAACAGATCATCTCCTCCCAGGCCCAGGCCGTGGTCATGATCGGCACCTATGACGCCTGTGCCAAATTCATCCGCCTGGCCAAGGAAGATAATTTTTCGCCCCTGTTTTACAATGTTTCCTTTGTGGGGTCTGCCGAGCTTGCACGGCGGCTGGGCCGCATCGGACATGGTGTCCTGGTGACCCAGGTGGTGCCGCCGCCGGAGGCGGACAGCAAAGGGATGCTGCTTCCGGGTATCCGGGAGTATAAACGTCTTCTCCAACGCTGGTATCCCCAGGCCAGACCCAGTTTTGTCGGCCTGGAAGGGTTTTTGAACGCCAGGATCCTTGCGCTGGCACTGGAGCGGGCAGGGCGGGATCTTGACCGAAAAAAGTTCATTGCAGCCATCGAATCCATACGGGAATTTGATCTGGGCATTGAAAACCCCCTTTCCTTTGGTAAAGGAGATTACCAGGGACTCGACCGGGTTTATTTCACAAAAATCTATCAGGGAAAACTGGTGCCCCTCCCATGAATTTTTTCAGCAGACTCAGCCTAAAGAACAAGATCTTTGTCTCCTGCCTGGGGTTTACGCTCATTGTTTCCATGCTGATTGCGCTGTTTACCCGGGCGCTGCTGATTTCCAGCCTCACCGGCGAACTGAAAGAACGGGGGGTGGGGATTGCCCAGGGCACCGCGGACAGCTCCCGGGTTTTCATATTGACCCGGAACCGGGCGGAACTGACCGGACTTGCCTACGATGCACGGCTGGGAAACCGCAGGGATGTGGTGGTTTACCTGGTGATCACGGACCGGGAGGACAATATCCTGGCCCATACCTTTACCACCGGGTTTCCCAAGGGGTTTGCCCCGGTGCCCCTTGACGAGGTTGCCGAAGATGACCGGTTCAACAGTATGCGTGTCGGCAGCCACAGGGTCTTTCATCTCGCCGTGCCCGTAAAAGAAGGCATTTATACCATCGGCACAGTCCAGATGGGCCTGGACAGTGCCCATATCGACAATCTCATCGCACGGCTCCGGCTGATATTCATGAGTTTTCTCTCCCTGGTGACCATGCTGTTCTTTTTTTTGAGTCACAGACTGGCCCTGAACATCACCCGGCCGGTAACCTCACTGATCCGGTATACCGACCGTTTGACCCGGGGGGATTTCAATTTTTCAACCCATTCCGATTCGGCCGCCCCTCCCCTGGAATCCGGGCAAAAGGGAGACGAAATTACCATATTAAGCGATTCCTTCATGCGGATGACCCGGGAGCTTGCCAGGTCCACGGACCGGCTCAGGCAATCCCGGAAAAATTACCGGTCCCTGTTCCATTCCGGCCCCAATCCCATCTTTGTGGTTCACAGGGAAAAATTCGAGATCCTGGATGCCAACCCCAAAGCCACGGAGGTCTTTGGCTATTCCAGGGAGGAATTAAGGGGAAAAACCTTATTTGACCTGGGGAAACTTGACCCCAAGACCTTTGACCGGGACTATCCCCCCGGCGAATCCATTGTGATTTCCTCAAAGGTGGAGGCCTTCGGCAAGGACAGGGCCACGCTGTTTGTAAATATCCACGCGGGTACGGCCGAATACCGGGAGATGGAGGTCATCATCGTGGCGGCCACGGATATCACCGAACTGGTGGAAAAGGATACCCAGCTTATCCAGGCATCAAAAATGAAGAGCCTGGAGAAGATGTCCGTGGGAATAGCCCACGAAATCAACCAGCCCCTCAATGCCATTAAGATGGGGAGCGAATACCTGGCCATGATGCAGGAACGGCATCAGCCGGTGGCCCCCGGGGATCTGACCATGGTGGTGGGAGAGATTTCTGACCAGGTCAGCCGGGCCTCGGAGATTGTGGACCGGCTCAAGCGGTTTGCCCGGAAGGCGGATTTTTCCAGGGAGGTGATCAGCCTCAACGATTGTGCCAGGGCGGTCCATAAGATCATCGGCCGGCAGATTGCCCTGCAGAATATTGATTTTCAGCTTGACCTTGATGAAGATCTGCCCATGGTTCTGGCCCACAACAACCGGCTGGAACAGGTGATTTTCAACCTGGTGACCAATGCCAGAGATGCGGTGAACGAACGGGTGGAAGCCGGCAGCGACATCCGCCGGGGGAAAATTACAATTGCCACTTTCACCGACCGGAAAACCGTTGTATTACATATCAAAGACAACGGCACCGGGATTGAACCGGAACGGATTGAGACCATATTCGACTCTTTTTTTACCACCAAGGAGATGGGGGAGGGCCTGGGGCTCGGACTGCCCATTGTCCAGGGTATTGTCCGGGACTACAACGGCACCATCAGCGTGGAAAGCAAGGTGGGGGAGGGGGCCGTGTTCAGGCTCGTCTTCCCTGCCCATGGGGCCGGCAATGTCCCTGATAAGGAGAACAGATGAAAATACTTGTCATTGATGATGAAAAACCGACCCTGTCCATGTTCCGGCTTTTTTTGGCCGCCTATGGCTATGAGGTCCACACGGCCAGCGACGGGGAGGAAGGACTGGCTCTTTTTAATACCCTGAGGCCGGACATCGTATTTACCGATATCCGCATGCCGGGCATGGACGGTCTTGAGGTGCTGGGGCGGATCCGCAGGGCGGATCCGGACTGCCAGGTGATCATCATCACCGGCCACGGAGATATGAACCGGGCCCTGGATGCCATGGATATGGATGCCTCGGATTTCATCAATAAGCCGGTGGAGCGCCAGGCATTGAATTCCGCTTTGCTGAGGGCTGAAAAACGGTCGCTGGGAGACGGAAACAAAGCCTTTGGGCTGGCCCTGGAAACTGACAGCCGTTTCGCATCCGGGGGAAATCTCTGCCGTGTTACAGGGCGGCTCACCGGAGAGGGCCAAGCTGCCCTGGGAAGGGTGTTTGAAGGCATGGCCCGGGGGGAGGTCCTTGTAATGGACTTTGATCCGGAATTTTCCATTGACCGGTCAGGGATGGCACTGCTTACGGCGGTGCTCCAGCGGGCGGTGGAAAAGGGCATCCATCTGGAAATGAAGGGACTGGGATTCAACTATATCCGGTTTTTCGAAATGGCTGGCATCCATAAATTTGCAAAGATTCATCCCGCCGATGTCCAGGAGCCCGGGCTTTGACCGTCGTTCCGGGCAATATCCCCCATGTGGGAGAGGTGCTTCACAGGCCCAGGCTCTTTGAACGGATGGCCGCCCCCTGCCGGATCGTTCTGGTAACCGGCCAGGCCGCCCAGGGGAAAACCACATTGGTGGCGGATTATCTTGCCGCCCAGGAGGCGCCCAGCAGCTGGTTCCATCTGAACCGGGCCGCCTCGGACCACGGGGTGTTGTTCGATATGCTCCACCGCGGCCTGGACCGGGAGGTCAGGGCGTCGGGACAGGCTAAACATCCGCCCCACATTACCCTTGGCAGCAGTAAAGACCTGCTCCGGCAGATTGAGACCCTCACCACGGCCATGGGCCGGTGGGAGGGCGGGACCCCACCGGGACTGAACCTTGTCCTTGACGACATGGAGTCCCTGGCCCCGGACGGATCTGCCTATGAATTCATTGAGGCTTTGCTCAGGGATGCCCCGGACCATGTGCGGTTTTTTTTCCTATCAAGAACGATCCCTCCCCTGAACCTGAGCCGGTTTAAAATAAAAAAACAATTGATTACACTCACCAATGAGGATCTGGCCTTCACCCGGCAGGAAGCAATGGCGTTTTTCCGGACGCCCATTGCCGGAGAGAAATCGTCCCTCGGCGGGGAGGACATCGAAAAAATCCTGGCCATCACTGAAGGCTGGGCCGGCGGTCTGGTGCTGGTCTCTGAATCCATGCGCACTGACCCGGATCTGGATCAGCTTCCGGACCGGCTGAGTTCCGAGGCCTTTTCCTATTTTTCCGACGAAATCTACCGGAACCTTGCGCCGGAGTTGAGGGCCTTTCTCATGGAAACCTCCCTCTTTGATGAATTGGACACCCGGGTGCTTTCCGAATTTTTCACGGATGCAGATCCCTGTGCCCTTTTGGAGGGGCTTGAACGGCGAAATCTTTTTGTCAGGAAGATCAGCCCCCATCCCCGGTGGCCGGTGTTCAGGTACAATAATCTGTTCCGGGAGTTTCTGGCCGCGGATCTGCGGGCCACCCGGACCGGCGAGGCGATTTGTGCACTGAATGAGTGGGCCGGACAGATCTGCTGGGAGCACCGGGACCATGACAAGGCCGTTGATTTTTTCATGGCGGCCGGCGCCCATGACAGAGTTGCCGAGATTATACGCATCAAGGGGACCGGCGATCTGATCAAGGGCCGGTCGGAGCTTCTCTTTGAATGGATACAGGCCCTGCCTGCCGAAATGACCGCCAAAGACCCATGGCTTATTTTTTTCGCAACGGCCGCCCGGCGGATCAAGGGAGGGAAAGCCAATATTACCGCATTTAAGCAGGCATTAGACCTGTTCCGGGACAGGGGGGACCTCAGGGGAACCCTGCTTTGCCTGGCCTATCTCATCGAAGCGGCCGTGTTTATCCGGCAGCCGGCCACGGTGATTCTAAAATGGATCCGCCAGGGAGAAGATGCCTTGACGGCCATGCAGGGCAAACAGCGGTATACCTGGGCCAGGACCCTTCTCTGGCAGCAGATCGGCCTGGGCTATATCACCGGCAACGGGGATATACCAAAGGGGATTTCCGCCTGCCGCAACGCCATGCTACTGGCCAGGGGAATTGAAAACAGGGACCTGCTGCTCAATGCATCGGTGATTCTGACCCTGGGCTTTGTCCAGTCCGGAGACTTTTCCGGGGCCAGGGAAATGCTGGACAGAATATCCGCCTCCACCGGAGAGGAGCCTTTTCCTGAATACAGGGCACTGAACAATATCACCAATATCGATTTTGCCCTGAAACGGGGGGAACTGGATACGGCGGGCCGGCTCCTGGCAAGGGCCGAGGAGGATATTGAAAAATTCGGCCTTATTTTCCTTTACCCTGGATTTGTGGAGGCCAAGGCCATTTACCATACTGCCAGGGGACAATACGACCAGGCCCTTCAGACCGCCGATCACCTGTCGGATTTTTCCATCCTCGAAGGCAATGAGTTCTACCTCGGAGTGGCCCACCGCATCAAGGCGGTGACCTGGCTTTCCCAGGGGGAATACCGCCGGGCCGTTGATGCGGCCCAGGCGGCAGTCAGGGAACTGGGGCGGCGCATGCGGGGGGATATCCATCTGAATCTGGCCCGCCAGGTGCTGGGTATTTCCCTCTTCCACTTAGGAGAATACGGGGCTGCAGTTCCTTTGCTTGAACAAGTCCTGGAATATTTCAGGGGCATCGGTTCGGATCTCAGCCTCTGCGAAACGGACCTGGTGCTTGGGCTGATCGCCGTTGAAAAAGGTGAAGACGGAGCCGCCTGGTTCGCCGAAGGATTTGAAAAGGCTGTGGAAAACCGGTATCTCAATTTTCCGTTTCTGGGTGCCGGCCTTCTGGGGCGGTCCCTGGCAGCGGCTGCGGCTGCAGGGGCGGTTCCCGGCGGTTTGACGGCATATTTCAATGCGGCCAAGGACCATAGCCTTGGCGGGGCTGTGAAAGCGGGGATCACCACCTGCCTGGAACGGGCAGGGAAGAAAGAACAGGCGACCCTGGCCGGACGGCTGGAACCCCTTTACAGGGCGGCCCAGCCACCGGTTTTCATCCGGACCCTGGGCAGTTTCCGGGTGAGCCTTGGGGGGCGTGAGCTTATGCCTTCCCTTTTCGGCGGAGCCAAGCCCCTTCTCCTGCTCAAGGCCATGGTGCTCAAGGGGAGGGAGGAGATACCCAAGGAGGTGCTCATTGATTCCCTATGGCCAGGGGCCGCTGCCGCAGCCGGGGATAAAAATTTCAAAATCAATCTCCACCGGTTGAGAAAGGCGCTGGAACCTGATCCGGTAAAAAATTTCGGGTATGTCTATATCGCTCAGAAATCCGGACGGGTCTCCCTTGATCCGGATCTGGTCCGGCTGGATACCCAGGATTTTCTGGACGCCTATTCCCAGGGCTGCAGGCTTGAGGCAGGCAATGAACCGGAAAAGGCCATTGATGCCTTTGACAGGGCCTGGGAATTATACGGGGGCGAATACTTTGCCGATGACCTTTATCTGGAATGGGTGGGCCACCATCGGGAGTTTTATCGGCACAAGTGCATTGAAATTCTGGAAAAAAAAGCCGCGCTTCACCGGCAACTCAACCAGCTTCAGGCGGCCGCAAATACCTGGCAGGCGGTGCTAACCCTGGACTGCTGCCGTGAAGAGGCATTCCGGCATCTCATGGCCCATTACGGGGAGGCCGGGCTGAAAGGGGAGGTGGTGCGCCTGTACCACCAGTGCCGGGCCGCCCTGAGATCCGAACTGGATGCCGAGCCGGACAAGGCCACCCTGGATCTTTTGACAAGATACACAGGCGGCGATGCATAAAGCTGCGGTGATTACTTCATCGGGTATTCAACCGGCCCTCCACTCATTTCGCTGAAATCCTTCCACCCCAATTTGTTTGAGCTTCCATGGAAGAATAAGACATTTAACTCACTGAATACTCTGTGAGCCCTAGCTTCTAGGACAATGAATTAGGGTGAGATGAATCTTGAAAATTCCTGGAGGGCCAGCCCGATAGGGATGGCAAAGCCCAGGCCTTCAAAATTGCGGGTCAGTTCCTTCATGGTATTGATGCCCATGACCCGGCCCTCTTCGGTGACCAGGGGGCCGCCGCTGTTTCCCGGATAGATCTGGGCATTGGTTTGGATATACCCCCGTTCCATGCCGGAAACGATGCCCGAGGACACCGAATCCTTCAGGCCGATGGGGCTGCCGATGGCAAAGGCGGGCATGCCCTGGCGGGCGCCGCCGCGGTGGGCTGGTAAAAGACGGGGCGTTGTATACCGGTCCAGTTTAAGCAGGGCAAGATCGTATTGTTTGCTGACCGCAACCAGGTAGACATCGTGGGTTGAACCATCCTTGAGGATGGCCGTGAAATGCCTGGCCCGGCTTGCGGTATTGGTCCTGCGGTGAAAATCCGATTTCTGCCGTTGGTAGTCGTTTTTCCGGCTGTTGAATTCCCGGAGCCGCTGGTTGTAAATCTGTTTCCGGCGCTGGTAGTCCTTTTCAACCACGGCATATTTCGCCTCTTCGTTTTTTTTCAGGGCACCGCTTTCCAGGGAGGCGATATAGGTGCGGAACCGGGCGAGGTAGGTTTGGATTTTTTCGAGCTGGGCCTTTTCCTTGGAAAAATAGGCAGTATAGTCTTTGAGCTGCTGGTCGGCCTTGTCAAACTGCTGCCTGGCCCGCTGGGTGTCGCCCTGGCTGCCCCGGATCACATGTTTGTTGGTGATGATATAGCCCGTGGGGGTGATGAAAAATCCTGAACCGGTACCGGCGGGACTGCGGATGGTCATGACAGAGAGGGAAGCGGTTTCAACCCCTGTCCTCGGGCGGAATTTTTTCTTCATCCGGCCGGCCAGATCCGTATTCCCGGCATCAACGGTGCCGTCCAGGGTATTCAGGGACTGCTGCCCGGCAGGCGGGGTGTCGGTGAAAATCCAGTTGCCCTGCGCATCTTTGTACTTGTATATCTGCGCGGAAGAGATGCCAATGAAGGGCAGGGCAAGGAGTACTATAGCCAGGGGAATCAGGTATTTTTTCATTGTCCGTCCTTTTTTTATCATGAAATAACCATAGCCCAAGGCTAAAGTCAAATGGGCTGGGCACCCCGGTATTTTATGGGCATGGAAAATACCGGGATGACGAGGGTGGATTTCAGGCTAGATCACCTGCCACTTCGCCTTGAGGCGGTCGTAGGTGCCGTCCTCTATCAGCTCAGAGAGGGCCGTGTCGATTTCCCGCTGCAGGGCGGCCTTGTCCTTGCCCATGGCAACGGCGATCTCCTCGCGCTGAAGCGGGGTGATCAGGATTCTGAACCCCTTGGCCGATACATAGGTGTTGGCAATGGCATCCTCCAGGACAACAGCGTCGGCTTTGCCGGTTTCAAGCAGGGAGACGGCGGTGCTTAAACTGTCCACGGCCTTCAGCTGGGCGCCGTCGATGAGCTGGGCCGAATCTATGGCGGTGGTGGCCTTGACAGCAGCAACGATTTTACCGTCCATGTTTCCAAGGGTTTGGATGGGGGAGCTTCCGGCAACCATCACCACCTGGGAGGTGACAATATAGGGGGTGGAGAATTGGACCTGGATTTTCCTGGCGCCGGTGATGGAGAGGCCTGACATTCCGATATCGACCATCCCCTTTCCCACTTCGGTAATGATTCGGTCAAAGGGCATTCCCTTAATATCGGTTTTCACCCCTATCTTTTCAGCCACGGCCTTGATCAGATCGATGTCAAAGCCTACGATTTTTCCTTTTTCATCTTTGGTTTCAAAGGGCGGGTAATCCGGGCTGGTGGCCACGGTGATCACACCGGCCTTTTTAATCTGATCCAAGGCGGTGTCCTGTTTTTTCTCTTTTTCATTGCATCCGGTCGCCAAAGTTAAGGCGGTGAACATCAGGATTGCAATTGCAAAAAGTGTGCGCTTGTTATTCATTCGAGCTCCTGTAATTATACTGATAATGCGGTTACACCTCTGGCAGGTACTTCAGATGGCAAACCGCCAGAGGCAACGGGGCAAAATACACCGGTTATCGTGAATTGTCAAATACTTGCTGCCGACTCTGCTTGACTTGAGTTCTCCATTTAATTATTGTTTTTGTATCCATGGGGAATGGGGTTTATCCTGGATAATATGGTTGAAAAAGGAAAAATTTTTACCAACCAACCGAAACAACTGGAGGCAAAATGAAATTTTTTAAATGCGTATTCATTTTTATGGCTGTGATCTGTTTGATGTCACCATCCTTTCTTTTCGCCGGGGAAAAGGTGATTCTGGCAAACGGGGATTGGGCCCCTTACCTGGGAAAAAACCTGAAGGACGGCGGCCCGACAAGCCACGTGGTCACCCTGGCCTTTAAAGAGGCGGGAATTGAAGTGGAATATAAGTGGTACGGGGAAAGCTGGAAGCGGGCCTATCACGATGCCCTGGCAGGACAGAAGGCCCACGGGACACTGGTCTGGTCAAGAAAACCGGAAAGGGAAAAAGAGATGTTTTATTCCGAAGGAATTTTGATCCCTGGACGAAAAACCGTGTTCTTTCACCTCAAGGACAAATCCTTTGACTGGAAAACCATAGATGATCTCAAGGGGCTTAAAATAGGCGGAAGACTTGGCTACACCTATGGAGAAGCTTTTGATGCGGCCGCTGAAAAAGGCCTGTTCAAGCTTGAGCGGACCGATAAAGAAATTATAAATTTTAAAAAACTCATCGCCAATCGGCTTGACCTTGTGGTGGTGGGGCTGGATGTTGGGGAAGCGCTGCTGAAAAAGGAGTTGGCAGCGGAGCAGGCGGCCCGGATCGTCGTCCATCCCACCCCTGTCCGGATTTCAGGATACCATCTGCTGCTAACCAAGGCCCTTCCAGGAAATGAAGCGCTGATGAAAAAATTCGATGAAGGCTTTAAAAAACTGGTAGACAAAGGCCTTTTTGATAAAATTATGTCAGGAATTTAATCCTCTGTACCCGTCAGTTGACGGGAGACCCTGCCTAGATACCTTTTTTCACGTGCCGGTGCTGAGTCCGACCCCAATCCGGCATCTCCCCTTAGAAAAAGTGGGCTGATAAAAATTTGTCAGCCCACTTTTACCGGTTGGCGAATTGGATGTGAACAATTTTTCATTGCGGACTGCGATGGTGGATGCCAGGCTCTGACCATTCGACCAAACAGGTAATGGTTGACAAGGCAAGATTGGAGGGTTAAATTGTCCTACAATTAAACAGTTTAATTTTAATCCATTTATTGGAGGTTGCCTTGGCCTTGAATTTTACCCAAATGGTCCCCAAAAAGTCCTACGAACATGTGGTGGAGCAGATCCAGGAGGCCATATTTGAGGGGCGGATCAAGCCCGGGGAACGGCTTCCCTCGGAGATGAAGCTCAAGGAGACCTTCAACACCAGCCGGGGCACCATCCGGGAAGCCCTGAGGGTGCTGGAGCATAAGGGCCTGGTTGCCATCCGTACCGGGGTGAAGGGCGGCGCCGTAATCAAACAGGCGAATTCACGGGCCATGCGGGACGGCATTG
This sequence comes from Desulfobacter sp., assembly GCA_028768525.1. Classification (NCBI taxonomy): domain Bacteria; kingdom Pseudomonadati; phylum Thermodesulfobacteriota; class Desulfobacteria; order Desulfobacterales; family Desulfobacteraceae; genus Desulfobacter; species Desulfobacter sp. The sequence goes on along the minus strand of CP054837.1, from coordinate 282,520 downwards.
AACTGCTCATCCGCCACCGGCAGGTTTCACTGGAACAGCTTGCTGAGTTCAGGGCCCACCTGGAAGGGTATGCGGCGCGGAAGGCGGCTGAAAAAAAAGATAAGGAAACGCTGGAGATCCTCAACAATATTCTGGAAGAGATCCGGATCCATGTTGACAGCCGCCCAAAAGACTGGGAAGAATTCCACAGGCTGGACGCCCGGTTCCACAAACAGACGGCCATCATGGCTGACAACCCATTGGTACTGGCCAACCTCACTGCCGTCCATGAGAATATCCATGTTTATTTTCACTCCTATCTGCCTTTTTCCCCACAACTGCTGGAGGAGGATTTCAACGACCTGTGCCGGATCGCCAGGTCCGTGGCCGCCGGAGACGGCGATGCCGCAGAGGCCGCCGCCCAAAACCACATTGCCAAGTTTTCCCGGCTGATGGAAGGACGGCAAGACTGATGGCCATGGGGAAACTGTTTGCCATAAAAAAATATGCCATCCATGACGGCCCTGCCATCAGGACCACGGTGTTTTTCAAGGGCTGCCCCCTGAGTTGCGCCTGGTGCCACAACCCGGAAGGCATGTCTCCGGAAGTGGACCTGGTGTGGCTGAAAGACCGCTGCGCCGGCTGCGGTCAATGTCTCCAGGAGTGCAGGGCAGGGGCCCTCACCCTGGAACAGGAGACTATTGTCAGGGACAGGGTGCGTTGTACCGGGTGCGGGCATTGTGCCGATGTCTGCCCGGCCCTGGCCCATGAGGTCAGCGGGTGGGAGGCTGAGGCCGCCCAGGTTATGGATGAGGTCAAAAAGGATATGCTCTTTTACGACCAGTCCGGGGGCGGGGTGACCTTTTCCGGAGGTGACCCCCTGTTCCAGCCGGAGTTTTTATCGGAACTGCTCAGGGCCTGCGGGGAACTGGGCATCCACCGGACCGTTGATACCTGCGCCCATACCACACCGGCGCAGATCAAGGACATCGCTGCCCTTACTGATCTTTTTCTCATCGATATCAAGCATATGGACACGGCTGCCCACAAGCGGTTCACCGGAGCGGGCAACGGGCAGATCCTTGAGAACATCCGGTTATTGGCAGGAATGAAAAAGGAGATCCGGTTTCGCATTCCCCTGATAGAGGGGGTGAACAGCGATGCCGCAAATATCGCAGAAACCGGGGCTTTTATAGCAGATGCCGCACCGGGGAGCCGGGTGGACCTGCTGCCCTATCATCGCCTGGCCGGATCCAAATATGCCAAACTGGGAATGGCCATGGTGCATGGGGAATTTTCAGCACAGTTTAACACCCCTGGTCAAGACCGCTTGAAATACTGTGCACAACAGCTTGAAGGATTCGGCCTCAAGGTGACCCTGGGAGGATGATATGACAGCCAGAATAAAAAAATTAAGGGATATCAGTTTCAATGCCAAACCCTCTATTTCCATAGAGCGGGCGTTGATCGAAACCCGGTTTTACAGGGAAAATGCCGGCAAGTATTCACTGCCCGTGTTACGGGCCCGGTTTTTTAAAACCCTTTGCAGGGAAAAAAATATTTATATCGGCGAGGGCGAACTCATTGTGGGTGAACGGGGCCCTGCCCCCAAGGCGGTGCCCACCTTTCCTGAACTGACCTGCCACAGCGCCCAGGACCTGCACACCCTCAACACCCGGGAAATGACCCGGTACCGGGTGGATCCGTCGGATATACAAAACTATCAAAAAAAAGTGATCCCCTATTGGCAGGGGCGGTCCATCAGGGACCGGATTTTTTCCAAGGTGCCGGAAAACTGGAAAAAATCCTACGAGGCCGGAATGTTCACCGAATTTATGGAGCAGCGGGCCCCGGGCCATACGGCCCTGGACGGCCGTATTTACCGCCTGGGGATGGCCGGCTTTAAGGAACAAATCAGGGAGAATATTCAAAACCTGGATTATCTCACCGATCCCGGTGCACCGGACCGGTTTGAGCAGCTGTCCGCCATGGAGATTGCCTGTGACGCCCTGATCCTATTTGCCCGGCGCCATGCCGATCTGGCAGAGCAGATGGCGGGTGGGGAAGCAGATCCCGGACGGAAGGCAGAGCTTTTGGAGATCGCCCGGATCTGCCGCCGGGTGCCTGAATATCCGCCCCAAACATTTTACGAGGCGGTTCAGATGTACTGGTTTGTTCACCTTGGCACCATCACCGAGCTCAACGGCTGGGACGCCATGTCTCCGGGCCACCTGGACCAGCACCTGGATCCCTTTTATCAAAAGGGGCTGGCCGACGGCAGCCTGGACCGGGACCGGGCCAAGGAACTGCTGGCCTGCCTCTGGATCAAGATCAACAACCATACTGCCCCGCCAAAGGTGGGCGTGACGGCTAAGGAAAGCGGCACTTACAACGATTTCACCCAGATCAATCTCGGCGGGCTCAGGGCCGACGGCAGTGACGGCAGTTCAGAGGTGTCCTTCATGGCCCTGGAAGTGGCGGACGAACTGCAGCTGCTCCAGCCCCAGCCTTCGGTGCACATCAGTGCCAGGACCCCGGACCGGCTCCTGGAGGCAGCCGCACGGGTGATCCGCAAGGGATACGGCTACCCCTCCATATTCAATACCGACACCGTGGTTATGGAACAGGTGGGGATGGGAAAAAGCGTCGAAGATGCCAGGGAAGGCGGCACCTCTGGCTGTATCGAGACCGGCGCCTTCGGCAAGGAGGCCTATATTCTCACAGGCTACCTTAACGTGCCCAAGATCCTTGAAATCACCCTGAACAACGGGATTGACCCCCTCACCGGGGAGAGGGTGGGGGTAGAGACCGGTGATCCTGCCGGATTTCACACCTATGAAGACCTCTACCGGGCCTTTGTCCGGCAGCTGGAATATACGGTGGACCTTAAAATCCGGGTGAACAACTACATCGAACGGATGTATGCCAAGTATTGCCCGGCCCCGCTGCTTTCCGTGGTCATTGATGGGTGCATTGAAACCGGCAAGGACTACTACGACGGGGGCCCCAGGTACAACACCAACTATATTCAATGCTGCGGCATCGGCACGGTTACGGACAGCCTCTCTGCCATCAAAACCCATGTATTTGAGCAGAATAATATCTCCATGGCAGACTTGCTCACCGCCCTGGAAAACAATTTTAAAGGGGCGGAACCCCTGCGTCTCAGGCTCTGGAACAGGACCCCCTTTTTCGGGAACGACGACGACCGTGCCGATGCCATCATGCAGCAGGTCTACAACAGCCTTCTGGAGGCCATTGACGGAAAGCCCAATACCAAGGGGACGGCATACCGGCTGAACATGCTGTCTACCACCTGCCACGTCTATTTCGGCAAAATGTTGGGAGCCACTCCAAACGGACGCTTTGCCCATACCCCTGCATCCGATGGAACCTCCCCCTCCCACGGGGCCGACCGCCACGGTCCCACGGCCGTGATCAAATCCCTGAGCAAAATGGACCAGAGCAGATCCGGTGGCACCCTGCTCAACCAGCGGTTTCTGCCCTCGGTGCTTTCCACGGACAAGGATTTGAAAAAACTGTGTGCCCTTATCCGGACCTATTTCAGATTGGGGGGCCACCATATTCAGTTTAACGTGGTGGATACGGCAACCCTCAGGGCGGCCCAGCAGTCGCCGGATGATTACAGAAATCTTCTGGTCCGGGTGGCCGGCTACAGCGATTATTTTGTGGATCTGGACCGGGACCACCAGGAGGAGATCATCAGCCGGACCGAGCAGGCGCTGTCCTAAAAAAGAAGGTCCCTGCCCAGCCGGACAGGCCTGGCAAAGGATGGGCTGCCGTTTAAAAGTGGCTTGGCAAGCTCCCGAAGAGTATGATACAGCTTGAGTTAAACGGGTATCGTAACGGAGTTTGGTCATGATCAAAAAGAGATTCAGGTATCTTTTATATCACTATCTTTTTCCCTACGCCGGTCTTTTCCTGGTCAGGTTGCTGGCAGCCACCTACAGGGTCCGCATTGTGGATCCCGAGAATGAGCAGGATATTTTAAACAATAAAGGGCAATTGGTATATGCCTCCTGGCATCAGCGCTTTTTCCCCGGGATCACATTCTTTTCCTCCCGCAGACCCATTGCCATTATGATTTCCAGGAGCAGGGACGGGGAAATGGCGGCCAGGGCCGTCAATATCCTGGGATGGCATGCGGTACGGGGCTCCTCATCCAAGGGGGGCAAAGAGGCCCTGGCTCAAATCAAGGCCCTTACCCAGCAGGGCTACAAGGTCGGCCATATTGTGGACGGGCCCCAGGGGCCCTTTGGCACGGTTAAGCCAGGGCTCATCAGCATTGCCCAGCATGCCGGCCTTTCAATCCTGCCCACCATCACCTCGGGCCAGAACCGCTGGGTATTCAACTCCTGGGACCGGTTCATGGTGCCCAAGCCCTTTTCACGGGTTATCATCCGGTTCGGCCGGTCCATTGAGGTGCCGGAAGAACTTGATACGGCGTCTTTTAATCGCCTGCAAAAAAAAGTGGAAAAACGCCTGGCAGACCTGTACAGGGATACAGACGATATCTGGCGATCCCCGACGCGCATCAATTCAATCTACGGTTAGGTTCGCTCGTTGACAACTCAAAGGGAACCATTTAGTATTGTAAACAAACCAACCCTTGATTGACGGATTCAACATGAAGACCAAATCCCGGCAGAAACAATTAAATGCGGAAAAATACGCCAAATACGCCCAGATCCTTGAGCGGACAAAATGGGCCAAGGATTTTTCCTGGAATCACATTAAAAAGATCTGTCTGTATATTGATCCGGTGATGGCCAAGCCCGGTGCCATTGTGTTCAAGGAAGGGGAAAAGGACAAGAGCCTGGGTATCATCGTAAAAGGCGCCATCGATATTATCAAAGAGAATACCAAAGTCGCCACCCTCACCAGTTCGCAGACTTTCGGTGAGATGGCCCTCATCGACGGCGAGCCCAGGTCGGCCTCGGGGGTCGCGGCCACCGAGACCATCATTTTTTTCATGCGCGAGGACCATCTTCTGCGCCTCACCGAAGACGATCCCCAGCTCGGGGTCCAGCTATTGTGGAAAATTTCAAAGGCTATCAGCCAGCGGCTGCGTCAGACCACGGGACAACTGGTGGATTATATGGGAGATCACGACACCCATTGACCAGGGCCCTCTGGACAATCAATTATTGAAAAAATAGCGGGACTCAAACCCTCTAAACAGGAATCGGCCACGGAATTTCGGCGGGTCCCCTGGGTTGAAAAATTCCCTGGCCAGGCCAATTAAAATGACATGCTGGACATAGCCCGCAGGCGATGAATAGAAAATTAATCTTTTTCAGCCTCAGCCTTTTTATCCTCTAAAATTTCCCACCTGGCATATAATTGCTGGACCTTTGATTCTGCCGCTTCAAGCTCGGCGCAGATTCCGGTGAGCAATTCCGGGTCTGAAATCACTTCATGGGTCTGGACCTTTTCGGTGAGTTCGGCGACGGCATCTTCCGCTTCAAGGATGTTTTCTTCAATGTGTTCCAGCTCATACTTATCCTTGTAGGACAATGCCTTTGATGATTTGCCTCTTTTGGGGGCCTGTTTTTTTTCGGCCTGGGTCTGGCCGGCCTCTATTTTGGTGCGGCGGGCGGTCTCTTCGGCGTCAGCTTTGGCCTTCAGGATCTGGGCAAAATCCCTGTAAAATGCAGGGGGCCTGTTTTTATCCAGGAAAAGCATTCGGTGGCAGACATTATCCATGAGATACCGGTCATGGGAAACGATGATCACGGCCCCGGGAAATTCGCGGATGGAATTTTCAAGCACTTCAAGGGATAGGATATCCAAATCGTTGGTGGGCTCGTCCAGGAGCAGGATGTCACAGGGGCGGCGCATGATGTCCGCCAGCATAATCCTTGCCTTTTCGCCGCCGGAAAGCCGTTTTACAGGCATGTCCAGCTGGTCGGGCATGAAGAGGAATCGCTTGGCCCAGCTCACCACATGGATGGTCCGGTCCTTGTAATTCACCGAGTCCCCGCCCGAGGGGTTCAAGGCTTCCCTGAGGGTGAGTTCCGGGTCAAGCCGGGTGCGGTTCTGGTCGAATACGGCAATTTTAAGATTTTCAGCCCATTTGACCGTGCCCTGGTCCGGGGCGGCGGTCTGTTCCAGCAGAGAGAGGAAGGTGGATTTTCCGCTCCCGTTTTCCCCCACCACGCCGAGGCAGAATCCCGGACCCAGCTCAAAGGTAATATTGGAAAAAAGAGGTTTCCCGCCGAATCCCTTGCACAGGTTGTGCACCCTGAGCAGTTTCCGGGTCTGGCGGCCTGTACCGGAGAAATCAATATCCACTTTTGCGGTCTGCCGGTTCCTGTCCTTAACCGCGGCCAGTTCCTGTCTAAGGACAGCAGCCTGGTCAATTCGGTATTTGGCCTTGGTGGTCCGGGCCTTGGCGCCCTGGCGCAGCCATTCTTCCTCCCGCCGCATTTTTGAGGCCAGGGATGCCTGTTTCTTTGACTGGGCCTCCAGGTATTTTTCCCGTTCCTCTTCGAATTTTTTGTACCGTCCCTGAATTTTGAAGTGGCCCCCCTCAAAGCAGGCGCCTATTTCCATGGTATGGGAACAGACATTTTCAAGAAAGGTCCGGTCATGGCTGACCAGCACAAAGGAAAATCTGGCGGACTTAAGCATTTTTTCCAGCCAGAGAATACCGGTGATGTCCAGATGGTTGGTGGGTTCGTCCAGCAGCAGAAGGTCCGGCTGCATGCACAGGGCACGGGTGATGGCCAGGCGCTTGCGCCATCCGCCGGACAGCTGGGCGGTTTTTTCGGTTGCATTGGCAAAACCGCCCCGGCCCAGGGCCTGGCTGACCCGCCTGTGGCGCTCTTTATCATCAATGGGCAGAGAGGCAAGGGCCTTGTACAGCACCTCTTCAATCGAGTCCTCCGGATCAAACCGGTCCTCCTGGGCCAGGTAGACCAGCAGATCTCCGGATTTGACCTTGACCTCGCCTTCATCGGGCAGGGTCATTCCGGCAACAATCCGGAGCAGGGTGGACTTGCCCGAACCGTTCATGCCGATGAGGCCGAGTTTCTCACCCCGTTTGACATCAAAGCTCAGGTTGGAAAAAAGGGTGTCATCCCCGTATGATTTTGAAATTTCACTAACACTGAATAGTACGGTCATATTTTTTATTACTGGCTTATTTTTCAGGTAATTTGTTTTCAGGTGCGGCAGGGGCCTTAAGCTGGCGGTAAACCCGGATCATTTTTATCATGAAACCGGCCCCAAGGGCCAGGCTGATCAGAATAATAAAGCTGGATGCAAAAAATGTCATAATGAATTCAAAGGGGTGCCCAAGCTGGTAGGATGCACGGAGCAGATCCAGCCCGAAAACAAGAAAAAATACGGAAACCAGCACCACCATCGACTGGAGTATCCACCAGGTATATTTCATAAAAATCCTTTATTATCAATCGGTCACAGCCATTCACCGGGCAGAGAGAATACCGGTTCCCCCAAAAAAAATCAAATGAATAACGGCATAAAACAGATAGACGCTGCGGTTTTTATTAATTGAAATATCCCTTGGAAGACCGGATTAAAGGCGGTCAAGGGCTTTAATGATCATGCCCAGGTCCGGGCGGATATTAATATCGGATACATGGATCCAGCGGATAACTCCCTTTTTATCGATGAGAATCAGGGCCCGCTCCGCTGTTCCGTCGCTTCTGAGGACCCCGTAGGCCCCTGCGGTTTGACCGTGGGGCCAGAAGTCGGAGAGCACGTCGAACCATAGCTGCCCCATTTCCCGGGTCCATGAATAGAGGGTGGGGATATTGTCCGTGGTGATCCCCAGAAGAACGGTATCTTTTTGTTCAAACAAGGGGCGGGCGATATTATATCCCGGCCACTGATCCGAACATACCGGTGTCCAGGCTGCCGGCACAAAGGTGAGGAGCACGTTTTTTTTCTGTCTGTAGCCGTCCAGGGAAATGGTGTTGCCTGAAACCGCTTTAAGTGTGAAACCCGGCGCAGGATCCCCCACCGCCACCTTGAGGCTGCTGTCAATGGGGGGGAGCCTGCCGGGGTCGTACACCTTATCCCCAAATGCCAGGGTAAGGGCCTTCACCGGAAACACCGGGGCGGATAGAAGCAGGAAATTGACCATGAAGAAAATGAAAAGTCGGCGCACGGTACCCTCCTTTATTCCGCCGCCTTGAGCAGGCGGCCGATAAATGCGTCCAGGTCCTTGATCTCCCCGGAGTGGGTGAAAAAGATACGGCTTCCCTTGGGCGCATTGGGTTTTAATCCGATGAAATACGGCGTCCCTTTTTCACCTACTTTTTTATGGATGATGAATTTACCGTCGCTGAAAAGGGGGAATTCAATGCCGTAGGTTTTTTGGAAATACTGGGTTTCGAAATCAGAATTGCCGGCCCCGATACCCATTAGCCTGACGGATTTTTCCTTGATTTTGGTTATCCGTTCATAAAGGGTGTTGACCTTGGGCGCCTCCCTCTGGCAGATGGGACAGTACATGGAAAAGATTTCAATGATCAGGATATCGGCCTTTATCCGGTCCGGGGTAAAGGATGTGCCCGCTTCAAGGCCGAGATACCGGAGATGGGTCTGACCTTCAGGGGCGGGAAGGGTGAACTCAAGTTCATGCAGTTGGGCATTGGCCGGATCTGTTTTATTGGTGCCTGCAGCGGCCATACCTGTAAGTGTAAGGATGACCGCAGTGATGACCAGTATTCGCATGCGATAAACTCCCATAGGCTTTCATTAATGTTCAGGTGAGGCTGCCGTCCTGGACCGGGGGCCGGTATCCCTCCTCGCCGGCTTTCATGTCCAGGTGGATGGTGGCGATCTGTTCCAGTTTGGGATAAAGCCTGCGGCCCATCTGCCGGACATCCACGGCTTTGATGTAGCGGCGGCAGTTGTTGCAGCAATAGACCCTGTATTCGGCCTCATCGCCGGTGAAAAAGTATTGCTGGTCCTCTCTGTTTTGGGAATCGCAGAAGAGGCAGCCCATGCGCGGTACCGGCCAGATATGGCTGCAGAGGCTGCAGGACACATGCCTGGCCCCGGTCTCATCGAACAGGGCCAGGTTGGGGGCGCTGCCGCAGACCGGGCAATATCCCCTGGCTGTGCTGCTTCTTTCGGGCATCTGTTCAAGATAGGGGGCCAATTGCAGGGCACATGCCTGGATGGACGGCGCCATGGCAGAGAATCCGAACAGGGCCAGGGCCTCTGCCGGGATATCCAGGGCCTCAGCGGTCTGCTTCATGTCCATGCCGTCCAACAGGTCTGTGAACATCCGGGGCAGGTCCAGTTTTTCGGCGGCCAGGGCCCGGCCCATGTTTTCTCCTGCTCCGGAGAGTTTGGGGGCATAGGCCACGGCAAGGTTACAGATTTCACCCATCAGCTTTTTTGCCGCTGCCACATCAATTCTGAACTGCACCGGCGTGACCAGGGGCATTTCGTTTTCGCCCTTAAGGGCCAGCGCCTCCTTTTCCAGGATAATGGGCGGGATGACGGTTTCTGCCATGGCAGCGGCCTGGGCCCTGAAAACCCGGCTGTAAAATTCAATGATGGGGCCGTAGGCCGGCCGGATTTTTTGGAGGGCGCCGGCAGCAGTGCGTATCTGGTCCTCGGTCAGGTTCACGCAAAAGGTGGTGGCAGACGGATTCGGGTGGTTCAGGATTTCTTGACTCATTATTGTATCCTTAGAATTGATCCTTGCCCCGGGATTCCCGGGGCAAGGCAGTGGACAATTAAACTATACCTTCATTAGCCTGGCAAAGGGGCCCATCATCCTGCGGATGGCAGCTGTCCGGGTTATGCCGCCGCTGCGGCGGCTCGTGCCGGCAACGGCAAAATCCCAGTACAGGGCCGGATCCTGGGCCGTCAGATAGATAACACTCACGTCATCGGGATCCAGGAGCATGGCCTTGGGATTCTTTTTTTGTACTTTTTCCAGCCGTTCCCGGGCAAGGGCCAGCATCTCATCCCTGTCGCCGAAGTTCATGGCGCCGGTGGGACAGGTGGTGACACAGGCCGGTTTCAGTCCATTGTGAACCCTGTCGTTGCACATATCACACTTATACAGGGTGCCGTCGGGCCCCTGGCGCGGGATGTTGTAGGGACAGGAGCCGATGATTTCTTCGGCATCCAGCTTTGCGGTGTTGGCCGTATAGATGATGGCACCGGTGGCCTCGTCCCTGTAGATGGCGGTGTCGTCAAAGGCCGTTTCCAGGCAGGGAGCCTCGATGCAGTGGCGGCACTGGTCGGGAAAAAAGAGCCAGTGCAGCCTGTTGTCGATGACTTCCTCTGTCATGCGCACCAGTTTATAGGTCATATAGGACAGGTCCGGCGGATTCTGGAAGCTGCCCTGGTTTACGGTTTTTTCCGCCGGCAGGTCGTGCCATTGCTTGCAGGCCACCTGGCAGCCCCTGCAGGCGGTACACAGGGTGGTATCTACGAAAAATGATTTCGTCATAATCTTCCCTCCTTACAGCTTAGTCACATTGACCATAAAGGCCTTGGTTTCCGGGATCCTTGTGTTGGGATCGCCGGCCGGCGGGGTCAGCAGGTTGGCGCTTTCTTCTGTGCCGGTTGAGGGCCAGCGCCAGCCGAAATGCCAGGGAATGCCCACCTGGTGGACCGTGGCATACCCGATCTTAAAGGGCTTGAACCGCTTGGTGACGATGGCTGTACACTCCAGGGAGGCCCGGGCAGAGGATACCAGCACCCGTTCTCCGTTTGAAATGCCGCGCAACTGGGCAAGCTCCTCGCTCATCTCAACAAATACATTGGGCTGCAGTTCCATGAGCCACTCCTGGGGACGGGTCATCAGCCCGGTCTGCCAATGCTCGCTCACCCGGTAGGTGGTGCCCACAAAGGGGAAGCGGGGATCGCAGGTAGCGTGCTGGTCGTCCTTGGTGGAGTAGACCACGGCCGTGGGATTGACCATCTGGGAGGAAAAGAAATTCTTTTCCACGGGGCATTCCAGCGGCTCGTAGTGCTCGGGGAAGGGCCCGTCTGTCCGGCCCGGGCCGAAGATCTGGCCGTGGCCGTGCTTGCGCATGATAAAAGGATACTTGGAGTCCTTGCGCTTGGAGCCGTCGGGGTTTTCCATGGGATACCAGCCGCCGTCGGGTACATCTCCGGTCCATTTTTTGGAAACATATTTGCCGTTCTTTGCCTCCCCTTCAAACCGGATGACCCAGTCTTTTTCATCCCAGGGCCTTCCCTTGGGATCCACGGAGGCACGGTTGTAGATGATGCGGCGGTTGACCGGCCAGCACCAGGCAAACTCGGGATACAGACCGATATTGTTTTTGGCGTCCTTCTGGGAACGCCGGGCGGACATATTGCCCTTTTCCGTATAGGAATTGCAGTACAGCCAATTGGCCGAAGAGGTGGAACCGTCGGCCTGGAGAAAGGCAAAGGAGGGGACCAGGGTGCCTTTTTTATAGGTTTTGCCCTTGATCTTTACATCTTTGAGGAAATAGCCGTTGACCTCCTTGGCCATTTTGTGGGGATCGTAAACCCCATCGGTTTCATAGTCCCATTTCAGGTTGAGGATGGGGTCGGGGAATTTGCCGCCCTTGGCATATTCTTTTTTGATCAGATGCCCCAGGTGCATGATGATGTCGCCGTCGGGAAGGCTGTTGCCCAAGGGTTTAGGCCCCTGGTACCGCCACTGCATCCACCGGCCGGAGTTGGTGATGGACCCTTCCTTTTCAACGGATACGCAGGCAGGGAGCATGAAAACTTCGGTTTTGATCTTTTTGGGATCCATGCCCGGCCCTTTCCAGAAGGAACCGGTCTCGTTGTCAAAAATATTGACATTGACCATCCAGTCCAGTTCCGCCATGGATTTTCTTATTTTGGAGGCATTTGAGCCGGAGCAGGCGGGATTCTGGCCCCAGGCAAAAAATCCGTTGATCTGTTTTTTGTACATGGCGTCAAAGAGATCAAACCAGGAATATCCCTTACCGTCGTCGACCTTGGGCAGCCAGTCATACCCAAACCCGTTTGATTCTTTTGCAGTGTCTCCGAAAAAGGATTTAAGCAGGCTGACGGAGTATTTGGGATAATTCTGCCACCAGTTGGCGGAGAGGGGATCGTTGCTCTTCGGGGTCCACTTTTTATTATAGGCGGCCAGACTGGTATTGGAGGACCTCGGGGTTTTCAGGTATCCGGGCCAGATATGCCAGAGCAGGCAGTGGTCTGTGGATCCCTGGACGTTTGACTCCCCGCGCAGGGCGTTGACCCCGCCGCCGGCCACGCCCATGTTGCCCAGCAGCAGCTGGATCATGGCCATGGTACGGATGATCTGGGTGCCCACGGTATGCTGGGTCCAGCCCATGGCATACATGATGGTGCCGGCCTTGCCCCTTGCCCCGGTGGCGGTATAGGTCTTGTAGACCTGGAGAAGATCCTTTTTAGGGGTGCCGGTTACCTTGGAAACCTTGTCCAGGTCGTACCGTTCATAGTGTTTTTTCAGCAGCTGGAATACGGAACGCTCGTGCTTGAGGCTCCGGTCCATTTTGGGCACGCCATTGGCATCCATTTCAAAGGCCCATTTGGATTTGTCGTAACTGCCCAGGGCCGGGCCTTCCTTGGCGGATTTGTATCCGGAGAACAGGCCGTCGTCAAAACCGAATGCCTTGCCCACGATAAAGGGGGCATTGGTATAGGCTGCCGTATAGGCCTTGTTGTATAGGTTGTTGTCCAGGATGTACTTGATCATCCCCCCCAGAAAGGCGATGTCTGTGCCGGAGCGAAGCGCTGTGTAAATATCGGCCTTGGCCGATGTCCGGGTGAACCTCGGATCCACGGAAATGAGTTTGGCCCCTTTTTCCATTGCCTGGGTCACATATTTGAAGGATATGGGATGGTTTTCGGCAGCGTTGCTGCCCATGATTATAATGCAGTCACTGTTTTTAAGGTCGATCCAGTGGTTGGTCATTGCACCGCGTCCAAACGACTCTGCCAGAGCCGCTACAGTTGCGCTGTGTCAGATCCTGGCCTGGTGTTCGACATATACCAGCCCCAGGGACCGCATCAGGGCCTGGTAAATCCAGCACTCCTCGTTATCCATGGCCGCCGATCCCACCGAAGCCATGTTGGTGACCCGGTTAACCACCTGGCCCTTGCCGTTTTTATGGGTGAACCCTTTGTCCCGGGTCTCTTTTACCCTTTTGGCAATGGTTTTAAGCGCCCATTCCCAGGAAACCTTTTCCCATTTATCGGAGTTGGGGGCCCGGTACATGGGTTCGGTAAGGCGGTTTTCGTTCTCGGCCAGCTGTTTCAGGGAAGACCCTTTGGAGCAGAGCGCTCCCCGGTTGATGACATGATCGGGATCCCCTTCAATGTTAATCACCCGGCCGTCGCCCCGTTGGCTGGTGTGAACGATGGCACCGCAACCCACTGCACAATAGCAGCAGATGGTGGTGGTTTCCTTGGCATACTTGGTTTTCAGCATCTGGGCATGGGACTTGACCGGTTTCAGGTCAAATCCTAGGCCGCTTACGGCCACCCCGGCAGCCGTAACTCCTGAAATCTTGATAAACTCCCTTCTGTTGAGTTCCATCGACTTTCTGCCTCCTTGACAAAGTATTATTGACATACTGCCAAGCCGGTATCCGGCCGGAAATGGAGGTGCCCAGAACTGCAGGCCCGGATGGATACCGGCAGGCAGCTAACCCTCACGCAGAAATTTCCATACCATGGAAGGGGTTACAAAAAAGTTACAAGGCAAAAGGGGGAAGGTAGGAAAGAAAGAAGTGGTTTTATATCGCATGCGTAATTATATTTAACTGATGGTGAAATATAATAAAATTATCAATCCACTATTCCCTAAGCGCCAGGTATTGTAGCACGTTTTTTGCTACACTCCAGTGTATAGCGAAACCGATAATAAAGGGGGATGTTATGAATAAATCGTCTGCTGTCAAATGGGTCCGGGGTGTTGGCGCGGCTGTGATCTTCCTGGCCTTGTGGACCTGCCCGGGATTTTGCAAGGACGAACAAGAGGCCGTGCGTTCCGCAGGGTCAGGATTTCATATCATGGCCCTGACCCGGGCGGTAACTGAGGTGCCCATGTTCATATCCTTTAACGGCATCTCAGACCGGTTTGCCTCCAGGGGCGCCGGAGAACCGGTTACCGGCAGGCCCGCCGTCCGTCTTCCCTTATCCGGTTCCGGCTCCGGCATTGTGGCCCGGCTGGCAAAGTTCAAAAACTGCCTGTTCCAGTATATACAGGTATCCGGGATGAAGGAGATATCCGGTCCGGGCATCGGGTTCCCGGCGGCTGCCGTACCCGGTTCAGAGGGTTCCGGTTCCGCCGGGGACATCAGCCTGGAATTCCAGGCCGATATGGCGGATAAGAGCGGCGCCCTGTTGTTTGTATTCCAGCTATGATTTAGGCCGGCAATGCCTCCGGAAACCCGAGCCGTTTAACAAAGTCGGCATGGAAATCCGGGTCTGCAGCCAGGTCAACCACCTTTATTTTTCCGGTCATGGCCCTGGCCGCTTCTAAATAGTCCCCATGGCAGAGTGCCATTACGGCGCCGGTGCCCGCTGCATTGCCTGCCATCTTAATCCGTCCGTCTTCAAGGTTCGGGATCATGCCCAGAGTTTTCATATCCCCCTGGTTCAGGTGGGATCCGAATGCCCCTGCAATAATCAGTTTTTCCGGAGAGGGGATTCCAGCCTTTTTCAATAGAAAATCAATACCGGTAATGAGCGCTCCTTTTCCCAACTGCACCGACCGGATATCCTTTTGACTGATGTATACCGGCCCCAGCCTCAATTCTGATCTCCCCGGGGCAATGGTATACCGGTATTTTCCCGCCTTGTCCCGGTTCAGTGACGGGGATCCTGAATGGGGATTAAACCCGCCGTCGGGCAGGATGATCTGCTGCCTGCAGAACTGGGCCACGGCGGAAACCACCCCTGAACCGCAGATGCCTGTGGGGCCGTTCACGTTGTTTTTGGGGCCAATGATGCAGTCGAATTCAGGCTGGGCCCCGGGGGAAGGAATGGAGACCCGGTTAACGGCCCCGGGCACCGCCTGCATCCCGCATGCAAGGGTGGCTCCTTCAAAGGCCGGTCCGGTGGCGCAGGAGGTGGCAAAGAGCCCTTGCTCCCCCCGGAGCATCAGTTCCCCATTGGTGCCCAGGTCAATGAGCAGGGTGCCAACGGGTTGGTTGGGCAGATCCACGGCCAGGGCCGCCGCCAGGATATCCCCGCCGATGAACCCGGATACCTGGGGCAGGGTATGGACAGGAAAATTTCCTGAACTGAAGCCAAGTGTTTCTGAAGCAAGGGTTTTTGGCTCGTAAAAGGCGGGCTGGTAGGGGGAGACGCCAATGGGGGCAGGATCCACACCGGTGAAAATATGGATCATGGCAGGGTTGCCCACCACCACCATTTTAGAGATATCAATTCCCTTAAATCTTTTCGCTTTTGTCAGTTCCCGGAGGCCTTCTTCCATGGCGCCCACCACCAGGCCCTGGAGGTGGGGCAGATTTGCCGGGGCCTGGCCGATGGCGCCGATGCGGCTCATGACATCGTCGCCGTACAGGGCCTGGGGGTTTTTGATGCTGGCGGAGGCCATCACCGTTCCCCGGGTCATATTGCACAGATAGACGGCGATGGTAGTGGTGCCCAGGTCCGCGGCAATGCCGAATCTGTCGGATGCGGTTGTTTTTCCCGGTTGGGAAGCGGAAAATCTATCCGTGAATTCTCCGGGAAGGTCAATGGCCGCTTTTCCCAGGGTGTGAGTGGAAAAGAGCGCTTCCGGGGGAATTTCAATTTTAAGGTTGGATTCGACGGGATGGTTGCAGCTCAGGACATCCTCCCTGTCCCCTGTGAGGGGATGGATAATGTCAACCCGGCATTTGCCGCATTTCCCCTTTCCCCCGCAGTCCGAGCGCAGAATGATATTTTTTCCCTTAAGGGCATTAATGAGAAATTCCCCTTTGTCCGCCTTAATTTTCCGGCCGTGGGGGGCAAGTTCGATGGTATAGCTCTCCTCTGTCATGACGCCTGTCCTGTATTTTGGTTGTGGCGGATGGTGCAGTGCTCACGCCGGCTGCATACCCGGCAGGTGGACCCCACCTTCCGGCTTTTATATCCGGGGCCGATGCCGATGAGGCAGGAAATGGTTTTAAAGGGGGAAAAGACCCCGGTTCCGGACATGCTGACCCCGATGTCGCTTAAGGGGAGAAATGAAGCCAGGCACACCTGTTCTTCAAGCGCCCACCCGTGGACGGAACCGGGACTGAGAAAGGGGCTGACACCCCAGCCCCTGCGAGCGGCCTGTTCTTCGGCCTGCTGTTTTACAAGCGCTTCGGTTTTTTCAAGGACCAGAAGGCCGATAAGATCGATGAAATGGGCGCCCATGAAGTCTTTTGCTTCACTGGCCGCAGCCGCCAGTTCATCAATCTGGCTGCCGGCCGTATAAACGGCTGCAAGGGCATCCCCGGCCTGGTCGAGAAATCTGGCGGAATGTCCGGGATGGATCCGGATACCGGTGCCGTCGGGCAGGGTTATGGTGCCGTTCTCTTTGCCCGGGCCTGGTGAGTACCCTACCCATTGCAGGGCCATGGCAGGCTGCCATTTTCCTTTTGCCTTGTCAAATGCGGATTCGGCAGCCTGGAGAATGGCGGGATTGGGACTCTTCATCTGGATTTTTTGGACCAGGTCGCTGAATTCAAGATGGATTTTAACCGTTTTGTCCACATGGGGGGGGCTGTCAATCAATGTCGGCTTTCCTTGGGGCTGTCAACCCTGTTTAATTTCCTAAGGTCAGGAGAATCCTCAACTGCAACATCAAATAAAATGTGCGCCCTCCCAATTTTGTCAAGGGCTGTGTCCGACTATATTAATGAGGGTGAGGGCATTCCCCATTGTCCCGGCCGACCTGGCCCGGTCGCCGGCGCAAGTTTATTAAATTCAGTCCTGCCTTTAAAGGGTGGCGGTAGGGGGGCCTAGGGAAACCCGTTGAAAAGAATTGCAAATGCCCATGAAATACAATAAGATTTATCCATTTCCACAGATCTTGATTCTCAACCAGATTCTGCCTGTTTTTCGTTCAGGACCGTTCCGGGCTGATTTCCATTTCACGGCGTCAATATAACCCAGGATTCAGAACGCAACTATTGGGACGGGGTATATGCAGCACAGCATAAAACGCACTCTCAATACCCAGATCGGCCTGGTGATCATCAGCATCAACCTCATTGTCGGCATGATCTTTTACCATGTGTCCATGGAGGCCAGCCGGGATGATTTCCAAAAGCGGATGGAGCTTGAGACCATTTATCTCGTTAGTGCTTTCACCAGGCATCTTTGGTACATTGAAGAGCTTGCATGGCTCAATGTCGCAGATATAGCCATGCGTTCCAGGGATATCGCCGGGCTGCGATTAACAAATGAAATAAATGAAGTCCTGGTTGAAAAAGGGCGGTTTGATATCCCCACCGCCGTAAATGTCAAAAAAAAACTGCTGTATGAAGAGGTGCAATACACGGGGCTGCTTGAGATTTCATTTGTCAACCGCACCGGAGAAAAGCAGCAGAAGATGACAATGGTGACCGGTACATTGCTGGCCGCCGCCACAATATTGATTTCCTTTCTGGTGATCACTTTTCTTTTAAACCGGCATCTGGTCCTCCCCCTGGAGCATCTGCAGCAGGATATGAATTCTCTGGCCAACGGCGTGTTCAAGCAGACCTCGGCTTCGGACCATAAAAAAGAAATTCAAAGCATCATCGATATTTTCAATTCCATGTCTCTGGCCATTGAGGGCAGGGAAAAGGCCATCCGGAAAAATGAGAAAAAGTATAAAAGCCTGTTTGAGAATACAGGCACAGCCACCTTCGTGGCCGACAAAAACGGTACCATAACTGAGGTCAATGAGAATGGGATCCGGCTGATCCATTCCTCGCGAAACCAGATTCTCGGGAAGATGAAACTCTTTGATTTTTACCACGGGGCGGCACTTGACCTGGTATCGGAGAAATCAGTGGCTGACGGCCCCGGACTGAACCATGGAATAAATGAGTATGAATTCACAATTTCACCGCCTGAATCGGCGACCATCCATGCCGTCGCCTGCATCGGCAGGATTCCCGAGTCTGAAGAGGTCATTGCATCGGTGATGGATATTTCCAGCCTTAAACAGGCGGAAAAATTAAACCGCGCGCTTTTCCAGATATCCAATGCCGTCAACACGGCCCCAAGCCTAAAAGATCTGTATACAGCCATTCATTGCGCCTTAAGCGGGTTGCTGAATTTTGATGATCTGTTTATCGGGCTCTATGACAGGAGCGGGAAAAAATTATCAATCCCCTTCCATCTGGATGGTCGGGAATTCAGTGAATCCGGTACCGGCAGCCTGCGGCGGTTTCTGACAGACAGGGACAGAAAGGCATTTGCAGACCTGGTCCTCGACAGCAGTGCGCCAATGAAACTGAATCCAAATACCGGATCTCAAGAGGGTCGGGGCTCAGGGGAGGCAACGGCGCCTGGGAACTGGATGGGTGCCCCTCTGATTATTGAGGAGGAGGCCCTTGGCGTAATCGCGGCCTGGCGCTCTAAAGAGGCGGCGGTGTTCACCGACGGCGAGCTTGAAATCCTGGGCGCTGTATCAGACCAGGTGGCCATTGCCGTGCAGCGGAAACAATACCGGGAGTCCTTGCTGGCCTACCATGAGCAGCTTGAAGATTTGGTGAGAAAACGGACCCTGGAACTGGAAGAGGAAAAAAAACGTGCCGAGGCCGCCAACAGGGCCAAAAGCAGGTTTCTTGCCAATATGAGCCATGAGATCCGGACCCCCATGAATGCCATCATCGGCCTGTCGGAACTCGCCCTGAGAACCGATCTCTCCCTTCGGCAGCAGGATTACCTGGAAAAGATACGAATGTCATCAAACACCCTGCTGACCATTATTAACGATATCCTGGATTTTTCTAAAATCGAAGCGGGCAAGCTGAAACTGGAGGCCATTGTTTTCAGTCTTGAAAGGGTGATCAAGGAGATCACCGACCTGGTTGTACTGGAAGCGGAAAAGAAGGGGCTGGAATTGCTGGTGGATATCAGCGGCAACGTACCGGACCGTCTCGTGGGAGATCCTTTGAGGGTAGGGCAGATCATCCTGAACCTGGCGGCCAACGCCATTAAATTCACCGATCAGGGTCAGGTGGTGATCCGGGTGGACAGCCAGAAAGCCGGTACCGGCAATGGCGTGGAAAAAGTCAGGTTAGCGGTGTCTGTTCAGGATACGGGCATGGGCATGACCCGAAAACAGGTTAAGGGCCTGTTTCAGTCCTTTGTCCAGGCGGACGGGTCTGTCACGAGAAAACACGGGGGCACAGGGCTCGGCCTGGTCATCTGCAGGCGCCTGGTAGAGATGATGGACGGCAGGATCACCGTTGACAGCCGTTTTGGTGAAGGAAGCCGCTTTGATTTTTACATCGTACTGGGAGTGGCACTAAAAGATAAGGAAAGAAAAGAACTGCCTGAGGCCTTAAAAAAGATGAAGGTAATGGTGACAGACGACAATGAACCGGCACGGAAAATCCTGGCCCGTAATCTTAAAACCTTTGCCTTTGAGGTCTTTCAGGCGGAATCCGGCCGGGCTGCCATTGATCAACTGAAGCAGGCCTACCTGGCCGGCAGGCCTTACAGACTCATATTCATGGACTGGAAAATGCCTGGAATGGACGGACTTGAAACCGCGGGCAGGATTAAAGCCCAACCTGAAAAATGCGGAACCCCCGCAATTCTTATGCTCACGGCCTACGGCAGCGAGTCCCTTAAAAAAGAATGTACGGCAATGGGACTAGACGGCTTTTTGAACAAACCGGTTTCCAGGAGCCTGCTATTTGATGTCATTATGGACACCCTGGGTTTGGGGAGAGGTACACAAAAACATACGGGGGAAAGAGAGAGGACATCTCTGGTCAAGGGGCTTGACCATATACGGGGGGCCAGAATCCTTGTGGTGGAGGATAACCGGATCAACCAGCAGGTGGTCGCGGAATTGCTGACCGCGGAGTCCTTTTTTACTGATATTGCGGAAAACGGTGCCCAGGCCCTTGACCGCATCACCAGGGCCTTATCCAAGGGCATCCCTTATGATGCCCTGCTCATGGACATTCAAATGCCGGTAATGGACGGTTATACGGCCACCCGGAAAATCAGGGCACTGGATGACGTGCCGGTCATTGCCATTACCGCCCATGCCCTGTCCGGGGAAAGGGAAAAATGCATGGCCGCCGGCATGAACGGTTATGTAAGCAAGCCCATAGATCCGGGGACATTGCTTGCGGAACTCGTCAAATGGATAAAACCCGGCCGCCGGGACCTGCCGGTGTCCGGACATGAACAGGGCAGGGGGGAGGGCGGCCTGCCGGGATCAATAGAGGGAATTGATATTCAAAGCGCCCTGGAAAAGGTGGCCGGGAACCAGGAGGCCGTTGCAAAGATTCTGCTTCGGTTTCCAAAGGACCAGGGCAGGCTTCTGGCAGATCTTGAAACCGCGGCGGCTGAAAATGATGTTGAGAAAATGGCCGCTCTGGTTCACTCCATCAAGGGGGTGGCAGGAAATATCGGCGCCGCCCGGCTCCATAAAAAGGCGGTGGCACTTGAGACGGCCATAAAAGAGAATCCAAAAAACATGGAACCCGTATGGAATGATTTTGCCGCCGCCTTCAGCCAGGTCCTTGATTCCCTTTCCGCCCTTGAAGAACAGCTGCGGAAAAGTGGTCGAAAGGAAGGATACGACCATTCAGGGCCGGCGGTGGATGCTTGTGAACCGGAAGATCTTCTCAGGGAATTTATCAAACAGGTGGAGGTGGATATTATGGCGGCCCGGGGATTGTTCGGGCGGCTGGCAAAAGAGACGAAAAAGAAAGGATTGGAAAATAAAGGGGGGGCCAGTGAACTGGAATGCATGGGCAGGGCCCTGGAGGACTATGATACAGGGGCCGCCGTTGAGGCCGCCGCAGGACTGGCCAGCATCCTCGGGATCAGCTTAAACCGGATGGAAGGAGGGGACGGTGAAAAATAAACATAAACTCCTGATCGTGGATGATGCGGCGGAAAACATCGATATTCTGATATCGCTGCTGACCGCTGACTATAAAATAGGGGTGGCAAGGGACGGCCAGCGTGCGCTTGCAACAGCCGGGAAAACACTGCCCGACCTGATTCTGCTGGATATCATGATGCCCGGGATGGACGGTTATGAGGTCTGCCGCCGCCTCAAGGCCAATGAACGGACAAAGGATATCCCCGTGATTTTTATCACTGCTTTGTCCGAACCCATGGATGAGGCAAAGGCCTTCAGCCTCGGGGCGGTGGACTATATCACAAAGCCCTTTACCCCTGTCACCGTCAAGGCAAGGGTGAACACCCATATCAGCCTCAAGGAAAAAACAGATATGCTGGAACGCATGGTTTCCCTGGACGGGCTCACAGGAATATACAACCGGCGGAAATTCGACGAAATCCTGGCCAAGGAATGGAACCGGGCGGCCCGTTATGAGGATCCGGTGGCCTTGGTAATGATGGATATTGATTATTTCAAGACATTCAATGACCGTTACGGCCATGCCGGAGGAGATGAATGCCTTAAAGCCATCGCTGACTGCATGAATAATTGTATTGAGCGGCCCGGAGACCGCCTCTGCCGGTACGGCGGAGAGGAATTTGCAGCGGTGCTGCCCGGCACAGGCATTGAGGGCGCTTTGCGGGTGGCTGAAAAAATGAGGGCGGCCGTATATGGCCTGGGTATTCCCCATGAGGCATCCCTGGTCGATTCCCGGGTAACCATCAGTGCCGGAGCGGCCTCTGCCATCCCGGGAAGCCCGGGGCAAACCCCGGCCCACCTTCTGGGACTCTCCGATGAAATGCTTTATAAATCCAAGGGCGAAGGCAGGAACCGGATCTCCGGCGCTGAAGGATAGATGGATGCCAGAATTCAGGCGGCATAGGCATTGGGGAATGATGATACTTGCGGCCCTGCCTGTTTTTTTCGCCCTGATTCCATTTATGGTTCCCCCGGCCCTGGCCGGGCAGCCCCAGGTGGTGACCCTCCAGCTCTCCGCCCCACATCAGTTCCAATTTGCCGGGTATTATACGGCAAAGGAAAAGGGCTTTTACCGGAAGGCCGGGCTGGATGTTCTGATTCTGGAAGGAGGACCCGGAGCGGATGTGGCCGGAGCCGTTGCCGCCGGAGATGCGGATTTCGGCATCCTTGGTTCAGAACGTGTTTTCGACCAGTTTGCTTCCGGTCCGGTGGATCCGGCCCGGCTGAACCAATACCGGCCGGACGGAGAAAAGCCGGTGATCATGGGGTTTATTTACCGGCATTCCTCCAAAGGGCTGACGGTGGATCTCTTGTTTAGCTCCGCCCGCTTTTTAAGCCTCAATCAGGAAAAAGCCGCGGTCTTCCGCCGGGCAAGCCTGAAGGGGTGGCAGTATACCCTGACCCACACCCATGAAGTCATTGACCTGATCATGGATACCTATCAACCGGATACAAGCCGCAGCCAAATGGAAAAAGATGCGGCCCTTTTTCGTTCGGTAATCTTTCCCGGCCTGGCCGGTTTGGGTCAGTTGGAGTCCCGGGTCATCCGGAGCAATGGGCAAACCTATATGGAACTGGACCGGTCTCCCATGGGGGAAAAAGGACTGCTGGCCGGATTTATCTACCATGGGGCACCGCCTGAATCCGTCCGCGTATCCCTCACCCCAGGGGAGGCATTATGGCTTAAACGCCATCCAAGGGTCAGGGTTGCCAATGAAATGAACTGGGCACCCTATAATTTCAACAAATATGGAAAACCCAAGGGGCTGGCCATCGAGTATTTCCAGCGGATGGCCGAGATTCTGGGGATAGAACCGGTATTCATAGACGGCCATACCCGGGCGGAATTGCTGGAGATGTTTAAACAAAAGCAGATCGACATCATGCCCGACTTTTACCGGAACACGGAACGGGAGCCCTTTACATTGTTTACCCCGCCCTACACCCGGGCCCGGCTCAGTGTTTTTGTCCGGAACGATGCCCAGAACGCCCTTACCCTTGAAACACTGAAGGGAAGAAAAGTGGGGATTCTGAAGGGGGACGATTACCTGCCGGCGGCCAGAAAGCGGGTTCCCGGGCTCTTGCTTGAGGAGGGTGAAGACGAACTTGGGCTGATCCGTGATCTGGCATCTGGCCGGCTGGATGCCATATTGGGCGATCCCCTCCATATATTCTACCTGGCCCAAGATAACGATATTAAAAATATTGCCCTGGCCTTTGATTTTCATACCGGCGATGACCAGGAGGTGCCGGCATCACATCATATCGGTATACGCAATGACTGGCCAGTACTCCACCGGCTTGTAAAAAAAGCCATGCGTCTCATGGATGATGATGAAATCAGGGCATTGGAGAACAAATGGGGGGCAGGCATCAACAGAAAGGTTCAGCTCACCCCCAGGGAACTGGCTTACCTGAGAAAACATCCCGTGGTCAGGGTAAGCAATGAGTTGGAATGGCCGCCCTTTGATTTTGCCATCG
Source organism: Desulfobacter sp. (assembly GCA_028768525.1). Lineage (NCBI taxonomy): Bacteria > Pseudomonadati > Thermodesulfobacteriota > Desulfobacteria > Desulfobacterales > Desulfobacteraceae > Desulfobacter > Desulfobacter sp. Next base: position 258,981 of record CP054837.1, on the reverse strand, counting down.
GCGGCCAGGCCCAGGGGTTCAGCATTGATTTGCTCCGACTCATGGCAAAGCGGATCGGTGTCTCTTTAGAGTTTGTAAACGGCTATACCTGGGCCCAATTGCTGGAGATGTTCCAACGCCGGGATATCGATGTGATCCATTCCCTTTGGAAAACGCCGGAACGGGCTGAAATAGGCCTGTTTACCGCCCCTTATTTTAACAGCCGGAATCATTTTGTCATCCACCGGGACTCGCCCGGGGTGAAAGATGTGCAGGATTTATACGGCAAAACCGTTGCCCTGCCGGCGGGATGGGTTACGAAATCATTCCTGGAGGTGCATCATCCTGCCGTCCATATTCTTGCCGTTGATAATATGGACCAGGCATTTGAGGCGGTAAACAAAGGGGAGGCCCATGCCACCATTGAAATCGGTGCCGTGGCCCGTTATCACATCAAAAAGAATCTGCTCACAGACCTGCGTATCTCCGAGCGGTTTACCGAGTTTGACCGCCACTCCCCAAAATCCCTGCATATCCTGGTGAGACGGGACCGGCCGGTGCTTTATCAATTATTTGAAAAGGCCATGGCCGCTGTCACCCAGGAGGAGATGGCCGAACTCAGGACAAAGTGGCTGGGCCGTGAAGAAGGTGACATGAAGCTGGACCTTCTTCCCGGTGAATATGCCTATCTGGACAGCCGGGGACCGATACGGATTGCCGTTGATCCCGACTGGATGCCCTTTGAATGCATCAATGCCAAGGGGGAGCATGAAGGGATGGGGGCGGATTTTGTCAGCCTGATATCCAACCGGATTGACAAACCCTTTATCCTTGAACCCACAAGAACCTGGCTGCAGAGCATGACATACGGCAGGGAACGAAAATGTGATGTCTGGCCCCTGGCCATGGCCACGCCGGAACGCAGCAGGTATATGAGCTTTACCGTCCCGTTGATGACATTCCCCATCGTTGTTGCGACCCGGGCCCAGGAACCCTTTGTGGAGAGCCTGGACAGAATTTTGGATAAACCCCTGGGGGTGGTTAAGGGATATGCGCTGGGGGAACTGCTCCGCTCAAGATATCCCGGTATCGGTCTTGTGGAGGCCAATACCGTGGGCCATGGCCTGGCCATGGTCCGTCAGGGATCCCTCTTCGGTTTTCTGGACAGTGTCCCCGCACTGGCCCACCAGATCCGGAAAATGGGGGGGTATGATCTTAAAATCAACGGCAAATTCGACATTGAATGGTCCCTTTCCATGGGGGTGAGAAAGGACGATCCCCAACTGCTGGGCATCCTGGACAAAGCCGTGAGATCCGTGACCACGGAAGAACGCCAGGGCATATACAATAAATGGATTGCAGTAAAATATGAGCAGAATTTTGATTATTCCTTTATCTGGAAAATCTTCATGGGCGGGATATTGGTTTTCGGTGCTGTATTTTTCTGGAACCGGCATCTGGTGGCCATGAACCGGAAAATCCAGATTGCTGACCGGTTTAAAAGCGAGTTTCTGGCCAATATGAGCCATGAAATCCGGACGCCCATGAATGCCATCATGGGGCTGACGGACCTTGTCCTGCTCACAGAACTTACCGGCCGGCAGCGTGGATTCCTGGAGAAAATCAGGGTGGCCTCTGCATCACTGCTGAGGCTGCTCAACGATATCCTGGATTTTTCAAAAATAGAGGCGGGAAAGCTCTCTCTGGAATCCATCGATTTCAAACTCGGGGAGGTTTTGGGGGATGTGGAGGGGCTGATCGGGCCCAGAGCCAGGGAAAAGGGACTTTCCTTTGATCTTGAAATCGAGAACGGGGTGCCGGAAGACCTGTCCGGTGACCCCCTGCGCCTGGGCCAGGTCATATTGAACCTGGCCGATAATGCCGTCAAATTCACGGAAACCGGTTGGGTCCGGATCACTGCGGGGGTGGAGACAGGGGCCAGAGGCCTGCCAAAAGGGCGGACCCGGCTCAGGTTTGCCGTGACCGATACCGGCATCGGCATGACAAGTGCCCAGGCGGATAACCTCTTCACTTCATTTGTCCAGGCCGACGGCACCACCACCAGAAAATACGGGGGGACCGGCCTGGGCCTTTCCATCTGCAGGCGCCTGGTTGAACTGATGAACGGAAACATAGAGCTGAAAACCGAGTGCGGCCGGGGAAGCTGTTTCAGCTTTTCCTGTGAATTCGGGGTGGTGCAGCGTCAAACGGATACGGCCGGAACGGACCCCAGCCACGGGGCCGTGATGCCTGAAAAGATGCCCTTTGACACCGCCCGTCTCAAGAAAATCAGGGGAGCCAGAATCCTTCTGGTGGAAGATAATCCCATCAACCAGGAGGTGGCGGCTGAATTATTGAAAAGCCAGTCCTTTGCGGTTGAGATCGCGGATACCGGTGAACAGGCTGTGGAGATACTGACGGCCTGCAGCCGCCGGGGCAGGGAGCAGGGCGCTTCAAACGGGTTTGCCGCTGTCCTCATGGATATTCAGATGCCGGTGATGGACGGGTATACGGCCACCCGGAAAATACGGGAACTGCCCGGACGGTCAGGGCAGATTCCGATCATCACCATGACGGCCCATGCCATGGCCGGGGAAAAGGAAAAATGCCTTGGCGCAGGGATGAACGATTATTTGAGCAAACCCATCAATCCGGACCGGCTTTTTTCCGCACTGGTCAAATGGATTGAACCCTTGGAAGGAGATGAAACCAGGGACGTGCATGCCTCCGCAGAGGCGCCTGAACAGGATAGTGATCTGCCCGGCGACCTGCCTGGCATTGATATCAGCGGGGGACTTGCCCGGACCGGGGGGAACAAAATGGCATATTACAGGATTCTCACAAGATTTTGCCATGAACAGGCCGATGCCCTGGATGGGATTTTAAATGCCCTGGAAACCGGAGATGCTGAAACCGCTGCCAGGCGGGTTCATACCATAAAGGGGGTGGCGGGAAACATCGGTGCCGGGGAACTGCATACGGCGGCATCATACCTGGAGGAACAAATTAAAGCCGGAATGGATAAATTGCCGGAGGCCAGCCTTTCAGCATTTGTAAATGCCTTTAATGAAGTCATGGAACCCCTGGGGCAATTGAAGGTGAAGACAGCCGACAAGGGGGCACCGGTGCCGCTGACCGGCGAAGCGGCACAGAACCGGAAACAGGGGATGGCGCAGTTAATTGATGCGTTTATGGCAGAGGTTGAGCTTGACCTGCCCAGGTCCGTGGAATTATGGGAGGCTGTGGCCTGCCGCCTTGATTCCGATGTTGAAAAGGATCTCGACCGCAAGGTCAGGACGGCACTGGATGCCTATGACAGCCAGGAAGCCCTTGAGAACGCCCGATTGCTCAGTCAGCATCTGGGACAATCGGTTTCAAAGGGCTGAATTTTAGGGAAGGTGTTTGACCGGTTTCCCGGCTCGGGCGGCTGGTTTAAAAAATATTGATTTTTAGAATGAACAGGCGCATAACGCTTATGGAGAACAGGCGGTTTGACGGGGGGCTGATCAAACCAAGGACCAAAAGACAATTATGCGTACCGAAAAAATTGATACCATTATCATCGGGGCCGGCCTCAGCGGGATCTATGCCGCTTCGCTGCTGGCGGCAAAACAGGAAAAATTTATCGTGCTTGAAGCCCGGTCCCGGGTGGGGGGCAGAATCTTATGCCCGGCCCATAAGGGGTTTTTTGCCGACCTAGGGCCATCCTGGTACTGGCCCATGATCAATCCCAGGGTCAGCGGGCTGGTAAAGGCCATGGGACTGAAAGCGTATCCCCAGTTTGAAAGCGGCCTGTGCCGGTTCCAGGCCAAGGACGGCCATTCCGAAACCGTTGCAGGTTGTCCAATGGAGCCCGCCGGCTGGCGGCTTGAAGGGGGGATGATTTCCCTGATCCAAGGGCTGTGTGCCAATCTGCCCGCAGATACCGTCCGGCTGGACCACCCGGTCTGCGAGATTCAACGTCAGGACAGCGGTCTCCTGGTCATTGTGGGACGGCTTGACGAAACACCCCGGTGCAGGCTTGTGGCCGACAGAATTATTCTGGCGCTGCCGCCGCGCCTGGCCGCCCGTTCCATCCTGTTTACCCCCGATCTTTCCCACGGCCTCAGCCAGGCCATGTTAAGGGCCAGTACCTGGATGGCGGGGCATGCAAAATTTTTTGCCCTTTACGATAAGGCAAAATGGCGGACATCAGGCCTGTCAGGACAGGGTTTCAGCCTCTGCGGCCCCCTGGGGGAAATCCATGACGGATCCGGCATGGATAACACCCCGTACGGCCTGACCGGGTTTCTGGGCATCCCGGCATTGCGGCGCAGGGATAAGGATGCCATGGTGAACGCCATCCTCTCCCAGCTGGCCAGTGTCTACGGTGAGGAGGCCGGAGAGCCGGTTTCCGTTTATTACAAAGACTGGGCAAAGGAAGAATTCACCGCCACCGAATATGACAAGCGCTCCGCCCATAACCATCCGGAATTCCTGCCGCCTTCCGGAAAAACCAGCATCTGGGACAAGAGCCTTCACTTTGCAGGCACTGAAACCGCAGACGAATTCGGCGGCTACCTTGAAGGTGCATTGGCCAGCGCCGAAAGGGCTGTACATTCCTTTTGTTAATGCCTATACTCTCTCTTGCCAAGGAGTTGCGGGGAAGATGCCCAAGGAGCAAATGATGACCTATTCTGATGCACAAATGAATGCCAGTAATGTTCAGACCCTGTTCCAGGCCCAGAGGGCCGCTTGCCTGGATTCTCCAGAGATCCCCCGCCAAAAGCGGATGGAACTGCTCAGCACCATCGAGACCATTCTCCTGGAAAATGACAGGGAAATCTGTGAGGCCGTATCCGAGGATTTCGGCAACCGGTCCGTCCACGAAACCAAAATTCTGGAAATCACCCCCTCGCTCATGGGACTGAGGTATACCCGGAAGCGGCTGAAGAAATGGATGAAACCCCAGAGGCGCCACGTATCCCTGGTGTTCGCCGGCGGAAAAAACCGGGTGATTCCACAGTCCAAGGGGGTGGTGGGCATCGTCACCCCCTGGAACTATCCCCTTTTTCTGGCCCTCAGCCCCATGACCTCCGCCCTGGCTGCAGGCAATCGGGTGATGGTGAAACAGGCCACCAACAGCCAGAATCTCTGCCGTCTTCTGGACCGGCTATTTTCAGAAAAGATTTCCCGTGAGTATGTTTCCTTTGTGCCCGGTGCCGGGGCAGGGGAATTTTCCAGCCTCCCCTTCGACCACATCATCTTCACCGGGTCTCCCAATGTGGGAAAAACCGTGATGAAAACCGCCGCTGCCAGCCTCACCCCGGTGACCCTGGAACTGGGAGGGAAATCCCCCACCATCATTGCCGATGATTTTGATCTTGGGCTCGCCGTGGAGCGGATCATGTTTGCCAAGCTGATGAATGCCGGCCAGACCTGCGTTGCTCCGGATTATCTCTTTGTGCCGAAAAATAAAATGGATGCCTTTGTTGCCAGGGCGAAAGAGGTGGTCCGGCACCGCTATCCCGCCATGGCGGTGAAGGATTATACCTGTATTATTGATGACAGGGCCTTTGGACGGCTGTCCGAAACACTGGCAGATGCCCGGGATAAAGGCGCGGCAATCATCAATCTTCTGGACGGTCCCATGGCGGATGTGGAAACCCGTAAGATTTCACCCTGCCTGGTCACCGGGATGACCGATGAAATGCGGATTATGCAGGAAGAGATTTTCGGTCCTGTCCTTCCCGTTTTCTGCTATGACACCATTGAAGAAGTCATGGGGTATATCAATGACCGGGAGCGCCCCCTGGGGCTCTATTTGTTCACCAATGACCGTCACCTGGCGGACCGGGTCATCGCCGCCACCCGTTCCGGAGGGGTGACCATAAATGACTGCGCCCTCCATGTGGCCCAGCACGATATCCCCTTCGGCGGCATCGGCAATTCCGGCATGGGCCATTACCACGGGTATGAAGGGTTTGTGGAGTTTTCGAAACTCCGTCCGGTTTTCAGGCAGTCCCGGGTGACCCTGGCCCTGACCCCGCCCTACGGCAAGACCATCAACCGGATTTACCAGGCCGTTAAAAAAATGAAGTGGCTGTCCTGATGCTGATGTCTCAGGGGCACCCGCCCCGCCCTTGGCAAGATCATAAGGTGCCCCTGAGATATTTTAGGTGACAAAGGTATCAGGAGGCGAACCACCACCGTTCAGCGTTTTTATGGCCGTCCATTTCCATATGTGCGGAAACAGGGCCGTGGGCCAGTTGTTTAGAGTGGCCTTCAACAATCTGATTAAACATGGGAATGAGTGTACCGCCGTCATTTTTGCAAAGCGCCTGCATGTCCGTGTACAATTGTCTGCGCTTGCTGTCATCCAGTTCCGCCCGGGCCTCCTTGAGCATCTTGTTGAATTTCTCATTGCTCCAGTGGGTGTCATTCCAGGGGGCGCCCGTTGCATATGCAACCGAGAACATCATATCCTCCACCGGCCGGCCTGACCAATAGCACATGCACCATTCTTTTTTGGTCCAGACATTGCTCCAGTATCCGTCATCAGGCTCACGTACCACGTTGACCTTGATACCGGCTTTCTTGGCGGTTTGCTGGTAGAGCATCGCCGCATCAATGGCACCGCCAAAGGCGGCGTCCGAAGCGTGAAGGTTAAATGTATGATCCGACATGCCGGCCTTTTTCATCAGGAACCTGGCCTTGTCCGGATCATAGGTCCGCTGCTCAAGCCCGGATGCATGATACCGGTTGACCGGTGAGATGGGATGGTCATTGCCCACTTCGCCATATCCCTTGAGGATGGTTTTGACCATTGCCTTTCTGTTAACGGCCAGTTTTAAGGCCGTTCTTACCCTGTTGTCGCTGTACGGCTTCTGATCCACCAGCATGGGCATGGAATAATGCATGGTGCCTGTGAGGGCGGTGACATTGATTCCCGGCATCCGCTTGAGCAGGTGAACGGTTTTCAAATCAACACGGTCCATGGCATCAATCCGCTTGGTTTTCAATGCATTGATCCTGGCATTGACATCTGAAATGGCCAGCGTGTCCACCGAATCAAAATGGGCATGCCCCTCTTTCCAGTAGTTGGGATTGCGTTTGACCTGACCCCTTACCCCCGGTTCCCAGTTCTCAAGGATGTAGCCGCCTGTTCCGATTCCTTTTTCCCAGTCTTTTCCCTGGGTCCCGGCAGGATAGATTTTCAAATGGTAATCCCCCAGGATGAAGGGAAAATCCGCACTGCCTTCTGTCAGCTCAAAGACAACCCCATGGCTGCCGTCCGGTTTTATGTCCCTGACGGTTTTTAAATAGGGCTTTGCCGCGGATTTGGATGTTTCACCCCGGTGGTGGTTGATGGAGAAAATCACATCCTCGGCTGTCATGGTTTTCCCGTTGTGGAACTCCACCCCTTTTCTCAGTTTGAATGTCCACTTTTTGGCGTCGGGAGAGGCATCCCAGGATTCGGCCAGTTCAGGAACCGCCTTAAAATTATGATCGATTTCCACCAGGCAGTTGCTCACCTGGTTGCTGATATTAATGGCGTGGTTGGCCAGGAGTAATGCCGGATCCAGGGAATCCGAGGTGCCGGCACCGGTCAGCGCCTGGCGAAAGTGACCGCCTTTTTGAGGGGTCGCGCCGAAAAGCCTGCCCGGGAACATGGCCGGGGTTATTGCGGCTGCAAGTCCGGCAGCAGAGGCCTGGCGGATGAATTGGCGCCGGGTGATTTTGTTTTGTTCAACCATTTTGATTAACTGAGACAGATCGGCCATCTTTGCACTCCTTATGATAGATTGTGGGTCACAATGAGATTCCGCTTACGCCACGAAACATATAGAACACGAACTATTTTGTCAAATGCCTACCGGCTTGCATTTTAATAACTGCTGATATATAAGCCTTGTTGAGCTTTTGAACACCATTGAACTCTATGATTTGAAATTGCCTTATTCAGGAGGTCGAAGATGAACATCAAAACGGAGAAATCAAATGCATCCTCCTATTGCGACTACAATGATGCATTTACCGGATATGACCACAACAGACAACCCAACGGCCTAAAGGAAATCCTAGCTCTGTTGGGGAAAAATACCATCCCGGTTCAGGAACAGACCATTTTGGAGGGCGGATTCGGAACCGGTGCCTATATTGACCATATCCGGCATTCTGTAAAAAGGATCTTCGGCGTGGAAGGATCCGAGCAGGGATATGAGCAGACCGTCAAAAAAACCAAAGGCGCGGACAATGTCCGCCTCCAGATCGGCAACATTCTGGATCTCTCCTTTGAGCCGGACCTTTTCGATGGCTACATGGTCAACCAGGTCCTTCACCACCTTGATACGGAACCGGCGTTTCCCAATCTTGACACATTTATTAAAGAGGGATACAGGGTATTAAAACCCGGCGGCATCCTCACCATCAACACCTCTTCACAGGAACAGCTCGATCCCCTGTCCGGGGTGTACTGGAATTATAAATATATTGAACAGGCCGCCCGTGCCATGCGGGAACGGTATGTTCCAGTTGACGATCTCATATCACGGCTCACCACCTGCGGATTTACAGATATCCAGACCCTTATTCCTTCGGGAAAACTTTTCCAGGGCGCCTATTATGACAATCCGGATCTTGCACTGACAAAGGAATTCCAAAAAGCCGATTCCGTCTATTGTTTTCTCAGTGAAGAGGAGATCAACGCCGCCAATACCCGGCTTGCCGCTGACATAGCAGACGGTACTGTCTACCGGCATATGGCCGAGAGGGCCGAGAAAGCGGCAACAACCGGAGAGGCAATCATCGTGTCCGCACGGAAACCAGGATAGTATGCCCCAAGGATAGTATGCCCCATGGGTTGCTGGGTGCGGGACCATGTTTAAACGGGGTCTTTTGATGATTCAGGAACCCGCCCGGTTCGGCATCGATGGGAAAAGTAAACACAGGTCCTGAAGCTTCCCTTGGTGTCTTTGTTTACCCCTTTTGCTATTTTGTGTATATTCCCTGTGAATATAAACTATGATTATTCCATGGAGGCGTTTATGGAGATGGAGGCGCAAAGAAAAGCGATTGTAGGGTTTGGGCGGAAAATGGTTGCGTCTGGCCTGACCACGGGGACCGGAGGTAATCTGAGTATCATTGACAGGGATTCGGGCCGCGTGGCCGTCAGTCCCAGCGGCATTGAATATGCCGCCCTCAAGCCGGAGGATGTGGTGCTCACCGATCTTGAAGGCAGCATAGTGGACGGCCAATGCACCCCCACCAGCGAACTGGGATTTCACCTGGCCGTATACCGCAGCCGGCCCGATGCCGGGGCTGTGGTCCACACCCATTCACCCTATGCCACCACCATGGCCTGTCTGGGCTGGGAAATCCCTGCGGTGCATTACCTTGTGGGCTTTGCCGGGAAAAAGGTTCCCATCGCCCCCTATGCCACATTCGGAACCCCTGAACTGGCCGAAAATGTGACACAGACCATCGGAGAATACAATGCCCTGCTCCTTGCCAACCACGGCCTGCTGGCGTTGGGGGCGAACATTGACGCCGCCTTTGCCGCTGCAGAGGAGATCGAATTTGTGGCCCAAATCTATTACCAGACCAAAAGCGTCGGCAGCCCGGTGATTTTGCCTGAAAAGGAGATGGACACCGTGATTGAAAAGTTCAAGACCTACGGGCAGAAGAAAATGGGGTCAGAATAAGCACAAGACACCCGGGAAGAACCATGGCGGGGGCTCCGGACCTTGTCAGAAAAAAATACGGAATGCCGGATTTTTACCCCGGCATTCCGTAACGCTGCGGATCAAAAGGCGCAGACTAATTCTTTTTCAAGTCCTTACCAAATCCTTTGACAATTGAGAACATCATGGCGATCATGACCACCGTGAAGGGGAGGGCACAGACGATGGAGGCGGTCTGAAGGGCTTTCAGCCCGTCGGTCTGGAGCAGGATAATGGCCAGGGTGCCCAGGACGAATCCCCAAACGATTTTCATACCGGCTTTGGGTTCCAGTTCGCCCTTGGACATGAGCATGGCAACCAGAAAGGATGCAGAGTCGGCGGAGGTGATCAAAAAGATGATCAGGCTGACGAAAATCATGATGGAGGCGAAAAATCCCATGGGGTATGCAGAGAGCAGGGTGAAAATTCCCGAACCCATGTCGGCCTGGACGGCCTTCCACAGTTCAACCGTACCTGAGCGTTCTGCAAGTATGGCCGCCCCACCGAAGATGTCAAAGCAGACAAACATGACCACTGAGGGAATGAGTACCACCCACAGGATGAATTCACGGACGGTCCTGCCCTTGGAGATCCGGGCGATGAAGCCGCCGACAAAAGGGACCCAGGCAATCCAGAAGGCCCAGTAAAAGACCGTCCACCATCCCAGCCATTTGCCGTCAAAGGCCTGGTTCATGGAATCGGTCCAGAAGGTCATGGTGATGAAGTTGGACAGATAATGGCCCAAAGAATCCGGGAAGAGGTCCAGCAATTGAAGCGTGGGGCCGGCAAAGAAAATAAAGGCGATGACGGCAAAGGCCAGCCAGAGATTGATCAGACTCATGTATTTCAGGCCGCGTTTCAGTCCGGACACGGAAGAGGCAATATAGGCGGCCATGAAAAGAATGAGTACGAACACAGTGATTCCCGGCGTCATTTCAATGCCTGTGATATGGGTCAGGCCGAATTTAATGGAGAGGATGCCCAGGCCCAGGGCGGTGCTGATGCCGGCGATGGTGGCAAATGCAGTGACCAGGTTGGTCAGCTTGCTCCAGATGCTGGTTTCGGTTTTTTCTCCCAGCAGGCCGTACAGGGAGGTGGCAATGGTCATGGGCTGGTCATGCCTGAAGGAAAAGTAAGCGATGCCCAGGCCCCCCACGGCATACAGGGACCAGGGGTGGAATCCCCAGTGCAGGTAGGAGATCTGAAGGGCCACGGGCACGGCTCCGGCTGTACCCGGTTCAGCGCCGTAGGGGGTCTGCATATAATGGTACAGCGGTTCCGCAATGCCCCAGAATATAAAACCAAGGCCGATGCCGGCTGAAAAGAGCATGGCCAGCCAGGCCATGGTGGAAAATTCGGGCTGGTCCTCATCCTTGCCCAGCTTCATATGGGCAAAGGGGCCTACTGCCGCCCAAAGGGAAAAGATGAGGCAGGCCGCGGTAAAAAGCATATAATACCAGGTGAAGTTGGTGGTAATGAATGATTGTGCTGATTTGAGGGCGGTGGCCAGTTTTTCAGGGGTTGCGACCCCCAGCCCGACGATGAGGCCGAAGATTACAAGGGTGATCCAGAAAAGCTGGTGGTCTGTCTTACCCAGAAATTTTTCCATTACCCCTGTCCTGCTGCTGGTTTGGGGGGACATTACGCTCGGTTGAGTGCTGGTTTGTGTTGCCATTTCTCTGCCTTCCCTTTCTGTTAATTATTTGTTTTTTTATCCACATAGGCATTGAGATCTTTTTCAACCCCCGGATCAATCTCGGGTTTCTCATAAGATTCAATCCTCTTTTTTACGTACTCTGCGGCCCGGGCGACCATATCGCCGTTGTTTTTGGCCACCCAGTCATCGTAGGTGCTTCTGCAGGTCAGCCGGGCCGGGAAAAAGGCCGTCCTGCATTTCATTGCGGTTTCAGGCTGCATCATATAGGAGCCAGAGGGGCCCACCCGTTTGATCAGGTCCGTGTTAATGCTTTCCTCGGAGATATCCAGGGGGGCTACTGCGCGTTTGATCATGCCGCAGACCTCTTCGTCGATGACAAATTTTTCAAGGCTGACAGCGGCGTAGGCCCCCAGGATGCCGCAGGCCTGGTGGATGAAGTGGGCGCCGGCGATCACCGGGGCGGCCATGAGCAGGGCGGACTCGAACCCGGCCTGGGCGTTGATGGCGTATGAGTCGGTCAGGTTGCCTCCGTAGCGGCAGGGCAGACCGTAGTGTTCGGCCATCTGGGCGGCGATGGCAGTAAGCTGCAGGGATTCGGGGCCGCCCAGGCTGACGCCGCCGGTGCGCATGTCAGAGGCGCAGGATGTACCGCCGCAGACACAGGGGACGCCGGGGGTAATCAGCTGGGCCAGGGTGATACCGGCCAGGCATTCGGCCATTTCCTGGGCCGCAGTGCCGGCAATGTCGATGGGGCCGGTAATGCCGGCCAGTACCATGGAGGAAATGAGCAGGGCCTGGCCGTTGCGGGCAAACTCAATTAGCCCTTCCAGGGTATCATCGGCATAGGAGAGGGGGGAGAGGGGGTTCACCGATACGATGGAAACAGGATGCTCCAGGTCGGCGGCCTTTTTACCCCAGACGATGTGCGCCATTTCAGCGATCTCCCGGCCGTTTTCCTTGGCACAGGGATTTGAGATCAAAGGCATGTCCGTCATGGTGATGGCGGCATGAAGCATGCGGGTGGCGGCCTCTTTGGGAGGAAATTCAGCAGGAACAGCCATTGAGCCGGCGGCAAAATCCACATATTCTGAAGTCTGGACCAGCCGGCACATATTTTCCTGATCCCCAAGGGATGCATTGCGGCGGGTGCCGTCTGCATCTATGACAAAGGGGGCGGCCCAGGCCGGGCCGAATGCAAAGTGGTCCCCGCCGAGGCGCACTGATTTTTCAGGGTTGCGGGCCATGATGGTGAACTCGCGGGGCACGGTTTCAAGGGCCTTGAGTACCTGGGACTCTTCAAAGTAAACCTTGTCCCCATCGGTGTTGAAGCCGTGTGCTTTGAAAATTTCTATGGCCTCAGGCAATTTAAAGGCCACCCCGGTCTGGTTGAGGATGCGCATGGCCGCATTGTGGATAATATGGATCTGTTCTCTGGTAAGGGGCTGTAATCTATTTCCCATGTTCATCTTTCCTTTGCAGATGCCTGGGATGTCCCGTCAGGCTATGGGATTCAAAAAACGGAACATCCCGAACACCGGTTTCATCATCTTTGCCAAAAGTGTTAGTCATCTTCCGACCCGGGCTCAAATCCCTGGACGGTACTCTCCCGCCATGTGAGCAATAGCCGTGCCAGATGACGGCTTGGTTTGAAATAACGGTGTGAATCCGGAAGGTTAGACTGTTTAGGCCTGTTTCCTTGATGAGGCGGGTATGCGAAGGTAATTGAGAAAAATGTTAAAATGATAAATTCAAATTTAATAAAATTATCAATAATTTTAAATTAATGAAAACCATTCCCGGAGGCTTTGGTTGTTATTTTTCTTTATACAGCGGCAGTTGCATTAATTTTTATGGGGCAGCAGTTTTGTGGTATGAATATTGGAATTGGTTTATGATAAGTTTTGCTGGATCCGTTTCACGGGAGTGCCCGGAATCCTGGATCTGTTGAATTCCGGAACCGAGTTTAGGAACGTTCAATATGAAATCCCTTGTATGTATACTGAGTACCTCTTTTTTAATCACCTGGGCGGTGTTTTTTGTCTATCCCAGTGTCCATGGGGCCGGGGCGTTGCAGCTGACCGCGGAGGAACAGGAATGGCTGGATGACCATGACGGTAAGATCCGGCTGGTCCATACCCCGGACTGGCCCCCCATGGATTTTCTGGATAAAGAGGGGCGGCCCGCGGGCATGGCCGCCGATTATATCCACCTTATGGAAGAGAAGCTTCAGTTCAGGTTCAAAAAGGTACCGGTGGCTTCCTGGGATGAAATGCTGGAACTGGCAAGGTCAAAAGAGATCGATGTGATTTCAGCCGGCCAGGAAACACCGGAACGCAGGGCCTATATGAGCTGGTCCACCCCTTTTTTGAATCTTAAGACCACGATAATCGTCCAAAAGGGCAGGTTTGGTGATTTGAGCCTGGACCGGATGCAGGGAATGAAAATCGGGGTGGTCAGCCAGTATGCCGTGGGTGAATTTATCCGGGGGCAGTACCCCGACCTTGATCTGGTGGATGTGGCCAGCTCAAAGGAGGGCATCGAAAAGGTCTCATTTGGTGAACTGGATGCCATGATCACCGAGGTGCCCAATGCCCTGTATATCATTGAAACCGAGAAAATCACCAACCTGAGCCTGGCGGGCGACACGGGGTTTGAGCTTCACCACGGGCTGGGAATACGCCGGGACTGGCCCATTTTCAGCCAAATTATTGAAAAGGCCCTGCTCTCCATTTCAGAAGAGGAGCACCAGGCGATCTACGGCCGGTGGGTACGCCTGGACCGCCCCGGCTTTTACCTGTCCCGCACCTTCTGGTACTGGGTTTTGGGCATGGCTGCCTCGGTTTTGCTTATGACAGGCACCGTTCTCGTCTGGAACCGGGCGCTGAAACGGGAGGTGGCCCAGCGCACCGAAGCCCTTCGTTTCAACGAAATCGGTCTGGAGGCTCTGTTGGCCTTGAACGAGGCGCCGCATAATTCCATCCGGGATATTGTGGAATTTTCCTTCCGTCAGATGCTGGACCTCACCAAAAGCCGGTTCGGATATCTGACGCTTGAGGATCAGGAAGGAATTACCTATGTGGTGGAAACCCGGGAGGGGGAAGGGGGACGCCCGGTGACGGTGGCGGTCCGTTCCACCGGGTTTGCCGGGGAAACCAAGGGATTCTGGGGGGATGCCGTAAAAAAAGGCAAACCCATTATCTCCAATGATTACCATTTGTCCAACCCGGGGCTGAAAGGGGTGCTCGAGGCCCATAAACAAATTTACAGGTATATGAATGTTCCCATATTCAGCCACAACCGCATCGTGGTGGTGGCGGGCATGGGCAACAAAAACAGTGACTACACCCCTTCGGACCTCCGCCAGCTCAATCTCCTGGCCCACGGCATGTGGCGCCTGATCCAGCGTAAAAAGGCGGAACAGGCCATACAGAAAAGCGAAAAACGTTTCCAGGATCTGATGGAAAACACCCCCAACGGCATTGCCATTGTCCAGGACAAGATGGTGGTCCACCAGAATGCCAACCAGGTCAAGCTCATGGGGGATGTCAATTTTATGGAGCCGGATTCGGATAACCGTTTCCATGAGGAAGACCTGCCCAAGGTCCGGTCCTTTTTTGCCCAGGTCCGGGACGGCAGCCTTAAGGCCTCGGAGGTGGATTTCAGGTTTTATCCGGGGACTCCGGGTGAGGACAATGATGCCGTGACCTGGGTGTGACTTGCCCCCTTCTTTAGTACAACCCGCAATGTTAGGAAGGCTCCGAATTTTCAAAATATTGTTGTTGTGTACCACTTCCTTTGCTACTTTTCAAATACCTGCCCAGGGGATAGGGCAACGCTGGGGAGCGACCCGAGCACTGCGGCAGGTGCCAATACGGATGGGCCATGTTCATAGCGTGGCCTTTTCCTTTGGCCCATCCGGATGGCCCGTAGGCGTTAAACCCCGGGGGCTTGGGGGCAGAGCCCCCATATAAGATTGTTCCCATTCCTTTCTAATGTTTTCCGGTGTCTGATATCCCAGGCTGCTATGCAATCTTTTCGTGTTGTAGTACTGGCGCCACGTCTCTATGATTGCCCTGGCATCCGGGACGGAATAGAAGACCTCCTGATTCAGACATTCGTCTCTGAACCGGCTGTTAAAGCTTTCTCCAAAAGGATTCTGCCATGGTTTGCCTGGCTCAATGTACTTGGTTTTCACCCCTTGCTCTTTGAGCCAGTCCTGGATTTTATATGCAATAAACTCAGGCCCATTATCGCTCCTGATGTATGTTGGAACCCCACGGGTTGCAAATAGAATCTGCAAAACGATTTTCACCTGTGAAGATGGTATTGAGGTATCAATGTGGATTGCCAGGCTTTCTCGTGTATATTCGTCAACCACCGTTAAAAATCTCAGCCGCTGCCCTTCAAGGCAGGAATCTTCCATGAAATCATAGGTCCATACATGATTGGGATACTTCGCTGATATTGGCAGCGTTGTCCCCTTGCCACGCCGCCTCTTGCGCCTGACCCTCGGCACGCACAGCCCTTGTTCCTGCCAGAGCCGCTCGACTTTCTTATGATTGATGATCATCCCGGATCTGACCAACTGCATATGGGCCTGGCGGTACCCATGCCTCGGATACTTACCAGAGAATGTTCTTAGCCAGATAACCAAAACAGTGTCATCCCTTGGGTTTGCTTGGTATCTGTAGCTTGACCGACTTATCTTCAAAAACAGACATGCTTTGTATTCTGAAAGGCCCCGTTCCGTCATAGTATGTACGGCTTTCCTGCGATCCGGGACCTTTACCACTTTTTTGAGACCACCGCCTTTAGAGCATCAACTTCGAGGTCCCGTTCAGCCAGGAGCCTTTTTAATCGTACGTTCTCCTTCTCCAACTCTCGCAGCCGCTTTACATCCGGAACGGACATGCCACCGTATTTCTTTTTCCAGCGGTAATAGCTTTGCTCGGAGAATCCTCCCAGCTTGCAGAATTCAGCGATAGGTCTTTCCTGTTTCTCGGCTTCAAGCAGAATTTTGACGATCTGTTCTTCAGAATAGCGTTTCTTTTTCATCTTGATCTCCTTTTTAGCTCGGAGATCCTAACATATCACATTGTACTGTTTTTGGGGGGCATGCCCGGTGGCCTGTATCGCCACCCCCATTGATTACCACGACCGCAACGCCTTTCTTCTGGTCTTCATCGATATGACCGAGGCTAAAAAATTGACCCGCCTGCTGACCATACAGGACAAGATGGCCTCCCTGGGCCATGTCTCTGCAGGCATCGCCCATGAAATAAGAAATCCCTTATCCGGAATTAATATCTATCTGGGCACCATAGAGAAGTATTTCAGGAACCCGGATAAAGTTCAAAAAATAGATTCATCCATCCAGGCCATCCGGTCGGCCTCGGGAAAAATTGAATCGGTGATCAAGCGGGTGATGAATTTTGCCAAGCCGGGGGAGCCCAGGTTTGACGTGATCAATATCAACGATCCGGTAAAAGAAGCCGTGAAGCTGACCCGGTTTACCCTGAACAAAAAAGGGATCGACATCATCAATGAACTTGCAGACGGTCTTCCGGACTGTATTGCCGAGCCTCATCTCATTGAAGAGGTGGCCCTGAATCTGATCAACAATGCTGCCGACGCCATTCTTGAGCAAGGGGACCACGGGCGGATCCGGATTTCCTCCAGACAGGAAACAGGAAAAATCATCATCCGGGTGGAGGACGACGGCCCAGGGGTGGCAAGGGATGTCCGGCAGAAAATCTTTGATCCGTTTTTTACCACTAAAAATCATAGTACCGGCATCGGCCTGAGTCTCTGCCACCGGATTATCACCGACCATAAGGGTAAACTGGACATCGGGGTATCGGATCTGGGCGGGGCCTGTTTCAGAGTGGAACTGCCCCTCACCGGGCAGACTGTGATATAGTTGCCGCAACAATAAAAATGAACCACCCCCAGGCGACCCGGGCTGATGAATAAAGACAGTTGAATAAAGATAGTTGAATTAGGACAGATGAATATGGATTACACCCTTTTTATTGTCGATGACGAAACCACCATCAGGGAAGGCATCACCGCTTATATCGAAGATGATTACACCGTATTTTCCTATGGAACCGCAGAAGAGGCCCTTGGGGCCTTTGCTGAAATAAAACCGGACCTGGTGCTTCTGGACATCGGACTGCCGGGCATGGACGGCATGGCCGCCCTTGACCGGTTCAAAGCCCTGGATGGCGATGTGGTGGTGATAATGATCACGGCATACGAGGATGTGGGCTCGGTGATCCAATGCATGAAGCAGGGCGCCTATGACTATATTGTGAAACCCCTGCAGATGGAAGGGCTGGAGGTGACCATTTCCAATGCCCTGGAAACCATTCGGCTGCGCAGGGAAATAAAGGACCTTCAGGAAGGCCGGATCAAAAAGGAGATGCCCTGCTTTATCGGTGAGAGCCGGGTCATTCACGAGATCATGTCCTATATTGAAAAGGTGGCCAAAAGCCCGGATACGCCGGTGCTGATTTTAGGAGAGACCGGTACGGGAAAGGAATTGCTGGCCTCAACCATCCATTACCGGAGTCCGAATTTTGCCGGGCCTTTTATCACCGTGAACTGTGCCGCCATTCCCAGGGATCTCATTGAAAGTGAATTGTTCGGATATGAAAAAGGGGCGTTTTCCGGGGCCGGGCCCAATGGAAAAAAAGGGTTGATTGAGCTGGCGGACAAGGGCACCCTCTTTTTGGACGAGGTGGGTGATCTCAACCCCGATGCCCAGGCTAAGCTGCTCAGGTTCATGGAAAACGGGGAGTTCTACAGGGTGGGGTCCACCCAAAAGCAGCATGTCGCCACCCGGATTGTTTCGGCCACCAACCGGGATCTGGAAGAGATGATCGAAAAGGATGAATTCCGCAGCGACCTTTTTTATAGGATTTCAGTGGTTTCCATCCAGGTGCCGGCCCTGAATCAACGGGGCGGGGATGTGGAAATCTTTGCCCAGCATTTTTTAAAATTTTTCAATGCCAAATTCAGCCGCCGCCTCACCGGGATACGGGATGATGCCATGGCCATGCTCAGGCAGTACAAATGGAAGGGCAATGTCAGGGAAATGAAAAATATGATTGAACGGGGGGTACTCACGGCTGAAGGCCCGGAGCTGACCCCATCGGATCTGGGACTGGATGCCGCCATGGCCGGCAAATCCTCCCAAAAAGCAACCCCCCTTGAACTGCCGCCGTTATCATCGGAGGGGGTGGACCTGGCCCGAATGAAGGCATATATGGATGAGTTTTATTTTACCCGGGCCATGGAACTTGCCGGCGGCAATGAAACCCGGGCTGCAAAACTGCTGAACCTTAAACACCATGCCTTCAGATACCAGTACAAGAAAATTATGGCGGAGAAAGGTTCAGGAAAAGACGCCCCCTGTCAATAATCCCGGGCGCAGGATGCAGAAAAATGGATTCCGTCCAATACGCCCTGTGGTGCGGTGCAGCACTATCCGCCCGGGGCAGGGGACCCGGCCTGGGCCCTGTCAATCATTTCATGTATTTTTGCAGTCAGGTTGCGGGTGTCCACGGGTTTTTGCAGGAAGCAGCAGTTGTCATGCATATAGGCCCTGGCTTTACCGGTCTTCTCCCGGAAACCCGAACAGAGGATGATCGGCAGGGTGGGCCTTTTCCCGAGTATGTGCCGGATAAGGTCATCACCGCTCATTTCCGGCATGGTTAAATCCGTAATTATCAGGTCATACCCATGGGGCACGGCTTCAAAGGCGGCCAGGGCCTCGGCGCCGTTCTTAAAAATGGAAACCTGGTAGCCGCAGTCTTCAAGCATGTCTCTAAATGCGTTTCGAATATTCGCCTCGTCATCCACAACCATGAGGTGCCCGCTGCCTGTTGCAGGGATGCCGGTATCCGCCGGCGGAGTCTCGGACAATTGCGCCTGAGTTCGGGTACAGGGAATAAGAATGGAGAATACAGACCCTTCTCCCCTGACCGAGTCCACGCTGATATGGCCATTGTGATCCTGGATAATCGAATAGACAATGGCCAGGCCAAGGCCGGTGCCGTCCCCCGGTTTTTTGGTGGTGAAATAGGGCTCGAAAATATGTTCCAGATCGGCCTTGGGGATACCGGTTCCGGTATCCTTGATTTCCAGGGAGGCATACCTGCCCGGGGGAAGGGACCGCAGAACGGTGGTATCCTGTTCAGTGATGGATGTTTCGGAAAGTCGTACGGACAAAGTCCCGCCGTTTTTATTCATGGCATGGGCGGCATTGGTGCACAGGTTCATTAAAACCTGGTGGAGGCGGGTGGGATCCCCGAATACACAGGCCTGGGATTCAATCTCTTCATTGACCCGGATATAGGACGGAATGGTGGACCGGATCAGTTTCAACGCTTCCGCCACCAGTTCAGACAGGTTCAATTGAATTTTTTTCTGGTCGTCCCGCCGGGTGAAGGTCAGGATACGGCCGACGAGATCGGCAGCTCTCCGCGTCCCTTTTTCCACCATCTCAATCTGTTTTTTAGCCCTGTCGGGATCCTTGTTGATCTGCATCTGCCCCAGCTGGGCATAGGCCATGATCCCTGTCAGAATATTGTTGAAATCATGGGCGATACCGCCGGCAAGGTTGCCCAGGGATTCCATCTTCCCGGACTGAAAGAGCCGTTTTTCAAGATCCATCCGGGCCTGCTCCCCGGCGATCCGCTCCTCAATCTCTTTTTTTAATTGTTCGTTCACCCCCTGAAGTTCACGGGTCCGCCTCATCACCCGCTGTTCAAGATCTGTTTTAGCGGCCTGGAGTTCAGTCACCTGGGCCTGGATGGTATCCGACATTGAATTCAGGGCATTGAAAATCCCTGACAATTCGGTGAAATCAGCCTCTGAGACAGGAATCCGGTAATTAATATCCTCTCTGATGCGCCGGGTTTCCTGCAATGTCCGCCTGAACCCTGAGATAAATGCCCACCCGAAAAAGAAAAGCAGGAATAGCATGAACAGGCTGGTGCTCAGGGAGAGCATCTGGAGCCCGTTCATCAGCTTGTACATGTCGGTATGGGCCAGGATCTTGAGCTGCTTCTCATGTTCAACATGATCAAGAAAGGTGTTTCTGTTGGCCTCAAATTGTTTCTCAAGGGCCATCAGCCGTGTTTCAATATCAAGAAATTGCTTGAAACTGCTTTCAAATGTCCGGCCGTTAATGAGCAATTCCTCTGTCAGGATGCCGTCCTGGGCATCCAGGGAGTAATCCTCAAACCGATTGACCGAATTGTAAAAGGCCTGGATTCTGGCATTGAATTCCGCGCTGATGCCGGCGGGCGAGAGGCCGGATTTAAGCTTGGAAAAAGTGTCGTAGATCATCTGCATGTCGGCGTGGATCTGGAGAACAGCTTCAATAATGTAAATCTCGGGCGCAGGCGTATCGTTTTTTCTTCCAAAGTAGCCGGGCATGATCCTGCCGTCTGGATTCAGGGGGGTGGCGGTGAGAATATTTTTCAAGTAGGCAATATGGTGGGCATGGATATACTGGATGCTGCCGGCCAGGTTGGGCAGCATGGCCTGTATCCGGGTATGGATGGCATCCCTTTGTTCACGCAGGCCGGTCATCCGGGTGAAAATGCCTTCCCGCTGGGAGACCAGATATGCGGCCATATGTACCCGGGGAGAATACATCAACTGTTTTATTTTGGCGTATTGCACCATGACCTGGTCTTCTTTTTCATCCGCCGGTGCATTGGCGCCATTTTCCAATGAAAGGGCTTTGCAAAGCGCCTGTTCAACGGCCTGGATGATTTCCAGTTCTTTTCTTGCGTCTTCCTGAAAATAATGGATGGCAAAGGTCCCGAGAACCGTGGTGATCTGGAGAATGATGGCAAAAGCGAAGATCCCTGTGCTGTTTTTTATGGTTCTTTTTTTTGCCGGGATTGCTTTCAGCGGGTTAAGGTGCATCATTCTGCCCCGTCCGGTAGGTAATGGGAAATCTTTTTTTGATCCAGTCCCGCATCCCAAACTTGAGTCCGGCGATATTGGTAATGCCGAACCTGGAAAGATGCCTGATGGCAAAACTGTCACGGTTGCCGGTTTCGGTGATGGTTACCAGCATTCCAAAGCGGGGCAGGGATTCAATGGTTTGGGCGTCCATAAGGTCGTCCAGGGTGAGATAGATCCTTGGACAGGAAGTTTTGATGCTGGGCGGCGGGGTGTCCGGATTTAAAAGGATTTCATTTCTAAGGTCCAGCAGGGTCAGGCCCTGCTGCTGTTTCCTTGATCCAGAGCACCGGGTTTCCTGGGAG
Source organism: Desulfobacter sp. (assembly GCA_028768525.1). Lineage (NCBI taxonomy): Bacteria > Pseudomonadati > Thermodesulfobacteriota > Desulfobacteria > Desulfobacterales > Desulfobacteraceae > Desulfobacter > Desulfobacter sp. Next base: position 237,355 of record CP054837.1, on the reverse strand, counting down.
GTAAGCTTGGCAAATAATTCCTCCGAGGTGATGAATCTGACGGGAATGTCTGGCAGGGGAGCGGCAGATACCAGTTCAAACCCCTGCTTTTTCCAGTCCTTGATGCCGCCGTTATATATCTTGATGTTGGTATAGCCCAGTTTCCTTACGGCAACTGCCGTTTTATATGAGAATACTCACCGATACCCCATACAATAGGTGATGATCAGTATATCAGGTTCGGGGCCGAGGCGTTCGAGGGCTAGGTCCGAGACTCTGGTCCAGGGCAGGTTGATGGAACCCGGAATACTCTGGTTCTGGAAGATAAGTTCTCCCAGGGTATGGACGAGGATGAACTCTTTTTCTCCATTTGCCCGCTGATCAAGCAGACTGACAAGTTCACGGGTGGTAACAATGGGGAACCGCTCCATGGCGCCAAGATCCATGGGGACCAGGGGGATAAGCAGGCAGAACAAAAATAATGGTGACAGGGATCTTGGCATTCCAGATTCTCCTTTCCCAATGGTTGCACTATTGGATTTTTGCCATATTCCGGTCATTTTATGTCAATATCAGGCTAAATGCAACTGCCTGGAATTTCCACCAAAAGCGTGCCGCCACAGGACAATTACCGGGGTGATTACCGGGGTGACTTGTCCCCTTGCCCGGGTCTTTTAAGGAAAGGTGAGTACAGGGAAATATAATACCTAAAATTATGAATATTTTCCCATAAATTGTTCTTTTATATATCAATATGACAGGGGGACTGCCCCACTGATTGGTGCAGAACCTATTGAAATAAAATTGGATCGGGGCATTTCTGAATTCAGGTATATATTTTGCTAATGTAATTAGCATACCTTCCTAACCCCAATTGCAAGACAAGGCAGGTGGCAATGCAGGAAAATAAAAGCAAGAATATAGGACTGGAACTGCTGATACAAAAGTACAAGCGCGAATTTGAAACCGAGGAAAATATCAATTACTACAATTATCAGGATTTTATCCGGGCCCAGCGAAAATACATCAAGTTTCTTCTTGGCGGTGCATCAGGCTCTTTAAACACCTGATTCAATGCGCTGCCCCCGGAATACCCACCTAACAACCACTAAAAAATGATCGGATACGGGCGGTCCACGGGCCGCCCTTGACTTTGTCAGGCCCCGGGAATAGAATCCCCACCAAGTTTACCCGTGCCAAAGAAAGGTATAAATGGAAATCACAGCAGCGGCTGCCTGGAGAAAGCGCCGCAGATGAGGCTGAGTGTAAAGGCAGTTTAGATCAATTGAAAAAAAAGAAAAATCAACATTCTTCCGGTGTTGCTGAAGAAAAGGGGACCATCATCGCCCATTACGGCATTGCCGTGGGGGTGCTCTTTGAATCCGGCCAGCGGCGGAAAATAAAGGTAAAACGGCGGGCAGGCCACGTGGTGGGAGACAATGTGATCTTAAGGGGACATCGCCTTGAGGGGCTTCCCAGGAAGACCGCCTTATCCCGCCGGGATTCCCGGGGCAGTGTCCGAATCATCGGCGCCAATCTCGATATTCTCGGAATCGTGGTGTCGCCGTTGCCGGCCCCCACAGCCGGATTCATCGACCAGGCCGTGATCTGTGCCCGCCAGGCCGGACTGACACCGGTTCTGGTAATCAATAAATCAGACCTCGACATTGCCGATGCATTCGTTTCGGATATAACGTCACTCTACCAGGGGATACTGGATATTTTTGTTGTCAGTGCCCACGCCGGACACGGGCTTGACAGGCTGACCGCCTTCCTGGGTAACGGCCACCGGGGATTTTTCGTAGGGGTGTCAGGTGCGGGGAAAAGCAGCCTGCTCAATACCATCTGCCCGGAGCTGGATCTGAGGATCGGAGACCTTTACGATGCCGGAAAGCGGGGATGCAATACCACCACCGTTTCCACCCTTCATAAGCTGCCCGGGGGCGGAGAACTGGTGGATACACCGGGATTCAACGAATTCGGCCTGGTGGACGTTCGCATGGAAGACCTGGCCGATGTTTTTCCGGGGTTTGAATCCCTGGATCCAGGCGCCTGCCGTTTCCGTAACTGCCGCCACCGTACCGAGCCCGGCTGCGCCCTGTCGGAAATGCTTGAACAGGGCACCATTTCCAGGGAACGGTACGAGGCCTACCTTGCCATCATGGACCAGCTTGAAGCCGGGGACGACCTGTTCAGAAAGCGGCGCTGATTAATGTGTGCCGGCGGCTACTGATGTATGGTCCATGGGATTTCACATTCATCCTTTTCCCCTGAGACATAGATCCTGCCGTCGGAAACGGTGACGCTGATTTCCATTGTCCGCTCTGCCATCGCCGCCATGGACTGGACGCCTTTCCACTGGAACTGGATAACGGATACCGGCAGCAGGGACAGCTTGGCCTGTTCCCGTTTATACCATTCCTCGGATTTGAAATTAAAGGGGTAGACCCTCACCTTTTCGGCCTGCCGGGAAGCCTTTTTGATCCGTTCGGCAGCGGGTTCTCCAATGTCAATCCACAGGGCGACCCGGCCGTCCAGGGACCGTTGCCAAATATCAGGTTCTTCGGTTGTGGACAGCCCTTTTGTAAAGGCCAGGCCCTCACAATCATTCATGCAGAAGGCCAGTACCCTGGCCATCATCCGTTCTGTATTTTCCGAAGGATGGCGGGCAACGGTAAGGCTGAGGTCATTGTAATGGCCCCGGTCGATATCGGCCAGGGTGACTTTGAATTTGTAAATGGTGGGTTTTAACGCCACGCATACCTCCCTGTTTCATGCAGCACCGATCATCCGGCCTGCCCGGCACCAATAAAATAAAAATGATAAGATGTCAATCAGCCCCTTTTGTCGCCGTCGTGAAACCCGGTTGAATTTCCAGGGCAGCGATATTTATATTTTTGATTTAACAAGGATTTATGCTAACCTGGTATTTCAAGCACACACCGGTAAAATTCAAAAAAAAAGGTCCCTGTTAACGGATAGGGACGGAAATTAAAAAACAATTGCGGGTACATTAAAATTTAATGATTTCCCAGCCCCAACATAGGCAGATAGGCAAGCCGGCTCATATTGGAAGCCTGTTCTTGTTTTATGTCTTGTTTTACGTTTTGGTTCTGCTGCTGGTCTCTGTTCGCCCCTCCTTGGGAAAAGATGCCCGTCATGTTTTATTATTGAATTCCTACCATAAAGGATACCTGTGGACCGACGAGATTACGCGAGGCATAGAAGACGGACTGAAAAACGAAAACATCGAGCTTCATGTGGAATACCTGGATACCAAGCGTCAGTTTGATCTGGTTTACAGAAGTATACTGAACAGATTGTTGTCGTGGAAACACAGTCAACACCATTACGATCTGGTGATAACATCAGACAATAATGCCTTTGATTATTTTATCGAACAGGGAAGACAGTTTTTCGGCGATACACCGCATATTTTCTGCGGCTTGAATTATTTAAACAAACAAACGCTAAACGGCCTTGAGCACACCACAGGAATAAACGAAAAGGCGGATCTGAAATCAAATCTTTCCCTGATTAAATACCTGCATCCGCACTGCGATACGGTTTTTGTCATTACGGACAATACCATAACAGGTAAAATAATCCAGCAGGAGGTGAAGAAACTTCAGCCTCTGTTTTCAAAGTCAATACAGATCAAGCTGATCTATGATGTCTCTTTTAAAGAGCTGAAAACAGAGCTAAATCACATGAAATCAGGGGCTGTGGGCCTGTACACCTTTTTTTCCAGGGATAAATACGGAAAATTCATGGAGTTTGATGAGGCTGCACAATTGGTCGCGGATAATTCCCAGGTTCCAATATACGGGGCCTGGGATTTTACATTGGGTTCAGGTATTGTCGGCGGATACCTGGTAGACGGATACCAGCACGGTGAAGCGGCCGCGGCCCAGGCTTTGAAAGTGCTCAATGGCGCAAATATCAGCGATGTTCCAGTAATGTGGGATACCCCGGTCATCTCACTGTTTGATTACAACGGGCTGAAAAAACATAATATCCCGGTACATAGGCTGCCGTCCGATTCGAGGGTGGTCAATAAACCCACATCATTTTATTTCAGGTATAAATTTATGATCTGGAATGTGGTCAGCGGATTTTTATTTCTCATCCTTGCGCTGATCGGAACAATTTCCGGATTAATAAGGGCAAAAAGATCAGAAAAAAAAGAACAGGAAGGCCGGGAACACCTCCAGACCACCTTAAATTCCATCGGCGATGCGGTTATTGCCACGGATATTAACGGATATATCACCCAGATTAACCCGGTGGCCGAGCACCTGACCGGCTGGTCCAGGGATCAGGCGCTGGGGATGCCACTTGGTCAGGTTTTTAAGATTATTCATGCCAAGACCCGCTTGCCGGCAGAAAATCCTGTTCTGGAAGTCCTTGAGACGGGAGACCAGGCAGGGCGACCCAACCACATGGTTCTGGTATCCAGAACCAATGACGAGTATCAAATATCTGAATCCGCCGCGCCCATAACAAGCCGGAATGGGGGGCTCCAGGGCGTTGTCCTGGCTTTTAAGGATATGACAGAAGAATACGCGCTTTTAAATACACTGAGAAAAAGTGAGCTTTTGCATCGAAACCTGTTCGAAAAAAGCAGTGACGCCATTTTTATGGTGAACAGGCACAGCGGCATATGCCTGGATGCCAATCATGCGGCCATTGAACTTACGGAGCGTCGACTTGAGGAGTTGAATCAATTGGCGATCCGGGACATTTTCACAGAAATTGCAGATAAGTGGGCAGCCCCGGGCATAGTTTCGGAACAGGCGGTGAAGCTGGGCGAGGTACGGTATTCACCGCCTGGTGGATCGGACAAAAGGGTCAGGGTCAGTTCTGTCATTCTGGATGATGATACAATGGTGGGGTTTGCAAAAGACATTACCAAGCGGAAAAAGGCGGAAGAGGAATTAATCAAATCCAAAGAAAAATTTTCCAAATTATTCTACCACAGCCCGGTATGGCTGCTGGTGTCCACGGTTGATAAAGGGCGGTACATCGATGTCAATGATGCGTTTTGCCGGGTAACGGGCTATGACAGGGAAGAAGTCATTGGTAAAACATCCATTGAATTCGGGCTTTGGGAAAATCCTGAAGAGCGGAGGGATATTGTTGCGCTTCTCAACAGGGACGGCCAATTTGATGCCCACCCCGTCAGATTCCGGATGAGGGACGGGACCATCCGGAATTTTTTGTGGTCCGCTGTTGTCATCGATGTCGATGGCGAAAACTGTGCACTCAGTACCATCATTGATATCACTGAAATAGAGAATACACGAAAAGAGAAAGACAGGCTTGCGGAACAACTTCACCAGGCACATAAGATGGAGGCCATCGGGACGCTTGCCGGGGGAATTGCCCATGACTTCAACAATATTCTTTCCGGCATTTTCGGATATACCCAAATGGCACTCACCCACATCGGAGACAGGGAAAAGGCGTGCGAGGATATAAACGAGGTATTGAAAGGCGCACATAGGGCGGCCGATTTGACCAGACAGATTCTGACCTTCAGCAGGAAAACAGAGTATGAAAAACGACCGTTTAAAATTTATCTGGAAATTAATGAAGCATTAAAGCTGTTACGGTCGACAATACCCTCTTTCATAGAAATAAAAAAACAGCTTAATTCCCGTTCCATGGTTTTGGCGGATCCCGTCCGGATCCATCAATTGATAATGAATCTTTGCACCAATGCATATCACGCAATGGCGGAGTCCGGCGGGATACTCAATATCTCTTTAACCGATGTCAATGTCACGGAGGACAAATTTATCCGGGGCAAAAGATTGCCGGCTGCCGGCTATTTAAAACTTGAAGTCAGTGATTCCGGCGTGGGCATGGATAAGAATACATTGAAAAGAGCCTTTGATCCCTATTTCACGACAAAAGGTGTCGGGCAGGGAACGGGATTGGGGCTGTCAATTGTCAAGGCAATCGTTGAGGAACATGATGCGTTTTTGGACATCATCAGTGCGCCTTCCAAGGGGTCAACATTTTTCATCTATTTTCCCGTTGTTGAAAAGCAGGAAAAAAATAGGGCGGCGGATACCAAAAGCAGCACCCGCCTGCGCGGCAGTGAAACAATCATGATTGTTGATGATGAAGAGGCGATCCGGAATGTATGTAAAGCCAACTTAGAGGATTACGGATATAAAGTCGCTGTTTATGAAAATGGCGATAAGGCGTTACGGGCATTTAAAAAGGACATCAACTCTTTTGATATGGTTATTTCAGACATAACAATGCCGGTTCTGACCGGGGATAAGCTTTGCCAAGAGATTCTGAAAATTAAACCCGATCTACCCGTAATTTTGTTTACGGGTATCAGCCAGGGCGCTGCCGACTCCAATGCCGTGAAGGCCGGGGCTAAAAAACTGATTCAAAAGCCATTTGACAATACCGAACTGATTGGTTTTGTGCGTGAATTTTTAGACAAAAAAACAAAATGACTGCATAGGAACAGCTTTCCAATGGCGGTTACTGCCGGGACAGGTATTGTTTCAGCATCTGTATCATTTGTTTAGCGAACCTGTCACCTGACCCGAAAACGATCCACAGGGGAACGGCAATGGCAGTGCCGAGCATGGCCAGCCTGGCGCCTGAACCGGCAATGGCCAGTGTGGCCCAGAGTGTTGCGCCGGTTCCCAGTCTGGATTGCCAACCGGCCTCATCCCATCCCGTCCGTTTTAATTCAAGAGCGATTTTTTTTATCAGAGGAAAGAGAAGGGGGGCATCCCTGGTTAATCCGATAAGGGTCCGGAGTTTTTCTTTCCTTGATTTGCCGGAGTTCCTGAGGGTCAGCAGGCTGGCGGTCCAATGGTAAAGCGCCTCGGCCTCCTCATTGGTGATCTCCGCAAGGACCCGGTTGACAATGAGGGTGAATCGGTTTGCCCTGTTGCTCATTTCACTGTGCTGAGCTGTCTTAAGTTACGGGCGGTGATGGGGGCGGTCCTGGGCAGTTTGATGATGAATTTAGTGCCCTTATTCTTGGTGGAAACCACCTTAATATCCCCACGGTGCTGGTTGATGACCTTGTTGGCGATGAACAGCCCCAGCCCTGTCCCCTTGTTTCCCTTGGAGGAGAAAAAGATGGTGAAGATATTTTTAAGGGTGGACTTGTCCATGCCCTGCCCGTTGTCCTGGATTTTGAACAATACCTTTTCCTTGTCCACCCGGGCCTGGAAGGTGATGGTATGGTCCTTGCCGGTATTTTTATCGTCCATACAGGCTTCGATGCCGTTTTCCAGGATATTTACCAAGGCCGTCTGGAGGCTGTTTTTGTCGATATCGAAATTGTCGTTTCCGGTGAGGGTTTCGAATTTGGTTTCAACCACAATACCGTTTTTCTGTGCTTTCATGGCCACCAGGGAAAAGGCTTCGTCAACAAAGGCCTTGCATGATACCGGTTCCCATTCCAGGGTACGTGTTTTGGTATAATAGAGGATATCCAGAACCAGCTTTTTTATCCGTGAGGTCATGTCCCGGGTCATATCATACCCCTCTTTGACCTTTTCGATGCGGTGGGTGTTGAGACCGGTTTCCATCAGGTACAGGCCGCCGTCGAGGTTGGTGAGCAGCCCCTTGATCCCGTGGGAGATGGACCCGATCATGAAACCCAGGGAGGTCAGATGGTCTTCAAGGAGCCTTGCTTCGGTGATGTCCATGAGCACCACAAGGGAGTTCACCGGCCTGCCAGATGCATCCCGGATGGGGGCGGTGTAGCACAGCACCACGTGTTTCACCCCGTCCGAGGAGATGATTTCCATTTCCGAGATCTGGTTCACCCCGTCCTTGATCGTTTTGCGCACCGGACACTCCCGGCAGGGTTCGTCCCGGTTTTTCAGAATGCCGAAGCAGTATTCGCCGATGTGGTGGCCGAAATATTCCTCAAATTTCCGGTTGGCGTCTATGATGCCGTAGTCCCCGTCCTGGACAAAAACAAAGCAGGGCACCTCATTGAACAATTGCTGGTAATTGCGCTGGGAGTGGGCAAACCGGCTTTTATAGCAGTTTTCATTGAAGCAGATATGGCTGTGCAGGTAAATCCGTTCCAAGGCCCTGTTAATGTAAAAATCAAAGGTGGAGGCCTTTGCCGGTACAATCATGAAATCAGATGCGCCGCTTTGCAGGGCCTGGATACCGGTGTCTGAATCATCGATATCAACGGCTGCGATAATTTCCATATTCACCATGCTTTTGGCAATTCTGGCAATTTTTTTAAGACAGCCTTCCCTATGGTCGTCAATGAACACCACGGAAATATCGCTTTGCTGGGTCAGGGTGGAGACATCATAGTCCGCCTTCCGTTTCATGGAGATAAAATTCAGCTTGTCAAAAAATTTGGAGGTCTGGAGATCGGGAACCGCGGTTTCCCAATAGTTGATCATATGGATATAAGGCTTCATGGTTGTCTCTTTTTTTCTGTCTTTTTCCTCAGTCCCGTTTTAGTTTCCGGGGTGCAGCCAGGAAAGGTAGCACGAAGTATGCCTGAAAAAAAGAAAAAAAACTTGTTGCATTAAATAAACAAATGTGAAAAAGATATACATCAAGGAGATGATGATGGAAAATAAAGTCGACATACTGCTTACCCGGCTCATGGCGGCCACGGGAATTTCATCCCAGTCCGAGTTGGCACGGGAACTTGGGATCAACCGTTCCGGCATCACCCACGCCCGGAAAAAAAACCATATCCCGGACAATTGGATTATCAAGCTGTACCGGCGGTTCAGGATGAATCCGGAATGGGTGGAAACCGGTAAAGGCCCCGTGTTTCAAAACCAGGGCGGGCCGGCAAACGGGGCCGGAGGCGAATTCCGCAGAATTCCCAAGGTTGCGGCGCGGCTTTCCGCCGGTACCGGATCCTTTGAATGCGGACAGGATGTGTCGGAATATCTTTCTTTTCCACATTCATGGCTTTCCCGAAAGGGGTCTGCCGCCGCCATGGTAGCCATGGAGGTGTTCGGCCGGAGCATGGAACCCCTGATCCGGGAAGGCGATACAGTACTCATTGACCAGTCCCAAGTGAGAATCATGGCCGGGGCGATTTACGCCGTCGGGGTGGATGACACCATCATGGTCAAACGCCTGGAAAAACACCCCGATGCATTGGTACTCTGCAGTGACAACAAGGATTTTGCCCCCATCCGTCTGGATGTGCATTCCACGGATAAGGTGCGGGTGCTGGGCCGGGTGATCTGGAGCTGCCGGGAATACCGGTAATTTTTTTTGGAGACGATGTTTAGTTTTTTCAACAAACGTGTATTTTTAATTCAACAGGAGATGAACAATGCAGCAATTGAGTGGAAGAACTGAGGCCGCGGCAAATTCAAAAATAAAGAAAATACAACTCCTGATACCGGCGCTGGTGTGGGTGGCGGGGCTGCTGCTGGCCGGCAGCGACGGGCCCTGGATGCCCTATGCCAATTGTGCCGGGGGGCTGGCTTTTTTAGCGGCAACAATCTGGCTGGGCCGGCTGCTGCCTGGGTTGGACCCCAAAGCACAGGAGGAGAGAGAAACAAATAAAGTCAAAGCCTCTAAAGTCAAAGCTTCCCTGTGCCGAAGCGGGGCCTGCATCGTCAAAGGGCGGTTCGCAAGGGATCTGGGGGTTGTTTAGATTAAAAGATTCCATATTGACATCTCGTATTAAATGCAGGATATTTTGTGAACCTGATTTAATGGTTTCTTTGGAAAATTTCAAAAATTAGAATTTTTCAAAAAATTAAATTAGAATTTTCAAAAAAAACCGTATAAAGTTTTGTCCTGATATCTGTTTTTTTCAAAGAAAACAGTCTGTTATTTGCTGAATAAGTATTCATTTTACATGTGGCATATTATCTGCTATATGCTATATCTAGTTGTACATAAAGATTTTGGTAAATGGCAGTTGTGCGGCACGTCTTGGTGCTGAAATTGGCTGCTCGATGCCAGACCCGAGCAGCAAATGATAAAAAGGGATATTGAATATGAGTTTTCAAGAAAAACTTGCCTCCGGGGATTTTGCTGTTTTGGCTGAAATGAATCCTCCCAAAGGGATCGATATATCAAGCCTGATCACCCACGCCACCCACCTTAAATCAAGAATAGACGCCGTTATCATCCCAGATATGGATACCGGTGTCATGCAGATGAGTGCGTTGGCCTGCGGCTCCCTCATGAAGCAACAGGGCATTGACCCCATGATCCACGTTTACGGCAGGGACCGCAACCGTATGGCTCTCCAGGGCGATCTTCTTGCCGCCCATGTTCTGGGTATCCACAATTTTCTCGTGGTTCGCGGAGAGGAAATGGCCTACGGCGACCATCCTGAGGCCAAAGTGGTCGACGATGTTGACGAAATCGGCCTGATCTCCATGATCGGCACCCTTGCCCAGGGCAAGGATATGGCCGGCTTCGATCTCAAGGGGGTGCCTGCCCTCGCTGCCGGCTGTATGGCCGGGCCCATTGCCGATGAAACTGCCATTGAAGCCGAAGTCCAAGCCGTCCGGAAGAAAGTGGAAGCCGGCGCCGGTTTCATAATGCTTCCTCCAGTGTTCGATACAGCCTTCTATGCAAAAATCATTGAAGGCTTTTCTTCTCTCAACGTGCCGGTGATTCCCTGCGTCTTTCTATTGAAAAACGTGGGCATGGCCCGGTATATCTCGATTAACGACCCCAACTCCCGCCTATCCGAGGACCTCATCCGCCGGATCCGGCAGGCTTCAGACCGTGAAGCCGAATGCGTTGCCATTGCCGGTGAGATGATCCAGTCTCTCAAATCCCTGTCCCAGGGTGTGAAGATTTCCGCACTGGGCTGGGAAGACAGACTGCCGGCCATTCTGGACAGCGCAGGTCTTTAGGGAATAATACATCCGTTACCATCCTCTCTGTCTGTGCATCAGCTTGTAAGGGTGTGCCGGCAAATGGATACCCGCGGGTAAAATCGGCTAAAACCAGATAAACGTTAAGGTAACACATGCAAAAGATTAAACAGGACGATAAAACGTCAGGCAAAAAACGCGTGCTCGTCATCGGCGGCGGTGTCGGCGGCATCAGGGCGGCCCTTGATCTGGCCGAATCCCGTAAAGAGGTGCTGCTCATCGACTCGGATTATGCCATCGGCGGCTTGATGACCCAGCTGGACCGCACCTTCCCCACCAATAACTGCGATTTGTGTACAGTCTCCCCCTATTTGTCTGCTTCTGCCAGGGAACAATTCCTCCAGGTCAGCCCCATGACCGTTCTGGACGGGTTGTCCGGAGAAGCCGGCAATTTTACGGCCACCCTTAAAACAGCGCCCCGTTACATTGACATCGACAAATGTACAGGCTGCGGCGAATGCCTTAAAAAATTCCCCGAAGCGGTGCGTTTTACCCCGGGACTGGATCCCAGGGCCCCGACCTGCATGCGGTATCCCCAGGCGACGCCCTATGCTTTTTCCATTGATATGGATAAAATCGAGGATGTTGAGGCCCTGAAATCCGTGTGCAAGGCCGACGCCATCGTCGCCGACGACAAGGAGGAAACCTGTGATGTTACCGTGGGCTCCGTTGTCCTCAGCGTCGGTGCTGAACTCTTCAACCCCGAGGTGCTGGATAATTTCGGCGGGGGAAAATTCGACAACGTGGTGACCGGTCTTGAATACGAACGGATCATGTCCGCCTCAGGCCCCTTCCAGGGGAGCCTGTTGAGGAAATCCGATCAGAAACGGCCAAAGAAGGTGGCCTGGATCCAATGTGTGGGATCCAGAGGGATCAACAGGGCTGATGTCCCCTATTGTTCAGGTGTCTGCTGCATGTATGCCCTGAAAGAAGCCATGGTGACCAAGGAACGGTTTGGTGAGGATATTGAGACCACCATCTTTTTCATGGATATGCGGACCCACGGCAAGGATTATGAACAATATTACAACAGGGCCCGGGAAGATTACGGGGTCCGCATGGTCCGTTCGCGTCCCCATACCATCGTCGAGCTGCCCAACAAAAATCTGTCCATCTCATATGCCATGGAAGAGACCTCTGCCCAGGAGGTGGAAGAATTCGACATGGTAGTGCTGTCAACCGGTTTCAGGCCGTCTGAAAAAACAGTTGAACTGGCAGGAAAACTGGGTATCGACCTCAATGTCCATAACTTTGCAGATACCGACAGTTTCAACCCGGTAAAAACCTCAAAAGAGGGCGTTTTCGTCTGCGGCGTTTATGAAAGCCCCAAAGATATCCCCGAAACCATGGTGCAGGCCAGTGCTGCTGCTTCCATGGCAGGTGCAGTGGTCCAGGGCCACGGTGCCGACGATGTGGATGAATTTGAATTCCCGCCGGAACGTGACATTGCCGGCGAAGATACCAGAATCGGGGTCTTCGTATGCGACTGCGGCTTTGAGATCGGCGGCGTCATCGACGTGCAGCAGATTATCGACCATGCCAATAGCACTCCCGATGTGGTGGTGGCCAAGGCTGTGGGCTACGGATGCTCCGCTGAATCCATGGCAGATATCGAAGCGATGATACAGAGCCACAAGCTCAACCGTGTGGTCATCGGCGGCTGTTCCCCGAGAACCCATGAAACCAAATTCCAGGATCTATTGCGCCGGGCCGGACTCAACCGCTACCTGGTGGAAATCGTCAACCTCAGGGACCAGAACACCTGGGCCCACATCACCGAGCCCAAGGAAGCATTGGACAAGGCCTTCAAACTGATGCAGATCGGCATTGCCGGTGTCAGACAGGCCAAGCCCCTGACGGACAACACCCTGCCCATGAGTCAGAACGCCCTTGTGGTGGGCGGCGGCGTCACCGGTATGACCTCTGCATTGAAGATGGCAGACCAGGGAATCTTCACCTATATCATCGAACGTGGCCCGGCCCTGGGCGGACTGGCACTGAATGTTTCCAGGACCATTGAGGGAGAAGATGTGGGCGCATTTGTCCAGGATCTGGTTGACAAGGTAAATGCCCATGAGAATATCCGGGTAATGACCCGGTCCATTATCGTTGACCACGAAGGCATGCCGGGGCGGTTTAAGACCGGTATCCAGACCGGTCTGCGCATGAACTATATGCAAATTGACCACGGGGTGACGATCCTGGCCACCGGCGCACTGCCCAACCGGCCGGCTGAATACGGACTGGGAAGCATTGACTCTGTCATGACCCAGCTGGACCTGGACGGTATTCTTGAGAATGATCACGATAAGATCCGCGCCATGAACCAGGTGGTCATGATCCAGTGCGTGGGCTCCAGGGAAGGGAACAATCCCAATTGTTCGCGGATCTGCTGCCAGGCTGCCATGAAGAATGCGCTGCGGCTCAAAGAGATTAACCCGGAAATGGAAATCTTTGTGCTTTACCGGGATATCAGGACCTACGGTTTCCAGGAAGATTATTACAGGGAAGCCCGGGACAAAGGGGTTAAATTTCTCAGGTTCGCCGTTGAAAACAAACCCGTTGTCAAAGAAGAAGAGGGGAAGACAACTGTCCTCACCCATGATTTTATCCTGGGTGCCGATGTGGAAATTGAAGCAGACTGCGTGGTGCTCAGCACCGGTCTCATTGCCGACGACGAGACCACCGAAGATCTGGCGATTACCTTCCATCTGCCCAGAACCGAAGACGGTTACTTCCAGGAAGATCATGTAAAACTCCGCCCCGTGGATATGGCCCTGCGCGGCTTTTTTATTGCCGGCACCGCCCATTCTCCAAAGATCATCCGGGAAAGCGTGACCCAGGCCCTGGCCGTCGCCGGCCGCGCACGGACCATGCTGGCCAAAAAGGAAATCAACCTGGGTGCGGCAGTGGCCAAGGTCGATCCCAAAAAGTGCGCCACCTGCCTGATCTGTGTTCGGGCCTGTCCCTTTGACGTTCCCTTTATCAATGCCGACCGGTACTCCGAGATCGATCCGGCCAAGTGCCACGGCTGCGGCGTCTGTGTCGCCGAATGCCCGGCCAAGGCCATCCAGCTGTCGGCCTATGAAGACGACCAGATTCTGGCAAAATTAGATGGTTTATTTGAGAGGTATAACTAATGGAAAACTTTGAACCGGAAATTGTGGCATTCTGCTGTCATTACTGCGCCTATACGGCAGCTGACATGGCCGGCAGCAAACGGATCTCCTATCCGTCCAACGTGAAGATCATCCGGGTGCCCTGCACTGGCAAGGTGGATGCCATCCATTTGATGAAAGCCCTTGAAAAAGGCGCCGACGGCGTATATGTTGCAGGCTGCCTCGAAGGGGACTGCCATTTCAAAAACGGCAACCTCCGGGCCAAAGCCAGGGTCCAACGGGTACAAAAGTTCCTGGAAGATCTGGGCTGGGAAACCGATCGGGTGGCCATGCTCAACATGTCCGCCGGCATGGGCGAACATTTTGCAAAGACTGCCCGTGAATTTACGGAAAAAATTAAAGAACTGGGCCCCAATCCTGCTAAGCTGACAGCAAGCAAGGCCGTGTAAACATAATTTTGGAGAATTATTAAGATGATAACAGCAGAACAAAAACCGTTACAGGAAATTATCCAGTACATTGCGCCCTATGATAAAATTCTTCTGGTCGGCTGCAACGAGTGCGTCACCGTATGTGCTGCCGGCGGCAGAAAAGAAGTCGGCCTGCTGGCTTCCGCCCTTCACCTCAACAGCCTGAAACAGGGCAAAACCATCGATATCAGGGAACTGACCCTGGAACGCCAGTGCGATCCCGAATATGTTGAAGAACTGGCCGCCGAGATCAAGGATGTCCAGGCCATCGTATCCATGGCCTGCGGCTGCGGGGTTCAGACCGTTGCCGCCCGCTACAAAGTGCCTGTATTCCCGGCCGTGAACACCAAGTTCATGGGCGCGTCTGAAAGCCAGGGCATCTGGGCGGAACGCTGCCAGGGCTGCGGCGACTGCATGCTGGGCATCACCGGCGGCATCTGTCCGGTGGCCCGGTGTTCCAAGAGCCTGCTCAACGGCCCCTGCGGCGGCACCTCCAACGGGCAATGCGAAATCAGCCCGGACGTGGACTGTGCATGGCGCCTGATCTGGGAGCGCCTTGTGGAACTGGGCATCCAGGATCGGTATGAAGAACTCAATGCGGCAAAAGACTGGCGGCCGGCCGGCGGCGGCGGACCCAGAAAAATTATCAGGGAGGACTTGGCATAATGAAAACTGAAAGCAGACTGGAAAAAGTACTGGCCGCAGGCCACATCGCAGTAACCTCTGAAGTGGGTCCTCCCAGGGGTTGCGGAGTTGAAATCGTTAAAGAAAAAGCCAACATGATCAAGGATTATGTGGACGGCATCAATATTACGGACAACCAGACCGCCATGGTCAGAATGTCCTCCATCGCCGGCGGCGTCATCATCAAGCAGATGGGGCTGGATCCCATCATCCAGATGGTATCCAGGGACAGAAACCGTCTGGCCATGCAGGCGGATATCATCGGCGCATATGCCCTGGGCATCAACACCATGCTCTGCCTCTCCGGCGATCATCCCAAGTTCGGCGACCATCCCATGGCCAAACCGGTTTACGATATCGACTCGGTGAATATGCTTAAGATGGTAAAGGACATGCGGGACGAAAGCAAATTCCAGGGCGGCGCCGACATCAAAAATCCCCCCAAGATGTTCATCGGCGCGGCAGCCAACCCCTTTGCCGATCCCTTTGAGCTGCGGGTGGCCCGCCTGGCCAAAAAAGTTGCCGCAGGTGTTGATTTTATCCAGACCCAGTGTATATTCAACATGGATAAATTCGAAAAATGGATGGAAGGTGTCTGCGACCGCGGCCTCCACGAAAAAGTTCATATTCTGGCAGGCATCACCCCCATGAAATCCCTGGGCATGGCCCGTTATATGAAAAACAAGGTACCTGGGATGGATGTACCCGACGAAGTCATCAAACGGCTCGAAGGGGTGTCCAAGGAACAGCAGCCCGAAGAAGGCATTAAAATGGCCATCGAGCAGATGGAGCGCCTCAAGGAAGTCAAGGGCGTCGCCGGTTTCCACATCATGGCCATTGAATGGGAAGAACGGGTACACGAATTGGTAGAAGGGGCTGGATTATATCCACGGCCTGAGGTATAAGGAAAGCGTGTAGTTCCATCGCTGGCCCATTAACAGGAAGAACGCCCAAGAACAAGGAGATTTTCCTATGAGTGAAAACAAACTGGTTTTAGTTGTTGATGATGATCCGGATCTGGTAGAAGCGGTATCCATGAAACTGGAAGCCAAATCCTACAAGGTAGAAAAGGCCTATGACGGCGTGGAAGCCATGGAAAAAATCGCGGCGGAAAAGCCGGCCCTGGTGATTCTGGATGTCATGATGCCCCGTAAAAACGGCTGGGAAGTCTGTGAAGAGATCAAGAACGACGACGGGCTCAAGGAAATTGTCGTGGTATTGCTGACGGCGGTGGCCGATTCAGTGAAAACCACTTCATATACCCATCACGACGGCAAAACCACGCTGGCGGACGACTACGTGCCCAAACCCATCGACCTGGACGCGTTGATGGAAATCGTTGACGACCACTGCAAATAAAAGACCACTCGCCACAGGGCTGAATACCTGAAATAAACCTGCGGCAGCCGGGAAACGGTTTACCCATCAACCGGCTGCCGCACATCCTTTACAACCCATCAGCTATGAGGTCCGGGGTGCGTGTTTATCCATGAGTGCTATTCGAATCAACGGCATCCGGGTGGGCCACCGGATGTTTCATCTGAATCAAACACCGGATCCGGCGGTTTCCCCACCGGAAGCGCCGCTTTACCGGAACCTCGCAGGCAAGGGGATAAACCTGCCCTGCCTGGGCGTGGAATCCAACGTCCTCGGCCACACCCTTTCATGCTGCACCGAAGACGATTCCTTACCTGACCATGTGCCCGTGTGCATGGTCTCCGTATACCCCCACGGATCCAGTTCACACATATTGGGGTCTCTGCTCTCCCTTTTCGGTGATTCCAATCTTGATTTTTTCCATATGGTATCCTCCAACGCCATGATTTCTTTCGTCATCGCCCAATATGACAAGAGCCAGGTGCTTGACCGGCTTGAGCAGGCCTTTGATCTCCCCCCCACCCACACCCCCTACGAACCCGGGTTCCATGAAGAAACCGCCGCATTTGTGAAAAAGCGCTACCAGGAGACCCGGGCCTATTTCCGGGAAAATAAGATCAAGACCTATGGGCTTGACCTCAAACAGGGGCTTGCAATTAGCGGACGGCGCTGCTCCATAGACCGGCTCGGACAGGCCGGAGAGGAAATTTCCGCCTTAAATAAAAAATTTTATTTCGCAACCGCCTTTGGCCATGCCCCGGAGAAATCGGTCACCCTCTACCTGGTGGCCGATCAAGAGCAAGTCCATGAAGAAACCGGTTTTAAAACCGGGACGGGCGATGACGGCAGCTGGTTGGCAAATGCGGATATGGTTTATTTCCACGGCCCCCATTTCGGGGACCGGTACGGGATATTCAATGCGGCTGCCGGCTGCCTGGATAATGCCGGTATCCCATTTCTCCTGGCGGGATGTACCGGCGCCTCAATCACCCTGGTCTTTGAGGCCGGCCTCGGAGAGGCCGCTGTGACCGCCCTGAAAACAGGATTTGATACCCCATGAACCCGACACCGGAATTTTCAGATGACCCAAAAACCGGTGAACGCTTCTGGCAGGCCCGTATTTTCGACTCCCTTTCCTATCCGTCCGTGGTGATCGACCCCTCAAGGAGCGTTGTCGGTGCCAACCGGAAGTTTCTCGATACCTACCGCATTACCCTGGACGATATTGTGGGCAAAAAGTGCTTTCACTCTTTTTTGTATAAAGACACCCCCTGCGAGTCAGAAGACTGTCCCATCTCACGGGTTATCCGGGATAAAAAAGTCCATTCCTATACGGTACGGAGACAGTATAAGTGGGAGGACCGGGTGTTTTCCCCTATTTTCGATGATGACGGTGAGGTGGCCTATGTGATTTCCTCCATCCGGGACGTGACCCGGACCAAATCCCTGGAAAACGAACTCATCGGGGTCAAAGAATTCATCAGCCGGGTGATCTATTCCTCGGCCTCGGCCATCGTCGCGGCGGACCGCCAGGGGAAAATCGAATTAATGAATTCCGTGGCAAAGAAATTGTTCGGGGATTTCAACGGCGATTCAGGGAAAATTAAACATGTGGAGCAGCTCTATCCCCCTGGCCGGGCCAAGGAAATCATGAAGATGCTCAGGGATGAAAAAATCGGGGGGCGGGGAAAGCTTATTATCCCCCGTACCGCGATCATCAATGCCGAGGGCGAAGAGATCGAGGTGGAGATGTCCGCGGCCATTATTTACGATGACAAGGGCAACGAATCCGCCACCATGGCCATCTACAACGACCTTAAGGATAAAATCAAGGTGGAGCAGGAGTTGAAGATAACCCAGAAGCAGCTGGCCCAGTCGGAAAAAATGGCTTCCCTGGGCCAATTGGCTGCAGGGGTGGCCCATGAGGTCAACAATCCCCTCACCGGGATTCTGTTTTATGCCAGTCTGCTCATGGAGCGCCAGGATCTGGACGAGAGCGCCAAGGAAGACCTGGGATATATTGTGGAGGATGCCCAGCGATGCAGGAATATCGTTAAAAGCCTTCTGGTCTATTCCCGGGGGATGGATTCCACCAAAAATATCGTCCAGGTCAACGATATCGTCGAAAAAAGCATGAAATTGATTCGGGACCAGAAAAGGTTCCAGAATATCAGGATTAAAAAATACCTCTCCGAAGATATGATGCTGGTCAATGCGGACCTGAATAAAATGAACCAGGTCATTATCAACATGGTCATGAATGCGGCCGATGCCATTGAAGAAGAAGGGACCATCAGCCTGTACACCTACCGGGATAAAACCATAAAAAAAGTATTCCTGGAAATTAAGGACACGGGAAAGGGGATCCCCCATCAGAACCTGTCCAAGATTTTTGATCCCTTTTTTACCACCAAGGAGGTGGGCAAAAGCACCGGGTTGGGGTTGAGTATCGTATACGGTATTATTGAAGAGCACGCGGGCAGGATCAGTGTGAAAAAAACAGGGGCCAAGGGCACCACCTTCATCATTGAACTGCCCCTGTACCTGCCCAAGGAGGGTGGCATGGCCTTCTGCCCGCCTCCCGGGGTCAATGAAGAGCAGATAATGTAGCGTAACCAATGCAGCATAACTAGGATAAAATAAATTAAGGATAACCTTTTCCAATAGAGATGAACCATATGCAGGATATTTCCAGGAATACAGATAGTTCAAGCGGCGCACCCGCCTCCCTCAAACAGATGATTGATGATGTCCGGTTCCATCCCAGGGTGCTGGTGGTGGATGATGAAAAACGGATCAGGGACGCCTGCAGCCGCATGCTTTCGGATGAAGGCTGCCGGGTGGAAACCGCGGACAACGGCGGAATAGGGCTGGATATGCTTAAACAGTCCCATTTTGATATCGTGCTCCTGGATCTGATGATGCCCGGACTGTCGGGACTTGATGTGCTGGCCGATATCAAGGCCAACCATCCGGACACCGTGGTCATCGTTATCACCGGGTATGCCACCCTGGAGCATTCCATAGAGACCATGAAAAAGGGCGCCTTTGATTTTTTATCCAAGCCCTTTTCCCCCAGCCAGCTTCGGGTTATCATCACCAAGGCCATTGAATTCATCCAGACCCTCCAGGACATTGCCACGGAAAAGTCCAGGATGCGGGTGATGATCAACACCCTCAGAGACGGGGTGCTGACCACGGACCACCAGAAAAGAATCGCCCTGGCCAACCCGGCGTTTCTGAGGCTTATGGGGTGTGCCAAGCCCAGGGTCATCGGCAGCGAAGTGTCCAAGGTGGTTAAGGAACCGGTGATTCTGGAAATGATAGACAAGGCCGTTTCCCAGCCCGAAGACGCCTATGCCGAGTTGACCGGGGAAATCACCGTCACCGTGGGCGGGGAAGAGATCATCATCGGGATCCGGTGCATTCCCTTCAGGGACCGGCTCAACCGGAGCCTCGGCACGGTGACGGTATTCCACGACATTACGGCCCTTCGCCAGGAGGACCAGCTCAAATCGGATTTTGTTTCCATGGTGGCCCATGAGATTAAAAGCCCGTTGAATTCCATACTCATGCAGCTGAAGGTGGTGCTGGACGGCCTGGCCGGCAGCGTAACGGAAAAACAAAAGGAGATCCTGGAACGCTCGTCTCTGAAAATTACCTCGCTGACAGAACTGGCAACCGAACTGCTGGATCTGTCCAAAATCGAATCCGGCCTGATCAACCAGGATCGGGAGGCCATGAATCTGGTGCCCCTGATGGAGGAACATGTGGCCCTTTACCAGGCCCAGGCCGAGGAAAAAGAAATCGAGCTTGTTTTAAAGCCGGGGGATGCCGACATCCAGGTGGTGGCCAACCGCAACAACATGGGGGAGGTGCTGTCCAACCTTATTTCCAATGCCATCCGCTATACCCCCCAAGGGGGCCGGGTGGAAGTGCGGGCCGACCAGGACGACAACTGGGCCCGGCTCCATGTGGAAGACAACGGTTTCGGTATCCCCGAGGAGTCCCTGGACCAGATCTGGGAAAAATTTTTCAGGGTAAAAAATGAAAAAACCAGGTTTATCAACGGTACAGGGCTTGGCCTGGCCATTGTCAAGCGCATTGTTGACGGCCACCACGGCCGGATAAAGGTGGCGTCACAGGTGAATAAGGGCACTTGCTTTAGCGTGCGCCTGCCTAAGACCGGCTATCCCATGTCCTAGATCATGCAAAAAATAGCCTGCCCCCGGCCCGGTGCTTGGGCCGGGGCAGGCACCCATCCTTTTTTTTCTTGAATTTAACCTGAAAAAAACATATTCAAAGGGGAAAATTTTTGTGAAAGAGCTTATCTGACGGATAGGTTTTTTTCATGATTTATGGTGGGCAAACCTTTGATGACCAGGGTTGCCCATTGTCGTAAGACAGATGGGGTTCGCGTGGAAAACGAGATACGCATTGAGAAAATAGAACGGCTCAACCTGGTGTTTAACGCCATCAGGGAGGTGGGTCGGCTGCTGGCCAAGGAGAACGACCAGGAGCGGCTCATCAAGGGCATCTGTGATATCCTGGTTGATAAACGGGGATATTACAACGCCTGGATCGGGCTGCTGGATACGGACAAAAAAATCACACGGATCGTTGATTCCGGATTTGACGGCGGATTCCATGGGATGAGGCAGCGGCTTGAGCAGCAAGAATCTTTCCGGTGTATTGATGCGGTAATGGAAAACGGAGGCGTATTTACCGCCGAAGACCCGGTGGCTGAATGTGCCGGATGTATCCTTGCCGAAAATTATGCAGACAGGGGCGCCATTGCCGTGGCCCTGGCCCACGAGACCCGGATCTACGGATTCATGGTGCTTTCCATCCCCCGACGCCTGGCCATGGATAGTATGGAAAAAGCCGTCATAAAAGAGGTGGCCGACGATATTGCCCTGGGGCTCTACCGCATGGACCTTGAGGAAAAACGGTTGACGGCGGAAAGGGCCAGGGAAAGGAGCCGGGCCCGGTTCCAGATGCTCATTGAAAATTCGCTGAACCATATATCCATCATCCAGAACGATACCATCGTTTACCGGAGCCACGGCAGAAGAAAGGTTCACCGGCTCATCGACCAGGCATTCAGCCCGCCGGAGTTTCCCCATGTTTACGAAGAAGACCGGAAACGGATCCAGAAAAAATACCTCGACCTGGCCGAGGGACGGATCGACCACATCGAAACGGATTTCCAATACCATCCCATGGTGGACGGCAAAAAAAACGCGGGCCTGAGATGGGCACTGGTATCCGCATGCAGGATAGACTATCTGGGCGAACCTTCGGTACTGACCAATATTATGGACATCACGGATTCAAAAAAGGTCCAGACTTTTTTAAGGATCCAGGACAAGATGACTTCCCTGGGAAGGGTCACTGCGGGCATTGCCCATGAGATCCGCAATCCCCTGTCCGGCATTTACATCTACCTGAAGGCACTCAAGCAGATTTACAACCATATGGGGGATATCACCAGGGTATTGTCCATCATCGAAAAAATTGAATCGGCCTCCAATAAGATTGAGTCCATTATTCAGCGGGTGATGGATTTTTCAAAGCCCACCCGGCCGAAATTCGTAATGGCGGATCTGAACACCTACATCGACGAGGTCACCAAACTGACGGCTGTATCCCTGAGAAAGAGCCATATTAAACTGGAGAAAAAACTGGATCCGGACCTGCCCAAGTGCTGGGCCGAGCCCCACCTCATCGAGCAGGTGATTCTCAACCTGGTCACCAATGCGGCCGAGGCCATGAAGGCCCATGACGGGGAGAAGCGCATTGAATTGTCAACAGGGCAGTGCAAGGCCAAGGGGGCGATTTTTATCCGGGTGAAAGACACGGGCCCCGGCATTCCCTACGCCCACCAGTCAAAAATTTTTGACCCCTTTTACACCACAAAGGCAAATAGTTCGGGCATCGGCCTCTCCATCTGCCACAGGATAATCCTGGACCACGGCGGGTCACTCAAATTCCACGCCGAAGAGGATCTTGGCGCCGAATTTATCATTAAACTGCCCGTTAACGCTCCGGAAGAACAGCGCCAGTCATGATTGAATATACCGTTGCCATTGTCGATGATGAGGAAAGTATCCGTGATTCTCTGGAGATGGTCCTCTCCCATGAGTATGCGGTCCAGCTCTTTGAAGATGCCGAAACATTCATTGAGTCCCTGGACAGGGAGCCGCCGGACCTGGTGCTCATGGATATCGGCCTGCCCCGGATGAACGGGATTGAGGCCATGGCCCGGATCAAAGGAACCCACCCCGGCATCCCGGTGGTCATGATAACGGCCTACGAAGATATTTCCATGGTCATCCAGTCCATGAAAGGCGGGGCCTTTGATTTTATCATCAAGCCCATTAACCCGGATATCATGGAGCTGACCATTCAGAAGGCAGTGGCCTCCATTGCCTTGACCAAAGAAGTCCATCTTCTGCAGGAAAAATTTCTCAAGGCCAACGAGCCCTGTTTCATCGGAGAGAGCAAAAATATTGAAAATGTGATGGATTTCATCGACATGGTGGCCCAGAGCCCGGATACCCCCATCATGATTCTCGGGGAAACGGGGACGGGCAAGGAGCTTATTGCCAAGGCCATCCATGCCAGAAGCCCGGTATTCCAGGGCCCCTTTGTGGCGGTGAACTGTTCGGCCTTTCCCGAGGACCTGATCGAATCCGAACTCTTCGGCTATGAACCCGGCGCCTTTTCAGGGGCCCGGCCCCAGGGCAAACGGGGATTTATAGAAGAGGCTGACCAGGGCACACTTTTCCTTGACGAGGTGGCGGATCTGAGCGCGGCCGGGCAGGCCAAGCTGCTTCGGTTCCTTGAAAGCAGCGAATTCTACAAGGTGGGCGGCACCCGGAAACTGCAGGTGCAGACCCGGGTCGTATCAGCCACCAATAAGGATATTCAAGCCCTTGTGGAAACTGAAAAATTCAGGAAAGACCTCTTTTTCCGCCTCTGCGTGGTGCATGCGGACATCCCTTCGCTGAACCAGCGGCCCGACGATATCCTTCCGCTGGCCAAGCATTTCCTCCATGAATTTAACACTAAATTCAGGAAGGACTTAAAGGGGTTTTCCGATGAAGCCGTGGGCGTTCTGCTCTCCCATACATTCACCGGCAATGTCCGGGAGCTGAAAAATATCATTGAGCGCAGCGTACTCGTGGCAAAAACCGCCCTGGTCTCTGTGGACGACCTGGGCTTGGGGCCCCGATCCCCGGCCCGGCCGCCGAACTCACGGCCCGAAGAGGTAAAGCCGGTTACAATACCGGAAGAGGGGGTTCACCTGGGGGATATCCTTAACGGGATAGAGCGCCGTTACATGGCCCTGGCGGTGGAGCAGGCCGGGGGAAACGAAAGCCGGGCAGCAAAGCTTTTGAATATGAACCACCACACCTTCAGGTATCGCTGGAAAAAGTTAAGGGGCTGAACGGCCTTAAATCACCTGGCCGGTCTGCTTTAATCGGTGCCGCAAGATATTAATTTAAAAGCTGTTTTCCATACAGCCCCAGTCCGTAGGCCACACTGGTGAAGGCATCCCCGGTGCGGATTTTGTCTGCCCCGATTTTTTCTGAAAAAATGGACCGGATCAACGGAATATGCGAGGAGCCGCCGGTGAGGAACACCACATCCACCTCTTCGGGGGCTAGGCCGGCTCCTGCCAGGGTATCGTCGATGCAGGTGCGGATCTCTTCCACTTCATTAATAATCATCTCTTCAAAATCACTGCGTGAAAGCAGATCCTCTATGGCCATGCCGTAGTCCTTGAAAACCAATGGCGCCTGGTCCTGTCCGGATAGCAGGCACTTAGTCTTTTCAATGGCCCGGAACAGAATATATCCGTAATTGGAATGGATAAGGGTTTCAAGGTTGGTCAGCAGCTTTTTGTCCCTCAGGCCCGCCCCCACTTTTAGCTCCTTAATATTGTCCAGGGTGACAGGCCTGCGCAGCTGTGGGATGAGATGCCATTGCATGAGTTTTCGGATGACCAGGGGGGAAAGCCCGGTCATATTGTCGCTGAACATGGATTTGACCTGGACATTCTTGCCATAGTAATCCGCCACCCGGTTGCGCATGATCTGGGAATCAAAACTGTCGCCGCCCACATAGACGCCGCCCACGGAAAGGATATCACCGGCCCGCGCTTCAAGGTTGCCTTTGCCCGTATTGCCGGCCCGGTGGATGGTGAAGTCCGAAGACCCCGCACCGAAATCCCCGACCAGAACGATCTCTTCTTTGCCGGCCGGAAGACTGTTCTCATAGGAAAAGGCCGCGGCAATGGGTTCCATCTGAAAGGTGATATTTTTAAATCCGGCCAGTTTCGCCGCCCGGATCAGCCGTTCCCCGGCAAGGGTCTCCCGCTCCCTGTCCTGGGAAAAAATGACCGGCCGCCCCAGAACCAGGTCTGAAACCGCTTTACCGATAAGGGCTTCGCCACGCTCTTTCATGATTTTGAGAAAAATACTGATCAATTCTTCAAGGGTGTAGTTCTGGCCGTAAATGGCTGTTTTTTCAAAGCCAGTGTCTGGAAGAAAGGTCTTTATTGACTGCATATAACGGCCTTCGGCCTCGGTGTCGATATACTGGGTGACCCCTTCATATCCCACATAGGAGGTTGTTTTTCCCTCTTCCTTGAGAAAATAGAGGATGGATTTCAGGGAATTTGAAATAGGGTTGCCCGGGTCCACGTCAAGCATCTTTACCTGGCCGTCCATGCATACGGACAGGGCTGAGTTTGAGGTGCCGAAATCAATACCGAATATGGGTGACATAATTTTTTTCCTGTAAGTGATTTAAAGCGCAAAGGATTGGGTATTTACAGGAAAATCTATGAATTGTAAACCTCTGTTTGGAATTCAGTTGCACCTGGACGATGGGATGTTCTGGATGGGGCGCCGGTTCTCCAGGCCAAGGGGCAGTTTCCCCCGCCTGTGGATCAGATAATATTCTGGGGCATTTTTTCGACAAATGCCCGGATTTCATCCCGGACGCTTCGGTAGCAATCCATCTGTCTTTCTTCACTTTCGCCTTTTTGGGCCAATTCCTCGGCCAGCCTGGGCGGGTCGTCAAATCCCACATGAATAACCCTGCACGGCCCGGGGAAATAGGGGCAGTTCTCATTGGCATGGCCGCAGACCGTTACCACCACATCCCAATCCCTGTGATCCAGTTCACTGACCAATTTTGAGGTGTGTCCTGATATATCAATCCCTGCTTCGGCCATCACCTTCACCGCATTGGGGTTGAGCCCGTGGGTTTCGATCCCTGCCGACCAGGCCTTTATTTTGTCTTTTTTGAGTGCATTGGCCCATCCCTCGGCCATCTGGCTTCTGCAGGAGTTGCCGGTGCACAGAAATAACACGTTTAATTTATGGGTCATGATGCGCCCTGGATTCCCTCATGCCTTAGGGGTTTATATCTTTTTTATCCGCTGCCCCGGCCGTTCCTGTGGAAAGGCGTACCCAGATGCGGAACCAGCAGGGGGAATAATCGTACCCGCTTTTACGATAATACCGGTAAATTTTGATTTCATAGCGGATATAAGCGGCCAGGTAAAGGCCGAAAAAAATTGCCGGAACAACGAGTATTAAGTATATAACAGCCATGTTCCACCTCCTCCAGGTCTTGGTAGGATCTTTGAAAAGGATAGCATTTCCGGTATTGTGTTGTAAATACAGGCCGCATAATTGTTTTCGCAGTAATTCCCGGTTTAAAATCGCGACTAAAAATGATATAGCTGCCTGCCGTTGAATAACGATTCTCCTTTATTTTATTGAGGTATTGAGTGGAAACAGAACAAAGAGCGGTATCAAGGCTGATTGCCCAGGCTGGCCGGATGCTGCTGGCCCATGGGGCCGAAAGTACGCTGGTGGGCAATATAATGAACCGGATCGGGAAGGCGGCCGGCATGGATGAGGTTGAGGTCTCCCTCTCCGCCAGTTCTCTGGTGGTGACCACCGTGGCCGGCGGCCATTGCATTACCACGGCCCGGCGCTGTGCCGACCGGGGCATCAACATGCGGGTGGTCACCCAGGTGCAGCGCACCTGTATCCTGATGGAGAAAGGGGTGCTGGACCATTCCGGGGCCCAGGAAAAATTGGACAGCATCTCCCCTGAACGCTATAACCGGTGGCTGGTGGTTGTGATGATCGGGCTCTCCTGTGCGTCCTTCAGCCGCCTGGCCGGGGGGGACTGGCTTGTATTCGGTGTGACTTTTATCGCCTCCGCCGCCGGAATGGTGGTGCGGCAGGAGATGGGATTCCGTCATTTCAATCCCATGCTTACCTTTGGAACCACTGCATTTGTGACCACCCTTATTTCTTCCCAGGCCATGATCTGTCACCTGGGCAATCTGCCCTTTGTCGCCACGGCCTCATCGGTGCTCATGCTGGTGCCGGGGTTTCCGCTGATCAACGCTGCCGCGGATATGCTAAAAGGCTATACCAATATGGGGGTGGCACGGTTTGTCATGGCCAGCCTGCTGACCCTGGCCACCAGCCTTGGAATTGTCGGGGCCATGATGCTCATGAATGTCAGGGGGTGGGTCGGATGATGAGTTCAGCGATGTCCTTTGCCATGGGCCTATTGAACGATATGGCCTTTGCGGCCGTGCCGGCGGTGGGGTTTGCACTGGTGTTCAATGTACCCAGGAATGCACTCGGCTATTGCGCACTGGGCGGCGCCTTGGGGCACGGCAGCCGTTTTTTGTTTATGGCATCCGGTATCCCCATTGAATGGGCCACATTGTTTGCCGCCTCACTGGTGGGAATGATCGGGGTATACTGGTCCCGCCGCTTCCTGGCCCATCCAAAGGTTTTTACCGTTGCCGCCGTGATTCCCATGGTGCCCGGGGTATATGCCTTCAAGGCCATGATCGCCCTTGTGGAAATCAATCACATGGGCTATACCCAGGAACTGGCCGGTGCCATTGCGGAGAATTTTTTAAAGGCCATGTTCATCATTGTGGGCCTGGCCCTGGGGCTGGCCATGCCCGGCCTGCTGATTTACCGGCGGCGGCCTGTCATTTAGCGCCTGTATCCAGAATCCGCGGGCGGCCGAAAGCGGTCTTGAATTGAATCCGTTAACACGGCCCCCGGCAATAAAAACTGTCTCCGAAGAGGCGAGTAATAAAGGAGGATTCCATGAGTGCCAACCACCCGATCCGGTTTACCAGCACCCGGGGAAAAATAGCACCTGTGGGGTTTGATTCAGCCGTACTCCAGGGGTTTGCCCAGGACGGCGGGCTTTTTGTGCCCGACCGCTTGCCGAAATTTTCCAGGGAAGATCTGGAAGAGATGCAGCACCTGGACTATATCCAATTGTGCAGCCGCATCCTTTCCGAATTCATTGATCCGGCCATTATCCCCACGCCCGACCTGGACCGGCTGATCCGTGAAAGCTTTAAAGGGTTCGGCCACCCGGATATCCTTCCGGTGGTTCCATGTCCAGGTCAGAAAGAGATGTACATCCTGGAACTCTTCCACGGACCGACCCTTTCCTTTAAGGATATTGCCATGGGATTCCTGATCCGGACCATGGACTATCTGCTGGCCCGGGAGGATAAACGGCTGAATCTGGTGCTTGCCACCACCGGAGACACCGGCCCGGCTGCCGTCCATGCAGCCGCCGGACGTTCCACCATCAACTGCTGGCCCCTGTTTCCCATCGGGATGATTTCCCCGGAACAGGAGGGGCAGATGACAGGCATACGGGCCGCAAACATACATCCTGTCGGGGTGACCGGCTGCCCGGACGGGGGCGACGACCTGGACCGGGTGGTGCTACGGCTGTTCAGTGAACCCGACAGGAAACACCGGCTGAATCTCTCCAGTGTCAATTCAATCAATTGGTGCCGGGTCATGGTTCAGTCCGTACACTATTTTTATGCCTATTTCCAAGTTAGCCGCCAGCAGGACGGGGGAAAAAGATGGAAGATCGGCGAGCCCTGTGTGTTTTCGGTCCCTTCGGGCGCCTTCGGCAACCTGTTCGCAGGGTACCTGGCCAGGGAAATGGGACTGCCCGTTGAAACATTTGTCTGTGCCGCCAATGCCAACCAGACCCTTTTTCGGGCCTTTACCCAGGGAATTTTCCAGCCCGGCACCCTGATCCCGACCTGCGCCTCGGCCATCGACATTGTCCTTCCCTATAATTTCTGGCGGTTCCTTTATTTTGCAACGGGGCGGCAGACCGGAAAAATCAATTTGTTGATGGATGCCCTGGAGGACAGCGGCGGATTTGAATTGGATGCCCGGACCAGGGCCGAAGTCAACAAAGGGTTTCAGGCTGTTTCCGTGGGCGATGAACTGATCCTGGACACCATTAAGGCCTTTGCCGGTTCCACAAAACGGCCCTACCTGCTGGATCCCCACGGGGCTGTGGCCCTGGCGGGCGCCCTTGAGACCAGGAAAAAGACCGGCCTGCCCGTGGTCTGCCTGGCAACGGCCCATCCGGCAAAATTCCCCCAAGTCATTGCCCGTGCCCTGGGCGCCGGCGGGGAAGGGCCGTTACCGGAAGGGGCCGTTCACCCGGCCCTCTCCCGGATACCGCAAAATAAAAAAAATCTTTCTGTCTGCGCCCTTGAAAACCTTGAAGATTATCTGGCAGGGGAGATAGGTGGCTATGCAGACAGGGGATACAAACCAAATCCATAAGAAAACCAGGAGATGTCATTGGCCGATTACACAAAATTAGATGTTAAGGACATCAACGATATTTTAGGCAGTTACGACCTGGGCCGGGCCGAAAAGGCGGTGCCCCTTTCCGGGGGACAGGCCAATTCTTCCTACCGGCTGAACCTTTCCAAGGGAAATTTCACCCTTTGTGTATGCGATGAAAAGACGCCTGACGAGGTTGAGGTCCTGACCCGGGTGCTGGATTATATTGACGCCGGCGGTTTCCCCTCCACCCGGGCTGTCCATACCGCAGAGGGCTCCAGTTTCATCATCCACGACGGAAAACCGGTGTATATAAAGGAATTCCTGCCAGGGAAGGTGGTCAGGGATCTGGACAGGTCCATGCTGGAACAGGTGGGAGACGCCATGGCCAAACTGCATGAGCTTGAGCCTCCTGCAGGCCTGCCCCAGGCCTTTCCTTACGGCCTCGGCCATTTTGATGAAGTCCTTGATTCCCAGGGGCTCTCCCATCCCTTCAAAGACTGGTTGGCAGAAAAGGAGACCTGGCTGAAAGGGGAACTGGACCCGGCCATGGCCCGGGGATTTATCCACGGTGATATATTCTGGGATAATCTGCTGTTCGACAAGGGCAGGCTGTCAGCGGTGCTGGATTTTGAAGAGGCCAGCCTGTATTATCTGCTCTACGATCTGGGCATGGCTGCTGTGGGCTGCTGCTCGGCCCGCGGCCAGTTTGACCGGGATAAAATCGACGGGATGCTCAGGGGATACCAGAACCGCCGTCCCCTGAGCCGACGGGAAAGGGAGCAGTTCATCCCGTTCCTGGTGTATGCGGCAACGGCGGCTGCCTTCTGGCGGTTCAGGCAGTATAACCTGCGCCATCCAGACCCGGACCTGGCCGACTATTATGAGGAACTTGCGGCTCTGGCCGACCAGGCCGGGGACCTTAAGATACCGGCCATACCCTGAACCCGGTTCAACGGTTTTTCAGGATGACCTGTCAGGCCAAGACACCGTAAAACCGGTGAATTTTCATAATCTATATGGCTATTTTGTATTTTTTCAACAGGCTGTAGAAGTGGGATTTTGACAGTCCTGACCACTCCAGAATGGTCCGGACATTGCCGTCTGCCGCATCGATAACACTTTCAAGATAACACCGTTCCATATCCTGCTTATAGGCTTTGAATCCAGGGAATTTCCCCTGGGAAAAGGCAGGGGCGGATCCGGGCAGGGGGGACGGCCTGTCCTGGGCCTGCCCCTTTTCAATGGAGGCCTTGGCCACCTGGATCCGGATGGTGCCGGGCAGGTGCATGGCATAGAGGGTGCCTTCGTTGCCCGAAGCCACAAAGGCCGTTTCCAGTACATTGAACAACTCCCGAACGTTGCCCGGCCAGGGATAGGCGTCCAGGGTATCGAAAAATCCCTGTTCAAATCCCTTTACCGGCAGGCCGTATTCATCGCAGAGCTGGTTGGTACGGTAGATGGCCAGGCGTTTGATGTCCTTTCCCCGCTTTCGCAGGGGGGGCAGATTGAGGTGGACGGTCTTAAGTCTGTACAGCAGGTCCTGGCGGAAGCTGCCCTTTTCCACCATGGCCTCAAGGTCGCGGTTGGTGGCGGCAATGAGGCGGAAATCGCTTTTTTCCTCAACGGTTTCGCCCAATGGCCTGAATTTTTTTTCCTGGAGCACCCGGAGAAATGATTTCTGGGTGGACAGGGGCATTTCCCCGACTTCATCAAGGAAAAGCGTGCCCCGGTGGGCCAGTTTGACCAGGCCGTCCCGCTTTTCCACCGCTCCGGTAAAGGCGCCTTTTTTATGGCCGAACAAGGTGCTCTCAAGCAAGGTTTCTGTGAGGGAGGCACAGTCCACGACAATAAATCCCTTTTTTTGGCGGGGGCTGTTGTGGTGGATGGTCTGGGCAAAAAGCTCCTTGCCCGTCCCGGTCTCGCCGGTGATGAGCACCGGGGCGTTGGACAGGGCGCCCTTTGCCATGGTTTCAAAGCATTGCCTCATGGCCGGAGATTCCCCGATGATCCGGGTAAGATCCAGGGCAACGGCCTGGTATTTGCTTTTTTTCTCCTCCCTGTAAGTCAGGGCCCGGGTCAGGCTCAGCCGGGTTTCTTTCACGGAGGTGGGCTTGACGATGTAATCCCATACCCCCTGGGCAATGGCGGTCTCCGCACCGTCCGGGTCTCCAAGACCGGTGATGATAAAAATTTCCGGAACGGAAAAGGCGATTTCCTTGATCCGGGGCAGGGCGGCCAGTCCGTCACCATCCGGCAGGCGGACATCCAGAAGCAGAATGTCAATTTCCTGGGTCCGGAGCAGTTCCATCCCCAGGGAGAGACTACCGGCGGAAAGAAAGTCGTGGCCCATGCGAAGGACCAGGCTTTCCATGGTTTCGCAGAAATTGTTATCGTCATCTATGATCAGTATCCGTGCCATATCCCCATCTTATATCACGTCGCCGATGGCCTTGGAAAGTGTGGTTTTATCATAGGGCTTTACAATAAATTCCTTGATATTGCCCGATTCCTGGCGGCTGAATTCCACATTCCGGCCCGAAACCATGATCACCGGGAGATCAGGCATTCTTTTTTTAAGCTCCTTTGCCAGGTCAAGGCCGCTGATTTTAGGCATGTCATAATCTGTGATCACCAGATCGTAATCCTGTGAGGAACGGTCCAGAATATCGAGGGCGACCACCGCACTTTCCGCTGGGAAGACTCGGTATCCAAGTTTTTCTATGATCCTGGGGACGCTTTCCCGCTGTTCCGGATCATCCTCCACAAATAGTATGCGCCCCTGGCCGGAGGTGCTGTTTTCTTCCGTCGGTAATTCCTCTTCACCCTCGTCATCCATCTTGGGAATGAGAATGGTAAACCGGGTCCGGTCAAATGGCCTGCTGGTTATGGAGATGCCTCCGTTGTGGCCCTGGACGATGCCGTGGACCATGGAGAGCCCCAGTCCGGTACCGATATTTTTCCCCTTGGTTGAAAAAAAGGGGTCAAAGATTTTATCCAGTATTTCCGGATCAATACCGGGCCCGTTATCAGACACGGTCAGCGCCACATAATTGCCTTCCGGGACATTGAGCGGCTTTATGCCGGTATCGGATGTATTGCCGTTTTCGACCACCCGGTCCCTGAGCATGACCTCCAGGCGTCCGCCCATGCCGCCCATGGCCTGGAAGGAATTGGTGCACAGGTTCATGACCACCTGGTGGATCTGGGTGGCATCCCCCTGGCACCAGAATTCATTCTGTCCGATATCCGTGACCACCTCTATATTGCCCGGCAGGGAGGTTTCAACAAGGGCCATGGCATCGGCAACCACCCTGGAAATATTCATTTTCCTGAATCTCACGTGGCCGGGCCGGCTGAAAGTGAGGATCTGCTTGACAAGGGCGGCACCCCTTCTTCCCGCCGACAGTACCCGTTCAAGATCTTTCCGGGTCATGGAATTCTCGGGTACGTCGTCAATGGCCAGTTCTGCCGAATTGATAATGGAAGTAAGTATATTATTGAAATCATGGGCAATGCCCCCGGACAATATTCCAAGGGCCTCCATTTTCTGGGCCTGGGCCAATTGTTTTTTCAGATTTATTTTTTTTGTGGTGTCCTCGGCCGTGCTCAGAACGCCTGCCACCTGTCCATTCTTGTCGATAATGGGAATTTTGTTGATTTCAAGCCATATCTGCTCCTGGCTGCGGCGCTGGATTTTAACCAGCTTGGCATAGCAGGGGGTGGCGGTTTCCAGGATTTCCCTGCCCCGCTGCCTGGATGCCTCGGCCGTATAAACCAGGTCCGGTACAGATGAAATGTCCTGTCCAATGATGGTTTCCTTGTCTCGGACATTGAAAAAATCCAGAAAGGACTGGTTGACATCCACCAGTTTCAGGTCCCGGTCCTGCCAGAAAACCAGGTGGGGGATACTGTCAAAGATCAGGCGCAGCTGCTTTTTAGAGGCCTCCATGGCCAGGTTGGCCTTTTTTTTCTGGTCCATGTTCAGGACCAGTAGGAGGACTAAACCGGCTAAAACCGCCATGACACCGATAATCCCCCAGAAAAGCTGACGGTTGAGCCGGTAAAAATTATATGGCTGGTTGATGAGCCGGCTGTTTTCCGGCAGCAGGGAGGTATCCACCTTGAATCGTTTAAGCACCTGGTAATCAAAGACATAGGCATGGCCGCCCCGGGTTTTTACCGGAATAGTATCGGGGTTTTCCCCGTTAAGGATTCTAAGGGCCACACCGGCTGCTGTTTTTCCGTGCTCTACCCCGGAGGCCAGTTTGCCCCCAACAATGCCGGTGCCGGCCAGGAATACCCATGAACTGTAAACCGGCAGGTTGACGGCATTGCAGACCATGCGGCAGATCTCCTCTGAACCGTAGAAGATGCCGTTGCTTTCTTCATATCCCGGCACGGTGTAAATCAGGGTGTCCGGCGGCAGATCATTGAAATAGGACCGCTTCCCGGCGATTAACTCTTCAATACGGAATCCTGTGATAAAGGAGATGGGAAAGTCAATTTTATCCTTTTCAATGGTCTCTTTGATTTCACGTATAATCGCCTCGGAGGTGACGCTGTTGTTGCCGATGACCATCATCTGCCGGGCATTTGGATGCAGCTTCCGGGCAATTTCAAGATTGCTGCTGAAATCCACGCTTTCGGCAATGCCGGTGATTCCCTTTCTGCCCTGGATCATTTCCGGACGATAGTTATTAAGGCCGCAGAAAACAATGGGGACACCAGCAAAAAGGGCTTTCCTGTGGGCGATGGCAAATTCAAAGGCCGCATTGTCCGAGGTAATGACCACGTCAAACCGGTCATCCCTGTATTTATTCTTCAGAAAATTATATACGGTTTCCCGCATGGCGGCAGTACTGTACTGCTTTGTATCCAGGTACTCCACCTGGAAATTCAAGTTCTGAATCTCCCTGGGCAGTACGAGACGGATGCCCTTCAGGATGCCGTCGGACCAGGCATATCCGTTGTGGTAGGAATTCAAGTATAAAATCCGCTTGTCTGCCAGGTTTGCACCCATGGCGCCGGATCCGGCGAACAGCAGCACAGCGATGATCGTAAGAACGTATTTAAATAAGCCCATATTGGTTTGCCTTGATAAAAATAATTGGTTCAGTTTACCCGAAAAACAGGTGCTGAGGCAAGATGGCAAGTTTCATGCCATTAAATTTGACTGCATTGCTGCGGGAATCCTAAAAAAATCGGAGCCGAGGTGGGATAAACCGGGGCAAGGGATATACCAGAATTCTATAATCGGCAGGAACCCCATGAGTCCGAAAAAACAGACTACATTCATAACCGCAGGAATATATAGGAATATTCTATGAGGCCGGGGGGCAAACCCATTTTAATGGTCTGTTTTTTCGGACCATTGGTGCCCGGTATTCCATGATTTTTTATCCAAAAAAATGGATAATTTTCCAATTAATGCATGATTACAAGACCTTATAAACGATGGCACGGAATCTGTAACGGGGGGCATGCGTTGATTAATTTTTAATCTAAAAGTTGCAGGTGTCTTTGGGTACTGAATATGGGACAGGAAAACAACGCGCGGGTACCCTGCCAAAAGATGCTCCCGGAGGGGGTTCACTGTTTTAAACCAAACTGCCTGAAAACAGGCTGGGAATGATATTGAATTCCAATATAACACGATACCTTGTTCTTTATCATTTAGAATTTAAAACAGTGAATGCAATTTTTAGGTTCACTTAAAAGGAGGAAAAATGTCTCTCGGTTTGCTTGCGTTTGTTGCCTTTATCCCAATTGCCATCGTTTTGATTTTCATGGTGGGTCTGAGATGGCCTGCCACCAAAGCCATGCCCCTGGCCTGGCTGGCCTGTGCCATTATCGGTGCCGCTATCTGGAAAATGCCGGCCGGCCTGGTCGCAGCAGCCACCCTCAGCGGTTTCGGCAGCGCCATAAACGTCCTGATCATCGTATTCGGCGCGATTCTGATTCTTTATACCCTGCGGGAAAGCGGGGCAATGGAGACAATTTCCTACGGCTTTACCACCATCTCCCCGGACCGCCGGGTACAGACCATTATAATCGCGTTTTTATTCGGGGCCTTCATTGAGGGGTCTGCCGGATTCGGCACCCCTGCTGCCATTGGCGCCCCTCTGCTGCTCGGCCTTGGGTTTCCTGCACTGGCTGCCGTCTGTGTCTGCCTGATGCTCAACTCCATACCCGTGACCTTCGGGGCGGTGGGCACCCCCATCTGGTTCGGCCTTAAAACCCTGAAAACAACTGTTGAACAAGCCATTGCCGCCGACGGCGCCTCAGGTGCAGTCGCTTCCTTTGACGCCTTCATGAAAGACGTGGGCATATTTTCAGCCTTGACCCACGGAGTGGTTTCCTTTCTGCTCCCCCTGTTTGTTGTCTGCTTTCTCACCCGGTTTTTCGGCAAGAATAAATCCTGGAAAGAAGGGATGGGGGCATGGAAATTCGCCATGTTCGCTGCCGTCTGCTTCTCTCTTCCCTATCTGTTCACCGCATTGGTATTCGGCGTTGAGTTCCCCTCCCTTCTGGGCGGCCTGCTGGGCCTTGCACTGGTCGTTGCCGGTGCCAAGAAAAAAATGTTCCTGCCCAAGGATGTATGGGAGTTTGGAGAACGCGCCGCCTGGGAAAAAGACTGGGTGGGAGAGATCCAGCCCGGTTCCAACAACCTTACACCCAAAATGGGCCAGGTCGCTGCATGGATGCCCTATGTCCTCATTGCCGGCCTCCTGGTGCTCACCCGTATCGGATCCCTTCCCTTTAAAGGCTGGGTCACCTCCTGGGTGATTTCATTTCCCCATATCCTGGGCTTTGAGACCGTCAACTTTGCCATGAAACCGCTTTACCTTCCCGGTGTGGTGCCTTTCATGCTGGTTGCTGTCATTACCATTTTTCTCCACAGGATTCCTGCCGGCAAGGTCAAGACGGCCTGGAAAGATTCCATTGTAAAAATGAAAAATCCAACCATTGCCATGCTTTTTGCCGTGGCCATGGTAGAGATCCTCAAGCAGTCCGCCAACGGGGCAGGGGGATATTCTTCCATGCCCCTGACCATGGCAGAGTTCGTTGCCGGAATCACCGGCGCGGCATGGCCGGTGATGGCCTCCTACGTGGGGGCGCTGGGTGCATTTATCACCGGGTCCTGCACCGTGTCCAATCTCCTGTTTGCCGATTTCCAGTACGGGATTGCATCCAAGATCGGTTCCAGCCATGAGATCATTGTGGCCATGCAGGCTGTGGGGGCCGCCATGGGCAATATGATCTGTGTGCATAATGTCGTGGCCGCATCCGCTACCGTGGGCCTGGTGGGGATGGAAGGCACCATTATCCGCCGCACCATGATCCCCTGTATCCTCTACGGCATTATCGCCGGCGGTCTTGCCCTGGCTTACATTTACATTATTTTCCCCGGTACGTTTTAATTGGAAAGGATATTATAAATGCTTTCAAAATCTTTAATTACCGAGTTTGAAAATATCTGCGGCAAAAACGGGGTGATGACGGCCGAGGTGGACCGCCAGAATTATTCCTACGACGCGGCTGTACTTGATCCGGTCTCTCCCGCGGCTGTAGTCCGGCCCGGGTCGACAGAGGAAATCGGCAAGGTTCTGGCCCTGTGTAATGAAAACGGTGTGCCCGTTACCGTAAGAGGGGCAGGCTCCAACCTTTCCGGCGGCACCATTCCCATGAAAGAAGGGATTGTGCTTCTTACCAACAGAATGAACCGGATCCTGGAAATCAACGAAGCCGACATGTATGCCCGGGTTGAACCCGGCGTGGTCACCGCCGCCCTGGCGGCCGAGGTTGCGGGCAAGGGCCTGTTTTACCCGCCCGATCCGGGGTCCCAGGCGGTGTCAACCATCGCCGGCAACGTGGCTGAAAATGCCGGCGGCCTGCGGGGCCTTAAATACGGGGTGACCAAGGATTATGTCATGGGGGTGGAATTCTTTAGTGCCCAAGGAGACCTGGTCACCAGCGGGGCCAAAACCGTAAAATGCGTCACCGGGTATAACCTGGCCGGACTGATGACGGCTTCTGAAGGCACCCTGGGGGTGTTCAGCGAAATTACCCTGAAGCTGATTCCGCCCCCGAAAGCCTCCAAGGCCATGATGGCCATCTATGATACCGTTGAGGACGCCACCCAGACCGTTGCCGCCATCATAGCGGACAAAATCGTTCCCTGCACCCTGGAACTGATGGATAATTTCACCATCAACGCGGTTGAAGATTTTGCAAAAGTCGGGCTCCCCAGGGATGCAAAGGCTCTGTTGCTCATCGAGGTGGACGGCCACCCCGGAGAGGT
Organism: Desulfobacter sp.; assembly: GCA_028768525.1. Taxonomy (NCBI): domain Bacteria; kingdom Pseudomonadati; phylum Thermodesulfobacteriota; class Desulfobacteria; order Desulfobacterales; family Desulfobacteraceae; genus Desulfobacter; species Desulfobacter sp. Next base: position 199,858 of record CP054837.1, on the reverse strand, counting down.
GGCCGAGGACGGCGCCCGTTTGGAGGAAATCTGTAAAAAAATGGGTGCCCGGAAAATCCAGGTGGCCCAAAATGAGGCTGAAAAGGAAAAGGTATGGGAAGCCCGCCGTGCGGCACTATCTGCCCTGGCACGTCTTAAACCCACGCTGGTACTGGAAGACGCCACCGTACCCCGGAGCAAGATTCCGGCAATGGTTTCAGCCATCGAAGGCCTGGCTAAAAAATATGATCTTTCCATCGGTACCTTCGGCCATGCCGGTGACGGTAATCTCCACCCCACCATTTTAACGGACCGCAGGGACACTGCACAATGGCACAAAGTGGAGCAATGCGTCAGCGACCTCTTTGATGCGGCCCTGAACTTGGGGGGGACCCTCTCCGGAGAGCACGGCATCGGCATTGCCAAGGCCGGTTTCATGAAAAACGAGGTGGGCCAGTCGTCCATTGATTTTTCACGGACCATGAAGGCAGCCATAGATCCCAATACCATTCTTAACCCCGGAAAAATCATAGGAATGTAATATGTCGGATTTAAATGCACTGGCAAAATGCCTGAAAGATATAGAAAACCAGCTGACCGACTGCATGAAATGCGGGATGTGCCAGGCGGTCTGTCCGGTGTTTAAAGAGACCGGTGATGAAGGGGATGTGGCCAGGGGGAAAATTTTCCTTCTTGAACGCCTGTCACAGGAACTGCTCACCGACGCCAAAGGGGCCAAGGCCCGGATCGAAAAATGCCTCATGTGCGGTACCTGTGCGGCCAATTGTCCCAGCGGGGTGAAGATTCTTGAGATTTTTCTCAAGGCCCGTGCCGCCCTCACCGAGTACCTCGGGCTTTCCCCTGTGAAAAAGCTCATTTTCAGGGGAATGCTTAAACACCCGGAACGTATGGACACTTTGGTCACGGCGGCGTCAAGGTTCCAGAACCTGGGGACATCCAAGGCTGATCCTGCCCTGGGCACGAGATGCTCAACGCTGTTGTCCAATATCATCGGGGAACGGCATTTTCTGCCCCTGGCGAAAAAACCGTTCCATAAAATCTGCACATCGCTGGATACGCCGGCCGGTAAATCCGGCCTCCGGGTGGCATTTTTCCCAGGCTGCGTCACCGACAAGATGAATCCGGAAATCGGGGAGGCCGTATTACGGGTGCTCAACCACCACGGTGTGGGTATTTTTATGCCCAAAGGGCAGGCCTGCTGCGGCATCCCAGCCCTTGCCTCGGGAGAACAACATACCTTTAACAGTTTGTTGTCCCATAATGTGGACCTGTTTGAAGCCGGGGATTTTGATTATTTGATCACCCCCTGCGCCACTTGTACGGCCACCATTAAGGAGATCTGGCCCATGATGGCGCCGGAAAACTCAAAGGCCAGATACCGTGCCGGGCAGTGGGCCGAAAAAACAATGGATATCAGCCAGTTTTTGGTGGATGTTCTGAATGTGGCACCGGCCGGGGCCGATAAGGCAGCAGTGAAACAGGTCACCTACCACGACCCCTGCCATTTGGAAAAATCTCTTGGAGTCAGCCGGCAGCCCAGGCAGCTCATCAAGGCCAGTGCCGACTGCGAACTGGTGGAAATGGCCGGCGCCAATACCTGCTGCGGAAACGGCGGCAGTTTTAATCTGCAGAACTACAGTCTGTCCAAGTCCATCGGCATGAAAAAACGGGACAGCATCCTGGCCACCGGCGCCGGTGTGGTGGCCACCTCATGTCCGGCCTGTATGATGCAGATCCGGGATATGCTCTCCCAGAACCATGACAAGGTTACGGTGAAGCATGTCATCCAAGTGTATGCAGAAACCCTGGAATAACCGACAATACAGATAATTGACGCGCCCAATTTAGAATAAGCAGGATAAACAATAATGGAAAAAAAGTTTGGTCTGGCCGGCAGAATTAAAAACATCCTTTTTATGGGATGGTTCACCGGCATCTGGGGGATCCTTGGATTTGTGATCCTTCTCAATACCACGCATTAAACCGATAAAAAGGCCCGGATTATTCACATGATAATCCGGGCCTTTTTTATTTTCCCGTCAATTTCACCACCGTTTTTTTCGTTAATATTTTATCATTAACCTTTTTCCATTGATCGATTCTCATTAATCAGTGCCGGAGGAGGACTGGTTTTCAGGGTTTTTAAATCCCAGGAATACCCGGTATGGCCCCGGCGTTCCCTGGGGGACAAAGGCCAGCCTGTCCCCGTCACGGATGGGGGTGTCAAAGGGGACAACCTTACCGTTGAGAAAGACCACCTCAACCTCGTCTTTCCCCAGCCCCATCTGCCTGATCAAATCGGCCGGGGTTGAATCCTTGGCTATCTCAAGCTGTGCATTTTGATAGGCTATCTGCTTTTTTTTCAGTTTTTTCTGTAAAAAAGAAAACGCGTTAAATGTAATGGTCGGCATGCTGATCTCCGTTTTGGGTTAACTGGGTGATATTAGCACAAAAGCGGAAAATCGCCTATGGTCTTCAGGCCAGAGGCTGAATAATCATAAACAGCCCATGCCTTCAGCCTTTTTGTATCCCCACAGGCTGTTTCACCACGGTAAGCAGCATTTTGAACCGCTGCCGGGCATAAACGGCATGGGGCACATTGGCCGGCATGACGATAATCTGCCCGGCGCTAACCTCTGTCACCTTGCCGTTGATGGTGATTCTGGCCGTTCCGTCCAGGACCTGAACCATGGCATCGCCGGGAGAGGTATGGGCCGAAATTTCCTCACCACGGTCAAAGGAAAAACGGGTGATGTTGACATGGGGCTTGGCAGCAAAGGTTCGGCTTACCACGCGTCCTTCTTCGTAATCCACCAGGTCTTTGATGTCCACCGCCCGGGAGAACTCTATATTTTTGATCAGGCTTTTTTGTGAATCAGCCATTTTGAATTTCCTTTTCTTTTTGGTTATCCGTTAATGCATATTATATTTTTTGGGAACGCCTGGAATTGATCCAAATCAAGAATCAATGAATTAATCCGCCGCCATTGACAAGCCCAGTATAATTGGCGTAAATTTACAATTACATCCCTTTGCTCCATCTCCGTGGTTATTACGATTTTCAAGCCGGCTTTCCTTGGGTCAGACAGGCGGGCGTGGAAATCGGAACCGGATATAAGATTCGGTCAGGATTTAAATTCGTGGCCGCTCAGCCAACCCCATTAACCGCAAGGAAAGGATGACATCCATGAAAAAAAAGATCGTATTTTTGGTGTTCGGAATTTTTCTATTGGGTACGATACCCTGTTTCGGCGAAACCATCACCCTGGCCACAGGGGAATGGGCCCCTTTCATCGGGGAAACCCTGGACGGATACGGCCTGCACAGTAAAATCATCAAAAAAGTATTCAAGGAAATGGGGCATGAGGTCCAATTTGAGTTTATGCCTTGGAAGCGGGTGTGGGAGCTGACCAAAAAAGGGGAGTATGTGGCGACGTTTACCTGGTCCAAAACCAAGGACCGGGTGGACCAGATGCTATACCCGGTAAATGAGCTTTCCCTGTCAAAAGAGGTGGGCTTTTATAAAAAATCCAGATTCCCCGACGGCCTGAAGGTCAAAAGCCTGGATGATTTAAAGGCGCAGAATTTAAAGGTGGTCGGCATTGCCTCCTATTGGTATGAAGAAGAGTTGAAAAAAAGGGGCGTCAAGCTGCATGTTGTTTCAACGGGCGCACTGGCCTGGAAAATGCTTAATGCCGGGCGTGCCGATCTCATGATTGAAAATATAGATGTGGGAAATGCCGAGGCCCAGACAACCCTGGGCAAGGGGAAAAACGAAGATTTCGGCAACACCGCTCCCTTGAAAACCCAGAAAATGTACCTGGTTTTTTCCAGGGTCCATCCAAAAAGCAAGGCGCTGTTGAACGAATTTGATGCGACCGTGTCAAGACTCAAAGCCGAAGGGGCTCTCTGAGAACTCGCTTTAAGCGTTTGAAAATTAGAGAAATTCCCCGGGAATAAGAATTTTTCCGGGGGAATTTCAATTAGTTTTTTCGGCTCAGCGACATTTATTCAAAATTCTGGTATATTTCTCCGTTGTTTAAGGTGGATTAATCCATCGGTTTATAACCGTCACTTACGGAGGACAATTGTGGAAGACCAGGATTTTTGGAACAGGCACTCCCTTCAGTTCCTTGAAATGGCATATAAGGCAGATCACAGGGAACGGATTGAAAACCCCCATGGCTACGGTTCCCGGACAGGGGAGTGCGGTGACAAAGTGGAATTCTTTATTATGGTGGACAAGGGAAAACTCGATATTATCTCCTTTGAAGTGGACGGTTGCCTGCACACCACGGCCTGCTGCAACACCGTTGTTCATATGGCAAAGGGAAAGACGCCGGACCAGGCCTGGGAAATTACCCCGGACCAGGTGGCCGAGTATCTTGAAACCCTGCCAGACGACCATTATCATTGCGCAGAACTCTCCCTGGGTGGGTTTTACTTGGCGCTGACCGACTATCGTAACCGGATTGCCGGAGGAAACAGGCCCTCTGAAATATAAATTTTCCTATTTTTCTTAATTTTTCAAAAATACGGATTCCAAAAATTAGCAACCTTTCCAAAAACCAGCAGGGCCACCGCTATTAAGGAAGTCCTTGGGTGTTTAATCCTTTTTAATTCAGCCTGTTAAAAAACTATATTGGGGGTGGTATGGTTTCTGCAATATACTAAGGAAGGTAGGCGGTAAAGCCAGAAGCAACCTAATTGCAGGGGGATTGGAACATGTCTGAAAAACAGCGGCTGCGCATCATGCTCATCGACCAGGATAAGCATGTCAGGGAGTCCTTGAAGGTTTTTTTTGATACGTCCAGCACCCATTGCCTGATTTTCAAAACTGCACAGGAGGGGCTTAACGCGCTCAAATACCAGCGTGTGGATGTTGTGGTATCGGATTATTTTCTGCCGGATATGGACGGTGTCCAGTTTTTCAGGCAGGCTGCCCTAATTCAGCCGGGCGTTACCCGGATCCTGATGGCCACCATTACCACCGATGACCTGGAGCAGGAAATACAAGAAGCCGGGATTGACCGGTTCATTGAAAAACCTTTAACTGTGGCCTCACTGGACACTGTGATCGGAGAATTGGAAAACGTCAATTTTTCTAACCCTAGTCGGAGATAAATATGGAAGAAAAACAATCATGGGACTGGAGCACCCAACTCAAAGAGATACCGGTGAAAGAATGGGAATCCCGCTTCAATTGGGTGGAGGATCCCTGTATTACGCCGGACGGAGAGTCCGTAGCCGCCATCGTCAATGTGGATGAAATGGCCTTCGGGATCTGTGTCAACGGCGAACTCTGGGAGGGGGAACATGAAAAGGCCTGGAGCCTGAAGGCTATGCCCGACGGGCGTCTGGCCGTCTGCGCCTGCCAGGATGAAGAATGGTCCCTGGTGGTGGACGGAACGCCCTGGTCCAATCAGTTTGATTTTATCTGGGACCTGAAGGCCAGCCCCGACGGCAGCATCGGTCTTGCCTTCCAGCGTGACATGGAATACGGCATGGCCGTGGAGGACCAGCCCTGGGAGGAAAATTTTGAGCAGATTACCCAGATGGTCCTGGGCCGGGGGGGGAAAACCGCTGCCGTGGTACAGGTGGACTCCATGGCGGCCGCCGATGTGGACGCTTTTTCCAAGGGGCTGTTTTCAGTTGCCGTGAATGGAGAGGCACTGGAAGAACGTTTCCTGAACATCTGGGACCTCTGCTTTGACCAGGACGGTCAATCCATTGCCTGGGCCGCACGTTTCGATCGGGAAAAATACGGCATTGCCGTGGACGGAAAGCCCTGGGATGGCCGGTACCAGGCGGTATGGCGGCCCATGTTCTGCAACGGGGACGGCGGCAGCAAATCCGTGGTCGCACCGGTGCGGACCGGCGGTAAATGGTATCTCTACAAAGACAACCAGCCCCTATGGGCCAGCGGCTATGAGAATATCTGGCGCCTGGCCGGAAATGCAGCCAATACCGACATTGCCGCAGTGGTGGCCACCACCTTCGGCAGGTGGAGCGTGGCCAGAAACGACAGGCCATGGACACTGAGTTGGGACACCATGGTCAGGGACATCTATTTCTCCGGGGACGGCAGCAGCCTTGCCGCCGTATTCAAGAATAACGGCGTATGGGGGGTGGCCCAGGATGACAAGGCCTGGCAGCTTTCCTGCGACAAAGTGTTTACACCGGATATGACCGCCGACGGTTCCGTAGTGGCGGTGAGCTATGAAAAAGACGGCCGGTTCTTCACTGCCGTGAACGACAAGGTGGTGACCGGACCCTATGAATACATGGCCGATCCCGTGGTCAGTCCGGAGGGAGACAAGGTCCTGGTCAAGGGAATTGAAGACGGGATTTACAAACGGCGCATTATCGCTCTGTAAGGAGAATAAAAATGAACGGATTTATTGATTTTATCATGGGGCCCATGGTCTGGATTTCCTTCCTGGTCTTTTTCGGGGGACTATGCTGGAAACTGGCCGCAGTTATCCGGGAGATCAGGGAAACAGAGCCCTATATTTTTACCTATCTGACGCTGTTCCACAGCCTGCGGTCCATCGGCGCTTGGCTCATCCCGTTTTTCCCCCGGTCCACCCGGCAGCAGCCCATATTCTACGGGATCTCCTATGTCTTCCACCTGGCCTTGTTTGCGGTGCCCATTTTTCTTTCCGCCCATGTGGTGCTGGTTGAGGAGGCATTCAATATCTCCTGGCCCGTACTTAACGACGGCCTGGCGGATCTGCTCACCGTGGTCATCATCGCCGCTCTGGTGTTTTTCGGCGGACGCAGGATCATGGTTCCGGAAATCAAGTTTCTCACCTCGGCCAAGGATTTTGTGCTGCTTTCCATCGTCCTGCTTCCTTTTTTGACCGGATTTCTTGCCTATCACCAGGTCGTTGCCTACCGGTGGATGACCATCATACATATTTTAACCGGTGAGTTTATGTTGATTATCATACCTTTTTCACGGCTGGCGCATATGATCACCGCCCCCCTGACCCGGGCCTATACCGGATCGGAATTCGGCAACGTCAGACACGCACGGGACTGGTAATATTTACAAGGAGAACAAGGAGCCATCAGCCATGGAAAATAAAACAATGGAAAAAGCGACAGACCCGGCGGTCGAGGCAGGCCTTGAACGGCTGACCCGTGACCGGATTATCAATACCATCAACCAGGTTCTGGAAAAGGAAACCGGTGCCCGGTTCAAGACCTATGTGGAAACCTGTATGCGCTGCGGCCTCTGCGCCGACGCCTGTTCCTATTTTCTGTCCAATGACAGGGACCCGAGCTACTCCCCGGCAGCCAAGGTGAAACAGACGGTCTGGGAAATGATCGATAAAAAGGGAGATGTATCCAAGGATTTCCTGAGACGGGCCGTTCACATCTGCCACCTGGAGTGCAATGTATGCCGCCGGTGTTCAATGTATTGTCCCTTCGGCATCGACATCGCCTATATGATGCTCATGGTCCGCCGGATCTGCCACAAACTTGAGATCACCCCCCAGTACATCCAGGATACGGTGAACTCCCATTCCGTGACCCTGAACCAGATGTGGGTGAAAGAAGACGAATGGATCGACACCCTCCAGTGGCAGGAAGAGGATGCCAGGGAGGAATTCGAAAACCTGCGTATCCCTCTGGACAAACGGGGTGCAGACCTCATGTACTCGGTGATTGCGCCGGAACCCAAGTTCCAGGCCGGCCTGATCTACCAGGCCGCCGTGATGATGCATGCCGCCGGCATGAACTGGACCATGCCATCCATGCCGGGCTGGGACAATTCCAACATGGCCATGTACACCGGGGACAACGAAATCTCCGGGCGTATCGCCAGGACCTTTTATGAAAAGGCCGCCGAACTCGGGGTCAAGCGCATCGTCATGGGGGAATGCGGCCATGCATTCCGGTCCATCTACGATGTGGGCAACCGATGGGTCTCCTGGGGCATGCCGCCCTTTGAGGTGGTCCATGCACTGGAATTCTACCATGAACTGCTCACCCAGGGCCGGATTACCATAAAAGAAAAATACGGTAAAAAGGTCACCCTCCACGACCCCTGCAACGTATCCAGGGGCAGGGGGCTCCACGACATGGCCCGGCGGGTGGTGAACATGATCTGCGATGATTTTGTTGAAATGACTCCCAACCGGGAGCATAACTACTGCTGCGGCGCCGGAGGCGGCGTCATCAACTGCGGCCCACCCTACAAGGGCGAACGCATGGTAAACAACCGGGTCAAGGCGGAACAATTGAAAGCAACCGGTGCCGAGGTGCTCATTGCCCCATGCCACAACTGCCATTCCGGCCTGGAGGATATTGTCCACCACTACGAACTTGGTATGGAAGTTAAATTCCTGGGAGACATCATTTTCGAAACCATGGATAAAAAAGTATATAAAGGCAAATAAACCGGGAGAAAAAGATGAAAACAAAGATTATTACCCTAGCGTTTATCCTCTTGACCCTGGTAACAATGGGGCTTGCCGTGGGCCAGGATGAAGAGAGTGAACAAAGCCGCATTGACGCCTCGGCCTTTGACACCCTAAAACGGCCTGCGGCCTTGTTTGACCACGATACCCACAATGAAGCCGCCGGAGTTGAAGACTGCGAGGTCTGTCACCACGTCTGGGAAAACGGCAAAATTGTGGAAGGGGAGTCCAGCGAGGACAGCCCCTGTTCCGAGTGCCACAGCCTTAAAGCGACGCCTGAAAACAAAATGGCCCTGGCCAATGCATACCATACCCAGTGCAGAACCTGCCATATTGACAAGGGAAAAGGACCGCTGCTCTGCGGCGAGTGCCACAAAAAAGAATAAGGAGGCCTGCAATGACAAAAAAAATAATGATTGTAGACGATGATCCGGCCATTACCCGCTATCTGGACGCCCTGTTTCAGGACAACGGATATGACACCTGCATTGCCCAGGACGGTAAAGACGCCTTTGACGTGTTCCAGGCAAATTCCCCGGACCTCATCACCCTGGATCTGGAAATGCCCGAAGAGTGGGGTCCCAGGTTTTTTAGAAAAATTTCGAAAATAAAGGGGTTCTCAACACCGGTTGTGGTTATTTCCGGCCTCTCAGGCCGCAAATACTCCATTCCCAAAGCCGAGGCTTTTTTTGCCAAACCCTTTGACAAGGATGAATTATTGAAAACCGTTAACCAGATTCTCACTGGTTAGTGGCCACGACCCATACGGAAGGGACCATGGAAAAAAGAACTGCGGAATCAGGACTGAACACAAGGAGCGGGCTGGCATTTAAGCTACTCGTACCTGTCGGCACGGTCCTTTTTGCAAGTATTTTTATATGGTCCCATTTTTCCATCCGGTACCAGGAACGGATGCTCATAGACAAGGCCGTGTCCGACGTGGATAAATTCTGCAATTCAGTGCTGAAGCTGACCTGGTTTGCCATGCTTCATTCCCCCACCGAGGACATGCAGGACATCATGGCCTCCATGGCTGAGTACAATGACATCCAGCAGATCCGCGTATATAACTGCAAGGGCCAGGTCCGGTTCTCCAATGTTCCTCCGGAAATCGGCACCTCCGCCAAAAAACAGGATATTTCCTGCAGGGTCTGCCATGAGGTGGACCCGCCGGTTATGGAGCCGGACATCAAGGCGAGGACCCGGGTTTTTACCTCGGAAAACGGGGAACTTAAACTGGGGGTGATCAACCCCATTCTCAACGCTCCGTCCTGTTCCACGGCGCAATGCCACTACCACCCACGCCGCATAAAGAAACTGGGATCCCTGGATGTGGTGGTCTCCCTGGAAGCGGTGAAGGAAGAGATCTCCCAGAGCCGGAAAATGTACCTATGGACGGCCGTCTATCTCTTTGCCATTCTGGCGGCCACCATCTGTATCATCATACTTTTTATTGTCACCCGCCCCATCAATCGCCTTATCAAGGCGACCCGCCACATCGCCCGGGGCCGGTTCGACCGGCTGGAGCAGCCGGTGGCATCCAAAGACGAAATCGGCCTTCTTTCTTCGGCCATCAATTCCATGGGCCGGGAAATTCAGGAAAAACAGAATCAGCTTAACCGGGAAAAAACCAGGTACCAGTATCTGTTTGAACAGGTGCCCTGCACCATCACCGTCCAGAACAAAGACTATGAACTCATTGAATTCAACCAGGAATTTGCCCGCAAGTTCAACCCGCAATACGGCCAGTATTGCTACGCCGCATACAAGGGGCTGGCCAGCAAATGTCTGAACTGCCCGGTGGAAAAGACATTCCTTGACGGGAAACCCCACTTCAGCGAGGAATCCGGGGTGAACCGGGATGGTTCCGAAGCCCATTGGTTTGTGAAAACAGCGCCCTTGACCGACGAAGAGGGCAATGTTACGGCAGCCATGGAAATGAGCCTGGACATCAGCCACAGAAAAAAACTAGAGGAAAAAGTCAGGATTTCCGAGAAAAAATACCAGGCCATTTTTAAAAATATCCCCCACCCCGTGTTTATTCTGGACCGGGAGAATATGTCTTTTCAGGACTGCAACGATGCGGCTATCAGCGTTTACGGGTATGACCGGGAGGATTTTTTGGGGAAAGGGTTTGTGATGCTCTTTCCTGGGGTGAGCGAATTCAGAAAAATTCAGACCAATTTGTCAAAACCCGTCCACGAACGGGCGGTGAATGTGAAAAAAGATGAGGATTATATCTTCGTCAATATCTGGATCCGCCCGGCTGAATTCGAAGGAAAAAATGTGCTCATCGTCATTACCGTGGATGTGACCCATTCCGTAGAAACGGAACACCAACTTATCCAGGCGGGCAAAATGGCCACTTTAGGTGAGATGGCCACAGGGGTGGCCCATGAGCTGAACCAGCCCCTGTCTGTGATCAAGACGGCGTCCGGCTTTATTGCCAGAAAAATGGCATCTGAACAGGAAGTGGACCGGGAGATCCTCAGGACCCTGTCCAGTGAAATCGAAACCCACGTTGACCGGGCGTCCAAAATCACCAATCATATGCGGCTATTCGGACGTAAGTCGGAGTTTAAAAAAGAGCCTGTGGATATTAATGAGGTATTGAAACGGGCATTTGATATTTTCAGCCAGCAGCTCAAACTCCGGGAAATCAATGTCGTATGGAAACTGGGCGGCGGCCTCCCCAAGATTGCAGCAGATCCAGTGCGGCTGGAACAGGTTTTTATTAACCTGCTTATCAATGCCCGGGACGCCATTGTCAGCAAATTTGAACAAAAAGAAGGCGTTTCGGCAGGTGCCGCTCCCAGAAACGGACTCAAGCAGATTACCCTGGAAACAAGTCAGGAAAAGGAACGGATTCGGGTCAAAATAAAGGATACGGGAACGGGTATAGCCCGGCTGGATATGGACAAAATCTTCGAACCTTTTTTCACCACCAAAAACGTTGGGCAGGGCACAGGACTCGGCCTTTCAATTTCCTATGGCATCATCCAGGAATCCGGCGGGGAAATTTCAGTGCACAATAATAAAGAGGGCGGCGCCACATTTATCATTCTGTTTGATCCCGGGGAAAATGAGCCAAAGGAAGGTGAAAATGGATAAGGCAGACCGCAGGTATACCATCCTCCTCGTGGATGATGAAGAGGGGATCAGGAATGTGCTGAACATCACCCTGGGCCATGCCGGGTTTAACATGCTCCTGGCCCCGGACGGGGACAGGGGGCTTGCCATTTTCGAGAAAGAACGCCCGGATATTGTGATTACGGATATTAAGATGCCGGGAATAGACGGCATTGAACTGCTGCGCCGCATCAAGGGGATAAACCCGGAAACAGAGGTGATTATGATCACCGGGCACGGGGATATGGACCTGGCCGTGAAAAGCCTTCAGTACGAGGCGGCTGATTTCATCACCAAACCCATTGATTCCCAGGAGATCGAATCGGCTGTGGCCAAAGCCGTGGACCGGATTTCAATCAATTCCAGGATCCAGGCACACATGGACGACCTTGAATCCCTGATCAGGGAAAAGGATAAAAAACTGGATGAGACCCAGGGACTGGTTACCATCGGCCAGACCGTGGCCGGGATGTCACACGTGATCAAAAATATTGCCGGCGGGCTAAAGGGGTCTTCCTTTATCCTTGAACAGGGCATTGAAAACGAAAACAGGGAATACCTGGTCAAGGGCTGGGAAATGATGAAGGGAAATATTGACAAGATTACCAATCTATCATTGGACCTGCTCAATTACGCCAAGACCAGCCGGCTCAAGCTGTTGGAGACGGATCCCAACGCACCGGCAGAAGAAGCAATATCTCTGCTGATTCACCGGGCACAGGAGGAAAAGATCAAACTGACCCTGTCCCCATTGGACGGGAGGGCGAGGGTCCTTATGGACACCGATGCCCTGACCAACGCCCTCCACAATATTCTGACCAATGCCCTGGATGCATTTGAGCCGGGTGCTGAAAACAAAAGCCTTGCCGTCACTGTGACTGAAAACAAGGGCCGGGTGGTCTACCGGATCCGGGATAACGGCCCGGGCATGGATCCGGCGGTCAGCCGTTCGCTGTTTAAGGAGTTCATCACCACCAAAGGAGCCAGAGGCACAGGGTTTGGTCTGATGACCACTAAAAAAATTATAGAAGAGCACAAGGGAGAAATTTCCTTTACCACTGAAAAGGGGCGCGGATCTGAATTTATGATCCAACTTGACGCCGTCCCACAGGAAAAATAATCCATGGAAAAACTGACGCTGAGAAAAAACGGGAAAATTGAAAAAAAAGGAAAATTATTTTCCGGCAGCCCGTTAAAGCTCCTGTCCCATCTGATTGAGCTGGAACAGGGATTTACCCTGGCGTCCTTTTTTGCCATGGTGGATCGATACAATATTTTAATCCAGTTGTCCGAGATGCTGGAACCCTTGGCGGTAATGGCCAGGGTAGCAGGAGACGACTACCCGGCTGCCGACGGCATTGACCGTCTGGTTTTTTACAAGACCATTGCCATGAAGGGCTTTCCCGGCAAACCGGGGGTTGAGATCTACAACAGCCTTAAGGGGGTTAAGGGTGATGAGATCCTTGGATTAAAATTCTTCCAGATGGAAAGTTTGCTGGAACATGAACTTTGCCTGGGGGAGCTCAAACATATCATCTTCGGCGACAGCCAGGATATGTTTACCTATGAAACCCATTACAGCCTGTACGAGCTCATCGAAGGGGTGTCCTGGGAATTGTCCTTTAATTTTAATCCGTTACAATGTTCCATTAGGGGGTAACCATGTTTAAGCAAATTCTATTCGCCACCAATTCCTCGCCTGCCTGTGATGCCGCCGCCAAGATCGCCTTTGAACTGGCGGAAAAATACGAGGCTCAACTGACCCTGCTCCACGTGTTCGGCGAGCCCTCCCATGGGAGCGGAGCTTTTATTACCGACTACGTCACAGGAGAAAAAGAGACGGCTGGCCCGGATTATATTGAATGGGTCAAGGACGAAATGAAAACCAATTATGAATCCTTGGCCAAAAAACACGGAGAACCGGTTTATGAGACCATGGCCGGCATACCGTCAACGGAAATTCTCAGATATGCCCGAAAAATTAACGCGGACTGCATCATCATGGGCGCCCATGCCCGCCAGGATGACCCGGCTGCGGAGCGGTTCCGGGGGATTGTGGGCACCACCATGCAAAAGGTGGCCTTACGGGCCAAATGTCCTGTACTGATCATATCCCGCCCGTGCGAGACCTGTTTCTGGTACTTTAATCAGATTGTATTTGGTACGGATTTTTCAAAGGCATCCATGTCCGCCTTCCAGTTTGCTTATAAGATGGCCAGCCACATCGGGTGCAAGCTTCACCTTTTCCATGCCGTAAATATTGAGACCTCCCAGGCCGGCGTGGGGCCGGGGCAGATGTCCATCGAAACCAGGATCAAGGCGGCCAAAGAAAAGATTGAAGAGATTTACGTCTCACAGATGGGGGATTTTGATAACTATGAAATATCGGTTTGGGAAGGAATCCCCTATGTGGAGCTTTTAAAATTCGCCCGGGAAACCAGCGGGGACCTTATTGTCATGGCCCACCATACCAAGGATGTGGATATTGATTATGCGGTTATGGGCTCCACAGTGGAGCAGGTGGTACTGCGTTCAGCCTGTCCTGTGGCCAGTGTGAATAAGCCCGACAAGCTTTAATTCAACTTTATACCTTGTTTCGTGCCCTGGCGGATGGGAAACCTGGAACCAAGCATTTCAGACAATTCACTTAATGGTTCCCTGTCGGTCAGGGCCGAAGCCCAACACCACCCCATGACAACAAAAGACAAGAAAACCGTTCTCATCATCGAGGATGAGATGGAGATGCGTTTTTACCTTATGACCATGGTCAACGCATTGGGACACCATCCGGTGATGGTGAAAAACGGGGCCCAGGGACTCCAGGCGCTGGGAAAAACCGCCGGGGTGCCGCTGGACGGCAACCAGGGTGGAAAACTGCCCGACATGATTATTTTAGATATCATGATGCCTGAAAAAGGCGGTGCCCTGGTCTATCAGGAACTGGTAGCCGATCCGATGCTCAAGGAAATTCCCCTCCTGATTTTTTCAGGTGTCGATCCCAATGCCTTTGTCCATTACGTGAAAATGCTCAATGCAGGGGCGTCGGACAACACTCCGCTACCCAAATACTATGTTGAAAAATCGGCTGATCCAGATTATTTAAAGGCGATGATCATCAAGTGCATGGGCCAACACCCCGCAATCAAAATTAATGAAGATAAGATAGATGGGAAATCAAACCATGAAGGTCCTTCTGGTTGACGATGAAGAGGGCATCCGAACGGTATTGAATATCACGTTGACCGATGCCGGATACGAGGTCCATACCGCCGCAGACGGCCGTCAGGCCTCAAGAATGATTCACGACTTGAGGCCGGACATCGTCCTGTCCGATATCCGGATGCCGGGCATGGACGGCATTGAACTGCTGAAGTTCATTAAAACGGGAACCCCGGATATAGAGGTGATCATGATCACGGGGCACGGTGACCTCGGCCTGGCCATCGAAAGCCTGAAAATGGATGCCGTTGATTTCATCACCAAGCCCATCAATAACGATATCCTTGAAATTGCACTGAAGCGGGCACGGGACAGAATTGAAACCAGGGACAAGCTGCGCCGGTACACCCGGAATCTTGAGGAACTGGTAAAGGAAAAAACCCGGAAACTTGCCGCTTCGGAAAAGCGGTATATCCAGTTGTTTAACGAGATTCCAGCCTATATCACCATCCAGGACAAAAGTTTAAATATCGTGGAATCCAATCACCGCTTCAAGGAGGAGTTCGGGGATGGGGGCGGGCACCGCTGCTACAATGCCTATAAACAGAAGGACGGACCCTGCGAGGGATGTCCCGTTCTTAAAACCTTTAAGGACGGCCGGTCCCATCTGGCGGAAATGGATGTCACATTGGCCGACGGCCGTGTGCGCAATTTTCTGGTCCAGACTTCGGCTGTGGTGGATGAAGACGGGGAAATCCGCCATGTCATGGAGATGTCAACCGACGTTACCTATATACACGACCTCCAGGACCACCTGGCCGCCCTCGGGCTGCATATTTCCTCCATTTCCCACGGCATCAAGGGGCTGCTCACCGGACTGGACGGGGGAGATTACCTCATTTCCACAGGTATCCAAAAAAAGGACACGGAGATGGTGGCCGACGGTTGGGAGATTGTAAAGGAAAAGATCACCATGGTCAGAAAAATGGTGCTGGATATCCTTTACCATTCAAAGAACCGGGCCCTTGAACCGGCGGATGAAGATGTGTTTGACTTTATCCAGGAAATCACCACCACCCTGGACACTAAAATGAAAAAACATGGCATCGTCCTGAATCTGGATATTCCCAGGCCGGGCACCACCATTAAAATGGATAAAATCTCACTGATGCCGGCCTTCATCGCCATTCTTGAAAATGCCATTGACGCCTGTGCCGGGGTCAGAAACCACCCCGGTCCGGAAATCAAAATACAGGTAGAGCTTGAAAAGGACCGGGCTGTGTTTACCATTCGGGATAACGGCACCGGCCTGGACAGAACCTATCAGAAGGAGATTTTTTCCCTCTTTTATTCAGAAAAAGGGAAAAAGGGAACAGGACTTGGTTTATTTATTGCCAAGCGGGCGGTGAAGCAGCACAAAGGGACCATTGAAGTGGATTCGGAGCCGGGCAGTTTTACGGCCTTTACCATTACCTTGCCGCTATAGCTAAAGGAGCATAAGAATGGATATTGAGCAGTTCGGGTTTTCCTCTGATAACCTGGGGTATTTGGTTTACAACGATGGGAGAGGGATAGCCATAGACGGCGGGGATCCGGTGGCCATCGCCTCATTTGCAAAGGCAAAGGGCATTCGGATAACGACGGTAACAAACACCCACAACCACCCGGACCATACGCCGGGCAATGCGGGGCTCCTTGAATTGACCGGTGCTGAATTTATGGACTGCCGGTCCTTTGCCCATGGACAGAAGTTGCCCCTTGGGGGGCAGTCCCTTGAAGTGCTCCTGACGCCCGGGCATACCACGGATTCGGTATGTTTTAAAGGAGCGGGGTTTGTCGTCACCGGCGACACTTTGTTTAACGGGACGGTGGGCAATTGTTTTTCCGGTGACCTAAACGCCTTTTACCACTCTTTGGAACTGCTCATGGCCCTTCCCGGAACCACACGAATTTATGCGGGCCACGATTATGTTGCCGAATCTTTGAAATATGCACAAATTATAGAGCCCGGTAACCCTGCGCTCAAAGACTATGGTGAAAAATACAACCCAGGCCTTGTTGTGTCATGCATGGAGGATGAACTGAAAGTCAATCCCTATCTCAGATTTAATGTCCCGTCCATGATCCGGCGCCTGGAAGAAAAAAAATTGCCCCGGGAAACAGCATATCAGCGTTTTTCCTCCATCATGGAATTATATTGATTTCCTTTATCCATTGATTTTTTCCCAATCAAGATTACCTTTGCAGTAATTTTGTTGTTGATTGTGGTTTTAACGGGCCGGAAAGACCAGACCTGGAATGTGATAATTGAAAATTCCCATGAACATACTGGAGTTGTTTTGAATGCTTGATAAAAATATAAAATCCGCTACTGACCAGCCGGTTTTTGCCCTGGGCCGGCAGTTGACCCTTGAATACTACGACTGCGGAGCAGGCGCACTGCTGGATAAAGCAATTGTTGAAAGAACTCTTTTAAAGGCGGCCAGAGACAGCGGGGCAACTGTCATCAGCAGCTCTTTTCACCAGTTTGCCCCCCAGGGAGTCTCAGGCGTGGTGATTATTGCAGAATCCCATTTCACCGTCCATGCCTGGCCGGAACATAATTATGCGGCTGTGGATATTTTTACCTGCGGGGACAATATTGATTTGAACCGGGCCATCGGGTCCATGCAGGATGGATTCGGGTCCAGGCGGGTGGTGGTATCATCGGACCAGAACAGGGGGCTTCTGAATTCCGAAGGACAAGGCGGCGACACTACCCGGGGTACCCTGGTGGACAGGGAAACCCTGCCCATTTCCTGGAGAAAAGCCTATGAGCAAGCCCTGCCCTGGGGGGTGCTGACCTCTGTGGATTTATATGACTGTGATCCAGCGGTCATCTGTGATTCGGAATATATTGAAAAATTCGTGGTGGAACTCTGCGAGAAAATCCGGATGAAACGGTTCGGGGAGTGCCGGATTGTCCATTTCGGCGAGGATGAAAAGGTGGCTGGCTATTCCATGACCCAGCTCATTGAGACCTCTTTGATCTCCGGCCATTTTGCCAATGCAGCCAATGCCGCCTACCTGGATATTTTCTCCTGTAAATTTTACGAGCCCAGAGAAGTGGCTGAGTTCGCCCTCTCTTTTTTCAAGGCAGATAATTACAAGATGCAGATTTCCCTCCGACAATAACCTGAAAGTAATAATCCAAGAAATATGAAGAATCTAAGCAAAATTGAAAAAGGATGGTTTTCAGAAATCTGCCCCATGTGGGAAGGGGTTGCCCTTTCGCTCCAGGTGGATGAGGTGCTCTATTCCAATAAAAGTCAATACCAGCAGATTGATCTTTACCAGACCCGGTCCCACGGGAAAATGCTTGTTTTGGACGGCATCATCCAGCTCACCGAACGTGATGAATTCGGATACCAGGAGATGATGGCCCATCTGCCTCTGTTTGCCCATCCCAATCCTGAAAAGGTGTTGGTCATCGGCGGGGGGGACGGCGGTGTGCTCAGGGAAGTGGCCAGGCACCACTGCGTTACCTCAATTGATTTTTGTGAAATTGACCCTGAGGTTATCCAGGTCTCCAAAAAATTTCTGCCGGGCCTTGCCTGCGGATTTGACGATCCCAGGGTGAATGTTCACCTTTTGGACGGGAATGAATTTGTCGGAGGCAAACACCGGGCCTATGATGTAATCATTGTGGACTCCTCCGACCCCATCGGTCCCGGAGAAGCCCTGTTTGAGAAGCCTTTTTACGAAAAATTGAAACAGGCGCTGAAACCCGGCGGTGTGGTGGCCACCCAGGGTGAATCTTTCTTTCTTCACCAGGAATGCGTGGAGAACTTGATTAAGATCACCAGTGAACTGTTCCCGGTCCGTGGCTTTGCCAATATTTTGGTTCCGACCTATCCGGGGGGCCATATCGGTGTCTGCATGGGGTCCCTGGGGCCTGAGCTTGTCAGGCCGGCCAGGCCGGTTCCCCGGGAGGTCCAGTCCCAATTGAAATACTATTCCGAAGCTGTTCATCAGGCGGCTTTTGTGTTGCCGTATTTTGCAAGGAAGATAATGGCAGGTGAGAGTGGCACATGAATATAGTTTGACAGACGTGAGGATTGAGTTGGTGGAGCAGGCGCCGGTGGCTGATATGAAGGACCTTTACAAGGATGCTGGCTGGTGGGAGCCCGCCTTTGAGGATGACTACGGCTTTCTGGAGCGCCTTCCAATTTCATCTGCCCTTTTTGCAGGAGCCTTTGCCGGCAACCAAATGGTGGGAATGGGCCGGGCCCTGTCTGATCTCTGCAGCGATGCTTTTATTCAGGATGTAGTCGTATTAAAGGCATATAGGAATAAAGGAATCGCCAGGGAAATCGTTTTGTTTCTGGCCCAAGAATTAAAAAAAAGGGGCGTGGACTGGATCGGATTGGTTGCTGAACCCGGTACCGCATCCTTTTATGAGAAAATGGGGTTCAGCCCCCTTGAGGGCCATATCCCCATGAGATTAAAGGTTTAAAATGGTGGAGGTCAGCCTCGCGGAAAATAAACCGGCAGCGGGAATAGGCAGGGACGGGACGTTTAATTTGCAAACCCGTTCAACGGTGCATCGGTTTGAGACGCTTGCAGCCCATGCCGGAGCAGGGCTCCTGTCATGTGAATACAATTTCGTTAATCTCTTTTGTTGGGCGGAGATTTACCAGTATAGCTGGTTTACCCATGGAGATTGCCTGGTTAACTACGACGGCAGAGACAGGGTCATGTTCATGCCCCTGGGCCCCGCCCTGGACCCTGAGTCCCTTCGGGCGCTTTCGGTCAGGGCCTTGGATGCAGGCCTGTCTCCGGATATCTGCCTCGTACCGGAAAACTATCTGGACAGATTCCCCGGCATTGTCCGGTATTACAAGGTCGAGGAAGACAGGGACGCAGCAGAATATATCTACCGGACTGAAAACCTAGCAGAACTGAAGGGTACAAAGCTGCATAAGAAGCGGAATCTGATATCCCAGTTTAAAAGAAACCATCCAGATTACAATCTGCACCAACTGACTCCCGAAAAATTGCCCTGGGCCAGGAAGTTTGCAGGGGATCTGCTCAATACCATGGATCCGGTTCCAGCAACGTTGGCCGAAGAGCTCATTGCCATGGAGAACGCCTTTGCCCATTGGGAGGCACTGGGGCTTGAAGGAATAATGATAACGGCGGATGGCAGGGTCGCGGCATTCTCCGTGTTCAGTCCCATGGGGCAGAATACATATAATGTGCATTTTGAAAAGGCGAATATCGCGCTAAAAGGGGCTGCACAGCTGATCAATCGAGAAACTGCCATCCACCTGAAGGGCAGGGCGGAATTTATAAACCGGGAACAGGACCTCGGTATAGAGGGGCTTCGCAGGGCTAAGCTCTCCTATGAACCCCACCGGGTATGGATTCCTTACATGCTGAAGTATAAAACGCCAGACCTGTAGATTCAGAAACCTGCCGGTGGTTGATAATGGCGGTTTTTTATAAAAATGATCTGGCGCCGATGAAATACCTGTCGAAATAGGGATTTGCCAGGGAGGCCTGCCGTACTTTCTTGCCCCGGCCCGGTGCATGGACAAAGGCGTTGCCACCGATGAAGATGCCGACATGGATGCTGCTGCTCTTATGGGGGGAATTGAAAAACACAAGGTCCCCTGGCTGAATAGGGTTTGATACCCTTCGTCCCCCTGCAAACATGGCCCTGGCGGTTCTTGGGGTTGTAACCCCGGCAGCCGAATGGGTATAAACCACAAGCCCGGAACAGTCAAACCCGGTTGAAGGCGAGATACCGCCCCAGGCGTAATCTGCGCCGATGCTTTCGACTGCCCGTCCGACGACGATGCGGCGGGCTTCGGGCAGGTTTTTAAGGTCGGTGGATGTCCGGTTCAGAACAGAAGCCGGAGGCGTGTGGCCCGCGCTGGAGCAACCCGCGACAATGGCCAGGAGCAGAAAACATATTAAAAGATTAATATGCTTACTGGGGAGGCTCAAGGGATAGAGTTCCTTTTTTGGTGACCCGGATCACTGGATGCAGGGCGCCCGGGTCGAGCTTGGCTTCAAGGCTGTATGAGAGGCCGTCAAGATTTTTGTGCCCGGCAAGATCCGCAAAGAAGGCAATGCTGTTGAAAAGACTGACGGTACCGGTGAGTATCACCTCTTCTTCGCTGTAGGCTTCAATTACAGGCAAATCCTTTGCCACCCCTGTCATTATTTTATGGCCCTCTATTTCAATGGTATAGGCCACGCCTTTGAGGGAAAGTTCTGTTCGGTTGGGGTTGACGATGTGCAGTCCTATTTCGAATCGGGGCACTGGACCTTGGCCGGGAACGGCCTTAAAAGAGGATACCGTGACGGTTGGCTGGTCGTAGCCTGTGTTCAGACCGGCGCAGCCGGCCATCAAGAAAAAAAATAGTGTGGCAAGTATCGGCGGAGAGTGCTTGAGTCGGCGCATGTTCTTCCCTGATTTATAGTTTGATTTGTTGCCCTTTATATCGGTTTTAATTTAATCTGTCCCGATACTCTCGCACTCTATTAAAGTTATCCTATGGTGTCAATCAATGATCCAAGGGTTTCATCGTAGGTTGAAATCACCTTGGCGTTGGCATCGAATCCGTGCTGGGCCGAAATCTGGCTGACAAGCTCCTTGGCGATATCGGTGTTTGACAGTTCTTTAAGAGAGCCGTCATTTTTAAGCGGGTCCTCCACCAATGGGCCTGATTCGGTGGATTTGGAGATATGGGTAGTCACCCCGCCGTTTTTGTCTTCAATATTATAGGCGGTGGAGGCTTTGAATTCATCCGACAGACTGTTGGCGACATTATTGGCGGAGACATTCATCTGGCGGGTAAAGGCCTGGAGTGCCGATGCACTGTTATGGATGGATATGCCCATGGTTTCTCCTTTATTCTTTGTGCCTTTGGTTTAAGTTTATCAAAACTTAATAAAATAACCAAGCCCGGAAAAGTAAATAATTTCTTGCCTTTTCAGGGCAATATACGTTTAAAATGGCCCAAGCACCATGGAATTTCAATACGCTGTCAGAACCAAAAAAGGAGAGCGACATGTTTGAGATTGATAAATCCGTCATGCTTCTGGTTGATGTTCAGGGGCAACTGGCAGAACTCATGTATGAAAAGGAATCCTTGTTTAACAATCTGGAAATATTGATCAAAAGCATAAAGCTGATGGGGATTCCAATCATATGGATGGAACAGATACCGTCCAAGCTCGGCAGGACCACACCGCGGATTTCTGAACTGATGGAAGGGGAATCACCCGTTGAGAAGTCCTCATTTTCCTGCTGTGGCGAACCCGAATTTATGTCTCGTTTTAATACGCTGGGAAGGAGCCAGGTTATTATTACCGGAATTGAATCCCATATCTGCGTTTACCAGACCGGTCTTGATCTGGTGGGCAGAAACTGTAAGGTGCAGGTGGTAGCAGACTGCGTTTCGTCAAGGACTGCTGAAAATAAAGCTATCGGGCTGAACCGACTGGAACGGGGCGGTGCGGGTATCACCAGTGTTGAAATGTTGATTTTTGAATTGCTGAAAACTGCTGAAGGGGATCTGTTTAAACAGATTGTCAAGCTCATAAAATAGGGTGACGGAGGAGATTCTGCAACCGGCTAAACGGCGATTTGAAACGAGGAGGTCTCAGTTTCGGGCAGGGCACTGACCTGGGAATAGGTGTCTGCAGCTTCTTTTCTTCGATCCCCAAATACCTGGGTGTCGTTTTGTTCGGTTCGTTCTTTGGCTTGTTGAATGGTGAGTTCGGACATGGCTTTGAGGGCCTGGGCGGAAGCATTGGCCGCCACCTTTCTGTCCTGGGGGGAGGGGTCTCCAGGGGCAAGAGCGGCTCTGCGGACCTGATTCATTTTTTGGATAGTGGCCTCGGGGTCTCCGGGCACCGGAGCTGAGTCAATGCTGACTTCCCCGCCTACGGCATAACTCTTGCCGTCAGGTCCCTTTTGATAGGTATAGCTTGCTCCTGAAGTGATATAGGAACCGCCGGCAGCAATGTGGGCCATTTCATGGTTGCGCACCTGGGAGTCAATCTGTTTGAGTTCATACACCAACTGCATCTCTTCTTGGGTCAGTTGCGCTGAGTCAGCCCCGGCATTGCCTGATTCCTGGGCCCCCGGTGATGCCTGGTTCTGGTCCTGGCCGGATTTTTCCGCGCCGTCCAGGGCATCATTCTTCCGGGCGGCCGCAGTAAGGGCACCACTCCTGTCAACTTCCCCAGACCGGTCTATGGTTTTAAACTCGTCGGACTGCTTCAATTCGGAAGGGGTGACAGCAGTTGTACTCGCGTACCTATTCTGGTAAATGCCGCCCTGGGCGTATGCGTTTGATATGGCGGTTGGAATATTCATGTTGCTCTTTAATTTTTAGAGAGTGTAACATAAAATATAACGGCTAACCGTTTAATTTTCAAGGACTTTCCTACGGACATTTTTGATACTAATCCGGATTGACAAATATATACATATCGGGTATTTTAAAAAGATTCGTTTTGACGTGTCTTCCGGGGGAGACCTTTCAGAGCGACAGCGGGTAAGGCACCCGAAAAGAATGACCCGGATATAGAACATTTTGCTGCCAGTTTCAAGGAAGATTTAATGAGCCGAAAATCCACTGTTACTCGAGACACAAAAGAAACCAAAATAGAGATCCGTCTGGATCTGGACGGAACGGGGAAGGCCGATATTAGTACTGGAATCGGTTTCTTCGATCATATGCTTACGGCCTTTACCGTCCACGGGCTTTTCGATCTCAAGGTGGCAGCCCAAGGGGATCTTGAGGTGGATATTCACCATACCGTTGAGGATACAGGACTGGTACTGGGTCAAGCCATTCACAGCGCCCTTGCAGATAAAAAGGGCATACAGCGGTTCGGCGACAGTTGCGTCCCTATGGATGAAGCATTGTCCAGGGTGACCATCGACCTGTCGAACCGGCCCTATCTCGTGTACAATATCCCCGGAGATTTAAAGTCAAGGGGTGCTTTCGATGCATATCTGGCCAAGGAATTTTTCCAGGCCCTGTGTGTGAAAGGCGGATTTAATTTGCATATTAATGCCTACTACGGCGTCAACGAACATCATGTGCTTGAATCTGTGTTCAAGGCGCTTGGAAGGGCTTTGTGCGCAGCGACCAGACCCCATGAACGGGTTTCGGGCTCCCTGTCCAGCAAAGGCAGTTTGTAGTAGGCAGTCCAGTTTAATTGTTGACAGACCGTATTCAGTAATTAACTTATTAAGCTTGCATAACCGCTTTAATTTTGGAGTCTGCACCACCCATAATGCTAATTCCTGAAGATAAAATTTCAGAAGTATTAAATGCCTCGGATATTGTGGACGTGGTATCCGAAGCCGTCATACTTAAAAGATCCGGCAGGAATTACTTTGGGTTATGTCCTTTCCATTCTGAAAAAACGCCTTCTTTTTCAGTTAATCCTGAAAAACAGATTTTTCATTGCTTCGGATGTTCCGCAGGAGGCAATGCCCTTTCATTCATCATGAAATACCATGGCATCTCCTTTCCCGAAGCCGTGCGCATGCTGGCCCGTAAATACAATATTGTTGTTGAAACCCAGGAGATGAACCCGGCCCAGCGCAAAGAGGTTCAGATCAGGGAATCCTTGTTCAGGCTGAACAAGCGTGTCATGGCGTTCTACTCGGAAAAAATGGAGGAGTCCAGAGCGGATACCGGGGTGAAAGGGTACCTTGAAAGGCGGGGCATGACAGCGGAAACCATTGAAACCTTTAAGCTGGGGTATTCCCCGGATGACTGGGACGCTGTGGTAACCCTGTTCAAAAAAGAAAAGCTTTCAAGAAACATAGCCGTTAATTCGGGACTGGTACTGCCCAGAAAATCCGGCAACGGTTTTTATGACCGGTTCCGGAACCGGCTCATGTTCCCAATCTTTGATATTAATATGCAGGTGGCCGGATTCGGCGGGCGGGTCATGGATGACGGGATGCCCAAATACATGAATTCACCCGAGACCCCGGTGTACAGCAAAAGCCGCATATTATACGGACTCCATGCAGCGAAAACCGAATGCAGGAAGCAGGGGAAGGTGTTTATTGTGGAGGGGTATTTTGACTTCCTCTCCCTGTTCCAGCACGGGATTAAAAATACGGTAGCCAGTCTGGGCACGGCCCTGACCAGGGAACATGTACGGATTTTAAAAGGGTATGCCGGACAGATGGTCCTGGTTTTTGATTCGGATGACGCCGGTGTCAACGCCGCAAAGCGGAGTATTGATATCTTTGTCAATGAAGGAATCGATACCCGGATCCTGGTGCTGCCTGGAAAAAATGATCCAGATTCCTTTGTAATGTCACAGGGGAGGGAGGCGTTCCTTGCCCTTGCAGACAAGGCCCAGACTGTGTTGCAGTTTCTTCTGCAGCTTGCCATGGAAACCCACGGGGCAAGTGTTGAGGGGCGGATAAAAATCCTTGATGAAATGAAGGGACACCTTGCCCAACTGAGCAATTCTGCCCTTCGCTCCCTGCATGTCCGGGAGCTTGCCGAGACTTTGAACATAGATGAAAAAGCTGTTCTGGAAAAGGTGAGGGAGGCGGTCTCCGGGCAGAACAGGCAAAAGGTGCCTCTTGTCCCTGCTGAGGAAACAGAAGTGATGCAGATTCTTGAATCCGATCCCAGGGAAAAGCAGATACTGGCCATGATGCTCCACCACCCGGACCTTATTCCGGAAGTAATCGAAAAAAAAGTGATCGACGCTTTCAATTCCCAGGACCTGAAATCTTTGGCGATGTTGATTGTCGACACCCCGAGGGACTGCGAAAATTTTGTAACGGCAGTAATGGCCAGGATTGGGTCGACCAAGGGGCAGGAAGATATTGCGGCCATGGCCATGGAAGATTTTTCGGGAACAGAAGACCTGGGAGAAACCGCAGGTGCACTGATTACCCGGATACTGAAATCAAAAGAAAAAAACGATAAAATATTAAGAATAAGTAAAATTAGAAGCGCGGGGAAGGGCTGTAATGCTGATGTGATGGACCTGCTGAAAAAACAGCAGCAGGAAATTCAGCAATTGCATAACAGTTAATTCTTTAAGCCTTTGGGAGGCATTATATGGCAGGGAAGACCAGCAAGTCTGGAGAGAATGTTGTTATCAGTAAAGAAGAAATGCTTAAACTCATAGAGAAAGGTAAGAAAGCCGGTGTTCTCTCTTTTGCCGAAATAAATGATGCAATCTCTGGTGATTTAAAATCCTTTGATCAGATTGATGATATTGTCGTGCAGTTCAATGAGATGGGCATTGAATTGGTGGACGGCAAAGATCAGGCTGAGAAAATCAAAAAATCCGGCAAGAAACCTGCTGCCGCAAAAAAGAAAAAAGCGGCATCCACTGCTAAACAGTCTTCAGATAAAGATAAGAAGGACCTTTTTGCTCCCAAAAAGGAACGGGCCGATATGGAGTTCGGCGCCGTCACCGATCCGGTTAAAATGTACCTCAAAGAGATGGGAATGGTTACCCTGCTCAGCCGGGAGGGGGAGATCGAAATTGCCAAAAAGATTGAGGTTGGGGAACGTGATGTACTCAGAGCCATGCTGGACTGCCCGCTGGCCCTAAATACCATTTTCATGTACGGCCAGAAAATGGAGAAAAAATCCATGCGTCCCAAGCATGTCCTCAGGGATGTTGACGAAGGCGACGGCGCGGTGGATGAGGTGTCTAAACAGGAAAAATTCCTGGAATCCCTGGCTAAAATCCAGGAACTCCATGAGGAGAATCAGACCAAGAGAGATCTGCTCAAGGAGACAAAAAAGGGAACTAAAAAATTCACCACGCTCCAGGAAGACATCTTCAATAATACAGAAGAAATTTTCGAGCTTCTCAAGCGCTGGCGGTTTGAATCCAGTGTCATTGATACGATTGAGAAAAGCATCAGAACTTCCATCACCTGGTTTCAGACCATTGACAGTCTGATGAGCAAATGTGCCAAAACCTTTAACGTACAGCAGAGCACTTTGCTGAAGCAGGCTAAAGAGGAAGATGTCTTTGTCGAATGGGCCACATCCAGAAGCGATATCACCCAGGAGCGTGCAACTGTCCTCTACAATGATATCTGTGCCATTTTAAACCAAGTCTCCTTGAGAAAAAGCCTGATCAAAGGCGGGGTTGAGGAACTCCAACTGATTACCCGGGGGATCGACAGGGGCAGAAGAAGTGCAGATAGGGCCAAGCGGGAACTGGTCCGTGCCAACCTGCGACTGGTTGTCAGTATTGCAAAGAAATACACCAACAGGGGCCTTCAGTTTCTGGATCTCATCCAGGAGGGCAATATCGGGCTGATGAAGGCGGTGGACAAATTCGAATACCGCCGGGGTTACAAATTCTCGACCTACGCCACCTGGTGGATCCGGCAGGCCATTACCCGGGCCATTGCCGATCAGGCCAGAACCATCCGGATTCCTGTCCATATGATAGAAACCATCAACAAGCTGATCAGAACCTCCAGGTATCTGGTTCAGGAAATGGGCAAGGAGCCTTCACCTGAGGAAATAGCCGAAAAAATGGAAATCCCAATTGAAAAGGTCCGGCGGGTGTTGAAAATCGCCAAGGAACCGATTTCCCTTGAAACACCCATCGGTGAAGAAGAGGACAGCCATCTTGGTGATTTCATCGAAGATAAGAAGTTCTCCATCCCCTCCGAAGCGGCCATTGATTTCAGCCTGGCAGAGCAGACCCGTAAAATTCTGGCCACACTGACCCCCAGGGAAGAAAAAGTATTGCGGATGCGGTTCGGAATTGGTGAAAAATCCGACCACACACTTGAAGAGGTGGGAAAAGACTTTACCGTTACCCGGGAGCGTATCCGTCAGATCGAAGCCAAGGCACTGCGTAAACTGCGCCATCCCACCCGGAGCAAAAAACTGAAAACCTTTATTGAGAATTAGATATTGACACTGCACCTGCGTTGCTATATATATTCCAAGTTTGTTTAGGTGCTACGGGCCTATAGCTCAGTTTGGCAGAGCCACCGGCTCATAACCGGTCGGTCCCTGGTTCGAATCCAGGTGGGCCCACCAACAACATTCAGCACACATTGATCCAGGGGATTCCCATGGAAGTGACGGCAACAAAAGCGGCAAGACGCAAAAAAGGACGGCCAGGTCATATATGAATATGCCTGTAAAGCAGCACATTTATATAAATTTTAAAAAGCGTGGTCTCAGCCACGCTTTTTTTATTACAACAGGCAGGGAGGCGATACGGTGAGCCAGCCAACCGTCAATCATATCATTGATGTGATCAACGATATCGCGCCTTTCAGCCTGGCTGAGAATTGGGACAATTCAGGGCTCCAGGCCGGTGACCCGGACTGGGCGGTTACCGGTATCCTGGTGGCACTTGACGTTTCCCGTGAAGTCATGGAAACCGCTGTGGAAGCAGGGTGTTCCATGGTGGTCACCCACCACCCCCTGGTCATGGCGCCGGAAAAATCATTGGATTTCAGCCGAATGCCCGGGGCTATAATTTATACTGCTGCAAAACATGACATTGCCGTGGTTTCAGCCCATACCAATCTGGACAAGGCTCGTGACGGGCTCAACGATTATTTTGCCCAGAAACTGGGGATTCAATGTGAGGGGCCGCTCTTTGTCGACTCTGCCGCAACAGAAGAACGCCCGACAGGAATCGGGCGGACAGGCCGCCTGTCCAGCCCAATGGCTGTCGGCGATCTGGCCGCTATCATCAAGACACAGCTCAATACCCCCTTTGTCCGCCTCGTGGGGGATACCGGACGTAAAGCCTATAAAGTCGCATTGTGTACCGGGTCGGGCGGGTCACTTACAGAAAATTTTTTGAAATCCGATGCAGATGTTTATATCACCGGCGATCTCAAATACCATGAAGCAAGGGATATTGAAACGGCCGGCCGAATTTGCATTGATGTGGGCCATTTTGCCTCTGAACGTATTGTCGTGGACATGCTGACCCACAGGCTTAAAAAAGAGTTAAAACTTCGGGATTTCGAAGTTAAAATTCTTGGATACAATAGGGAAAAAGATCCATTTAGAATCATTTGAGGACAAATTATGGCGAAACCAGAAATTGCCACCCTTGTTAAACTTCAGGAAGCTGAGACCGAAATTGTCAGGCTTCGGGAAGTCATCGGCATTGTAGAAAAAAAGAAAAATAAGCTGGCATCCAGGCTCAAACAGTTTGAATCCGCTCTGACGCAGAACCGCGAGGACTATGAGAAGGCAGCAAAGGCCTGCAGGGAGCAAGAGCTTGAAATCAAAGTGGTTGATGAGCGGATAGTCAAGAGTAACGAAACCCTGCGCAATGTGACGACCAATAAAGAATACCAGGTCCTGTTGCGGGAGGTCGATGACAATAAAAAGCGCAAAGACCTTCTTGAGACCCATCTGCTGGAATTGATGGACGAGCGGGATAAGTCCAAAGGGATTGTAGATGAGAGTGAAAAAGAGTACACCCTTCTGGCAGAACAGATCAAAGCGGAACAGAGCGAGGTCGAAAAACAATCCGCCGAAGACAGGGACAGCCTTGAGGAATGCCTGAAACGCCAGGAAGAAATTGGGGACAGCCTGGATTCCCGGCTCATGAATATGTTCCGAAAAATTTCAAAGATGAATAACGGGTCCGCCGTCAGCAGGGTGAGGGACCAGGTATGTATGGGGTGTTTTATGAATGTTCCGCCCCAGATGTATATAGAAGTTCAGAGGGGGAATGAACTGATTTCGTGCCCCCAGTGCAGTAGAATCCTCTATTACGAAAAAGAATAAAGGTTTCGGCCTGACCGGACTAAACGATCGCTGGGCGGGGCGCGTCCCCGCCTGGAGGAAAGTCCGAACACCGCAGGACAGGACGCTCCATAACGTGGAGTCGCGGCGACGTGAAGGAAAGTGCAGCAGAGAGTAGACCGCCCTGTGCCGGAAACGGTACAGGGTAAGGGTGAAACGGTGCGGTAAGAGCGCACCAGTTTCCCGGGTGACCGGGAAAGCTTGGTAAACCCCGTCCGGTGCAAGACCAAATAGGGAAACGCTTAAGGGCTGTCCGTCCGAGTTTCCGGGTAGGTTGCTAGAGGTGCATGGCAACATGCATCCCAGATGAATGATCGTTGACCCGGGCCGGGTAACCGGGCCGGGTAACAAAATTCGGCTTACAGGCCGGTCAGGCCGAAACTTTATTTTTAAGGCTTTAACCAAATTCCGGAAACTGGATGTATGATTGAGACGCACGACATTTCTTTCAGGGAAAAGGCCGATATATTTTCCTTTGAATATTTAAGATGCATATTGTTCATCAATAATCTGGAAGATGATGACTATATCTTTACTAAAAAGCTGTATTCAAAGCTGATCACCACCTCCCACATCCTTGAGGATTTCCTTGATTTCCACGGTGCGAAAAAAAACAAGGACTGGGTCTTTTACAGGGAGCTCAGTGCCACCATCCGCCATCTTTCCCTGGCCTGCTACTCCCAGCGCCATACCCTGAACCGATTCCGGTTATACTCCTTTGAAACCGGGAATCTTGACATGTTCAATCGGGAAGCTATTGATACCCTGAAGATTATACAGGATTCAATTCGGCTTGCTGTCCCGGTTATCCTGGAAGAGGCGGCCCGGCTTAAAATAACCATTCCCAAGGAGGGCTATCCTTTAAGTTATTTCCCGGCCATAACCTCCAATGACCTGCTGGAACCCAATATTGACGATACCCTGGTAAAAACCGACCAGAAAAAAAACCTCACCCGGATCGCTTCGGAATTTCTTGACGTGGTTAAGGATTTCGAACAATACTCCTTTTACGAGCGTTACGATCTCAAAGAAATTCATAAACTGGTGCCAGAAAAAATCAATGAGGTCACCATCCGTAGCTACGAGATGCGGGTGCATAATATTCAGTCTTCTTTTGATTCCTATGTGGTTTCCACCCGGCCAGGTGCAGATACCCTGCTGCTCAATCAGCTCAGAAGCCATTTTTCCATTGTATTTCATATCCTCCAGGTTATGGGGCGTCTGCTCCATTTTTATGAACGTCACCTCAATGATATCGGGTTTAAGGATGTCTATAAAACCATCAGTATATCCCTGTCAGATCTCATTGATCCCGATGTTCTGCTGGACCGGGCTGTGAACTTCTGCCTCTATTACGCGGCGAAATTTCTTTCTTCGGGTAAAGAGATTGCTTCCAGGGTACTTAATGAAAACATGGAAACCGCCACCATTGAGGTGGGTATCCCCAGAGACAGGGGATTTCACAGCCGTCCCAGCCTGCTGGTGGCTAAAATTGTACAGCATTACGGCGGGGAGGTGATTCTCCATGTGGCCGGAGACCAGTTCGACGCATCGTCGGTCCTGGATATTCAATGGGCCGGTGGGAAAATCAAAAAAGAAGAGATTGAAACCGTGAGCTTTACCGGGGATTCCAGGGCATTAAACGATCTGGTTATACTGGCTGGTGTTAATTACGGAGAAGATCATATGGGGAAAGGCATCCCACTTCCCAAGGAGTTAAGCTACCTGGTTTAGTTTCGATGGATAAACACCCGACAAAAAAGGGGGCCTTTGACAATGCCGCCTCCTCCAGTGAATATCTGAATATCGCCGTCATTGTCGCCGGGGGCAAGGGGCTGCGCATGCAGTCCGATATAAAAAAACAATACCTCACCCTGGCAGGCCTCCCGGTATTATCGAGAACCATCCGTGCCTTTGACGGCCATCCCCGGATAGACGGCATTATTCTTGTAGTGCCCCCTGCTGATTTTAAGTATTGCCGGGACAATATCGTTGCACAGGCAAATCCTGCAACCCCCCTGCACCTTGCTGCCGGGGGGCAGACCCGGCAGGAATCTGTATCCAGCGGTTTGGCAAAAGCCGCCGACATTTCACAGAGAAACCCCAAAACCGTCTTTGTGCTGGTACATGACGGGGTCCGTCCATTTGTTAAGCCTGCCCTTGTGGATGCCTGTCTTGACAGGGCCAGTGAAACAGGGGCCTGTATCCCGGCCCTTGAAATGACGGACACCATAAAACAAGTCGATGCCGGAAGAAGGATCGTTAAAACCCTTGACCGTACAAAGCTATTCAGGGCCCAGACTCCACAGGTATTCCGGCTGGACCTGCTGGCGGCCGCCTATGACCATGCGGCAAAAACGGAATTTACAGGTACGGACGAAGCCTCTGTTCTGGAGCATACAGGCATGCCGGTGGATACGGTGGCCGGAGATTCGTTCAATATCAAGCTGACAACGCCTGCTGATCTCATGACGGCCGAGTTCCTGCTGACATCACTCCAGGCTCGTCAACCGCGGTAATAATCGAGAATCCCCCGGCGCAGGTCCGCTGGAAGCGGCTGGGCGCCGGCCCCTTTGCCGGTGCAAACCAGGTTCATTTCCACCTGGTTTGCCAGAATATCTGTCTTGGTTCTTTCATCCGTGCATACCATCTTCTGTTCCACCCCGAAACTGCGGCTTCGCAACCAGGAAATCCTGGTGTGAACCACCACCAGGTCCCCGTAAAAAACAGGTTTGAAAAACCGGGTATGGAGTTCGGCAACACTGAGATTCACCCCCCGGTCCATCAGGGAAAGATAGGGTACGCCCAGGTCCGCCATAAAAATGTCCCGGGCCTGGTTATACAAGGCAAAATACTTTCCATGGTAAATGCCTCCGCCGTAGTCTGTATCCGACACCTGGGGAACAACCCGTGCCAGGTGCCACTTTTCAGGGGAGAGAATATGGGTATCTTTAAGCTGTGTTGGGGCGTCAATGGCTTGTTTCATAAGGGTTCTCAACTTATCGCTTTACTTTATTTGCAATTTATGACATTTTTTACCAGTTAATAACTAGGATCAACACAATATATCGGCCATTTGTCAAGTATTAGTTGTTGACTTTGAATTTAACTTACGCATAATAGAAAAGAATCAATCAGACCATAGCAAAACAACCCCATAAGTTAAGCATGGTAAAAACCCATCCCGGAGGTGCCTGAAATGGCGGAAAAACCCGCAATTAAGATCGGATATCTGAAAATTACGGATCATTTCATTCTTGGTGTAACCGCTCGAAAACTTGAGAAAGGCATGGAAGATTTTGAGCATTGTACACTGCAGCCCGTTGCAAAAAACGGGTGGAACGAAGTTGCCGACGCACTTTCAGTCAAAGCCCTTGACGGCGCTCTTGTCCTCGCACCTACGGCCATGGATCTTTACAAGTCCGGTGTGGATCTAAAGCTCCTGCTTCTTGCCCATAAATCCGGCAGTGTGCTGGTAAAAAATAAGCGGGCCAACATCCAGTCCATCGAAGATTTCGCCGGCAAAACCGTCCTTATTCCCTACCAGCTTTCCATTCACAACATGCTTTTTCACAAGCTTCTTTCAGAAAAGGGGCTGCGCCCGGGGCGTGCCACTGAAAAAGGCGTGGATGTGATCCTTGAGGTGGTGGCGCCGTTCCAGATGCCCGAAGCCCTGGAATATGACGAAGAGGGCGAAATCGGCGGATTTATCGTTGCAGAACCATTCGGTTCCCAGGTAATTGCCAACGGCACCGGCGAAGAGTTCGAGTTGTCCAAAAACCTCTGGCCCAAACACCCCTGCTGCGTTTTTGTCATGCGGTCCGAGGTGATTGAAAAGCACCCGGAGGCCATCAAAGAGATCTGCACCAGCTTTGTCCGGTCCGGCCAGGCTATTGACGCCCAGCCTGAACCCGCCGCCATTATCGGTGCGGATTTTTTCAGCCAGGACAAGGATATCATTCAGCGGGTACTCACCGATCCCCCGGACCGAATTCTCACCGGTGAACTTTTTCCCAATATAGAGGATCTGGATCTTATTCAGAAATATATGATGGATGAGATGAAGATAATGACCTCCCTCATCGATCTGGAGAAATTTGTGGATACCAGCTTTGCAAAACTTGCGGGAGCAAAGTAATCCGGCGTTATTTGGCCGAATCTATGAAACCGTAAATTTTTTCGATGGCCTTTTCCCCCCAATTGGGTTTCCCGGACAGGGTGGCAACCTGATCTTTGTTCAACCTGTCCGTGGTCTCATTTGCCGACAGCCCCTGGGATTTTAATTCAATAATAATTTTCATGACCGCGGCCTTATACTTGGGCAGATCCTCCTCCGGAGAGACATCCGGCTTCAATGAGGGCTGCTCTTCGGAAACAGGGTCAATCAATGCCGAAAGATCGTCGAGAGCCACTGTGTCATTGCCGCTGCCGGCTACATTTTCAGACGTGCCGTCCTCTTTTTTATCAACCAGAGTCCAAAGGTCGTCCAGGTTGCCTGCGGCATCTTCCGGCAGATCGACGAGAAGAGAAAGATCGTCCATGGGAGACGGGCCTGTTTCCTCATCTGTTTCCGTCTCGGAAGGCGGGTCAATGAGTGCAGACAAATCATCGAGATTTTCTTCCTGATCCACCAGCGAATAGAGATCATCAAGGTCGGGATCTTCTTGGGGCTTGTCCGGAACAGCTTCATCCACCAGCAGTGAAAGGTTGTCCAGTTCCGGCAGTTCAGCATCCCCTTCTAAAAGGCCGTCGAGCTGGCCTGTGTCCGGCTCCGGGGCTGAAACCGTGTCTATTAGTGATGAGAGGTCGTCGATATCGTCTTCGGAGAGCCCGGGGTCGTCCACCAGCAGGGCCAGGTCATCCATGTTTTCAACAGGGGAAGCCTGTGCGGGATCGTCATCTAACGGCTGGCTGGCAAAAGAGGGCTCTTCAAGGGGAAGATCTTCAAGGGAGGGGGCATCAGACCCCTCAGGCTCAGGCGTGTCCAGAAGGGACTCCAGTCCTGCCAGGGGATCCTCAAAATCGTCATCGTCCCATTCCTCTTCAGGCTGGACCGATGTCCCCATATCCCCATCCATGGTCAATGCCTTTGCCGCCTGGCCGGCAATCTCCATGGACTGGGCATCAATGGCCCGCATCTGGTTCATCTCCTGAAGGGCCGAGGCAATATTGTTCATTGCAGCGGCTTTTTTTTCTTCCGCTTCTGCCCGTTTTTCTATGGCAGCGGCTTTTCTTTCCTCTGCCACAGCCCGCTTCTCATGGGCTTCGGCAATGCGTTCCTGCTGGCTCCGGATATCCCGGACCATGTCCTGAATAAAGGACATGGCTTCCGGGTTCATGCGGATATCATTATTTGTATTTTTGTCACCATTGCCCATCGGTTCCCTGGCCTGGAGGTCGTTTTCAATTATTTCTTCTATCTGGGACGGCAGCATGCCGGAAGAAAGCAGGTCCTTGATCCTTGCCAGCAGCGGAATCACTGAAGGGGAGTATTGCTGGTCTCCGTTGACCAGTTGTGAGGACAGCCAGGGATCGAACCGGTCCAATATAAATTTGACAGTAGCCCTGCCGGCTCCCAGTTCTCTGATGAGGTCTTCAACATTTAGGGGATTCACCTGGGTCATTTGTCCTTAGCCTTCCTCAATTCAGTTAAACCGGATGACCGGCTTTTTACGACCGGTCACCCTCAAGTAGGATTCATCAGGATATCCAAGGCCAACAACGGCGTGGATGGGTTCCTTGGCGGGTATGTTCATTTTTTTACCTATGGAGGGATCCGCCTTCATGGCCTCAACGGCAAATCCGATCAGGCAGGACCCCAGCCCCATGGCATGTGCCCCCAGGGCGATGTTGCCGGCAGCCAGCAGGGCATCCTCTTTGGGGCAGGAGGCGTCTGGCCGGGATCCGATGAGTATGCAGGCCGTAGCGCCGTGGAATAGCCGGTCCCTGTTGCCCCGGTCCATCTCCTCCATGGCTTCTTTGACCGATTCGTAATATTCCTGGTAGTAATTATCCAACGCCTTGTATCCCATCAGTTTCAGGCTTTTCCGGAGTACCAGGTTTTCAGCTTTTTTATTGAGGGATTCAAAGAAATTTTTAATCAGAAGGCCGAAGTCCAGCACCTTTTCCCTGTTGTCCAGACAGGTAAAGGTCCATTCCTGGCTGTTGGTGCCCGAAGGGGCAAGACATCCTATTTTAATCAGGTCCATGAGAATGTCGCCTGGAATTTGCCTGTCCGTGTAATTCCGGCAGGAACGCCTGGAGGCCATGAGACTTGCCAGGCCCGCAGAAGAGACGCCTTGGTTTCCGTCCGTCTTTTGATTGAGGGAAAAACTTGAAAACCGGGTCATTTCCGGATCAATGGCCTTTACTGTCACGGCCCCGGCAGGGCAAACGCCTGCACAATGGCCGCATCCCAGTGATTTGTCACCGGTTACCCTGGCCGTTCCTCCCTGGAGGGAAATGGTGTCCGAAGGGCAGACCCGGATGCAGGAACCGCATCCGATACAGGCATCCGCATCAATAACAGTGGTTACTTCTCTTGGGTTCATTTAGGAATCCATCGGAAATATCTAATTTATGTTTAATTAAAAATTTAATTCTCAAATACTCTATTGTTACCACAAAATCATAATTGGAGAAAGCGTTTATCGCCGACCAATGAAAGTGATGATTATTGTTTGACTATGGATTTTTCTATTGTTATATTTTTTATACAAGATTCTTTGATCCACGCAGATTAAACTCAAGTTTACGCACATGCAGACCCCGGCAGCGATCTTACGACTTCCGGGCAGATAATTCGATTTCCAACCAAAAAACTGGCAGCATTTGCCTCCGTGCTGCCCATGGGAGGGTAAAATGGCCAAAACAACAGATCCCAAATCATTGGTTTTCCATGTGGATGCAGTTAAAAAAGGCGACCGGAAATTCGAAGATGCCTTTCAGGGGGTATCCCGGATGATCCTGGATGCCGGTATCCAAAAAGTGACAGTCAAGGGGAAAACCACCTACCAGTTTGATTTGTTCAGCCGTGGAAAAAAACACCTGGTAGGCATGTACGATGAAATCAACTCCTTTGTATCCTTTGTAAAGGATGCCTCGGAAGGCGGCTCCTCAAGGGAAATGGCCTTTGTTCTGGTGGGTGAGCCCGGGAACGGTAAAACCTTTTTCGTTGAATATCTCTGTGCCCGGTACCGAGAATTTTTAAGCATTCCCCAGAACAGGAAATACACCTTCCGGTTCAAACATCTCGACAAGCTCGGTGGGTACGGGCAGATCAGGGAGATCGAATCCCAGACATACGAAGACCCCATGATCCTGGCCATGAGTTTCAGAGAAACCAAAGAGGAATCCATGTCATACCTGTCCAAGCGGTTCAAGTTCAAGGATAAGGACATTGAGGCGCTTTACGAAAGCTACCGTCCACTTGGCGCCTGTTCAGCGTATATCTGGGACCAGATCCGGGGTTTTACCGACAATGACCCTGTAAAAATGATGGAATTTGTGGAAATCGCACCCGTCCCCCTCATTGAAAGTCTGGGAACCATTACGGGTAAATATCCGGCCAAGGATAAGATCACCTCCTCGGCTGTGGATCTCATGGGGGAGGAGTCCATTCAGCGACTGCTCCACATCTCCGACTCAAACAATCCCTACCGCTTTGACTTAAGAAGAGGGGCACTGGCCCGGGTGGCCGGCGGGGGCATCCATTTTTCCGATGAAATCTATAAAAACAAAAAAGATCTGGTCCAGGTTTACCTGGGGGTCATCCAGAACCGGATGATAGAGCTGGATGGGTTTAAATGGCCCATTGACACCCTGATCATCGCCACCTCCAACAATTCTGAATTCAACACCTTTCTGCTGGAAAGGGAAGAGGCGCCCATCGTTGACCGGTGCCGGATCTGCTATGTGGCCCATAATACCGACTACAAAATACAGAAGACCCTGACGGAATACGCCATTGGCACCGATGTCAAACGCTCCCTTGACCACGAGGTGCTCCACCAGGATCCCAACCTCAACTATGCAGCTTCCGTGGCCGTGGTGCTCACCCGGCTGCCTAGATCGGATAAACTCACCCCGGTGGAGACCATGAAACTTGCCGCGGGGGAAGTGGCCGGGGAAAAGAGTCTGAAGACCCTTGCCGAACTCATTGATTCCCTGAACCAGGACACAGAGATCACCAAGCGTTTCGGCCAGAAAGGACTGGGCCAGCGTAACCTGGGCAGGGCGATACAGCTTCTTCTGGAGTCCTCGGAAACCAACGACGGCAAATGCATGTTTGCCCTGGACATTTTCAACGCCCTGGAACGCATTGTTCTGGATTATGTCCAGGAACCGGCGGACCGGACCAAGTTCGCAGAAGATCTGAAAATTGCCCGGGGCCTCTACCGGGAGCGGATCATGACTGAAATGTTCAACGCATACATGGACGAACCTCTGGCCATCAAAAAGGATGTGCTCAACTATGTCAACATGATCATCGGCGTGGATGCCGAGCACCTGGGACCGGACATGATGTGGAAGTACAAGGATCCCCAGACCGGGGAACTCCGTGCCTTGAAAATAGACGAGCGTTATATCAAGAATGTTGAAGAGCGCCTCGGCCTGAAAACCGAAGAGCAGCGGGCCTCATTCAGGAATTCCATCAGAAAGATATACGGCCAGAAGCTCTCCGTTGATGCCAATTATGATTTTATGGACAACCTGGAACTGGTCAAAGCCATTACCGATGTCCGTCTGAAGTCAGACATTGCCGGGGCCGGGTCCCTCATCGGGGCCCTGGCCAACCGGACCAACGAGGAAAACCAGAAGCTCTATGAGCGGATGATATACACCATGGACCAGAAGCTGGGGTACTGCCCCACCTGCGCCCAGAAGACAATTGAATACTTCTGCAGCCAGGAAGACGATAAATAAACCAGACGGGAGGCGGCCATGATAACCCTAGACGAACTTCTTGAACGGGACCGGCAGCGGGAGGAAGACGGGTTCAACCGCAAAATCCGCATCGGAAAGATCGTCAAGCCCGGCACCGGGGGCAAGGAAAAGATCATTGTGGTGCCCACCACGGTGGAGGAAAAATTCGTCCATGATGAGATTTCCTTTGACCAGCAGACCGGTGAGGGACAGCCATCGGGCGGTACCGGCGAGGGTGAGGAAGGAGATGTGATCGGCGAGCAGCCGGTACGCCCCGAAGAGGGGGAGGGCGAAGGCGAGGGAGAAGGGTCCGGGGAAGGACCAGGGGAAGGCGAGGGCGGAGAGCATGAGTTCGAGGCCAATGCCTATGAACTGGGCAAGGTCCTGTCCCAGGATTTCCAGCTTCCCAATCTCAGGGACAAGGGAAAAAAAAGAAGCCTGGCCCGTTATATCTACGATCTCACCGACAAAAACAAAGGGGTCGGCCAGATTCTGGATAAAAAGGCCACCCTCAAGCGCATCGTCCAGACCAACATCGCTCTGGGCCGGATCCCTGACGTTGGAAAGATTGATCCCAGCAGATTCATCGTCTCCCCCCAGGATCTCATCTATCGGATCCTCTCCCGGGAAAAAGATTACGAGTCCCAGGCCCTGGTCTTTTTTCTCCGGGACTATTCCGGATCCATGGGGGGCAAGGTGACCGAAGCCGTGGTCTCCCAGCATGTAATGCTGTATTCCTGGCTGATGTACCAGTATGAAAAGCAGGTGGAGACTCGGTTTATTCTCCACGACACCGAAGCCAAGGAAGTCTCAGATTTTTATAAATATTATTCCTACAAGGTGGCCGGGGGCACAAAGGTGTTCACCGCCTTTAAACTTGTCAACGATATTGTGGAACAGGAGAGCCTGGACCGGGACTATAATATTTATGTTTTCCACGGCACCGACGGGGACGACTGGGACAAGGACGGCAAACAGACCATTGAGGAAATCAAGCGGATGCTGCGCTATGTCGCCCGGATCGGCATCACCGTGGTGGAACACTCCTATGTGGGCTCCAAGCAGACCGAGGTGGAAAAATACATTAAGGAATCCGGCATGCTGGAAAAACACAAGGACTTTATCAAGCTGGATAACATGTCCGAAAACGTGGATGACACGCGGATAATCCAGGGCATTAAAAACCTGATTTCCTGATGGGGCCGATCCTTACAGGGGCGTGACAAACAGGATAAAGAGAGGTGATACCTAATGGAACTGGTCAGTCAACATGTCAAACAGATCATGGAAGAGTGCAAGGTCAGGGCCAGGGACGCGGGACTTAGCTTTGACGACGAAAGCCTTGAATATATCGTGACCAACCGGGACATGATCGAACTCTCACCCAAGGTTATGATCCCCACCCTCTACGATTACTGGGTCCACGATGTCAGGGTATTGTCCGGCAAGGGTATGTACGAGGCCTATCCATCCAACCCCTATGAAACCGTCATCAATACCCGGCCGGCCATCTCTTATTACAACGACAACAACCCGGACTGGCTGAATGTTATGATTTTCTACCATGTTCTGGGGCACATTGATTTTTTTCAAAACAATATTTTTTATAAAGAAACATGGGATATAGATCTCACCGGCCAGGCCCTGGCGGACAAGCGCCTTATTGCGCAACTGCGCAGTGAGAAGGGCCGGCGATGGGTGGATTACGTCATCGAATTTTCAAGGGGGATAGATAACCTGGTCGGATTCCATCGGGAACTTGACCGATCCATCCGGTCGGAGACCCGCAGGAAACTCTCTAAGGAAGATTTTTATTTTGATGTATTTCTCCAAAAAATAAAGCAGGTCTCCCACAACGACTATTTAAAGGAAATCACCCGGTTCAACGCGTGCAGGAAAAGCGGAGAGGACTTTTTTGAACTGGTGCTCGCCAAATATCCGGAATTCGGGGAATTGTACAAAAAAGCCCTTGCGTCCAAAGACGACAACCGCCTGGATGTCATGGAGTATATCATCCGCCATTCCCCCTTTCTGCGGGCGGAGGAAAACCAGTGGATGAAATCCGTTATCCAGATCGTTCGCAATACTTCCCTTTATTTCCAGCCCCAGATCCGGACCAAGATCATGAACGAAGGCTGGGCATCCTATTGGCATGAATACCTGTTCATGCGGGATGACCGGATTTGCGGCCACGAAGCGGATTTTGCAAAAGTCAATGCAGCGGTTACGGCCATGCCCAAAGTGGGGCTAAACCCCTATGCCCTTGGGCTCAGGCTCTTTCAGCATATTGAGGATATGGAGGACCGTGGCTGCTATTCCCTGGACTACGACCTGCTCAAAGACGAGGTGGAAAAGCAGAAATACGACACCGGGAAGGGCAGGGGACAGGAGTATATTTTCAAGGTCAGGGAGACCATGAACGATTTTACCTTTGCGAACAAGTATATTGACCAGGAGTTTCTCACCCGCCACAAGCTCTTTGTCACCGGAAAGCGGTTCAACCAGCAGCGGATGACCTGGGTTTACTACATTAAATCCAAAAGGGCAGAAGACTACAGGGATATGGTGATTAACACCCTGTACCATCCCCCTGAAATCCATGTGGATACGGCAAAAACAAAGGATGGACAGCTCTGTCTGGACCATAAATTCGAAGGCAAGCCCCTGAAGGCGGATTGGATTGAGAATACCATGATCGGCATTGAGTTCCTCTGGGGCGGCCCTGTTCATCTGGAGACCAGCGAACCCGCCGCCCAGGGCAAGCAGGATTCTGCCTATTCCAATTTTTGGGATCCATCTTCAGCCTCGGCTTCGCCCCATCAGCAAACCGAACCCCCAAAGGAAATTACCTGGAAACGGGTTCGTTATGTGATGGAAAACCGTAAACTGACAAAGCGGGAGGTATAGCGATCATGAATACCAACTCACACGGTGCTGACACCACCCCTTCCGAATCCGTCGGCCAGGCCCTTGAGTTCCTGAATACAAGCATTCAGGATTACCACCATCTGAAACCGGTGCCTTTCCAGGCATTTTTACAGCTTCTCAATGAAAATCCCTCCCGGATTCTGAGAAATATATTCCAGTCCTTCCATGATATGATCAAAAGCCATGTGGATGAACTTGATCCCTCCTTGTCGGAGGACCTGGATCGTCTCAGCGTTACCAAATACGATTGCGAACGGCTCTTTGTGGAGGATTCCTCCACCCCTTATTTCCCGGATATGCTGTTTGCCAACCGGCTCATGAAGCAGATGGAATATTTGCGCCATGGTGCCCAGCAGAACCGGATATACGTATTTTACGGGCCCCACGGCTGCGGTAAGTCGACCTTTTTGAACAACCTGCTTAAAAAATTTGAGCAATATGCCAACACCGAAGAGGGGTTGAGATATGAGGTGATCTGGCGTTTGGATATAAAGAAGCTCAAGGGAAAGGACAACTCCGTCATGAGCCTTTCAACCTTTGAAAAGCTCATCCAGTATATTGACGGGGACAGCGAAGAAAAAAAAGAGTTCAGTTCCCAGGATATCCCCTTCGAAGAAAAAGAACAGGATTATATTGAGGTGCCCTGTCTCTGCCACGACAACCCCTTTTTAGTCATTCCCAAGGACCAGCGCCGCAGCGTTCTT
This sequence comes from Desulfobacter sp., assembly GCA_028768525.1. Lineage (NCBI taxonomy): Bacteria > Pseudomonadati > Thermodesulfobacteriota > Desulfobacteria > Desulfobacterales > Desulfobacteraceae > Desulfobacter > Desulfobacter sp. The sequence goes on along the minus strand of CP054837.1, from coordinate 157,774 downwards.
GATGAGCTGATCAAAAACGACGAATTCAAATGGAAACTGTTCACGGAAAAACAATATGAGTGGGTATTCAAGGAAGATGTCTGTACCATCTGCTCTTCAATTTACCAGAGTCTGCTGGAGCGCCTGGGCAGTCCGGCCAAAGTCTTTGAGATGCTCTATGCCCGTCCCTATTACTTTAACCGCCGCATCGGCAACGGGATTTCAGTCTTTAACCCCGGCGACAAGCCGCTGCGCCGGAACTTCATCATCAATCAGATGCTCCAGGGGCGTATCAACGCACTCTTTCAGGACTCCAACGTCATCAACTATATCTATTCTGCCTATGCCAAAATCCACAATGGTATCTACGCCCTCATGGATATAAAATCCCACAATGTGGAGCGGATGGTGGAATTGCACAACATCATCTCCGAAGGAATCCATAAGGTGGAAAATGTTGAAGAACGGGTGGATGCCCTGTTTTTTGCCCTGATGAACCCTGAAGACAAGCGAAACCTGAGGGATTTTCCCTCCTTTGAGGACAGGATCCAGTATATTGATATCCCCTATGTTCTGGATGTGAACACGGAGGTGAAGATTTACCTGAATATCTTCGGGCGCCACATCGAAGGCAGCTTCCTGCCCATGGTGCTGGAAAATTTTGCCCGGATCATTATCTGCACCCGGATTGGAAAAAAATCCCTGGCCCTGGAGGAATGGATCAAGACCCCTAAAAAATACCTGAACTATTGTGATGAGCAGCTGCTGCTTCTTAAAATGGAAATCTTTTCCGGCACCATCCCCAAATGGCTGGATGATGACGACACCAAGGCCCTGGATAAGAAAATGTATAAAAAAATCATCGCGGAATCCGAGATTTACGGCAAGGAGGGGCTTTCAGGCAGGGATTCCATAAAAATTTTCGACCAGTTCTATTCCAAATACGCCAAAGAGGACCGGCTGATCAATATGCCGGACCTGTGCACCTTTTTTTCAAAGCTGGACGATCAGCCCAAAAAAATCATTCCCCAGGGATTTTTATCCTCCCTGCTGCGCATGTACGATTACACCATCCTGCAACAGGTAAAGGAATCCCTGTACTACTACAACGAGGAACAGATCGGCATAGATATAAAAAACTATATCACGGCGGTCACCAACGAGTTTGATTCCGTGGTCAAATGCATATTTACCAAGGAAGAGATTCATGTCACAGAGGCTTTTCTGGAAAGCATTGAGAACCGGTTGCTTTCTGAAAATGCAGATAAAAAGCGCAGGGAGGAGATTCGAAAGGATGTGCTCAAGCAGTTCACCACGCTTACTCTTTCCCACGAGATCATGATTGAAGGAAAGGATATCACCGAGACCCGTCTGTTTCAGTCCCTGTATGAGCGATACGTCCACAATCTGAAAAAACGGGTACTGGAACCCTTTATCGACAATGAAAACTTCAGGCAGGCCATTAAGGACTTTGATACCGACGATTTCAAAACCCATGACAAACGGATCAAGCGGGACGTTAAATTTCTCATGGATAATTTATCCAAGAAATTTGGATATACCCTTCAGGGTGCCAATGAAGTATGCATCTATGTCATAGATAATGACCTGGCCAACAAGTTTAAATAGGTATTGCTTCTAACGGGCATGGGTGGTATTTTTCACCTTTTACGCAATTTTAATTAAAAGCCCCTGAATTAACATGATCGATACCATTATCCCCTCCCTGAAAAAGAGTGAGCAAACCATTGTCACCCTGGGCCAGGATACCGCCAGAAAGGCCTGGTTCACCGCCCGAACCTTTGCCGCTATGGACCGGCCCATGGCCGTGGTGCTGCCGGACCAGAAAAACGCCAGGACCTTCATGGATGACCTGTCCTTTTTCATGGCGGGGAACCGGGACCGCATCATCTATTTTCCCGGCTACAATATTCTTCCCTTTAAATCCCTTTCCTATCACAGGGAAACCTCCACCTCCAGGCTGGCAGCCCTTTCCAGGATCACCGAAGGGGGCCCTGATAATTTTATTCTGGTAACCTACGTGGATACGCTGCTCCAGAAACTCATCCCCGGTAAGGTATTGGCGGACTTCAGCGAACTGGTGATGGTCAACGAAGAGATCGACCGGGATGAACTGGTGGAAAGCCTTGAAGCCGGCGGGTATACAAGGGCGACCCTGGTGGAAGATCCCGGTGAATATGCGGTCAGGGGTGGTATCCTGGATGTTTTTTCCCCGGGAGAGGAAAAACCGGTCCGCATCGAATTTTTCGGGGATCTGGTGGAATCCATCCGGTATTTTTCACCCTTTACCCAGCGCGGCACCAAAGAATTGTCCGAAACTATCATTGTCCCGGCCACAGAGGCCGTGATTTCCAAGGCCGTTCTTCCCCACGTCCAGGCCCGGCTCCGACAGGCCGGAAACAGTGCCGGGCTGTCGGCCGACCAGGTCCGGGACTATGTTACCCAGATCCGGGAATTCGGCCGTTTCCCGGGCATCGAATCCATGCTTTCGGTGGTATATGAAGAGTTGGGCGCCCTTTTTGATTATCTGCCGGATACCACCCTCTTTGTCATGGACGAGCCCGAAACCATGGCGGCCAGGGCAGAAGATTTCCAAAACAGGGCCCGCCATAATTACGAGACTGTGGTTGAGGAAAAAAGGCTTTGTGTGGCCCCTGAATCCATCTATTTTAACTGGAACCGGGTCCTTGAAAAGGCCGGGCGGTTCCATACCCTGTCATTCAAAGAGGTGGTTCTGGAAGGGGACCGGACAGTGGCGGAGGTGTTCAGCATTGACTGCGGCGACAACCGCGCCCTGTCCGAGGAGATTAAAAACCGGGGCAAAAAAGAAAGCCCCCTGACGCCATTGGTGGAATGGCTGGAGGAAAAATCGGCGGACCACCGCAGAATCCTATGCGTTGTGGGACAGGATTCCCAGGCCGGCCGCCTTTCGGCTTTATTGGCGCCCTACGGTATTAAGCCTTCTCCCTGTAAAAAATTTTCGGATTTGGCCAAGGCACAGCCGGGGGTATATTATACCCTGGGAACACTCAGTTCTGGCTTTGTGCCAAAGGACGACGCCTTCTGCCTGGTCACGGAAAACGAGATTTTCGGCAAGAAACGGATCCGCCGCCGCAAAAGCCCGCAGCGCAACCTCAAAACCGAATTTATCGCCCCTGAAGAGTTGAAGAACGGGGACATCGTTGTTCATATGGAGCACGGGGTCGGCCGGTACGAAGGGTTGTGCAGTCTCTCGGTCTCCGGTATTTCCCAGGATTTTTTGCTCATTGTCTATCAGGATGAGGACAAGCTGTACCTGCCTGTGGACCGCATGGAAATGATCGGAAAATATGTGGGGGTGGACGGCTACTCCCCGGTGCTTGATAAAATCGGTTCCAAAAGCTGGATCAAATCCAAGGCCAAGGCCAAGGCGGAAGTTGAGAAAATGGCCGCCGACCTTCTGGATCTTTATGCCAAACGCAGGGTGAGCAAAGGATTTTCCTTCAGCCGGCCGGACAACTATTACAGCGATTTCGAAGCCTCCTTTCCCTATGAAGAGACCCGGGACCAGCTTCGGGCCATTGATGACGTCCACCTGGATATGGAAAAGGATATGCCCATGGACCGCCTGGTCTGCGGGGATGTGGGGTACGGCAAGACCGAAGTGGCGATACGGGCCGCATTTAAGGCGGTGAACGACGGCAAACAGGTGGCCCTGGTGGTCCCCACCACCATTTTGGCCGAGCAGCACCTCAATACCTTCCGGGAACGATTTCAGGCCTATCCGGTAATCATTGAATGTATGTCAAGGTTCCGAAGCAGAAAAGAGCAGACCGATATCCTGAAGCGGACAGCCGCAGGCTCCGTGGACATTGTCATCGGGACCCACCGCCTTCTCCAAAAGGATGTGACCTTCAAATCCCTGGGGCTGCTGGTCATAGACGAGGAACAGCGGTTCGGCGTCAAACATAAGGAAACCCTTAAAAAGAAACGGGCGGACGTGGATGTACTGGCATTGTCGGCCACGCCCATCCCCAGAACCCTGCACATGTCCCTTACCGGGATGCGTGATATTTCGGTGATTACCACGCCGCCTGCGGCCCGCCAGCCCATCCTTTCCTATATCTCAAAGTACGAGGACGCCATTGTCAAAGATGCCATCCGCAGGGAACTGAACCGCAACGGCCAGGTTTTCTTTGTCCACAACAATATCCAGACCATATTCAAGACAGCAAAAAATATCCAGGCCGTTGTCCCGGAAGCCAAAATCGGGGTGGCCCACGGCAGGCTCTCTGAAACCGAACTTGAAAAGGTCATGGTGCAGTTCATCAATAAGGATATCAACGTCCTGGTCTGTACCACCATCATTGAATCCGGCCTTGACATCCCTTCGGCCAATACCATGATAATCAACAAGGCGGAACGGTTCGGCCTTTCCCAGATCTATCAGCTCAGGGGGCGGATCGGACGGGGGGACCACCAGGCTTACGCCTACCTGTTTATCTCCGATGAGTCCAGGCTGACAAAGGACGCAAAAAAGCGGCTGTCAGCCCTCATGGAATACAGGGATCTGGGATCGGGCTTTCAGATCGCCATGAAAGACCTGCAGATCAGGGGGGCTGGCACTGCCCTTGGGGCCTCCCAGTCCGGTCACATCGCCGCTGTGGGCTACGATATGTTCCTCAAGCTTCTGGACCAGGCCGTCAAGGATATGAAGGGAGAGGAAGCCCTTGCCCCCCTTGACCCTGAGATTAATGCGTCCATGTCCTCGGGTTTCCCCGAAGAGTACATTGAATCCGTTGAGCAGCGGTTGACCCTTTACCGCAGGCTGTCACGCCTTTCCAGTGTTTCCGATATTGCCGACATGAAATCGGAACTCATTGACCGCTACGGAAAACTGCCCAAGCCCGCTGAAAACATGCTGCTGAAAATCATGCTCCGGATCTACGCCATCAAGGCCGGGGTTAAGCGGCTGGACGTATCCCCCACCACCCTTGTCCTGGAATTCTCTCTGGAACACATGGCCCGGCCCCTGGCTGCGCTTGAACCGGTGCTGGCCCGTACCACTGATTTTAAATATGTGAAAAAGAACAGTATGCGGATTAATCTGGGCAAAAAGAGAAACAATATTTCACGGGCCCTGCTGGATACCAAAAAAATCCTCCAGGCCATTTCCTGATCAGGGCCGTCAACGCCCCGGCCTTGAATTTGGCAGAAACAAAATTATAGTATTGAAATAATAATATAAACCCGTCTTTAAGGATAAAAACAGATGAGCGAACTGCCGGTGCCGGAAGGCATAGAAGGTGATGACAATGCCCTGGAAATGCTCAGGGTATGGATCGGAAACAAGGATATTCAGGTCTCCATGCTCCTGGGAATGTGGGAACAGGCCTCAGAATTCGATATCGATGAACGGGAAGCCTGGGGAGAACTGCTTGCGGATCTTGTCCGGCACATTGCCAACGGCCTGACCCAGAGCCATGACTACAACACCACTGCTTCGGAACAGAAAATTGCCAACGCCATGCTCACCCACCTGGGATACGGCGCCAATACCGTTGAAGGCGAAATTAAACCCTGAATTAATTTGATAAAGAGAATGGAAGGGGTTGATTCCCAATGGAAAACTTGTTAAATTTCCTCTCTTTATTTCAAGAACGCGGACAAAGGATAGCATTTCCATGGGAGCAGAAACCCAGACCATAGAGAATACCGATAAATCATTGGACAAAACCCTGATACCGGAGATCCAGAAACGGAGAACCTTTGGTATCATTTCCCACCCCGACGCCGGTAAGACCACGCTGACTGAAAAGCTGCTGCTTTTCGGCGGTGCCATCAAGCAGGCAGGGGCCGTAAAATCCAGGAAAGCAGCCAGGGCCGCCACCTCCGATTTCCTTTCCATTGAGCAGGAGAGGGGAATCTCCGTGTCCTCCTCGGTGATGAAGTTCAACTATAAGGACTACGAAATCAACCTGCTGGATACACCCGGCCATAAGGACTTTTCAGAAGACACCTACCGGGTACTCACGGCCGTGGACTGTGCTGTAATGATCATTGATTCGGCCAAAGGGGTGGAACCCCAGACCCGGAAGCTGATGGAGGTCTGCCGGATGCGCAACACCCCCATTATCACCTTCATCAACAAGCTTGACCGGGAGGGACTGGAACCGCTGGATCTTTTCCAGGATATAGAGGACAAACTCCAGATTGAGTGTGTGCCCCTGACCTGGCCCATTGGTATGGGAAAGCGCTTCAAGGGGGTTTATAACCTGGAGAAAAAGGAACTGGGCCTCTTTACTGCGGGATACTCGCCAAAGGATGACGACGGAGTGGTGATTCAGGACCTGGACGACCCAAGGCTCAACGAACTTTTAGGGGATTCCCAGGCCGACCAGCTCAGGGAGGATGTGGAGCTGATTTCAGTGGCGGCCGAACCCTTTGACCTGGATCTGTACCTCAACGGCACCCAGACGCCGGTGTTTTTCGGTTCGGCCATTAACAATTTCGGTGTCAGGGAGATGCTGGACGCATTTGTTAAAATCGCCCCGCAGCCGGGTATCAGATCTACGGCTTCCAGGGATGTGGATCCCAGGGAGAAGGCTTTTTCAGGTTTCACCTTTAAAATCCAGGCCAATATGGATCCGGAACACCGGGATAGAATCGCCTTTTTCCGGATCTGTTCCGGAAAATTTACCAAGGGGATGAAAGTGAGGCATCACCGCATAGGCAAAGATGTCAAGATTGCAAATGCAACCATTTTCATGGCACAGGAGCGGTCCAATGTGGAGGAAGCCTATCCCGGCGACATCATCGGCATCCACAACCACGGCACCATCAAGATCGGGGATACATTCACCTCAAAAGAGCCGTTAAAATTCCTGGGTATTCCCAATTTTGCCCCGGAGCATTTCCGGCGCGTTGTTCTCAAGGACCCCATGAAGGGCAAGGCCCTGACCAAGGGGTTGACCCAGCTTGCGGAGGAGGGCACCATCCAGGTTTTCAGGCCCCTTATCGGAAACATGCAGGTCATCGGCGCCGTCGGGGTGCTCCAGTTTGATGTGACCATGGCCCGCCTCCAAGCCGAGTACAATGTCAGTGCCGGATATGAAACCATCGACCTGTCCGTGGCCAGGTGGGTGACCTGTGAAGACGAAAAAATGCTCAAGGAGTTCCGGCGGAAAAACGAATCCAGCCTGACCCTGGATGCAGAAGGGCGGCTGACCTTTTTGACCACCAGCGAATACCAGCTGGGGTTCACCATGGAGGAGTGGCCTGAAATCGAGTTTCACAAAACAACGGAGCACAATTTATAATTTCCCCAGAATGACCGGGTTTAAACCAGCTTAAACCAGATGAAAAGGAATCCAAAATGACAGACCAGAGAATTTACAATTTCAATGCAGGTCCATCGGCCCTTCCCCTGCCTGTTTTGGAGGAGATCCAGGGGGAATTTCTGAATTTTAGAAACTCAGGCATGTCCGTTACGGAAATCAGCCACAGATCCTCCCACTTTGATGCTGTGATCGAAGACGCCGTGGTACGGGCCAGGCGGCTGCTTGACCTGGATGACCAATGGCATGTTCTTTTCATCCAGGGCGGCGCCTCCATGCAGTTTGCCATGGTTCCCATGAATTTTCTGGGCCAAGGGGAGTTTGCCGATATTGTTGATACGGGAACCTGGTCCACCAAGGCCATCAAGGAGGCCGGGATCCAGGGAAAAGACTTCAGGGTGGTGGCCTCAAGTGCGGACAAAAATTTTTCATATATCCCAAAGGATATACAATTTAATCCCAATGCCAAATTTGTCCACCTGACCTCCAATAATACCATCAAGGGGACCCAATATTACAGCTTTCCGGACACCAAAGGGGTGCCTGTTGTCTGCGACATGTCTTCGGATATTTTTTCCAGGCCCCTGCCCATGGAAAAGTTCGGCATGATCTATGCCGGTGCCCAGAAAAATCTGGGGCCGTCGGGGTGCTGCATGGTGCTGCTTAAAAAGGATTTCCTTGAAAAAGCCAATACCGGTTTGCCCTCAATGCTTTCCTACAAGACCTATGCGGACAACAACTCCATGTACAATACCCCACCCTGTTTCGGGGTGTATACCATCGGCCTGGTTCTGAAATGGATTGAGGAGGAGATGGGGGGGCTGAAAAAGATGGAAGAGTACAATATCCAGAAGGCGGATATTCTCTACGACTTCATTGACAGCTCGGAGTTTTACAGCACAACAGCTGAGAAATACTCCAGGTCACTGATGAACGCCACCTTCCGGCTGCCGGACGAAAATCTGGAAAAAGAGTTTGTCCAACGCGCCCAGGAGAGTGGCCTGGGAGGGCTCAAAGGCCACCGCTCGGTGGGTGGTTGCCGGGCATCCATCTATAATGCCGCCACCATGGAAAGCATGTTTGCCCTGGTGGAATTCATGGAATCCTTTGAAAAGGAGAAAATGTAATGAAAGTATTGGTCAGTGACAAAATCAACGAGGATGGAATCGAAATATTCAAATCCCATGAAGGACTTGAGGTGGATGTCCAAACCGATCTCTCCCCTGATGAACTGATCAAGATTATTCCTGATTACGACGCCTTGGTCATCCGCTCCACCACCCAGGTCACCCGGGAGGTGCTGGCCGCCGCTGTCAAGCTCAAGGTCGTTGCCCGTGCCGGCTCCGGTCTGGATAACGTGGATATTGATGAAGCCACCAAGCGGGGGGTGGCCGTGATGAATACCCCCGGGGGCAACAATGTGACCACGGCCGAGCACGCCATTGCCATGCTCATGGCCCTGAGCCGCAACATCCCCATGGGAACGGCCTCCCTTAAGGCGGGCCGGTGGGACAAGAAAGCCCTGCAGGGCCGTGAAATTTCCAACAAAGTACTGGGGGTGATCGGTTTCGGCAACATCGGTGCCATTGTTGCCCAGCTGGGCAAAGGGCTGAAGATGAAGGTCATTGTCTCGGATCCCAATATCTCCTCTGAACATATCCAAAAGGCCGGGTTCGAGCCGGTGGGCCTGGATGAGCTCTACGGACGCTCCGACTACATCACCATCCATGTGCCCAAGATGGATTCCACCATTGATCTGCTGGATGCCGATGCCTTTGAAAAGATGAAGGACGGGGTAATGATCATCAATTGCGCCAAGGGCGGGATTGTCAATGAAAATGCCCTTTACCGTGCCATTACAGACGGAACGGTGGCCGGAGCCGCCCTGGATGTCTTTTCCACTGAACCTCCCGGGGAGAGCCCGCTGCTGGAATTGGACCAGGTCATTGCCACCCCCCATCTGGGTTCCTCAACCATGGAGGCCCAGTCCAACGTGGCCCTGGCCGCGGCCAGGCAGGTCATTGCCTATCTTTTTGAAGATACGGTGATCAATGCGGTAAATGTGCCTGCGGTATCCGGGGAGGTGCTTCGCCAGCTTCGGCCCTTTCTTTATCTTGCCGAAAAAATGGGCAAGATGCAGGCCCAAATCACCAAAGGCGGTGTCCGCCAGGTCAACATCGAATACATTGGCAAATTCCCCGACCTGGACCTCAAGCCGGTTACCATCGCCGGACTCAAGGGAATGCTGGCCGAGTTTGTCCGCCATTCGGTGAATTCGGTAAACGCCGTCACCCTGGCCAAGGAGATGGGAATAAAGATCACCGAATCTTCCTCCATGGAGGCAGGCAACTTTTTAAATCTCATCCGCATGACCGTGACCACTGACGCTGAAACCAATATCCTTGAAGGCACCATCTTCGGCAAGGATGACGCCAGGATCGTAAGGATTAACAAGTTCCGGCTTGAGGTCATTCCGGAAGGGCACCTGGGGTTGATCCATAACGTGGACAAGCCCGGTTCCATCGGTGCCATCGGCGTAAAACTTGGGGAGCACAATATCAATATTTCAAGAATGATGGTTGGCCGGGAAGATGATGGTGAAAGAAATATCATTTTCCTGAGGACCGATACCCCCGTCCCCCCTGAAGTAGTGCAGGAGATCATTGACCTGGATCTTGTGGTGAACATGACAACTTTTGAGCTATAGAAACGATTAAAATGATCGATCCCAAACGGAAGATTCCCTACAATTATACATCGGCAGACGACGACCAGATTATTGACCATCTTTTCGGGGCCAAAATTCTTTCGACCATCCGTTCCCTTGAAACCCTGAAAGGCACCGGACGATCGTCGCGTCTGCTGCACCGCTTCATGGGGGACCTTTTCATCATCCAGAGAAATGCCTTTCTTTTCCAGGAATTGGTTGAACATCCGCTGCTGCGCAGAAAGCTCTTTGCCGAGTTTGAAAATGATTTGGGGATCATTGAGTCCCATGCCAGGCACCCGGAGGTGGCCGAAGTCCTGGAAACCTGCCAGGGTGCATTGGATAAATTGCGCAGGCAGATCCGTTCCCTGGAGTCGGACCAGGCAAAGATCAAACGGCATATGGCACCGGTACTGGGTAAAAACAATGTCTACTTTGACGCGTTCAATATTACTGCCCATGCAACCGATGCCACGGACTGGCGTCGGTTCACCCCCCTTGCCGTGCTCAGGCCCGACCATGAGTCCCAGGTGCCCGGCCTGGTAAAACGGATCAAAAAACTGGGATACAGCATTATTCCAAGGGGAGCCGGTACCGGGCTCACCGGCGGGGCCACCCCGCTGACCCCGGACTGTGTCATGATTAATACGGAAAAGCTCAATACCATATTTCCGGTGGAACAAAGAAAAACCCCCAACGGCAGACCGTATTGGGCCATGGCCATGGAATCCGGCGTCATTACCCAGGATGCCAAAGATGCGGCAAAAGCCCAGGGACTGATTTTTGCCACGGATCCGACCTCTGCCTGGGCCTGCACCATCGGCGGGAACCTGGCAGAAAACGCCGGCGGCAAAACCGCCGTACTTTACGGCACTGCCATTGACAATGTTCTGTCCTATAAAATCACCCTGCCCGACGGTGAATCCTATCTGGTGGAAAGGGTCGGGCATCCCCTGCGCAAGATTCTGCCGGGGGACAGTCTTGAGTTCACGGTAAAGGACCAAACCGGCAGACCCATTGATACCATCCGGCTTTCCAGTGAGGATGTCAGAAAAAAAGGCCTGGGCAAAGATGTCACCAATAAGACGCTCAATGGTCTTCCCGGCATCCAGAAGGAAGGGTGTGACGGTATCATTACCTGGGCCGAATTTATCCTCTATCCGGAATTTGACCATAAAAAAACCTGCTGCATCGAATTCTTCGGCAACGATATGACCGAGGCCGGAAGGGTGATTACGGAAATCTGCGGCCGTTTCAATAACGGAGATCCTTCCCTGATTGCCCTTGAACATTTTGACGAAGAATACATCAAGGCCATCAAATACAAAACCAAACAGTCCGTGGGGGACCGGCTCAAGGCCGTGCTTCTCATAGACATGGTGTCCAATGATGCCGATTCCCTGGAAAAGGGCATGAAAACCCTTGAGAATATACTGGAGCCCTTTGATAAGACCGGGTTCACCGTGGCCGAAAACGAGGCAGAGGCAAAACGGTTCTGGGAAGACCGAAAGCGACTAGGCGCCATTGCAGCCCACACCAATGCATTCAAACTCAACGAAGATATTGTCCTGCCCATAGACAGCCTGGCGGATTTCGTCAGATTTGTTGACGAAACCAATCTGGAAGAAAAGAAATACAATCAGACCCGGATTATCCAGGATATCGTGGCCTACCTGGATAAGGCCATTCCCCAGTCGGACCCCCAATGGCTTAAAAAGAAAATCGGGCCCATCAAGGACCTGGCATATGACATTAGAAAAAAGCTGGATATGGCCTCCAGGGAAGCGCTGGAGCGTGCCATCCACTCCAGAAATTTCTATTCCGAAGTCCAGGAACGGCTCAGGGGCTACAGCCTGGTCCTTGACAATGTGGATAAGATTTTTCAGACAACCGCAGGCCGGCTCATTGTAATTGCCACGCACATGCACGCCGGAGATGGTAACGTCCACGTGAATATACCGGTATTGTCCAATGACCGGGAAATGATGAACCGGGCCAATATGACCGCTGATAAAGTGATGGAAAAGGCCGTTGCATTGAATGGCGTGGTTTCCGGGGAACACGGCATCGGGGTGACCAAGTTCAAATACCTGGATCCGGCCCAGGTGGATGAATTTAACCGGTACCGGAAAAAAGTCGACCCAAAAGGGATTATGAATCCGGGCAAGCTGGATGAAAAAGATGTGCTTTCCAGGGTATTTACCCCCTCATTCAACCTGCTGGAGCTGGAGGCCCGGATTCTCAAACACGGGTCCCTCTCCGATCTTGCCGCCAACATTGCCAATTGCGTCCGCTGCGGTAAGTGTAAACCCCAATGCCCGGTCTTTTTTCCCGGAAAAAACATGTTCTTCCATCCCAGAAACAAAAATCTGGCTGTGGGCGCCCTTATTGAAGCCTTACTTTACATCGCCCAGCGGACCCAGTCCTCCGGGTTCAAGGTCCTTAAAAGCCTGGAACAGATCGCCGACCATTGCACCATTTGCCACCGCTGTTTTATCAAGTGCCCGGTGAATATCGATTCCGGAGTGATTTCCATCCGAGAGCGGGATATTCTCAAAAATATGAAATTCAAGCACACCCCGCTATCCACACGGCTGACCCTCAAATACCTGGGATCCAAGGACGCCATGCTGAACAAGGCCATGCGTGCTGGGCTGCTGACCGCTGGGGGCATGGCACAGCGCACCGGTGTAAAACTGGCCAAGCCGCTGTCGCAGATCACGCCCTTAAAGGAATCCAGGACGTTTCAACTGCTTAGGACCCCTGTGTCCAAGACAGGATTCACCACCCTGCGGGCCTACCTGCCCCGCACTGGCCGGAACCAGGCCGTGATGCTGGAACCGGACGGCGACATTCTGTCAACAGTCTTTTATTTCCCCGGCTGCGGCAGCGAACGGATGTTTTCGCGTATATCCATGGCGTCCATCTATCTGCTGCTCAGCCAGGGGCACCGGGTGGTGCTGCCGCCGCCCTACCTCTGCTGCGGTTATCCTCTAAAGGTCAATGCACGGAAAAAAGAATTCGATAAGGTGTTCCTTGAAAATATCATTATCATGACCCAGATCCGGGATATGTTCAATGACCTGAAATTTGCAGCCTGTATTGTCTCCTGCGGCACCTGTATGGAAACCATAACTGACCTGGGCACCCATGATGTATTTGATGCGGATATCCTGGATATTTCAGATTATATTCTGGCCGGAAATCCTGAATTCATCGCCCCGCTGGAACCAAGTCTGTACCACGCGCCCTGCCACGATTCGTTAAAGGACCGTGCTCCTGACCTCCTCACAGGCGCCGGCATGGATATTACCAGCGTTCCCCATTGCTGTTCCGAGGCGGGAACCCTGTCCCTTTCCAGGCCGGACATCAGCCATGCCATGTTTCTTCGCAAGCAGGAAGCCATTGCCAATGCGCAGGGGCCTCAAGGGCGAAGGAGAAAAATCCTGACCAATTGTCCTTCCTGCATACAGGGGCTGGGCCGGCAGAAAAACGTGACCCCGGTCCACCTGGCTGAAGAACTGGCCTGCCTTATCGGCGGAAAAAACTGGCACAAAAGATTCAAGAAACTGGTTAGCGGATCCGAGGTGGTTACCTTCTAAAATGAATCTACTTTTGCTTGAAGAAGATGATTTCATTTCCGATACCCGGGTGGAAATCACAGGGGACCGGTTCATGCACGCAAAAAAGGTGATCCGTGCACAAGAGGGATCGGTCCTGGCCTGTGGAAGACTCAACGGAAAGATGGGAAATGGCCGGGTGTATTCCATGGGGAAGGGCAGGCTTAGAATGGAGGTCGAATTAAATACTGAGCCGCCGCCGCCATTGCCCTTGACCCTGGTATTGGCATTGCCGCGCCCCAAAATGCTCAAGCGAATTCTGCAGGCCGTCACAAGCCTGGGCGTAAAACAAATCTACCTGATAAACTCATGGCGGGTGGAAAAAAGTTTCTGGAACAGCGATCTGCTTGAAACGGAACGGCTTAACCGCCATCTGAAGCTGGGACTTGCACAGGCAAAAGACACCTGCATGCCCTCCCTGGTGCTTAAACGGTATTTCACCGCTTTTGTAAAAGAGGAATTGCCCCGGATCAGTGAGGATAAAATCCGGCTTCTGGCCCACCCAAAGGCTTCACAAACCTGCCCAACTGGTGTAAATAATAAGGCGGTACTGGTTGTTGGCCCTGAAGGCGGCTTTATAGATCTTGAAGTGGATACACTGGCCGATTCCGGGTTCCAGCCCTTTACCATGGGCCCAAGGATTTTAAGGGTCGAAACAGCCGTAACTGCCCTGATTTCCAGACTATACACATAATATCGAATAAATAAAGTGATGAAAATGGATAAAAAAACACAAAAAGAACGGCGTATTGCCTTTGAAAGCCTGCCCCCGGCCGTCCGGGACACTTTGACTCCGGAAGAACAGGAGTTGTTTTTATCAGCCGAAGAATGGCCCGAAGAATTGTTTGCCAAACTGGAGGAATTCATCATCAAGGATTAGCCCGGCAACAAGTGGGCGTACCGGCCAACGGATAACCTTTTAGGCGGGAAAAGGCCTTAACGACGGACCTAAAAACACCTTGACATTCCTGCATGATTTTAATATAAATCTCGCTCGTTGTACAAAGACATTGTCTGAAGGACAGTGCCAAAAAACAAAAAATGCCGAAGTGGTGGAATTGGTAGACACGCTAGATTTAGGATCTAGTGCCGCGAGGCGTGAAGGTTCAAGTCCTTTCTTCGGTACCAAATAATAAAAAAAGCTGCTGTTTTTACAGTGGCTTTTTACATTTATAAAGCCTGATTTTTCAAGCCATCCATACTTACACACTAAGCTTACACACTTTGTGTTAATGGAGGATGGAAAAAAATGAAAACAGGCAGCTCCCCTTCCTACCTTATCAGGAATCCACATTCTTATTGTTTTCGGATGAAAATCCCACTGGATCTCCAGGCAACCATTTCCAGAAAAGAGTTGCGGTATTCCCTTGGAACCGGTAATTTATCTGCTGCCAAGACAAAGGCCAGATTTATGGCTGGACAAGTTCAGCTTTTATTCAGAGATTTACGGAATAGGTGTTTTAGCAAAATGGATTTATCAGATTCACAAATCCAAAGCATGTTGGCAAAATTTATGAGAAGGACAATCAAGTCCTATGATAAACCTATGCCCGATAAAAGATACATTGATCCTGAAAAATATTACCAATATGAAAATGACGCTGATGCCCTTGAAGGCACCTTAGAAATCCTTCCCGATATTAAAAAGGATTATCTGGCTAAAATACATGGTAAAAATTTTTCTGAGGCAGAACTTGAAGCCGATAAATTGTTGGCAGAGGAGGGAATTGCAAAGTCAGATATTGATAAATCCTCACCTGTATATGGCAAACTATGTGAAGGGATTTACAGAGCAGTAGTTAAGGGCATTGATTATCACCAAAAGAATCTAACAGGTGATTTTTCAGACGAGTTTGATTCTGTATTAAATAGTTGTCTTGTGCTAATCGACAGGGGGCATGAACCAAACCCTATAACTCCAAGCGTTGATATCTCATCTCCCACCGCACAGATCGTAACCTTGGGCCAGCTTATGGATGAGTATGTAGCTGCACACAAAAAGAAGTGGGTGCCTGGAGCTGTAGAGGGATTTGGTACTACCAGAAAGCTGCTTGAACAATTTATAGGGAGCAAAACTCCAGTACACACCATAAAACGTACAACCACAAGACAGTTTAGGGATACATTGGGATGTCTACCTTTAAGGTTTAAACAAAGCAAGTACCGAGATATGTCTGCCTCTGAGGTTAGAGCATTGGATCTACCTGTTACAGAGGTAATCAGTGGGGCAAGAGTTAATTCTCATCTGTCATACTTGACAAGCATGCTTAACTGGGCAATCAGAGAAAAGGATTACATAACGGCCAATCCTGCTATGGGCATTAAAGTGGAGGAAGAAAAGAAAAGTTATGACCCATTTTCAAAGTCGGATATTGAGGTAATCTTTAGCTGTGATGCCTTTAACAAGGCTAAATATCCTTATCAATTTTGGCTTCCGATTCTGGGGCTTTATACTGGTGCCAGAAGGGAAGAGCTTTGTAATTTATATGAAGATGACATCAAAAAAGATGAAGATATCTGGTATATTGACATCCGACAGAACCGTCCAGATAAACGAATCAAAGGGAAAGCAGGGAGCCCCAGTGAAAGAAAGGTTCCTCTCCATCCATTCATCATAGAGTTAGGGTTCATTGAGTATGTCAAAACCTGCAAGGGGGGAAGACTGTGGCCTGAATTAAACAATAAGAACCAGAGCCAAAAGTATGGGGTGTATTTTGGTAAACGGTTCAATGATACTGTTCTTAAAAAGACAGGCATCAAGCCCACAAAAGAACAGCAGCAGCAAGGTGCAGGCAACAAGACCTATCATAGTTTCCGACATACAGTAATTACCCATCTGATCAACCTTGACTTGAACATCATTAAAATCAAGGATGTTGTAGGGCATGAAAAGGGCTATGGGATGACGACAGGAACATATTATCATGGTCAACCGATCAAAAAGATATATGATGAGGTCATAAGCCAAATTGATTATGGCATTGATCTGGCCCACCTGAGAAATAGCAAGTGGGTGAAAACTGTTTTAGCCTGAAGTAACCGCAAAAAGCCATATTTGCACACGCAAATATTTTTAAATGCTGCCTCCCCTTGGGAATGAGAAATCCATTTCTTGTCCGAATACATGTGTTTTTACATCATAAAGAAAACACATTATGTTTTTCCTGGTACTACCCCATAGGTCGAATGCAATATGGTCATTATAATCAGTTTTAAATAGATAAAATGAACATAGAATTGGAAATTTAGATTATCACCGAAAAAGTGCTAAAAAATGTTAAGCAATTTGCGTGCCGCTCCTTGACAAATCGCATATATGTATTATATTTGTCATATGGAAGTAGATCTACACCTCTTCCTTGTCCCCATCCATTTTAGCTGCCCGCCTATTAGTCTTATTTGGTATGAGGACAACCAAACCCACACCAAATTCGTGCTGCTGGCTGATCTGGCCGTCAACGAAAAACACAACACCTTTAAAAAGGAGAGTTACCAATGGCAAAATGAATCAATTTGGACGAGTTTAAACCCAAACAACACCCCTTGAAATCAGAACTGAAGAAGCATGGTGTTTCAATTGCAACCGTGGCAAATTATTTGGACCTCACTTACCCATACCTGCTGAATATGCTGAATGGAACTTATAAGATGCAGGAACAGCATGAGCAACGGATAGAAACGCTGCTATACGGCATGAAGCTGGATGCGAGACAAGACTAACATGAAGAACCTCTATCGAATACATTTCATCTGACCTACCAAAGCCCTTCGCCAAAAGATGATCGGAAAGGTCATCTCATACAAAATCAGAATCCTGACATTGGCCCCTTGTATTGTACTCCTGTGGGTACGTATACCTGGGTGGTAATGCCCATCATCAATAACCGGTAAGTTCCCTGACTTCCAGCGGGAGGGATACCTCACAGGAGGAATGTTTCTGTGGGTTTGGTGCTGTGAGGCCCCTTCTTCGCTGGGCATCGGTAGCTTTTAGGGAGAATGCTAAGTATGACGTAACATTGTGGTATAGTTAAATATAAATAGATGTTATCCGTATACCCCGGAGTAATAGAAGGTAAGTTATTTACTCTTGGATACAGGTATAAATCTACAGAGGTTAAATAAAATATTGGAAAGGAAATAACTCAATTGGAAACTAACAATAACAAGAAAAATGGTTCTTATTTAAATTACTGGTGGTTAGACAGACATAAACACTGTACTAATCCTGAATTTGTAATTGTAGTGGACTGAATGTTCAACAAGATGAAACAAGATTTTAGGGATCGGTATGTGATCCCATATCAACTTAAATATCAGGCTAAGTTGAGGAATAACTTGGATGTAATCCTCTGTAATCTGCTAGCTGCAAGTCAAGTTGATGAAGATGTTTGGACTGGTTTTCTGGCTGGTAATGACTTTTACCATTATAAACGGAGAACAAAGGGGTTCAGGTTTTCTACTTCCAGTGTGGTTAAGATCAGAAATTTCCTTTATGACCATGATTTCATTGAACTGATAACCGGCTACCCGGAATCGGATTGTTGGGAAGCACAGCCGTCTAAGATGAAGGCTACCTGAAATCTGCTTGAGCTTATACGGGAACTGCTACCACCAGCACAATCCCCACCTGTAACTGGTACTGATTCTGAAGGCAGCAAGTCCATACCCCTACAGATTGTAAGAGATTATAAAAATATCACCACAATTCGTATGAAGGGAAAGCGGCATGAAAAGAAGGTGAAGCAGTGGAATGGGAAACTTAGACCAAAGAAATTTAGAAACAGTGCACCCATTCCCGATCGGCTCTGAAGAAAAGCAAAGAAGCTTGCTGCTAATGTAGCCAAGATCAATGCCGTGTTAGCCAGGGCAGATATTGAACTGGATATCACTGAAGCTGAGTTCAGGGAAATGAATTGGTTACTTAATCGTGACCCAGACAAATGCCCAGTAGACCTGGCTTCTAAATACCTGTACCGAGTATTCCATGACAGAAGATTTGACCGGCATGGTCGGTGGTATGGCATATGAGTTCAGAGCATACCCAAAGAATACCGGCCCAAGCTTATGATAGATCGGATGTTCACAGTTGAAAGGGATTTTAAAAGCCTGCACCCGTCTATGCTTTATGCCCTGGAAGGAAAACAGATTCCCTCAGAAGATCTGTACACTTTGGAAGGATTTCCCCATGACTGGGATAACCTTTCTGCTTGCCCATACCGGAAATTTTTCAAAGATATTATGCTAACCATGATCAATGCTAAAAATGAAGTTAAGGCGTTCCAGTCTTTAAATAATGATTGAACCAAGAAGAAGATCAAAGCCAAAAGGCAGAACAAGCCGATACCTGAACCCCCAATCAAGATCCTGAAGAAAAACATAGACCCAGTCATGCAGAAGATCCGGGAGAAACACAAACCCATTGCCAAGTACTTCGATGATGCCAGCATCGGTAATATTCTGATGAACTATGACAGCCAGATCATGGAAAAGGTTTTGCTGCATTTTGCTGATAAGGGCGTTGCTGCAATTCCAATTCATGATTCTGTCATTGTCCCTATTGAGTATTGCGATGAATGCGGCGAAGTGATGAAGTCTGAATTCCAGAACGTATTCCACCAGAACATTGAAGTATCCGGGTCATATACCGAAGCAATGCGGTACAATCTAAACCGGATTAACCATATTGACCGGAGCAGTCGCTGTATTGGCTTGGAACTTGACGCTATTGCTGATGGAATCCTTAATAACTGGGGATAGGGATATCTAAACAATATTATTTATAAGTACTTGAAATTAATAGAAATATCGTGATTTATCAGGGCGTTGGGTAATAAAGAATGTCTGTTCGCTTTGTCCAAATTGTTTTACTGGTAAAGGATATATTGCAGATAAATCATTTTAGATCATCCAAATGGCGTTCCTGCTTGCATAGAATTTTCTGGGTTGTGTAATCCCCCAGGCTTTTTGCGTAGGAGCGTCATTTGGGTTTATTTCCCCTTGAATTTCGGGAGCGGATCAGGATAATGTCCAATTGGCTAAGGGGTTGTACAGGGAAAGTTGAACTGATAATTAATGGTTGGGCAGGAGAAGATGAAACCGCTACCAAATGACATATCGGACGAGAGGCTGATTGCTGTCATTGATGAATGGGCCGCGCTAATGGAGGCGGAGGACTATCACGCTGCATTCTATTTCACTGATCAGGTTTCGGAAATGGCGTGGACGCCGGAGCTGTACCGGAAGGTGGTGAAGGGCTACGGGGACGCTTTGCCTAAACAGAAGGTCACGGTACAGGGCAAACCGACTGACATCACACAGCGGAAGGAGGTTGATCGGTGGGAGCCGAACGGCCTCGGGGAGATCGGAGAGATCTGGTATGATCTCAATTGTAGTAGTTCAGACTTGATCTGACAAATACCGGTTTTAAAAAGGTGTCTGTCAGGTCAAATCTAAGCTATCATTTTTTCCTGACAAATAGTTCTTCCTTCTTCAAGGGTCTCGATTGGAGTCCTACCACAACACATTTTACCTTGATGAGTTCGCTCATTGTTATAGTAGTAAAGCCACGAGTCCAGATCACTTTGCAACATTTGAATATCGGTGTAAATCTTTTTTCTAAAAGTCACCTGATAAAATTCCTGTAATATCGTTTTATGAAATCGCTCACAGATCCCATTTGTCTGTGGATGGCGTGCCTTGGTTTTGGTGTGATCAATGTCGTTAATCGCCAAATATAGCTGATAATCATGCTTTTCGGCCTTACCGCAGTACTCGGTTCCTCTGTCTGTTAAAATTCTCAACATTGGAAGTTTGTTGTTTTCAAAAAAAGGGAGGACCCGATCATTGAGCAGATCGGCTGACGTTATAGGTGTTTTGGTGTTATAGAGTTTAGCAAAAGCGACCTTGGAATATGTATCAACAAATGTCTGCTGGTAAACTCGCCCAACACCTTTCAACGTCCCAACGTAAAACGTATCCTGGGATCCGAGGTAGCCAGGGTGGAAAGTCTCAATTTCTCCGTGGGCTGCATCATCCTGCTTTTTGCGTTCAAGTGCCTGGACCTGTGTTTCAGTCAGAATCATCTTCTCGTCGGCCATCCTCTTTTCAAGCGCTATAAGGCGTTTTTTAAAGCATTCTAACTGGTGCCGAAGCCAGACACTTCTAACACCGCTTGGTGAGATAAATACACCCCGTTTTCGCAACTCATTGCTTGCACGGACCTGGCCATGTGCGGGTTGTTCAATAGCATATTCAACAACAGCGTCTTCCGTTGCTTCATCTACTCTGTTTTTAAGGTTCGGTTTTCTGCGATTTTGATCAAAGAGAGCATCGAGACCATTATCATCTACGGCATTTTTATATCGGTAAAACGTATCTCTTGAAAGCCCCATAATTTTGCAAGCCTGAGAAACATTACCGAGTTCTTCTGCCAGATTTAAAAGTCCTACTTTGTGTTTAATGATTTTTTTGCTACCATGCAGCATGAGGGTTACTCCTTGTTTTGATATTTTGGTTTGGTCACCTTTATCAAAACCGGTAACCCTCTTTTTTTCAAGAGGACTGTCAGATTTTATCTAAACTAATTCATCTCAATATCGACGGCTTCGTGTCAGACCTGACGGCAACGTTCCGAATATGTGGGGAGCCTGGAGGTATCATTCTCAGGCTAAACGATATACACGTGATGTAGGAAGCCCAATCGCGGGAATGTGACCGGGCCTACTTCCCTGATTCTCCTTCCCAGGTAATCACAGTTCATTCAAATAAACCGACTTTATTTCTTCAGGCTGGATACACAGATAATCCAATGTCTGCCTTTGGGTGCTGTGGTTAAAGCATACCATCAATTCAGGAATCCCCACATTGAACGAAACCCGCTGATGATATCCCCAGGTTTTACGGAGTGTATGACTGGCGTAATTCCCCTTCAGGTTGATCATCTTGCACCAATTTTTAACAAGCCTGGATAAACTGGGAACAGTCAGAACATCACCCCTTTGGGAGCTAAACAGGTAATCCTCCATATCGGGTTCTGCAAATTCCAGAAGCCTTGAAATTGCTTCATGGACAGTCTTGTTGATGGTGATCTTTCTGGCCTTTCCGGTCTTTTTCTCCTTCAGGTCTAACTCATCCCCAGGCTTCAGGTGGGATACCCGATTGACCTTGATCCGTAGCAAATCAGATGCCCGTAAATTTGTGTTAATCCCCAGGGTAAAAAGACACAGATCCCTTGGTTTGTCTGCCAGCAGCTTTTTAATGGCTTTGATGTCCTTGGTGGATCTGATGGGTTCTACAGCTATTCGAGATCCTGCTTTAGGGTGGTTGAAATTCTGTTTCTTTTTCATGCTGAACACCTTTTTAGGATTAGTTAAGATTTTGTGCTTGGATATGTATTTCTTAACCAGTTAAAAAGGTGATGTCAACCAGAAATTTGCCCAAAACAGTGGAAAAGCCTTTGTGATAAGGAATACGGGAGTTTTGCAGCTTGTTAACAAATGTCATAAAGTTAACGAGTTTTAAGATGGGTTCATCACATTACACCAGTTCTGCTACTCCCTCCAATATCGAATCCCTGGTTTGCCATCCTGACACTTAGGGCATTTTCTGTCATGCATATCTGAGCCATTGACCCCATAGACGTATCCGCAAAGGATGCATTCAGTCTTGTAAGCAAATGGATTGTTATCATTCCCTTTGACCCCACAATGCCCACAGCACCTCTGGTTGTTTGGGTTGATATAACCGATTTTTACGGAGTAGCCATCACCTTCTTTCCATTCGACAGGTTTCATGATTCACCATTACTGTCCAAAATAAATTGCAATCCGAATTTTTTGTCATCAAAAACCCTTTTAATCACGCATCAGGTTTGCATTTCAAAAAACAGGTCCCAATTTTCGTTTCCTATATTTTCAGAACCTTTTAAAAGGCAATTCCATCTGTACTGGCGGTGGGGTCGTCGGCACGGTCTCAAACGGTTTATCGAGCCATTTCCAAAGATCCCTGTAGCTGAACAGGTTCCATCTCAAAAAAGCGATCAAGTTGGATAAAGACCAACCAAATTTTGATTTGAGTTGTAGAAATTTGATCAGCAGCATGGCAATTAATGCTGTCCAAATCTGTGTGTACAAGGCATTCTCACTCGTTCCGACAAAGGTCTTGATTCTCAGATTCTGTTTTATGGCCTTGAAAAACAATTCGATTTGCCAGCGATCCTTATAGATAGACGAGATGGTGGTTGCTCCGAATTTATAATGATTTGTCAGCAAAATGATTTCCCGCTGGTTATCCGCATCCCAAACAACGATTCTCCGCAATATGAATGGACATGCTTTCCGGGCATTGTGGCCGGTAAACTTGATCATTTCATCTGAGAGAATGTTTCTCCGAAGAGGTAGCTCACGCTCTGATAACACCTCATAAGCTGCATTGGTTTTCAGCCTGGTCACAAAAAATACATCTTGTGCTGTCCAGGAAGCAAACAGGCTGTAATCGTTATATCCACGGTCCATTGTGATAATTGATCCTGGTGCGAGCGGGAATCTTTTGGCATATTTGGATTCGTGATTCTTGCCATTTGATATGTAAGCATAGGAAGGCAGGTAGCCATCATGATCCAGTAGCAGATGAAGTTTAACGGCACCTTTCGTACGACGGAATTCTGCCCAGGGGAAAAGACTGAGACACAAGGATATTGTTGTGCTGTCCAAAGAAAGCAGTTTGTTTTTGAACCTGAATTTGTGACCACCAGGTGAATGTTTGCGACAAAATTCAAAGGTATCATAGAAAAGATCTTGAAACAGCTGCCATGAGCGGTTCTTATTAGCATAAGACAACGTTGATTTACTTGGCGCCGAGGATA
Organism: Desulfobacter sp.; assembly: GCA_028768525.1. Lineage (NCBI taxonomy): Bacteria > Pseudomonadati > Thermodesulfobacteriota > Desulfobacteria > Desulfobacterales > Desulfobacteraceae > Desulfobacter > Desulfobacter sp. The sequence continues at coordinate 134,269 of CP054837.1, read as the reverse complement.
CACCGAGGTGGCGCAGTTTCCCCATGCAGCAGGCAAGGCCCCCACTGATTTCCCTCAGGCTCTTTGCCTGGGCAACTTGACAGAAAAGCATAGCAACAAAATGGTCCCATGATCAACGACAAATATTTTTTTCCTTCAACGACAATTAAAACTCCCGTTCCCCAACCTGCGTAACCATTTAATTTCATTAAAAAATACTTGCAAAACAATTCTGATTATGTTTTTTAAGACCATCCTTCCGGAGGATAAGGCTATGCTGGAGAGCAACCTGAGCGCCGAGAAGGTGACTGAAGTATGAGGGGCCGTATTTTCCACGTACGGCCTTTCGCTTTTTGCTCTCATACTTTGGTCTATAATGCGCTAAACTCCGGGGGTTTGGGGGCTGGCCCCCATTATAATCCGGTAAAAAGTCCTTTTAATTACCATCACAAAACCCGGTTCTTCCATGGGTTAAGCCCTCTATCGATAGTATCCGTCCGATAGTGCTTGCTGACGGCATTGGTTCAATATTTTCCGCTTCCATCTCCTTGCTGATAGCACCGGCACCGCAGTTCAGGCCTCGATTGTATAAATCCAGTCGGATCATTTTAATAATCTCAACAATCTCCTGCCTGGTATATCTGGTCTCGATCATTATTCGGCCTCCATTTTAGCCTGTTCCATGCGATAGCTTTCCACATTCAATTCAAGGATGATACTGTGATGAACGAGTCTGTCGATGGCTGCTGCCGTTGTCATAGGGTCCTTAAAAATCTGTTCCCACTTAGAGAACGGAAGATTGCTCGTGATCATCAGGCTGCCCTGTTCATACCGTTCCGCCAAAAAGGTAAACAGCACTTCCATTTCTCCCCGGCTTTGTTGGACATACCCAATGTCATCTATAATCACAGCATCAAACCTGGAGAGGGATTTGAGTTTTTTGGTTAGCTCAAGATCCCTTTTGGCAATCAGCAGATCCTGGACGAGCTGACTGCATGAGATAAAAAGAACCTGCTTACCCTTTGCAATTAATTCATGGCCAATGGCACAGAGCAGATGGGTTTTCCCGCTACCCGGATTACCAAAGGCCAGGATGTTTTCACAGCGCTCTAAAAAAGCGCCGTTGACCAGGACACTTAAATGATTGGCAACCTTTAAGGGGAGGCGCTTTTTATCAAAATTCTCAAATGTCTTGGAAGATGGCAACTTGGATGCCCTCAGGTTACGTGATATCCGGTTCTGCCAGCGGACTTCGCATTCGAGACTCAACAATTGTAAGAGGTACTTTTCATATCCCCATGCCTCCGCCCTGGCCTGATCCGCCATTTCTTCATAACTGCGGCGCATGGTCGGCATATGGAGGCTTTTAAGATTGGTGTCTATCTGATCCCGATCATTGATCATGCCGCCACCCCCTTGAGCAATTGGTCATAACGAGTCAAATCAACTGCCTGGATATGAACATCATCCGGCCTGCTGACAGAGGCGTTGGACTCAATAAGGCGTTTAACAGCCTCTTTGCTGATTTCCTGATCCTCGTTTATTAGAACCATCAGGGCGCTGTCTACTGCCACCTCGCTTGTCTTTGCTGCCAGGTATAATATTTTCAGATACCTTGCTGCTGAGCTTTTAACGGTATAACGCTTTCTTAAATGATCGTAGGCAATCCGGAACCGGCTGGTGGGGAACATGGCATTACGATAACGATAATTTTCAAATGCCCCCGGTTTTTTGACCAGGCTGTCAATGATATGCCGGTAATTGATTTTATATTTGCCCTCACCCCGCAACCTTGGCAAAGTATCGACCTTTCTCTGGCCGTACCAGACCTCCAGGCATTCCATGTAGAGGCGGACCTGGATATTTTCTCCTATGAGCCTGCTGTCTACAGAGTAAACGTTGTGATTGACCCGAATGGTACTGCTGGGACCAACCTTTAAATCCATCTTTTTACATGCATCAAGCCGGCGTTTGGGCAACCGGTGTAGGAGATCCAGTTCTTGTGTAAACCGTTTCCTACGACCGGCATTTAGCTGTGCGAACAGTTTGGCCAGGAACAAGTCATATTCTTCCCGGTCTTTAAAATCCCGGTGTCCTCTCAGCATCAGGGCCTGGTCAACGGCTTTTTTGAACCGATAATTGCGCTGCTCCACGTCTCCATTTTCATTGGGGCTGGCAGGGTTAGTTTTGCAAGGAATGATACCGTAATGGTCAACAAGATCCTGATACCTGCTGGTGAACTCCTCAGGGTGACTTACCTTGTTAACAGCGGATGTCAGACAATCGGTGCGATGTTGCTGCGGCACACCACCAAGTTCCCATAGGGCATTTTGCAGGCCCTGGCTCAGGCTTTCGAAACTCTCTGAAAAACAGACTGTACCTGTCTCCCAATTGGAATAGGTCAAAACAAAATGGTAGATCAGGTGGTCAAAAGGGACGCCGCCTATAGTGACGCCCAGTTTATCCATGTGGGTGAAGTCTGACTGGCATAATTCGCCAGGCTTATGAATTTGAGCAAAAAAGATTTCTTTGGGCGGCCCCTCTGTAGCACGCCATTGCTTTATTCTCCGTTGCAGGGTCCGTAATTGTCCATCGGCGAACCGGCCGGGGTGTCTGCGTTGCAAATCCTCAAACAGTGTCTTGGCCTCCAGACCTGGATTTATGGTCAACATGCCTTTGATACCATCCCAGGTCTCCTCAAACGGATCTTTGCGTGTGCGCCATGTATGATCCGTTTTGAGTTCACTCGGCAACTTCCCGTGTTCACGGTACTTTCGAGCTGTTTTTTCATCCATTCCAGCTTTCATTGCTGCTATCCCGAAACTCTTCTCTGACTGAATCAACTTGAACAACCTCCTCACTTGCTGGTCCGTTACCATCCAAATCTCTCCTTCTGTTCAATTTGGATGTTTCTACCATTTTTTTTGATTCTTAAATTTCGGGAATTTTAATTGTCGTTTGGCGGGAATTATAAATGACGCTGATCAGGTCCCAGCTTTTGAACCCCTTGGAATATCGTTCTGTTTTGTTCTTCGCTACCAGATTCATAAATTTATTACGGTTAAAAAAGGCTACCAATTGACTGAACAGACTCGCATGACGTACCATCATTTCGGAATTCTCCTTGTTTGGGATTCTCAGGTTATTGTTTGGTCGCAACAACCATAATCTCGCAAGGAGAATTCCTACAATATTTTTTTACCTAAATTCCGTTTTTGGACAACAGTGATGATTCACCCTTTATGATTAGGTTTAGATATCTTTTGATATCAGACATTTCACTCAACTACAATTGGGGGAATCCAAAGTGTGTGATTTGCAGGTAGGGGGGGCGTCGGCAAGGCCCCCGCCGTCGCCTGGAGATGTTCAGTCGGGGTAATCAAATAATGTCGCACACGGATATTTTTTAGAAAATTTTACGAGGAAACGAACACAGTCTGCTCCGGGTTGCCTGTAAAACTTTTCTTTTTCCAAATTTTTATGAAAAAAACATCACAAAAATCAGGGTTTCCCTGATTGATTTGCTCCATTTCTTGGGATAAAAGCTACTTTTACTGTGGAGTTCTGCTTTTTTGCAAATTTTAATTTGGAATAAAACAGTCAGAGAAGACTGTTAATTAGGCTTAAAACCAGGATAAGTGTGATAAATGATGAGCAACCTAAGAATCTTATTTTGTTTCCTAATAATCTTATGTAGCGCGTTTTTTGTATCAATAGACGCTAACTTTGCGGTTATTTCTAATGCTGAGGCTGAAACTGTACAAACCAGAAATGTTTGCGAAAGCGGCTATGAATTTGTCCGAGATACTTTGACTGTATGGACAAGTTATGGATGGACTTATAGTATTCTGGGTCCCTATTACGCGTCCTTTTCTGATGCAAGTTCAGCCCATCCTACCTTGGTCGGGAGGAATACCTTCGTCCAACATGAAATCAATAATGAATGCCGACCAGGCGGTTACATATACAAAAAGAATCAATCGGGAGATCACATTTATGTTGCCCGAATTGCGGAGCCTCCAAGGATTTGTCAGTCGGGTTATGAATTTACTCGGGACACATTAGCAGTTTGGGCGAGTATGGGCCGAAGGTATAAAGTTCATGGCCCTTATTACACATCCTATGCAAAAGCAATTTCAGCGCATCCAACCTTTACCGGAAGGAACGGAGATGTCCAGCACGAAATTGGTAATGAATGTTGGCCAGGCGGATACATCTATGACACTAAGAGAATAAATGGAAGGATTCATTACGATGTAGCGCGCATTGTGGAAGGATATCAACCCAACACCGATGATCACGATGGGGATGGTGTAATAAACATAGATGACCTGAATTCACAGAATACAGAGAAGAAATATTTGGGCAAAAATCCTAACAATTGTCCAATCAATAGAGATCAAAATTTCGTTGCAAACCCAATCAACATATTCAACGGAAATAAGTTTGAATCCGTAATTGATGTCAGCTTTCCTTCACCCTTTGAAGGTGGCCTGAAGTTCCAGCGATACTATAACAGCCTCAGTGAAAGCGATTCGTCCATCGGGTATGGCTGGACCCACACTTATAACTATAAGCTCAATAAGAATTTTGCAGGCAGCAGTCAATTGATAGAGATCCTCGATAGCACCGGAAGAGGAGTTTACTTTGAGGATAATGACCAGGATGGCACCTTTAAAGGGGCTTTTGATGAAAACAGTTCTATTGTCATAGGACAGGAAGGCGATTACGTATGGACCCGAGATGACGGCAGTGTCTATGTATTTGGTCCAGAATACGGAAGGCTGTTTTCGGTCACGGACAAAAATGGCAATCAGCAGATTTTGACCTATGATGCAAATAACTATTTGTTATCAATCACCGACACTGCAACCGGCAGAACCATTAACTTTAATTACAATGCCGACAACAGAATTCATTATATCTCAGGCCCAGTCACAACGGCTATAGCTGACGGTATCTGGGTATCTTACCAGTATGATAGCAATGGGAACCTTATCCAGGTCACCTATGCCGATGATGGAAACGGGTCTACTGCATCAGGTTTCATCTATGAGTACCAAGATGCCTATGACATCCATAACCTGACGGCTAAAAAAGATCTTGATAATCACCTCTTGTCCACCTGGACATATGATGCCAACGACCAGGCCGTGTCTAATGTCAACAACCAGGGCACCAGTGCAACAATTGATTATTCAGATCCCCTTGCTGTAAAAGTCACGGATGATTACGGCATAGATAATACGTACACGATCGTAGAAATTAAAGGCAGTAAGAAGATCACCGAGAAATCAGCATCACAGTCATGTGGTTCCTGTTCTGACGGTATTTTTAAAACTGAATTTGACCCCAACACCGGATACCCGGTGAAGCGTGAATACTTTAACGGCCGCATTGATCTGTACCAGAATTACGACAGCAACAATAATCCGCAAACCCTGATCATTGCCCAGGGCACACCGGATGAAAAAACAATATACAAGACCTGGCACCCTGTGCTGTCCTCCCCGTTGACAGAAACAAAGAAAAGCCTTCTGGCGGATACCCTCAACCCTGACAGGAACAGGGAAACCATCTGGGATTATGACGATCCGTCAGCCAGCGGTGATACCGCAACGCCCAATGAGAATCCCACCAACAGGATTTACAAGATGATCCTCAAGGGCTTTACGCTGGACGATGCAGGCGCTGTTGTTCCCTTTGAGCAGGTCACAAGCTATACCTACAACACCAAAGGTCAGATTACATCAGTCAACGGTCCCCTGGCCGGGGATCAGGATCTGGTATCCTTTGCGTATGATGATTCCACCGGAGATATGACCAGTGTTACACGGCCCTTGACCGGTACGGTGTCCTTTACCCATGACGCTGCCGGTAATATCATCACCCAGACAGATGAAAACCAGGTTGAAACCGTCTTCGGATATGATGGCCGTAACCGTCAAATATCTGCTGCATCCAACGGAGTTTCAGACACAAGAACCTTCAATGCGGCAGGTGATTTGGCAAGTGTTACAGACAGGTCCGGGCGTATCCGGTCCATGACATACAATACCAAAGGATTTTTGCAACGGCTTGTTGATCCGTCTGGGAACTACCAACTCTATACCTACGATGAAAACGGGAATCCCATTGAATCCTCAATTTATACCTCAGCAGGTGTTCAGGCCCTTTTCAGCGGCTTGGATTATGGAGATCCTTTAACAAACGCAGAACTTGCCCCAGGCAAACCGGCCAAAGCCCTTGCCAAAAACCAGGATAATACCGCCACACTTGAAACCCTGTTTGCCTATGAGCATGGAAATCTTGTACGGGTAACCGACCCCATGTCCACGGTGAAGCAATTTACCTATGACAAACTGAACAGAATGGTTCAGGCCAGGGAACAGCAGACAGACACCGTCAATGCAGATACCAGTTATGTCTATGATGCCAATAACAACCTGATCCAGGTAACAGATCCTGAAGGCAGGATTACCAGTTACACCTATGACGATGCCAACCGCATTGTAAAAGAGGTGTCACCTGATACCGGCACAACCACATATCTCTACGATGCCGCAGGCAACCTTGTTTCCAAAAAGACAAATGACGGCACCATTGTCCAATACACCTATGATCTGTTGGGCAGAAGAACAACCATGGAATATCCCGATACCGGCCTGGACGTCATCTTTATGTACGACCAGGGAACCAACGGCATAGGACGGCTTACCGGGATCAGTAATGACCAGGATACATACGGATTTACCTATGATGCCTCGGGCAATCTGACCCAGGTCCAGAGAACCACACCCTCTGCAACCTTTACCACCACTTACAGCTATGATGCCGCAGGCAGGCTGACAGGAATGGTCTATCCCGATGGCAGAACCATTACCTATGAACGGGATGCCAATGGGGAGATATCCAAGGTAACAACCACCAAGAACGGAATTACCCAAATCCTTGCTGAAAACATTGCCTATAAGCCCTTTGGCCCTGTTGAGTCCATGACCCTTGGGTCTGGTCAGCAGGTATCCAAAGGCTTTGACCTGAACTACAGGCCCCTGACCCTGGCAACGGGTAATGTTCTGGATTATAGCCTTGACTATGACCCTGCCGGTCGCATCGCTGCCATCACAGACAACCTGAATGCAGACCGTACCAGAAGCTTTGGCTATGACAGGGCAGGGCGTCTGACAACTGCCGCAGGTCCATTCGGTAATCTTGGCTTCACCTATGACAAAACCGGCAACCGGCTTACCAAAACCAAAGACGGTATCAGCGAATCCTATACCTATACCCTTGGTACAAACCATCTGACCCAGGTTGCGGATTCCAATGGTGCCACATCATTGACCTATGACACCAACGGCAAGATTAAAACCAAAGGCAACCTGACCTTTGAGTACACAGATGCCGGTAGGATGCTCAAGACCCTGAGCCAGGGCAATGTGATACAGGAATCCATTTACAACAGCTTTGGGCAACGGACCAGGAAGACCGCAAACGGCACAACCACATTGTACCATTATGATCTTTTTGGTAATCTGATCGGGGAGTCTGATACCAGCGGGAATTTCAGTGTAAGTTATGTGTACCTGAACAATACCCGGCTTGCGGGATTCACCGGCAGCAATGCCCATTTTTATCTAAATGACCACCTTGGTACACCGGTTAAGGTGCTTGATAATGCAGGTCAGGTGGTATGGGATGGGGATTATGCTCCGTTTGGGCAGGTAAATGTCACTGTAAACAATCTGCCCAATGCATTCCGGTTCCCGGGACAGTATTACGACAGTGCAACCGGACTGCACTACAATTGGCATCGGTATTATGATCCTGCGACTGGTAGATACCTGACGCCTGATCCCATTGGGCTTGCCGGTGGGATTAATCCGTTTGGTTACGTTTTAAATGATCCTATAAATAAAATTGATCCTTTGGGATTATATGATTTAGAAAATTACTTTTATGATTCCATTACGGGAACTACAGATAATCCAGGTGAATTTGCAGATTATCAATATGCCGATCATAAAGTATCTACTGAAGTAGCCGGCGAAATCTTAGCAACAACATCATTAGGCTCAGCCGCTGTTTTGGGGGTGGCGGGTGGCGTTGGTGCCGCGGCAATATATGGTCCAGAGATCACAACGGGAGCTTTATACACATACAATTTCATATCTCAAAATCAGATGATTGCATATGGAGTATTCGCAGGAGCAACTATGCCTGATTGGCCTCCACATTCACGAGCAGGTTATCTGGGTTGGGCTTTGAAAAATTTTATTATTGATCCGTTTTTAGATTTCTATAATCAGGATAAAGATCCTTGCTCGAATTGAAAAGTAAAACATCATGAATAAATTTATTAATTGCATTTTCGGTTTAGTTTTAATTTTTAGTGGTTTATCGATTTGGATCAATCCTGTCATTTATAGCAGACAATATGGTATGACTTTTAATTTTTCAGATATAAAAATCATTGTCTGTCCATTCCTTATGATATTAGGATGTTACTTTTTTTTAACTACATTCAAAAAATAGGCATTGACGATGATTAGTGGGTAAAGATTAAGGGGCAGGCCTTGAGATGTAAATTTGGGGGCTTTGCAATTTAAAACACCTCTTTAAGGGGGAGAGGTGCATCGCATTATATCCGGGACAGTACTATGATGCTGAGACCGGAAACCATTACAATTGGCGTAGATATTACGATCCTGCAACGGGGAGATACCTGACTCCTGATCCGATTGGGTTGGCTGGGGGAATTAATCCGTTTGTTTATGCTCTAAATGATCCTATAAATAAGATTGATCCGTTGGGATTGCGATTTGTGACTGGATTTTTTGGAGGCGCTTCCGCAGGCGTTATTGGAGCAGGTGATGCAAGCGTAGCAGTATTATACGACTGGGGAAGAGATGATGGTTTTGCAGCATTAGATGGTCAAGTTTCTAAAGGCTTACAAGCTACAGCAGATTTGGGAGCAGGTATCATTTTCGCTCCTTTTGCAAATGCAGAAGATTTAGGTGGATTATCACATCGGCTATCTTTAAGATGGTTTTGGGCTGTTGATATTGCTATTCCTGACGGTAAATGGTGGGCTACATCAATAACTATAGACTTTGTACCCGGATTTGACTTTGGGTTTGGTGTAGGCCCAGGTTATACTAAAGTGTTTGGAGTTGATGAACCATGCGATTAAATTGTCCTGACTGTAATTGCAAATTCAATATTAGAGATTTGCGTCGTTTTCATGTATATGGATCTCAGATAAAATGCGATCATTGTATGAAATACTATAAATTAAATTGGAAAGTTAGTCACTTAGGGATAGTTTTCGTTGCTGTATTTGCAATGCTCTCATTTTGGTTTCTTACATCGGCTTATAGTATAATTGCTAATTATTTTGAATTATCCCAAATTGTGAAATTCATATTTATAGTTTTTGTTATGCTTTTTAATATTTGCATTATTATTTATGGATATCCTGCCTACTTGGTATGGATGATTAAAAGAAAATATACTACAAAATGCTGAAGGGGGAATCTGGGATGACCCTGGGCCGGACCGCTCCGTAACGAAAAACAGCACCTTAGAAGGGTAAAGTGCATCGGAATACTTCCGGGACAGTATTTTGATGGGGAAACTGGACTCCATTACAATATGCACCGGTACTACGATCCAGTCACTGGCCGATATGTTACTCCTGATCCCATTGGTTTGGCCGGTGGCATCAATCCATTCCTTTATGCTGAAGCAAACCCCATCAACTACATTGATCCTTTCGGTTTAATTGGGGGACCCAAATTCTATTGGGATAAAGTTCAAGAAAATCCAACAGTTAAAGATAGGCATTATGATAGGAATCAATACAACCAAAATGTAAACTACGAGGAAGCCAAAAAAAGCTGGACATTATTACCACCAGGACAATCTATTTTTCATCGTATGGGGCCTGGAAATGAAAATAACCAAAAATTCGTTTCCTCAGATGGGCATAGTGAAGCGGTGTTTTATCCGAATGGTAGTGTCGTAAATGATCCTGCAAATATGGCTACTTACAATTTTAGCCCTCCCAGTAATTGGGTTGGTCATTTTGGATATGATGTATTACCGTATTGGATTTGGGGAAATAGTCTTGATGATCCAACAACTTGGTGGGAACGTCTGACTGCTTCATATGAAGGAGAAACACCATGCGAATGATTATAATGATAATAATTGCTGCTGGATTTATTGGTACACTCTGTTCTGGCTGCTCTTCGCGCTTGAATAAAGATTATGACTATAAAACGGTACAATCTAACTTCAGTGAAGGCAGGATTATAGCAAAGTTGATTGGGACCTATGAAACTTATGAAAACGAGACCTTAAGAACATCTCCTTATGAAATTTTTCTCGCCATAGAATCAAATACTAAAGAGCATATTGCTGCTACTCTCAAGAATGTTAAACTTACTGATGCTGATAGCAGAAAGATTGCATTTAGTTTGGAGGTCCCAATTGAGAAGAAATTTGTGCCTGATAGTAATGGTTCATTTTCTGCCTATTTTTCGATCAAAGGTTTGGACATTAAATATGTAAACTATGAATTATTGTTGAATTTTGAAATTAGTGGTGATGACAAATCAAAACTTCAAAAGAGAATGATACTCCATTTTAAAAAAGCCTATAAAGAACATAGAAGTAATGACTTCATAGAAAAAATTATGAGTGTCTGAGAGTGCTGCTGCCATTAAGCGATCTTGCTTAAAAAGGCCGTAGCATCAAGTATCTGCACACCCTGGTAGTGCTTGAGGTTCCGCAGGTCTTTGGGAGGGGGAGGTGCATCAGAATACTTCCGGGACAGTATTTTGATGGGGAGACCGGGTTGCATTACAACTGGCACCGGTATTATGATCCTGATATCGGCAGATATCTGACGCCTGATCCGATTGGTTTAGCCGGTGGGATTAATCCATTTGTCTACGCAAACGCAAATCCAATTACCTTTATTGATCCTTCAGGACTAATAATTCAAATTATGGGCGATTCTGAACAACAAAAATATATCCTCGCTCAACTCCAAAAATTTGTTAATGGCGACTTATCAATTGATGAAAATGGAATGCTTGACAGGGGAGCATGTAGTAATGACGAAGGGATTGAAAGTGCTATTGATGAACTAATGAGAAGTGATAAGCTTTTTCGAATTTATCCTCATTTATCTCCAAAAGGCTGGGGGCGTGCATCAACTCGTGAAACCTTTGAAGGAGCAGATATTTATTTCGACCCGGAAGTGAATGCCAATTATTTTACAGGTGTGTTTTCTCAAGATTTGATGACCCCTGCTGCTGAACTTGCTCATGAGCTATTAGGTAGGGCAATGCAAGTTGAACGTGGAGAATTGCATGGAAAAGAAGGCAGTTCAATTCGACGTAAGTCTAGGGGCTGTTTCCAAAAAAGTTTAAAATAATCTAGACATTTGAAATGGGGGATGATTTCGTCCTGTTTATGAACAGACACTCTATTTCAGATGAAAAATGGAAGCAAATAGAACCAATACTTGCACCACCCAAAAAAGAAACACGAGGGCGGAAGCCCAAAGATAACCGATTAATGTTTAACGGGATTTTGTGGATTTTAAAAACAGGGGCTCCTTGGCGTGATCTTCCTGAAAGATTCGGGCCTTGGCAAACGGTGTATAAAAGATTTGCAAAATGGACCTCTTTGGAAGCATGGGATGATCTTCTCAATAATGTCGCAAAGAACCAGGATAAAGAATCCGGTATGATAGACGGATCCTACGTAAAACTTCACCAACACGGTTGCGGGGCACGAGGTGGACAATACTCTCAGGCCATTGGGCGAAGTCGAGGTGGTTTAACAACAAAAATCCATGCTGTGGTTGATGGCCTTGGTAATCCAGTACGAATAAAACTGACCGGGGGTAATGTTCATGATATGGTACCTTCTTATGAGTTAATGGCAGACATAGAAGCAGATCAATTCCTTGCTGATAGAGCATATGATACTGACAAACTTATTGAAATTGTTGAATCTAAAGGTTCTAAGGTCATTATCCCATCAAGAAGAAACAGAACGGTTCAGAGAAAAATTGATAAACACCTTTATAAGGAACGACATTTGGTGGAATGCTTTTTCGCAAAAATAAAATCCTGTCGGCGAGTTTCGACTCGATATGAGAAACTCGCCAGCAGTTACCATGCAATGGTGCTTATTGCTTCTTGCTTGGTTTGGTTAGCATGATTTATTTAGAAACAGCCCCTAATGGAGGATGGAAAAAAATGAAAACAGGCAGCTCCCCTTCCTACCTTATCAGGAATCCACATTCTTATTGTTTCCGGATAAAAATCCCACTGGATCTCCAGGCAACCATTTCCAAAAAAGAGTTGCGGTATTCCCTTGGAACCGGTGATTTATCTGCTGCTAAAATTAAAGCCAGATACATGGCTTCACATATCACTTCAAATCATAGACTCCTTGCCATAAATAGAAGTTCCCTGTTCTGGAAGGTGCGGGTTGTCTGAAAAGAAAAGTCCAATTTTTTATAAAAAGCAATATTCCTGCCATTATGAGCGGTAACAATATGGACCCCTGTAATATTCATTTGCAACAACGTATCAATGAACGATTTTATAAGTATAGTGCCGATACCTTTACCCTGAAAATTTGGACGGCAATTTATATGTAGGTGTGCAGGGTACTGATTATATAAATTTCTAAAAACACCATAAGCCGAATTCATTTTAAACAGATATTTTTCTGATGCACTATCGGGGAGCCCCGTAATATACCCAACACATCTTCGATCCAAAATGGCAAGTAAAGTTAATTCTGGATGTGAATCAAGATAGAAACCTAACCAAGTTTTGTAGTATTTTTCTTTCTGTAAAGGGGGTTGGAATTCTTTTCTTATTGAAGTTGCAAAAAAAATCTCCTTCATTTCCATAAGATATCTTTTAGCATCATCAACACCAAATTCCGAAAAGCTAATTATATCAACATTATTCACTCTACCCCCTTAAAGCTACGAACTGACTCTTATGGCACTGGGTTCATCTCATATTGGCTTAATAGATTTTTTGGGGGCTGTCAATTTATAGCCGGGAGTACGGCATCCTGGTTCATCCGCAATTTTCACTGAAATAGCGATAATGCGATCCTATTTTTTGTTTGATTTATCAGGGTGAACTGGCGTAGAAAGGTTAGGGCGTGTAAGTAATCTTGATCGAAAAACTTACATCCCTTACTTACACATTTTTTAATTTTGTGATTGTGTTGAAGGGCTAAAAATAAAACGTAATTACAGTGACTTGAAAAGGATGAAAGGGGCGTTGAGGTTAAAGCCCTCTCTTTGGTACCGACTACTCTCCATATGAACAAAGATGTGACCTACAAATACTGCCCCCTGTGTGCTGCTGAATTTAAAAAGAAGCGGCTGTTTGAAAGCGGCCCTGAACGACTGGTTTGCTCTGCCTGTCGATTCGTTTTTTACCTGGATCCAAGACTTGTTGCATGCACCATCGCGGAAACCTCCAGCGGCGTGGTGCTTCAGCAGCGGAACAAGCATCCTAAAAAAGGCTACTGGGTCCTTCCAGGAGGCTTTGTCGACCGTGGGGAGACCCTTGAGGCGGCTGCCGTCCGGGAATTCCATGAAGAAACCGGACTCCAATCAAAAATCACTTCCCTGCTGGGCAATTACTCCTACCCTGGAGAGGCCAATATAATCATTGTATATGAGTCAACGGTCACGGGGGGGACGATCCGGCCCTGCAATGAATCCATGTCAATTAAAGAATTTAAAATAGAGGACATTCCCTGGGATGATCTTGCCTTTGAAACCACCCGGCGGGCCCTAAAAAAATACCTGCAGCATTCAGGGCGGGGATAAAATGTATGCGCCGGCGAGCCCAGTAAATATGGCCCCTAATCAACCAGAAACAACCCCTGGTGCCTTGCCAACTCCACGGCCCGTCGATATTCTTCTACTGTCGGGGGGCGGGATAGTTTTACATTGGCAAAGGCATTTCCTACTGGTCTGTACTGGGACATGATATTCACGGCGGTGCGGGAGGATACCTTTTGGGCAAGAAATTGAACAATTTCCTGGGTGCCGGCCAGGTCATCGGGAAGAACCAGATGGCGGACCAGCAGCCCTGACCGAGCAATACCTTGTCCGTCAACCTTGAGATCGCCGACCTGGCGGTGCATGATTTTCAATGCCTGCCTGGCAACCTCGGGGTAATCCGGCGCATCACACACCATGTCCGCCACTTCTGAATCCCAGAATTTAAAATCCGGCAGGTAGATGTCAATAATCCCGTCCAGCAATGCCAAGGTCTCAGCAGTATCGTATCCCGACGTGTTGTAAACCAGGGGGATCTCAAGTCCAAGATCCAGGGCCCTGTCCACGGCCTTTAGAATGAAGGGGACCACATGGGTAGGGGTGACAAAATTAATATTATGGCATCCCAGATCCTGGAGCCGGACCATGGCCCTGGCCATCTGCTCGGGATTTGCCGGCTCACCGTCTCCCCTGATGCTGATATCTTCGTTCTGGCAGAAGCAGCACCGAAGATTGCAATGGGTGAAGAATATGGTGCCGGATCCGCCGGAACCTGACAGGGGCGGCTCTTCGCCGTGGTGTGGCATGAATCCGTAAACAACGGCCTGGTCGCCCGTGTTGCAGATGCCTGTTTCGCCGGAGGTTCTGTCCACTCCGCAGGCCCTGGGGCAGAGCCGGCAACGTTTAAGCTGTGCCCAAGCCTTGGGGATGCGTTGCTGGAGCATTGCCTTTTTCATGGCATTATATTTTATCCCGGAAGGCCGTTGTGTGCTTCCTTAGGGCCTCCATGAGAACCATGGTGCCGGGGCCGGGCCGGCCGCTGCCGATGGGAATGCCGTTGATCTGTACCACCGGCACCACGCCTTTATTGGTGGCTGTGATAAATACCTCTCGGGCCTCAAGCAGGTCAGACAGGGGCAGGGGCTGTTCCGCCACCTTGTAGTGACAACGGGCGAGGGATATCACCGTTTCCCGGGTAATGCCCTTGAGGACCCCTTGATCGGGGGTCACCAACACCTCTCCCATGAATGCAAAAAGGTTGGATGTGGTGGCTTCAAGCACCAGGTTGTCCCGGGTCACATAAAGGGCGTCAACGGCACCAGCAGCCCGGGCGGTTTTCAGGGCAAGGGCCGCCTGTACATAATCCGTAACCTTGGCATCGGGAATCGCCCGTTCTTCCTGGTGGGTGACCACTTTAATCCCTTTGGAATACCATTCTTCAGGCGGTTTGGGGATATTGGTGGGCAGGACAATGAGCCTGGGGCTTCCAGCAGGAGAGAAATAATCCGGGCTGGAACCGCCGGTGATCAGAATCCGGATGTTGACCTCTTCCATGGCAGGGTTTTTTTCCAGCACTTTGTGAACCACCGCCTTGATCTCATCTTTTGACCAGGGAATATCCAGACCAATCTTTGCGGCCGAAGCCATGAGCCGGTCCACATGTTCATCCAGAAAGTAGGGGCGGCCCCTGAACGTCCTCAATATGTCCCACGCCGCATAGCCCCTGAGAACGGCCAGGTCGTCAACCGGGATCAGGGCCCTGTCCCGGGGCAGGTATTTTCCGTCAACATAAACTATTTTCATCTTCACTTTCCCAGCAATTGAAAATCCATTATAACTATAGTACAAAATTATTCCCGTAAGATAAACATCAATAGCTCAAGGAAAAGATTTAAAAATGGGATTGTTTGCAGGTATCCGGTATAATTTAAAAGGGTTCGCCCTGGCGTTGAAAACACCTTCTTTGCTGATCCTCGGATTGATTCGTTTTTTTGTGGTGCTTCTGCTCAGCCTGGCATTGTCCGGCATGGTGCTATACTGGCACAATGAAATTCTTGCCATGATCTGGCAAATGCCGGAAAGCGGGTGGCTGGTCTACCTATGGCAGGGAGTATCCTGGCTCCTTTCACTGGTTCTTGCCGCTCTGGCCATGGTGGTCTCCTACCTTTTGGCCCAGGTCTTTTTCTGCGTATTTATCATGGATTACATGTCCAGGATTACAGAACGTATCGTATTGGGCCGTGAAGCCGAAAGCATATCGGGTTCCTGGTTTGAGTTTTTTATCCATCTCATCCGCCAGGAAATCCCCCGGGCGGTGATTCCGGTGATGATTTCACTGGGATTGCTGATCCTTGGATTATTCACCCCCTTGAGTCTGGTTGTGCTGGTGGTCTCTTCGGTTACGGCATCATTGTTTCTGGCATGGGACAACACCGATCTTGTACCGGCCAGGCGCATGGTGCCTTTCAGGGAACGGGTTGGATTTCTCAAGCGAAATCTTTTTTTTCATATCGGGTTCGGCCTGCTTTTTTTGATTCCCTGGGTGAATATTTTGTTCCTTTCCTTTGCGCCGGTGGGGGCCACCCTGTATTTCATTGAAAACGAAAATTAGATCCCATGACTATGGATCTGGTCTGCAAAAAAGTATCTGACAAGACCGGCGTTGATTCTGAAATCAAGGTGCTTGAAAAGGATGATCCCGTTATTGCCTGCCGGAAATGTTCCGCAGTTGTAACCCGCCCCGAGTACCGCATTTCAGTTAACGGCGGTTTTGCCCACACCTTTGCCAATCCCCACGGCCAGGTATTTGAAATCGGGTGCTTTTCTGTTGCAGAGGGCTGCGTCAGGGCATCCGGGGTGTCTGATGATTTTTCCTGGTTCAAAGATTTTGTCTGGTCCGTGGGACTCTGCAGGTCCTGCCAAAGTCAATTGGGCTGGGTATTCCTGCCGGTCAAGGCCGGGGAACGATTTTACGGCCTCATTCTTGATCAATTGATCTTTCCATAATATATGGAGAAAAACCGCCGGAAAATTTGACAAATCATATATTTTTTATATAATTTAATTAGTGATCTGTTTTCTAAGTAGGTTCCACTGAATTTGCAGCACCACCTCCCCCCGTATTTTTTAACCATATCGCAATATTTTGCAAGGAGCGTTAACTATGGAAGAAAAAATCAAGGCCAATGAGGTGCCGGCACAACCCATAAAAAGCATTTATATCAAAAGGGCACCGGTGGACCGCAGGTCTCCGGTGGACAGGCGTATTCTGGACATGGGCCCCGGATATCCCGGAACCGAACGGCGGATTAAAATCAAGGACAGGCGGAGGGGGTGGGAAGACCGCTACGGCTGGGAACGTATCAGTAAATGGAGCAGTTCCCCCCTGTATTCCGACCTTCCCTGACCCAAGCGTTTGCCAATATTTATTTGTTTTGCCCTGCCGTTCATGGTAAGACTTCTGATCGTAACCAATGATCCAAATTTCAATGAGGCTATGCCATGAACGTGCTTATTACCGGCGCTGCCGGATTTATCGGATCCGCCCTTGCCCTGAGACTCCTAAACGACGGGCATATGGTTTGCGGACTGGATAACCTAAACGACTACTACGATGTCAATTTAAAGAAAGATCGTCTGGAAAGACTGCACCCATTTGAAAATTTCGATTTTCAGGAAATTGATCTTGCGAACCGAGAGGGGATAAAGGCGCTGTTCGCCTCCCGGGAATACGATTGCGTGGTGAACCTGGCTGCCCAGGCCGGCGTGCGCTACAGCATTGAAAACCCGGCATCCTATGTGGATTCGAATATGGTGGGATTCGGCAATATTCTCGAAGGCTGCCGGCATTCCAGGGTCAAGCACCTGGTTTATGCGTCTTCCAGTTCCGTATACGGGCTCAACACCCTGATGCCCTTTTCCGTCCGCCATAATGTGGATCATCCCGTGAGCCTTTACGCCGCTTCAAAAAAGGCCAATGAACTCATGGCACATACCTATAGCTACCTGTATCAACTGCCCACGACAGGGTTGAGGTTTTTTACGGTTTACGGACCCTGGGGAAGGCCGGACATGGCATTGTTTCTATTCACCAAAGCCATTCTCAATAACGCCCCCATCAAAGTGTTCAACAACGGCAATATGCAGCGGGATTTTACCTATATTGACGATATTGTTGAGGGGGTGGTCCGGGTGATGAAAAAAGTGCCCCAGGCCGATCCGGAGTGGTCCGGGGACAGTCCCAATCCTTCGACCTCATGCGTTCCCTATAAAATCTACAATATCGGGAATAACCAGCCGGTGGCACTGATGGATTTCGTGCGGGCCATTGAAAAGGCGATCGGCCGGGAAGCACGGATTGATTACCTGCCCATGCAGCCCGGAGATGTCCCGGCCACATGGGCGGATGTAAACGATTTGATCGCAGATACCGGATTCAAACCCCGGACGCCTGTTGAAGTCGGGATTCAGAATTTTGTAAGCTGGTACAAGGAATATTACGCATAAAGCACCGTGGGGATCTTTCCCCACGGTGCTTTACCCTTTATTCCAAGGCTCTGGATACAATCTCATATACATTCTTGGATAGGCCGTCGCTTCCGATAATTCGCTCCAGCGCCTCTTTCATCAAGGGCCGCTGGTTCGCGTCATATCGTTTCCATAGATTAAAACAGGATGCCAGGCGGGCTGCCACCTGGTGATTTATCTTGTCCAGGGCAAGGATCTGATCCGAAATAAAATGATAACCACTGCCGTCGGGCTGGTGAAAGTAGTAGGGGTTGTGAAGGGCAAAGGTATAAATCAATGACCTGACCTTGTTGGGGTTGGTCAAGGAAAAATCTTTGTGGGTCATGAGGGATTTAACAAGATCGAGCACATCATCGAGGGGAGATGCCGCCTGTACCACAAACCATTTGTCCAAAACCAGAGCCTGCTGGTTCCATTTGCTGTAGAAAACCTTGCATGCCCAATCCCGGATTTCCGGATCCACTCGGGTCAGCAGCCTCAGCGCACCGAATTCATCGGTCATGTTCTCTGCGGTCTCAAACTGATTTTTCACCATGTCGATGGTATCATCCCGGTCCAGGCTTCCCAGGTAGGAGAGGCAGAGGTTTTTCAGACTCCGGTCGGCCATGGCCGTATGGGAAATATCCTTTGGATCGCTGTGATTGCATTTCTCGTAGGTTTCGGTAAATGACTGCGACAGCTGGGCGGCCAGTTTTTTCTTTAAAAACCGACGGGCCCGGTTGATTGCACGGACATCTATGACCTCATAATGGTCCTTGATTTCCGTCTCAAGGGGAAGGGAAAGGGCCTTGGCCAGGAACGCCCGGTCCTTTTCCGGATCGGTGAGGGCGGTTTCAAATGCTCGGACAAGGGTCGGGCTCACATGCATGGGCCGGTTTTCCCTGTAGGCGGTCACCAATTGCTTGATCTCTTTGGTAAACAGGGTCCGGGCGGCATCCCACTGGTTGAACTCATCATCATCCCCTGCCATGAGGCCGGCCAGTTCTTCATCGGTAAAATCCGTGGTCAGCAGGACCGGCGCTGAAAATTCCCTGAATACCGAAGGCAGGGCGGTGTCCGGCATATCCTCGAAAACAAAGGATTCTTTTTCCCTGGTCAGTTCAATCAGGGTGGATGAGGCTGATAGCTGAGGCGCGCCCACAAACCCCAGACGGACGGGAATATGCATGGGCGCCTTTTGATCCTGATTCCGGTCGGCGGGCGTTTTCTGGGTAAAGGTCAGTGTCAGGCTGCGGGTTTCGGTATCATAGTCCCTTTCCATGGTGACCCTGGGGGTGCCGGACTGGGTATACCAAAGATGGAACTGCTCCAGGTTCCGGCCGGATACCTCGGCCATTACGCCAAGGAAGTCCTCTATGGTCACGGCCATGCCGTCAAATTTTTCAAAGTAGAGGTCCATGCCTTTTCGAAACATTTCCCTGCCCAGGAGCTGATAAATCATCCGTACCACTTCCGCCCCTTTTTCATAGACGGTCATGGTATAGAAATTATCCATTTTAATATAGGAATCCGGGCGGACCGGATGGGTCATGGGGCCGGCATCCTCAGGAAACTGCAGTGCCCGCAGATTCCTGACATCCCCGATCCGTTTGACGGATCTTGAATTCATGTCGGAAGAAAACTCCTGGTCCCTGAACACCGTGAGCCCCTCCTTGAGGCTGAGCTGGAACCAGTTTTTAAGGGTCACCCGGTTGCCGGTCCAATTATGAAAATATTCGTGGGCGATAACGCCCTGGATTCCGAGGAAATCGTCGTCGGTTGCGGATTCAGGGTCGGCCAGGACGTACTTGGCGTTGAAAATATTCAACCCTTTATTTTCCATTGCCCCGGCATTGAAATCGTTTATGGCCACGATCTGGTAGAGATCCAGGTCGTATTCCAGTCCAAACCGCTGTTCATCCCATGCCATTGACTGTTTTAGGGAGGCCATGGCATGACCGCATTGGGAGATATTATCCTTTTCCGAATAAATCCTCAATCCCACCCTTTTACCTGAACCGGTGGTGAATTCATCTTCAAGCAGGGCCAGGTCTCCGGCCACCAGAGCGAAAAGATAAGACGGCTTTTTATGGGGATCCTCCCACCGGGCCCAGTGCCGGTTGTTTTCCAGGTCGCCGGAACCTGATGGGTTTCCGTTGGACAAAAGTACTGGAAACCTGGTTTTATCCGCCATGATGGTGCAGGTAAAGGGGGCCATGACGTCGGGACGGTCAGGGTAGGGCGTAATTTTTCTGAACCCCTGGGCCTCACACTGGGTGCAGAGGATCTCGCCTGAACGGTAAAGCCCTTCAAGGGTGGTGTTGGCGGCCGGATCAAGGATGGACGTTATTTCAAGTTCAAAGCTATCCGGGGTGCTGTTGAGCCTGAAGGTGTCTTCATCCGCCTGGTATTCATGGGGAAGCAGCACCATGCCACCGGCGATGACCGATTCAATTTTATAGGGGCCTTTGTTAAGCACCAGGGGGGTGGCGTCGTCGGCCAATTCCGGGTCTTTCCTTAATTTCAGGGTAGAGGCCACCCGGGTATGGTCTTCCCTGATATCGAACTTAAGGTCAACATGGTCGACGATAAACTCGAACGGACGGTAGTCTTTAAGGTATTTGGTCTCAGGTGTATTCATCATTCTAAAGATTCTAAAACCAGGCGCACCGCATGTCAATCAGGAAGGAAAGAAAAACACTAAGGACAAAAAAATTTACCTTCCGATTGTTTAAAAACTGTGAACTTAAACTGGCGGATTGACAACGAGCAATGAGCTGAACTAAGATAGCGGATCTTGAAGCTTAAATTCGAATCATAATATGAGGTAATTTAAATCCATGAAACTGACCATCATCGGCACCGGCTACGTCGGGCTAGTCACCGGCGCCTGTTTTTCTGAAATGGGGAGCCGCGTCACCTGCGTGGATATTGACCGGGAGAAGATCGAAAACCTCAAAAAAGGGATTCTGCCCATTTATGAACCCGGACTGGAATCCATTGTCCTGGACAACTACAAAGAAAACACCCTGGCGTTTTCCACCAGCCTGGAAGAGGCAGCCCAAGACTGCAGTGTCTTTTTCATTGCCGTGGGCACCCCGCCCGGGGAGGACGGCTCTGCAGACCTTCAATACGTTCTGGAGGTGGCACGGAATATCGGCCGGGTGATCAAGGATTACGCGGTTGTGGTGGATAAGTCCACCGTTCCCGTCGGGACGGCAGACAAAGTCAAGGCCGTTATTCAGGAAGAACTGGCCGCCCGGGGTGCCGACATTCCCTTTGACGTGGTTTCCAATCCCGAATTCCTGAAAGAGGGTGCTGCGGTCAATGATTTCCTTAAGCCGGACCGGATTATTGTGGGTGCGGATTCAGAAAAGGCCGTCAAGGTGATGCGGCGGCTCTACGCCCCATTCTCGAGAAACCGTGATAAAATTCTGTTCATGAAGGTCAGGGATGCGGAAATGACCAAATACGCAGCCAATTCCATGCTGGCCACAAAGATTTCCTTCATGAATGAAATCGCCAACCTATGTGAACGGCTGGGAGTGGATGTTGAAAATGTGCGGAAGGGAATCGGTTCGGATTCCAGAATCGGTTACTCATTTATCTATCCGGGATGCGGATACGGCGGATCCTGCTTTCCCAAGGATGTAAAGGCCCTGGTGAGAACCTCAAAAGAAGTGGACTTCAGCCCGGTTCTGCTTGAGGCCGTTGAGAGCCGCAATGCCCTCCAAAAACAAGTGCTGGGTAAAAAAATTCTCGGGCAGTTCGGAAAAGACCTTTCCGGCCGGACCTTCTGCATCTGGGGGCTTGCCTTTAAACCCGGTACCGATGATATGAGGGAAGCCTCGTCACTGGTGCTCATGGAGAACCTGATACGTGCCGGGGCAAAAATCCGGGCCTTTGATCCCGTGGCCATGGAACAGGCCAGAAAAGAGATGCCCGCCCATTGGAAGGATAAGGTCACCCTGGCGCCGGATATGTACCAGGCCCTTGAAAATACAGATGCCTGCATTTTGGTGACGGAATGGAAAAACTTTAGGCAGCCTGATTTTAAGAAGATGAGGGCATTGATGAACGGCCCCGTGATTTTCGACGGCAGAAATCAATATGACCCTGAAGAACTCAGAGAAGAAGGATTTGAGTACCACGGCATCGGCCGGGAACTGAACCGTCAGCCTGAATAGTAAAATTCGTTCATTAATACAATCGTATCGGAAAGGCAATTTTTTCGTATCCCAGAGTGTTACGGGGACTTAAAAATTGCCTTTTCTATCTGATCTCCCGTTGTTTGACAGCCACTGTCTTATAATTCCAGAATCAGCACCCGGGAATTGCGCTGCAGGTTGTAGCTGGACTGCCTTTGGGGCGGAAGGTCGGCGGGGTCTCCCCATACAAATCCGAATTCGAAAAACCAGTCCGCCGCCTGGGTGGTGAGCAGAAAAAGCCGGGACAATTGTTTCTCCCTGGCCCTGTAAATGAGGTACTGGATCATGCCCCGTCCGATGCCCTTTGATTTATAGGCCTCATTGACGGCAACCGCACCGATCTCAGCCCAGCCGTCTCCGATCTCATACAGGGCAGCGCATCCATAAACGGCATGGTCAACCGCATAAATATGGTAGGAATGGATCTGCTTCTGGATATCGGCGGCGGATCGGCTCACCAGATTGCCCTTTTGCACATAACCGTCAAAAAGGTGCAGAATTTCAGGCATATCTGAAAGTTCTGCCCGGCGGATGTGGGCGTATTGATTTCCGTAGATCAGGGTGCCGCCGCCAATGCTTGAAAATACCTCCTGAAGCAGCCGGCCTTCCCGCCGCCCGTCAATGATGTGCACCCGGCTCACCCCGCCGACCCGGTCTATGACTTCCCTGGCACAGGCCAGGAGCGTTTGGTCTTCAAAACTCAATCGTTCCTGGTTCTTGGAGAGCAAATATTCCACATGGCTGATATCCATATTGGAAAAAATTTTACCGTTGGGGTGGACCTGGCTGCCCGGCGGCAGGTCGAGGCCCTCCGATGGAATTGCTTTTTGTGCCCTGATGTAAAACAACTTCTCAATATCCAGATCCAGGCAGATCTGCCTGGCAATCCTGTCTGAGTTGAGGTTGTAGCAGTCCCCGGTGGTATTCATCCCGATATTATAAATTACCGGGATGAAATTCTGGCCCAGCAGTTTTTGAACAATATTGGACTGAATCCGTTCCACCCGGCCGGTGAACTGGTAGTCAATGCCGTTGTGGACCCCCAGGGACCTGGCCCGAATCCAGTTGCCCATGATACCGTTGGCATTGCCGGCGGACAGATGGGAAATCACAGCCTGAACCACCTCCATGGCGGCAAGCTTGATATGGGGCATGGCGGCTTTGGGGGTGATGCGGATGCCGGATTTGACATGGGTGGAAACCCCGGCACGGGCAAGGTGTTTTTCAATGGTGGCCCGGGTTCCGGTCACAATAATAATTTTTATACCGATATCATGAAGATGGACAATATCCTTCATCAACAACGGGAACAGGGAATGGGTAATGAGGCTGTCCTCAATTTTGAGCACAAAGATTTTGTCCTTGTACTGGCGGATATATTCAAAGACCTCGCGTATGGTATTGACGCTGGCCCGGTCGACGTAGCGCTGTGGCAGTTGGGTATTCATGGCCGGCATTCTAATGAAAAACCGCATGGTTTTCAATGCCCGGAGACAGGATTGGGGCAATAAAATTTCAGGTTTCAGTAAATGGCGGCCCTGGGATCATAAATCAGGGGCCAGGATTCATAGGAATGGTAACCGTGCCGGACGCCACCAAGGGTTATATGGGATGAGGTGTTAACTGGAGACGCCCGGTGCGGCTAAAAATGGAGGGTTTTCCCCGGGGCAGTGACAGCCCCGGGGAAAACTAGTGTAAAAATTCTTAGGACAATCCTAGTTGAGGAATTCTTCAACCGGGGTGTAATCCAGGTCAAAGGCTTCGGCAACGGCCTTGTAAACCACTTTGCCGTTGATGACATTGGCGCCCAGTTTGATTTCCTTGTTTTCTTCCATGGCTTTCTTCCAACCCTTGTTTGCGATTTCAATGGCATAGGGGAGGGTGGCGTTGGTCAGGGCACGGGTGGAGGTCCTTGCAACGGCGCCGGGCATATTGGCCACGCAGTAGTGGAGGACGCCTTCTTCCTCATATACCGGCTCAGCATGGGTGGTGGCCCTGGAGGTTTCGAAGCATCCGCCCTGGTCAATGGCAACGTCAACAATAACGGCGCCTTTTTTCATGGTTTTAAGCATTTCACGGGTCAGCAGTTTGGGTGCTTTTGCACCGGCAACAAGCACGGCCCCGATAACGGCGTCGGCCTTGGCAACCAGTTCCGCCAGTACGGCAGGGTTGGACATGACGGGGAAACAATTTGCAGGCATCACATCGTCCAGGTAGGCCAGCCGTTCCAGGTTGGTATCCAGGATGTATACTTTGGCACCCAGGCCGCAGGCCATTTTAGCCGCATTGATACCCACAACACCGCCGCCGATGACAACCACGGTGGCCGGCTCAACACCGGTGACGCCGCCCAGCAGAACCCCCATGCCGCCCTGGGGCATTTCCAGGTATTTGGCCGCTTCCTGGGTGGCCATACGGCCGGCAACCTCAGACATGGGAACCAGCAGGGGCAGGGACCCATTGTCTTTTTCAATGGTTTCGTATGCAATGCACACGGCGTTGGATTTAATCAGGCCGTGGGTCTGCTGCTCGTCGGCCGCCAGGTGGAGATAGGTGAAAACAATCTGGTCTTTGCGAATCATGTCGTATTCGGAAGGCTGGGGCTCTTTTACGTGCATGACCATGTCAGCCTTTGCATATACCTCTGCAGGGGTGTCAACAATGGTGGCTCCGGCAGCGATGTATTCCGCATCGGGGAAACCGGCACCGGCACCGGCGTCTTTTTCCACGATAACCTCATGGCCGTTCTGTTTCATGGCGATAACGCCGGCAGGGGTCATACATACTCTTTTTTCCAGTACTTTGATTTCTTTAAGAATACCAACAAGCATTGTTTTTCTCCTTTAATGTTCGTTTAATTAATCCTAGGCTCAATGATTTGGAGCGCAATTAAAATTAACCGTTAACTTAAAACGTTTTTTGGATGGCGGTTTCAACTGCCGCCACAATGGTATCCACCTGTTCCTTGGTAATGATCAGGCTTGGCGCAAAATTCATGATATTATTCAGACCGTGAAAGCTGGAGTTTGTCCGGCCGACGATCACGTTCTGAGCCATCACGTTCCCCATGAGCTGGGCCATCTGGCCTTCCGTGATGGGTTCTTTGGTTTCTTTGTTGGTTACGAATTCGATTCCGGCGAACAGCCCCTGACCGCGGACATCTCCGACCACATCGTATTTTTTAAGGGCGTTGAGTTTCTCTATAAGATATGCCCCCACCTCGACGGTATTGTCAAGCAGGTTTTCCTCTTCGATAATCCTGGTGGACTCCAGGGCGGCGGTCAGCGCAGCGGTGCAGCCGCCATAGGTTGAAATATCGCGGAAATAATTGAGGCGGTCGTTTTCATCTGCAGGGTCGCAGAGGAAGACATCGTAGATTTTCTGTTTTACAACAGTGGCTGAAAGGGCGCCGTAGGAAGAGGCAAGACCTTTGGCCATGGTAATGATGTCAGGGTCCACATCGAAGTGTTCATGGCCCCAGAAGGTGCCGGTTCTGCCAAAACCGCATACCACCTCATCCATGATCATCCAGATATCGTATTTTCTGCAGATTTCCTGGAGGATGGGATAATATTCGGGTACGGGTTTGAGGATGCCGCCGCCAGCGGTGATGGGCTCTACAATCATACCGCCGATGGTCTCCGCGCCTTCTTTGAGGATGATATCTTCAACCCTGCGGGCACATTCAATATCGCACTGGCCGTATGTTTTGTCGTAGGGGCAGCGATAGCAGCAGCAGTGGGGGAATTCCACAAAGCCTTCCACAAAGGGGCCGAACCCTTCTTTTCTCTGGGCCTGGCCCGTGGCGCTCATGGCACCGATGGTGGTACCGTGGTAGTCACGGTCCCGGTACATGATTTTGTATTTGCCCTTACGCTCCGGGGCGATCCGGGAGGCCTGACGAACGATTTTAAAGGCTTTTTCGTTGGCTTCCGAACCGGAGTTGGAAAAGTACACCTTTTGGTGGTTGGGCAGTTTTTCCAGCAGTTTCTGGGCAAATTTAATGGTGGGAATATTTCCGAAAACACCTGCGAAATACGGCATTTTCTTGAGCTGCTCGGCCACGGCCTCTGCAATGGACTCCCGGCCGAAACCGACCATGACAGACCAGACGCCGCCGGAGGTGGCATCCATGTATTCACGGCCCCTTATGTCTTTGACCATGATACCGTCGCCTTCAACGATGATCATCTGTTCCTGTTTTTCGAACACCTTGTGAGGTTTGAGGTGATGCCAGAGGGCATCTTTGTCGCCGGCTACCATTTCATTGATGTCGTAGTCCAGCCAATCGAATTTTTCTACCATGGGATTGTCCCCCTTATAAAAACGGTCGTGTCTCTATTGGTATTTTTTATGTGGGGCCGGCGGTACTGGCGGGAACCGCCGGACCCGGTAACATGCAAAGAAGTTTGCAGTGTTCGCTTAGATGCCCTTCTGGGGCTTCATGTCCGCTTTGTCGATCCCTGCGACGGGGACCGGTTTTTTCATGGCATCCCGGCGGAACGGTTCGCCAAGTTCCATATTGGTCATCACTTCAATGAAAGTGGTCTTGCCTTCTTCCATCTGCCGTTTGACGGCCAGGTCAAGCTGCTCGGTCAATTCGTCCATGGACCATGCCTTCACCCCTTCTACACCGCAGGCTTTGGCAATTTCAGAGTAATGTACATTACGGTCAAGCTCGGTGCCCACGAAATTGTCATCGTACCAAAGGGTGGTATTTCTTTTTTCCGCGCCCCAGTGGTAGTTCCGGAAAACAATCATGGTGATGGCGGGCCAGCCGTCGCGGCCGCAGGCCGTCATTTCGTTCATGGAGATACCGAATGCACCGTCGCCGGCAAATCCTACAACCGGGACATCCGGCTGTGCGATTTTGGCGCCCAGGATAGCCGGGAAACCGTATCCGCAGGGACCGAACATGCCGGGTGCCAGGTATTTACGCCCCTTTTCAAAGCTGGGGTAGGCCGCGCCGATGGCACATGAGTTTCCAATGTCCGATGAGATGATGGCATCCTTGGGCAGGGCCTTGGAAATGGCACGCCAGGCCATGCGGGAAGTGATCTTGTCTGGGTCCTGGGCCTGGGCACGGGCATTCCAGGTGGTCCCGGGATCGTCCGCCTCGTGGTCCATGGTTTCAAGTTCCTCAGCCCAGTTCGCCTTGATGGTTTCTACAGTGGCCCTGCGGCTGTCGCGGTCGGTATCACCGGCGTTGTCGGCAAGCTTGGCCAGAATGCCCCGGGCAACCTTTTTGGCATCACCGACGATCCCCACGCTGATGGGTTTGGTCAGACCGATACGGTCGGTGTTGATGTCTACCTGGATGATGGAGGCATCTTTGGGCCAATAGTCGATGCCGTAACCGGGCAGGGTGGAGAAGGGATTGAGACGGGTGCCCAGGGCCAGAACAACGTCAGCCTTGGCGATCAATTCCATGGCAGCCTTGGATCCGTTGTATCCCAGGGTTCCGGTATGGAGGGGATGGCTTCCTGGGAAGGCATCGTTATGCTGGTAGCCGCAGCAAACCGGCGCATCCAGTTTTTCAGCCAGGGCCATGGAATCTTCAATGGCGCCGCCGATAACCACACCGCCGCCGTTGAGAATAACGGGGAACTTGGCATTGGACAGCAGTTCCGCTGCCTTGGCAACGGCTTCTTCACCGCCGGCGGGCCGTTCAAATTCAACAACGGCAGGCAGTTCAATATCGATGACCTGGGTCCAGAAGTCACGGGGAACGTTGATCTGGGCAGGGGCTGAGGCGCGTTTGGCCTGGAGAATGACCCGGTTCAAGACTTCAGCAATCCTGGAGGGATGAAGCACTTCTTCCTGGTAGGCCACCATATCTTCAAAGGTCGCCATCTGGGGCACTTCCTGGAATCCGCCCTGACCCATGGTCATGTTGGCGGCCTGGGGCGTTACCAGCAGCAGGGGAGTGTGGTTCCAGTAGGCGGTTTTCACAGGAGTGACAAAGTTGGTGATACCGGGGCCGTTCTGGGCGATCATCATGGACATTTTTCCTGATGCCCGGGTATACCCGTCGGACATCATGCCGGCGTTGCCTTCATGGCCGCAGTCCCAGAAAGTGATACCTGCTTTGGGAAACAGGTCGGAAACCGGCATCATGGCAGAGCCGATAATCCCAAATGCATTGTCAATTCCATGCATCTGGAGAACTTTAACAAAGGCCTCTTCTGTTGTCATTTTCATGGGTGTTCTACCTCCGTTGAATCGTTTTTTTATTTTCCCGGAGGCCCCTTCTGAAATTAAGGTAACGCCCGGGTATTTATTGGCTGATCGATTGATATCTGATGTGTGATATATCAGATATCAGTATTTGGGTTATATGCCATATGCCTGATAATGTAAACAAGTTTTATGCCGTTTTTTTTTAAAAAATGTTTTTACCCGGTGAACTAACCGAATTGTTTTAATTAGCAGGGGGTTACCCTTTTTTAAAATGTTAAAAAAAAGGATTTAAACGCATGACGCATCACCCCAAATATAAAAAATAGGGCATTAATGCCCCATGATCCCTGCTGTTCAAAACCGGTAATTCCCATGGATCAAAAATAACTATCTAATTTATCAATTTTTTTTATCAAGTCGGTCATTAAGGGGCAATTCTGCCACATCGCCGTTTGAAAAACAAAATCCGCGAAAACGCGCGCGGTTAAAGTTGACGGCGAAAACAACACTTGGATTTTTGGGGCATATTTGTCCCAATCCTGACGAAACCATTCTTTTCTCCTTTGAGTGTAAAAGGATGAAAACCCTATAACATAGAATGGTTAGAAAGAGTTTCAGGGCAGTGGCACACCCATTGCAAACCTTACATATTCGTGAAAGAACCACGCCCTGTGAGGGAATTTATACAACTTAAATGAGGAGAAAGTTAGATGAAAAAAAGTTTCTGGTCAAAAATCCCGGCAACATTCGCAGTACTTACCCTTATATTTACTCTGGCAGGTACCGCCCAAGCCAGAACCTGGAAAATGTCCTTCGGCGATGCTGCCGGCGGCACCCAGTGGGAAACCGGCAACAAATTTGCTGAAATCCTAGAAAAAAAGGCCGCCGGCAAGGTGAAATTCGGCTTTTTCCCCAACGGCCAACTGGGTTCCGAACAGGATACGGTAAATGACTGCGCCATGGGCACACTTGATTTTTCAGTACTGGCCATCAACAACCTGACCCCGTTTTCCCCTACTGTTGGCGTGCTGACCCTTCCCTATGTTATCCAGGGAATTGATGATGCCGTTAAACTGACCCAGGGCGCCATGGGCGAAGAACTGACCCAAAACACCTTGAGGGACGCCGGTGTCCGGATTGTTGCCTGGACATACTCAGGTTTCCGGGTGCTGACCAACTCAAAACGCCCTGTGAAAACCCTGGCAGACCTCAAAGGCCTGGTCATCAGGGTTCCCAAAAACGCCATCATGATTGATTCCTACAAATCCTGGGGCATCAATCCCACCCCCATGGCATGGTCCGAAACCTTTACCGCGCTTCAGCAAAAGGTTGTAGACGGCCAGGATAACCCCTTTATCACCGTCAATGCCATGAAATTTTATGAAATCCAGAAGTACGTGACCACCATCCGCTACCTTTTCTCCCTGGAACCCATCATCATGTCCGAAGAGCTGTTTCAGAGCCAGAGCCCCGAAATGCAGAAAATGATTCTGGAAGCCGGCAAGGAAGCCACTGCCTACAGTAAGGACTGGCTGATGAAAACTGAAGATTCCATTAAACAATCCCTCATTGAAAAGGGCATGGAGATCACTGAGGCCGCCGACGGTGAAAAAGAATGGATCGAGAAAGCAACAAAAGCGGTATGGCCCAAATACTATGACAGCATCGGCGGTAAGAAAAAACTTGAAGACGCGCTGAAGCTTTTGGGAAGAGGCATGTAACGCCCTTTACACTCTAATCATCAATCTGCCGGCAGGAGCGAGTCTCCTGCCGGCATACAAGACTCAAGACATCGTTTAGCCCCTCGGCTTTATATATAAAGGGAAGCACATGAACAAGAAACAGATTCTATTCAAATTGCTGGATAATTTTGAGAGCTATGCCTGCCAGCTGCTGCTGGCATTCTTCGTGGTTCTGCTTTTCCTGCAAATCCTGCTCCGTGAGTTCTTTCAATATTCCATTTCATGGGGAGAGGAACTTGCCACCTATCTATTTGTCTGGTTTGTATTCCTGGGGGCCAGCTACGCCTGCCGCCTGGGTGCCCACAACAGAGTGACCTTCCAATTTAAAATGCTCCCCAGGAAAGTAGGCATGGCCATTGAGGCGGCCGCCGATCTGATCTGGGTGGTATTTAATATTTATTTCATCTATTTGAGCTATAAATTTGTTTTCGTGAAGATGAACCTGTTCTGGAAATCCCAGACCATGGGAATCCCCATGAAGTACTTTTATATGATTCTTCCCTTTGCCTTTGCCCTTATGGCGGTGAGGGTCATCCAGATCAACTACATCCGGTACGTAAAGGGTGAGGAAATTAAAGATCCCGATGCCGTCGAAATTGAAAAAAATTTTGAAACAGACGCGGACTCAGGACCGACGAATTAGCAGGAGATATTTAAAGTGGAAACATCCATCGTTTTGGTATTATTTGGTACATTTATCGCTCTGCTGCTCATCGGTGCTCCCATTTCAATTTCCCTGGGCGTGTCGGCAGTAGTTGCCTTTCTGACCCTTGACGACAATCCCATTAAACTGGTGCAGATTGCCTTTACCTCTGTGGGCTCTTTTCCCCTGATGGCCCTGCCGGCCTTTATTCTGGCAGGTTCGCTCATGGAAGCGGCCGGAGTCTCAAAGCGACTGGTCAATCTGGCCGAGTCCTTTGCCGGTCCCATGACCGGTGGCATTTCCTGCGCCACGGTCATTGCCTGCATGTTTTTCGGGGCCATTTCAGGTTCCGGGCCGGCCACCACAGCCGCCGTGGGCATGCTCATGATCCCGGCCATGATGAACCGTGGGTATGATAAGGGATATGCCTCCGCCATTACGGCCTCTTCCGGCGGTCTTGGCGTCGTGATCCCGCCTTCCATCCCAATGGTTATTTTCGGCATTTCAGGCATGAGCATCATGCCGCCGCCGGAAGCGGTGGCCAAATTCGGCAGCTTCCAGACCGTGTCCATCCCAAAACTCTTTGTGGCTGGATTTTTGCCGGGTCTGGTGATTTCACTGAGCCTTATGTCCATGAATTATTTTTTATGCAGAAAGTACGGTTACAAAGGGTTGACCGACCGGTGGTCCGGTTCCAAAATCGCCCAGGCATTCAAAAGCGGATTCTGGGCCATCATGGCGCCTGTGGTGATTCTGGGCGGGATTTATTCCGGTCTTTTCACCCCGACGGAATCTGCCATCGTCGCTATTTTTTATACACTTTTCGTGGGGTTTGCCATCCATAAGGAACTTAAGGTCAAAGCCATTATGAAGGCCCTTGAAACCACCACCTGGCTCACCGGCCGGGTGCTGCTCATCCTCTTTACGGCAACGGTATTCGGCCGGCTTTTAGTGGAAAACCAGATCCCGGCAATCATTGCCAAAGCAATGCTGGAGATCACCACAAATCCCTACCTGATCTGGGCCATGATTATTTTTTTCCTGCTTTTTGTGGGCATGTTCATGGAAACCCTGGCCACCATTATGATTCTCACCCCGGTGCTGCTGCCGGTGATGTATAACCTGGGAATCGACCCCATCCATTTCGGCATTGTCCTCGTCTGCTGCTGCGAGATCGGATTCCAGACACCGCCTCTGGGCGAAAACCTTTTTATTGCATCGGGCATCGCCAATGTGACCATAGAGGATATTTCCATCAAGGCCATTCCCTTCTCAATCGTTGCAATGATCGCAGTCTTTATCATTGCCTATATTCCGGAAATTTCCCTCTGGCTGCCCAGGCTGCTCGGGTACTAACCTCCAGTTTGACTTAAAAATGCCCCGGGCCGCCTTCAGGCGGTCCGGGGCGTTTTTTATAATCCATACCGTTTCATTTTCCGGAACAGGGTCTTTCTGTCCACTTCAAGGGCCTTGGCCACGATTCCCTTTTTCCCCCTATGCCTGGACAGAAGCCTTGAAATATGGCTTTTTTCAAATTCTTCCACCGCCGCCTTCAGGCATGTGGTGCCGGCATCCTCGCCGGAGTGGCCGCCCCCCCCAGGCCTCCGGGGGCCTAATCCTTCAGGATCCAGAAAATCCAGCCGGCCCAGGACCAGAAACTGGTAGACCATATTCTGGAGCTGCCGAATATTTCCAGGCCAGGGGTAGTTCACCATGGCTGCCATCATTTCCGGGGTGAGTTCGGCGGTGATATTTTCCTTTGGATAGGAGTTGAAAAAATGTTCAATCAGCAGAGGGATGTCTTCTTTTCGTTTGCGCAGAGGGGGGAGGGTGATGGGAATAATATGAACCCTGAAGAAAAAATCTTCCCTGAGCTTTTTGACCCGGATCCGCTGCTGAAGGTCCCTGTTGGTTGCGCAGACAAAGCGGATATCCGGTTTTTTAAGTTCTGTTCCGCCAACGGGGATATAGCCGTTGCCGTCCATGACCCTGAGAAGTTTTACCTGCATGCCCATGGAGATTTCCCCGAGTTCGTCCAGAAACAGGGTGCCGCCGTCGGCCATGTCCAGCACCCCTTGCTTATCTGAATTCGCCCCTGAAAAGGCCCCTTTTTTATGGCCGAAAAACTCGCTTTCAAAAAGGTTCTCAGGAATGGCGCCGCAGTTGATGGGAACAAAGGGCTTTTCTTTTCTGGCGGAATTTTTATGGATGGCCCGGGCCACCAGTTCTTTTCC
The DNA here is from genome assembly GCA_028768525.1 of Desulfobacter sp. Lineage (NCBI taxonomy): Bacteria > Pseudomonadati > Thermodesulfobacteriota > Desulfobacteria > Desulfobacterales > Desulfobacteraceae > Desulfobacter > Desulfobacter sp. Next base: position 100,937 of record CP054837.1, on the reverse strand, counting down.
GGTGCCGGAGGGGCCGTAAATGATCACACAGTCGTCACAGGCCGCACCTTTTATGATCAGATCGTACACCTTCTGCATGGCCGGGGACCGGCCCACAATATCACCGAACCGGTCCCGGTCAATCATCCTGGATTTCAGGTCTTCGTTTTCCTGGGCCAGGGCAATGGAAGCGCGCTGTTTATCCGTGACATCGGTGATTACCCCTTCGACGCCCACAAGGGTGCCATACTTGTCAAAAACCCCCACCCCTTGCTCCAGTGCCCACTTCTCCCTCCCGTTCCGGGTCTGGATGCGGTAGAGCAGTTCAAAGGGCTCCTGAAGTTCCAGGGCCGAATCACGTTCCTCAAGGACCCGGTTCCGGTCCTCAGGACTTTCGATCAGGCTGTAATGACTGCCGCGGTATCGTGTAAAATGGGCCGGTTCATATCCCGTCAGCCTGCGGCATCCCTCGCTGACGAACTCCATCTGCCATCTGCCGTCAAACCTGGCATGGTAAACCATACCGGGCAGGTTGGAAATAAGGTCGTCCAGCTGCCGGCTTTTTTCAGCCAGGGCCTGCTTGGTGATTCTGTTTTTTTCATCCAGGGCCTTGTGCATCTGCCTCAGGGTAAGGTGGGTTTTCACCCGCGCCAGTACTTCTGAGGTATTGAAGGGACGGACAATATAATCCACAGCCCCGAGTTCAAAGGCTTCGGTTTTGTGCTCAGCCTCCTCCATGGCGGTGATGAAAATAATGGGGATATTCCGTGTCCCGGCATCGGCCTTGAGCCTTCGGCAGACTTCGAACCCGTCCATCTCCGGCATCATTACGTCCAAAAGGATAAGATCAGGAGCCTGCTGATTGATGCGGTCCAATGCAGTCATACCGCTTTTGGCAATGGTCAGCCGGTACAATCCCTTTAGGGTATTGGCCAGAATATCTATATTTGTGGGCGTATCGTCCACAATCATGATCAGGTCGTTCATTCGCCACCTATTTTATGTTTCGAGTACTGCTGTCAGGTTCCGTACCGCCTCCCGGGCAAGATCGTGGTCATGGGCACCGATATGGAATCTTATTTTATCCCCCTCCGGATGTGAGCAGACAGCGGCAAGCTCCGCACAAAGGCCTTCAAGTTCTAGAAATTCCGGGAACTCAAGAGCCTTGTCCAACCGGGCAAGCACGTTTTTGATACTGGCCTTGTCCTCTGTTTCCCTGCCCTGTGGGAGGATGCCGTCGCTAGTTGTATCTTTTGTATCTAAAGATTTGATGGAAGCCAGTACAATGGCCAGCCGGTTTTCCAGCACCCCGAGTCCGGCCTTTTTAATGGACAGCAGACGGGGGGAGGACTTGCACAGGGCTTCCAGCTCCTTTGCCAGGCTGTGGACTTCAAAGGCACCGATCCCGGCGGCACTGCCCTTGAGGCTGTGGACAAGATTGATGACCCGGTCCCGCTCACCGGTTTCCCAGGCGGCTTCAATTTCAGCGATCACCCCCTCATGGGTATTAAAAAATGTGTGGAGAATCCCGAGAAAAATTTCATTACCCACCCCCAGGGCGTGGAGTGCCCGCCTGATTTCAATGCCGGGCATATAGTCGGGCAGAAGACCGGGTGCCGACGGTTGAGATGCCCTGTACTCAGCTTCGGCCCTGTCCATGGACAGGTCGGTACCGGTTTCATTATTCCGGATCAGGCGGATCAGGGTGGAAAAAAGTTTTTCCTGGTTAACGGGTTTTGAAACATAGGCGTTCATACCGGCGGCCATACATTTTCCCTTGTCTTCCTTGAGGGTATGGGCGGTCATGGCGATAATGGGCAGATCGGTTCTGTCCATGACCTTTCTGATGGCCCGGGTGGCTTCGAAACCATCCATCTCGGGCATCTGGAGGTCCATGAGCACGGCGTCGAACCGGTCGGCCTTAACCGCTGCCACCGCTTTTGCCCCAGTATCCACCAGAACGGTACGGCAGCCAACAAGGTCCAGTACCGCCAGGATGATTTTCTGATTGGTGGGGGTATCTTCCGCCACAAGAATATGAAGGTCCTTTAGCTTTTCCCGGTATTCGGACAGGGAAACCTGGTGCCCGCCGTCCTCATCCGGGCCGATTCCCTGATCCGCGGTCCGTTCCAGGGGAATGGTGAATACGAATCTGCTCCCCTGGTTGGGTTCGCTTTCTACGGTAATGGTCCCTTCCATCATTTCCACCAGCTGGCCGCAGATACTCAGGCCCAGCCCTGATCCGCCGTATTTGCGGGTGGTTGAGGCATCAATCTGGGAAAAAGGCGTAAACAGCAGGTCCTGGTGTTCCGGACTGATACCTATACCCGAATCTGCCACCTCGAATTCCATGAATACCCGGTCCGCCTTGTGCGTGCATGCATGGCCCGTAACCCTGAGGCGAATTTCGCCGCCCCTGTCCGTGAATTTCACGGCATTGCTCAGAAGATTGGTGAGGATCTGCTGAACCCTGAAAGAATCACCCAGGAGATGGGCCGGCGTATCCGGGGTGATATCGGCCGTAAAAGAGATATTCTTGTCTTTGATTTTGTGCTTGAACAGGTTGGCCGTCCGGGTAATCAACTGATCCAAATGAAAGGTATGAACTTCAATTTCCAGTTTGCCGGCCTCAATTTTGGAAAAGTCCAGGATATCGTCTATGACCCCCAGGAGGGCATGGCCGGAACTGCGGATGATATTGATATACCGGGCCACCTTTTTGGGCAGCGACTCATGCATGACCAGTTCGGAAGCTGATATCACCCCGCTTAAGGGGGTGCGGATTTCATGGCTCATATTGGCGAGAAAGGCACTCTTTGCCCGGGTGGCGGCATCAGCCTCTTCCTTGGCCTTGTTCAGTTCCCTATTGGTGTTTCTCAGTTCCGCGGTCCGCTCTCGCACCCGTTTTTGAAGTTCCTTGTAGGCAGACCGGAGGGCCTTCTGGGCCTTAACCCGCTCGGTGATGTTGTGGATGGACCCGACAATTTTCACAGGGGTGCCGTGGCTGTCCCGGATCATCACGGCGTTCATGGAACAATTAAGGCTGTTTCCGTCGGGGCATACCAGAACGGTACCGTGGTCATCCAGGCGCTGCTCCTTGGCCGCCTTGTCCAGCATACGGCGGAATTCTTCCGATTCCTGGAACATCTTGGCCATGGATCGATTGATCAGGACTTCTCTCTTGTATCCGAAAACCTTTTCCACGGAGGGACTGATTTCAATGACCCGCCCCTGGGGAAGGATTTCATAATAAACATCCTGGATATTCCGGTAAATGCTTTTGTATTTTTCCTCGCTTTCCCTGAGGGCCTGTTCCATATGGGTCCGCTGGACCAGTTCCTGGTTGAGTTTTTCCGTTCGCTGGATCACCTGGCGCTGGAGGGAGCGGTTCCAGAGAATAACGCCAATGAATCCGAGCATGGCAACGGCTGCCCCCGGAAAGAAGATGCGGGTGACCAGCCATCCGAAATCATAGGCCCGGGTAAATTCAAGGCTGATCCATTTACGCAGAATCTGCTTTTTTTGGGCCTCTGTCGTCTGGGCCAGGACCTGATTCAAAATTCTTTTGAGCTGGGGTTTCTCCCGGTTCACTGCAAAGGCGATATCAAGAACGGATACGGTTTTGCCGGAAATTTTCAAGTTAGAAATGCCAAGCCGCTCAATATGATGGGAGGCTGTGGCCATGTATCCCACCATGGCGTCGGCCATTCCGAAAGAGACCTTTTTCAGGGCGGCTTCGATGTCCTGGGCCGGGTTAAGGAGAAGATCTGGATAATTGGCAGCCAGGTAATCCCGCCAGATATAGTTATGCACCACCGTCACCTTCATTCCCTTAAGCTTTTCAAGGGACATGGGCTCGGTGACGGATTTGTGAACGATGATCACCCCTGAAAGCCAGGCATAGGGCTGGGTGAAATCCATAAACCGCCGGCGGCGGTCCGATGCCACAGCCGCCCCGAGCATGTCGATCTCCCCCGCCTTGATCCGCCCAAGGCTTTCGGTCCAGGAATGCTCGTGGTCGAATTTAAAGCGGAGGCCTGTTTTTTCAGTGACTAGCGATAGAAAGTCGGCGGTAACACCGATATAATTACCCTCTTTGTCGATATCCTCAATGGGCGCAAAATCCGTGTCAACACCCACCGTGATTACCGGATTATCCTTTATCCATGCCTGATCATCCGGGCTGAGGAGGATTTGGGAGGACTCGGGCAGGGCAGGGGGCTCGGGCAGGATCGTTTTATACCCCACCGCCAGGATGACGGATATACCGGCCAGGAAGAAAAAAATACGGTACTTGAATAATAAAATTTTCACAGGGCGGATAATACACCACCCGATCTGTTTTTTCAATGATTACAAGGAGTGGGATCCCCTTAAAAACCCAGCTCCGTACGCAGTCCCGGCCTTTTTCCTAAATTGATGACCGAAGGTGAAACCCAGGTGAACAACCGGGGTTTAAGAATCAAATAATTCCTGGGCCTTGTAAGAGCTTCTGACGTGGGGGCCGGCAGCCACCTGTTTGAATCCTAGTTTTCTGGCAGTCTGTTCAAGCGCCTTGAATTGTTCCGGGGGGTAATAGGTGAACACCGGCAGATGGTCCCGGGTGGGCTGGAGGTACTGGCCAATGGTCAGGATGTCGCAATGGTGTGCCCTCAGGTCGGCCATGGTCTCTTCCAGTTCTTCCATTGTTTCGCCCAGCCCCACCATGATGCCGGATTTTGTGGGCATGGCCGGATTGATTTGCTTCACATTGGCCAGCAGGTCAAGGGAACGCTGGTAAATGGCCTGGGGCCTTACCCTGGAATACTGGGAAGGGACGGTTTCCACATTGTGGTTGAGTACGTCGGGGCCGGCATCAATGACGGTTTTCAGGGCGTCGGTATCCCCCTGGAAATCGGGAATCAATACTTCGACCCTGGGATTTGGCAGCTCATCTGAAGTCAGAACTGATTTAATGGACCGTATGGTTGCTGCAAAATGACCGGCCCCGCCGTCGGGCAGGTCGTCACGGGTGACGGAAGTCACCACCACGTAGCGCAGCCCTAATGCTTTGGCCGCCTGGGCCACCCGCTCGGGTTCCTTGGGGTCCACTGCCATGGGGGTGTTGTCTGTGACGTTGCAGAACCGGCAGTTCCGGGTGCACTGGGAGCCCAGTATCATGAATGTGGAGGTGTCTTTGGAAAAACATTCAAACATGTTGGGGCAATTGGCTTCCTGGCAGACCGTATGGAGTTTGGATTTGGCCAGAAGCGATCTGACCCGCTGGTAGTCACCGCCCACCGGCAGTTTCTTTTTAAGCCAGGCCGGCTTTGCAACGGCACGGGGCCTGGTTTTAGCTTGACATGACATGATTGTTTTCCCTTATCAATTCAAAATTAAAGATATCGCAAAAATGCCGGATAAAACATTGGCATACCGATTCCATGGTTTTCAGGTCGGCCTCATCTCCTGCTGCCCCCAGTGTGAGGGAAGAGGTGTTTTTTTCGACCGCAATGGAGGTCATGGACTGGTTGGCAAGCCCGCAGGGGTTTATCCAGGAAAAGGGGGAAAGATCAGGATTGACGTTCAGGGCCAGACCGTGGATTGAAATGCCTTTTTTAAGTGCGATGCCCACACTGCCTATTTTCCGGTCTCCGACCCAGAGGCCGTGGTTGCGGTCATCCCGGTCGGCGGCCACGCCGAAATCCTGGCAGGTCCGCTTCATGATCTCTTCCATTCCGTAAACAAAATCCGGCACGCTTATTTTGTTTTTTTCCAGGTCGACGACGGGGTAAAGCACGGCCTGCCCAGGGCCGTGGTAAGTGATATTGCCGCCGCGGTCGGTCTGTACGATGGTGATGCCCTTGTCCTCAAGAAAGGATTCGGCCACCACCAGGTTTTCCCGCCCGCCCCGGCGGCCCAGGGTATAGACCGGCGGGTGCTCGACAAAGAGCAGCCGGTCCGGGGTGTCCCTGTCCGCCAGTTTGTCGGACAGGATATCCTGCTGAAGGGCCAGCGCCCCTGTGTATTCAAGCACGCCAAGGGCGTTGAATTCACATGAGCGCTGGCTGTTTGATACCGTCATGAAATCATCCCCTCAGGACGGGTTTTCTGGCGGCCGCGACCTCGTCCAGCCGGGTTACCTTGGTGAGCAGCGGGGCCTTGTGAAGTTGCTCAGGGGTTTCCTGTGCCTCTTTTGCAATGGCTTTGACTGCGTCGATGAACTGGTCGATATATTCCTTGGACTCGGTTTCAGTGGGCTCCACCATAAAGGCGGCATCCACCACCAGCGGGAAATACACCGTTGGGGGATGGAATCCGTAATCCAGAAGACGCTTGGCCATGTCCATGGTGGTTACATGGTTTTCCTGCTGGATCTTGTCGTTGAACACACATTCATGCATGCAGGGACGGTCATAGCAGAGGTTTAGGGTGCCTTTAAGGCTCTCCTTGATGTAGTTGGCGTTAAGCACCGCCAGTTTGGAGGCCATGGTAAGCCCTTCTCCGCCCATGGTCAGGATATAGGCAAATGCCTTGATCATCACTCCGAAATGACCGTAAAAAGTATGCAGCCGGCCGATGGTATCCGGGCAGTCCGTGAGGAATCTGTATGAATCCAGTTCCTTTTCCACCCTGGGAACGGGCAGAAAGGGGATCAGTTTTTCCACAACCGCAACGGGACCGGAACCGGGGCCGCCTCCGCCGTGGGGGGTGGAGAAGGTTTTGTGCAGGTTGAGGTGGAGAACATCAATACCCAGATCTCCTGGCCTGACAACGCCCATGATGGCATTCATATTGGCGCCGTCCCCGTAAACCAGTCCGCCTTTGGCATGGACAATATCGCAGACTTCTTTGATGTTTTCTTCAAAGAGCCCAAGGGTATTGGGGTTGGTGATCATGATGCCGGCAGTGTCTTCGTCCATGACCGCTGCAACAACCTCGGGATCAAGAATCCCTTTGGGACCGGACTTGATGCTGACCGCTTTATATCCGCAAAGAGCGGCAGAGGCCGGGTTGGTGCCGTGGGCCGTATCCGGGATCAGGATCTTGGACCGCTGTTTGCCCTGTTTGGCATGGTAGGCATGGATCATGAGTATGCCGGCCAGTTCGCCGTGGGCGCCGGCTGCAGGCTGCAAAGTCACTGCAGGGAACCCGGTGATTTCACCCAGGGACTGCTCCAGGTCGTACATGAGTTTGAGGGCGCCCTGTGAAAATTCTTCCCCGGCCAGGGGATGGGCTGAGGCAAATCCCTGGCGGGCCGCCTGGACCTCGTTGGTTTTGGGATTGTACTTCATGGTGCAGGAGCCCAAAGGATACATACCGGAATCCACGCCGAAATTCCATTGGGAGAGCCGGGTAAAATGGCGGACCACATCCAGCTCTGAGAGCTGGGGCAGTTCAGGCGCATCGCCGGTCAGTGCGGGGTCAAGCTCCGCGCGTTGGACATCGGCCCGGGGCAGGGAAATGGCGCACCGGCCTTCCCGGCTTTTTTCCCAGAGCTGGGGTTCATTGAATATGAGGCCGCTGGTGCCTGGCTGTTTCATTATTGCACCTCCTTTGCCAGCTGGTCCATGGCATCTTTGGACACGGTTTCAGTGGCGCAGAAAAGATAATGGTCTTTCATTTCAGGGTAGCTGGATTCCAGGGGGACCCCGGCAAAAATGCAGTTGTTTTTAATGAGTTCCGCCCTTTTTTCAGCAAATCCTGAGGGCGCCTTAAGAACAAATTCGTTGAAAAAGGGGCCGTCAAACACGGATTCAAACCCTGCACCGGTGAGTACCTTTTTGAGGTAGACCGCCTTGTCGTGGTTCTGCTGGGCAATTTCACGGATACCCACCTTGCCGATGGTGGCCAGGTAGATGGAGGCCGTCATGGCGTTGAGTCCGTTGTTGGAACAGATATTGGAAGAGGCCTTCTCACGGCGGATATGCTGCTCCCGGGTGGCCAGGGTGAGCACATACCCCTCTTCGCCGTTGCTGTCCTTGGTTTTGCCGATGAGGCGGCCGGGCAGGTTACGCATCATTTTCTGGGTACCGGCCAAAAGTCCCAGGCCGGGGCCGCCAAAGGTTTTGGCAATGCCCAGACTCTGGCCCTCGCCGGCCACAAGGTCGGCGCCGAAACTGCCGGGATTTTTCAGCAGCCCGTAGGCCAGGGCTTCGGTAAAAGAGGTGATAAAGAGTACTTTTTTCGCATCGGCAGCGGCTTTGAACGCACCCAGATCCTCAATATTCCCGAAGAAATTGGGGGACTGGACGGCAACTCCGGCCACCCCTTCCATGGATTCAAAGGCAGAAAGATCGGTCAGCCCCTGGTCATTGGCAGGAATTTCCACCATCTCATAGCCTGCCGGCACGATGTAGGTGTTGATAATATCCCGATGGGCCGGATGCACCAATGAGGATACCGCTATTTTATCTGCCTTGCGGTTTTTTCTCAGGGCGATCAATGCGCATTCGGCAAGGGCGGTGCCACAGTCGTAATGGGAGGCTGTGGCGATGTCCATGCCCAAAAGCTCGGTGATCATGGTCTGGAACTCGTAAATCCCCTGGAGGGTCCCCTGGGAGACCTCCGGCTGATACGGGGTATACGCGGTCATAAATTCCGATCTTGAGATCAGGTAGGGCACGATGGATGGAATATAATGGTCATAGGAGCCTGCCCCCATGAGGCAGGTGTAGCCCTTGCAGGCAATATTTGCAGATGCAAGTTCTTCCATATAGGCGTCCAGGTCCCATTCGCTCATGCCGTCGGGCAGGTTGAGCCCGCCTTTGACCTTTAATTGATCGGGGATGGTTTCAAACAGATCGTCCAGGGATGCCCGGCCGGCTTTGGCCAGCATCTGGTCGATGTCTTCCTGGGTATGGGGCAAATAGCGCATGGCATCTAACCTTTCAGCATCTCAATGTATGCTCCCTTGTCCATTAGTTCGTCCATCTGGGCGGGGTCTTCGGGTTTGATTTTAACCAGCCAGCCGCCGGTGTAGCATTCGTTGTTAACCAATTCCGGGGCGTCTTCAAGTTCTTCATTGACGGCAATGATTTCACCGGCAACGGGAAGGTAAATTTCGGATACGGCTTTTACAGACTCTACGCTGCCGAATTCATCACCCTGTTCAAAGGTATCCCCCTCTTCGGGCATTTCCACAAAAACGATTTCTCCCAGCTGATCCTGGGCATAATCGGAAAGGCCCATGATAACGCTATCGCCGTCAACTTTGGCCCATTCATGGGATTTGGTGTATTTTACGTCTTCGGGAAAATTGAGTTCGTCCAATGCTTTCATAGTGTCCTCCTTGTTCTACCTGGTGGTTTTATAAATGGTGCGTTCTCTGCTTAAATAAAATTCTTAAGGGCAAGCCTTGCCGTGCGATCCGGCCTGATATCCTGGACAATTGTGGCTTTCAGGGCCCGCTTCCCCTCTTTGAGGGTAATCCGGGTCCCCTGGGCCAGCGCCTCGGATACCATGACAAAACCGCAGGCAATGCCCTTGATTTTAAGATCCGCCGGAAGGTCCGGGGTATTGATGCTCACAATGTTGCCGTCAACACGTGTGATGCCCATGTCCGTGGCGCAGGTCAGGACTTTGCCGATGGTATTTCCGGCCTCGTCCAATACCTGGGTATTGTCCCCGGAGTTCACTTTTCTCAATGAATCCCCGGCAAAAGCAAAGGTAAACGGGGTATCGGCAGCGCCGGCGGCATCGGCCAGGGCGGCGGCCCCGAGGAAGTCCTTTGTAAACCCGGATTTGTCCTCATTATAGGGCAGGGCGAAATCCCAGGGATGGTTGATAAAGGGGAAATGCCCGATGTCCTGGTGGGAGAGGGGCAGGCAGGCGCCGGCCCTAAGGGAATCCCGTGCGCCCAGGCCGCAGGGGGCAATGCCGTATTCTTCACCGGCCTGCAGCAGGTCGGTCCATAGTTTAACCACCTTGTCCGGGGCGATGAAAATTTCAAACCCGAATTCCCCTGTATATCCGGACCGGGACAACAGCACGGGGGTGCCGTCTGACAGCAGTACCTGACCCTGCTGTACGGGATCAATATCTCCCTTGAAGGAGAAATAGGGAACCTTGTCAAACACCGCTTCAGGGTCCTGGAGCAGGGTCGAGAGGATTCTGGCGGAGTTTTTGCCCTGGATATCCACCTTGGCCAGTTTTCCGGTCAGATCGGTGATCTCAGCCGTTTTTCCGCCTTTGTTGCCCTTCAGATGATCGGCAATGGTGCCGCCCATGCCGGCATTGACACAGACCATGAACCGTGTCGGGTCGAACCGGTAGACAATAGCATCATCGATGCAGTGGGCATTGTCATCCAGAAAGGCACCGTAGACGCACCTGCCGGCCGCAAGATTGGAAATATCACGGGTGAAACAATAATTGATCAGGTCAAGGGCGTCGGCCCCTGTGACCTTAATACATGCCATGTGTGAGGTATCAAAAATACCTGCGGATTTAAGCACGGCAAGGTGCTCGTTTTTTACGCCGGTGTCGTACCACAGCGGCATGTCGAACCCGCCGAAATCGGCCATATTGGCCCCGGCGTTCCTGTGCCATTGATTCAATGGCGTGGTCTTCAGACTATCGCCCATGACAGCCCTCCCTTTTTTAACAAGTGGTGAGTTAAAATATATAGGGAACTTTTAGGTTGTAGGATTTATAGACCACAAAGGTTTCAACTGAACTGACGCCTGCAACCCTGGAAATCTCTTCGGTATAAAATTCAAGCAGGCCAAAGCCCTTTTTGAACAGTACCAGCACCATGAGATCATAGCGGCCGGTAACCACGGATACCGAAATAACTCCTTTAAGCTTGCTGATTTCTTCGCCCTTGTCCACCAGGTTGGTGTCGGCCAGCTTGATACCGATGATGACGGTTCTGTGACCGGGCAGTTTTGCCGGGTCAACCAATCCGCAGATTTCAAGCACCCCTTCTTCCTGCAGGCGGTTGACCCTGGACCGGACCGTATTTTCGGTAATGGCAAGCTTATCAGCGATTTTTTTAAAGGACCGTTTTCCTTCTTTTAATTCCCTGATAATATCAATGTTGGTTTGATCGATCTTCATTATACCTCTTTTTGCGCAAAAAAGATTGTGGAAAAAATAAATTTATTAATTTCATATTGATAATTATCTCACGATATGGGTTATGTCAAATGAAAAATTTTAAAATTATGGTTTTTTTAATTTTTATTTGCAAAAATTGATGAATTTTATATATAATTCGTTTTTAATATCGGATTTAACAAGTTTTTCAGTAAAAACAACCTGAAAGAAATGGGGGAAACCAAATGGCGACAAAAATGACCATCATCGGCGGGGGGCCCGGCGGCTACGTTGCAGCGTTAAAAGGAGCTGCTCTTGGTGCGGAAGTTACCCTTATAGAAAAGGAAAACCTGGGGGGCACCTGCCTGAACTGGGGCTGCATTCCGTCCAAGATTATGAAAAACTCAGCGGATTTGCTCCTGAAGTGCATGAAAGCCGGGAAAATGGGGATCAATATCCAGGGGGAGATTACACCGGATATTACCGCCCTGATGGAACGGAAAGAAAAAATCCTGGCCGATCAGAGAAAGGGCATTGCCGGGCTCATGGAAAAAAACAACATCAAGGTGATTGCCGGAAAAGCAAGAATCCAGTCCCAGGGTATGGTAGCGGTGGACGGCGATGAGGGCCAAGTCCTTGTAGCCTACGACAAGCTTATCATCGCTGTGGGCACAAAGCCCATGGATGTTGCGGACTTCCCCTTTGACCACAAAGCCGTACTTTCCTCCAACGATATCCTGGTGCTCGACCGGATTCCGGCGTCCATGACCATTGTCGGGGGCGGGGTCATCGGCTGCGAGTTCGCCTTTATCTTCAATGCGCTGGGCTGCGATGTCACCGTGGTAGAGGCCATGTCCAGACTGCTCCCTTTGCCTTCGGTGGATGAATCCTGCTCCAAGCTGCTCCTCAGGGAGATGAAGAAAAAGAAGATCAAGGTTTTTTGCGATACAGTGGTCACCCATGCCGACAAAAAAGAAGGCGGTGTGGACATCTCCCTGGCGGTCAGTCCCTTCACGGACAACCCCAAGCCTAAAAAACTGAAAACAGAGACGATTCAATCCGAGGTCATGGCCGTATGCATCGGACGGACACCGCTCTCAGAAGATCTGGGCCTGGAGGCCATCGGATTGGAAACGGACCGGGGATGGATTCCGGCCAACGCGCACATGGAAACTGCGGTTGAAAATGTCTATGCCATCGGCGATATCCTGGGGCCTGCCAAGGTGATGCTGGCCCATGTCGCCTCCCATGAAGGCCTGGTGGCATCGGAAAATGCCATGAAAGGGGAGGGGGAGAAAAAGGCGGCCATGGCCTACGATGTGGTGCCGGGCGCGATTTTCACCATGCCTGAGGTGGGCACCGTGGGCCTGAGCGAAGCCGAAGCAAAGAAAAAAGGCATAGCGGTGGAGACGGCCACGGTGAATTTCAGGGTGCTGGGCAAGGCCCAGGCCATCGACGAAATCGCAGGGGAAGCCAAAATGATTGTTGAAAGCGGCACCCAGAAAGTGCTGGGTGTCCACCTCACCGGGCCCCATGCCACAGACCTTGTGGCCGAGGCCACCCTGGCCATAGAAAAAGGACTCACCGCCGGGGAGGTGGCCCATACCATCCATGCGCATCCGACACTGGCCGAAATCATGGGAGAAGTCTCTTCAAAGGCCTCGGGAATGCCGCTGCACGGCTGATTCTCCGCAGGCAAAACGAAGTTTTAGAGCGGGGCCCGGCAGGTCCCGCTTTAAAACAAGTGCAAATTAGTGTAAACCATGGGGCATGCGCACCTTAATTTATAACAGAACGGAATACACAAACATATCCTGCCGGATCATCACGGCGGTCTTAACCGCCATCCTGCTTATCCTGGCGGCAATGCCGGGGTTTTGCAATACCAACCCGCCTTCCCACAACACAAAAGACACCAGGCGTCCTCCCCTGAAAATTGCTGCCAGTATCGACAACACCCCCTTTCATTTTGCCGATGACAGAGGTAGGGCGGTGGGCATGTTTGTCGACCTCTGGCGGTTATGGTCCAAAAAAACGGGCCGGGAGGTTGAATTCATCCCCCTTCCCTGGGCCCAAAGCCTGGAAATGGTGAAGACCGGCAGGGCGGATATCCACGCCGGCTGCTTTTACTCGGCCCAGCGGGACGAATACCTGGATTATGCCGCCGAACTCAGGGACTGCCAGACCCATTTTTTTTTCCATGACTCCATTTACGGGCTCAAAACCCTGAAAGACCTGAAGGGCTTTGAAATCGGACTGCTGGATAAAGACTACGCCTTTGAATTTGTTTCCAGGGAGCTGCCCGGGGCGGCCATAAAAATTTACAACAGCCACCAGGCCCTGTTTAAAGGGGTGGAAAAGGGGGATATCAAAGTCTTTGTCTGCGATACCCCCACGGCCCTCTACTTTCTGACCCGCAACCAGCTTATATCCAAATTCCGCTACCACCCGTCAAGCCCCCTTTACCGAAAACCCTTTTTCGCGGCAGTAAGGGAGGGGAACGCCCCGTTGGTAAGCCTGATCAACCAAGGGCTTTCCGCCATCACCCGTGAAGAGCGGGCCTCCATTGAACGAAAATGGATGGGCCGGGCCCCGGTTCAGCCGAAGGACCGGCTGATCATCGGCGTTGACCGATCCTTCCCCCCATTTTCCATGCGGTCCGCCCAGGGCGCCCCTTCGGGCTTCCTTGTGGACTATTGGCAGGCCTGGGCCGAAAAATCAGACCGCCATGCCGTTATCCGGCTGTATGAGCGCCAGGAAGGGGTCAATGCCCTCAAGGACGGGATCATTGACATTCTTTCCACATTCCCCTCCGGTAAAAATATGGGGAATTGGTCGGACACCTGCGCCCCCATCTACCGGTTGGACTGGTATTTCTACCAGCCCAGGCCAAAGACGGGGCCTGCCCTGCTGGACCTTAACCCTAAAGAGCCGTTCAAAGGGATCGTACTTGGGATTCCAAAAGCCTCCCAGGTCGGGGAATGGGCCCGTCAAAGCCCCATGGCCGCCGGCATTGTGCCAATTGATACCACCAAACAGATGATACTGGCCTCGGGGCAGGGACAAATCGACGGGTTCCTGGCCACGGCCCAGGAGATGGCGGTCCTGCCCGGTCAGATGGGGATTGCCGGAGATTTTGCCAGGAGCAGGATCCCGGTATTCAGGCTGCAGCTTCGCCCCGGCGTCAGGGATTACGCCCCCGGCCTTATCCAGGATGTGGACAAAGGATTTAAACGCCTTTCCCACTGGGAAAAGGCAGAAATCGAAGCCAAATGGATTCCTGATCCCAATCTTAGAATCTACAGCCCCGGCAGCCCTGACATTCATCTCACCGATGCCGAAGAAGAATGGCTCACCGCGCGCAAACTATCCGGCATTCCCATCAGGCTCGGCATCCATCCGGGGCTGCCTCCCATTGAGTTTATGGGAAAGGGCAGCACCCACCAGGGCATGGTTTCCGATGTTATTAACCTGCTCAAGGAGCGGCTGGGACTTTCGTTTGAGCTGGTTTCCGCCACCGGGGCCGAAACCGTGGATGCCGTGCCGGCAGCCCTCTCCTTTGATGCGGAACATCCGGATATGGTTTACACCCGTCCCTATATGAGTTTTCCCCGGGTCATCATTACCCGGACCCAGTCCCCCCTGTTGACAGGTCTGATGGACATGACCGGCAAAACCCTGGTATGCATCGGCACGGATCCGGCGGTTGAGCAGTTGAATACCCAGTGGCCCGGCATACGGATACGCCCGGTGGAATCTGTAAAAGACGGGCTGAATATGGTGCTCCAGGGCAGGGCGGACGGTTATCTCGGCAATCTGGCCCTGGCCGCCTACCAGATCCAGGCCAATAATTACACCCAGCTCAAGGTGGCGGCTGCGGCAGCCATCTCCGACAGCGACCTGGCAATTGCCGTAAATAAAGAATTGCCTGAACTTTTATCGATTTTAAACAAGGGAATCGCCACCATTACCCGCCCGGAATTGGATCAGATCCGCCAAAAATGGTTTACGGTCAGGGTGGACCAGGGATCTGACCTGGCCTTTGTCCGGATCATGGCCAGGCGGGTGGCCTTTGCCGTCCTCCTGGTTTTCTGCCTGGTTCTTTTCTGGAACCGGATGATCCGTCGCCGGGAGGAACGGTTCAAATGCCTCACCGAACACGGTACCGATATTATCCAGGCCTTTGAACCGGACGGCAGGCTGGTCTACGCCAGCCCCTCCCATGCAACGGTGCTGGGATATCCCATGAAGCAGATTAAAAACAGTTCGGTTTTCAGCCTCATTCATCCGGAAGACGTCCCCGGATTCCGGCAGATGCTGAAAAACCTGATGAACACGGGCAGCACCGCCACCCAGGTCTATCGGATCCGGCACTATAAAGGCCATGATATCTTCTTTGAATCCCATTGCATGGACCTGCTGGAAAACAAGGCAATAAAGGCTTTTGTCGTCAACGGCCGGGATATCACCGACGCCTTGAAAACCCGGGATGAAATCGAAAAAGCCAGGGAATCGGCGGAAGCGGCCAACCGGAATAAATCCGATTTCCTGGCCGGCCTGAGCCACGAGATCCGTACCCCCCTCAATGCCATCCTGGGGATGACGGAAATGACCCTGAATTCCTCTCTGAAGCCGGCCCAGAGCCAAAACCTGAATGCGGTATTGTCGGCGGCCAGGCACCTCAAAGCCGTCATATCCGATATCCTGGATTTTTCCACCATTGAAGCCGGTAAAATGAAGGTATTCCAGAAAAATTTCAGAATTGATACCCTGTTGGATAATATCGCCCATATATGGCGGGCAGAGGCCCATGCCAAGGGGCTGGAATTCCATCTGGAAACCGACAAGACCATCCCGGCAGGGGTCAGGTCCGATCCGGTCAGGCTCAACCAGATTCTGACCAACCTGTTGTCCAACGCCGTAAAATTTACCCCGAAGGGGGGCATCACCCTCAGTGTTGGAATAGCCAGCACCCCTTCCCAGGAAACAGATTTTGGAAATTCCGGACGCCTGGTGCCCAAGCCCCTTCCCTTTGATGCAGACCCGAAAAGCGGGGAAAAACGGCTCATTTATGTCTCTTTCAAGGTGAAGGATACGGGTATCGGCATAGACAAGGCCCATTTAAAAAAAATATTCAAGCGGTTCACCCAGGCCCAGGGGGATATTACCCGGGAATACGGCGGTACCGGACTGGGGCTGTCCCTATGCCGGGAGATGGCCGTGATGCTGGGCGGGAATATTGAGGTGAAAAGCCGCCCGGGTAAAGGCAGCACTTTTACACTCACCCTTCCCCTGGTGGTATTGCCTTATCCTGTAAAAGTAATGGCGACGGAAACCGTCAAGCCTGTTGCAGGGGTGGATGCCCTGACCCTGCTCCTGGCAGAGGATGATCCGGTCAACCGCTCAGTTTTCAAGGAAATGGTTACCCCCCTGGGCTGCACGGTTCTTGAAACCGGGGACGGGGAACAGGCCGTCGCCCGGTTAAAAGAAAAAGGGGCGGACCTGATTTTCATGGATCTTGAAATGCCGGGCACCGATGGTCTGACCGCCGCCCGCTTGATCCGCGAGGGGCGGGCAGGGGAGGCGTACCAGGAGATTCCCATCATTGCCATGACCGCCCATGTGCTGGATGAATACCGGTCCAGGGCAAAGGCCTCCGGCATGGATGAATTCATTCCAAAACCCGTTGAATACAATGAATTGATCGCCATTCTCAACACATATGCAAAACTTAAAGCCCAGAAATCCTCCGTGCCTGTTGATTCGGACAAGGCCCTGAGCGCCCTGGGCGGAAATGTAATGCTCATGGACAAAATCAAGGAGATTTTCATTGCCCAGACCCCTGAACTGATGGCCGCCCTTGAATCCGCCAAATCCTCGGGAGATCCCGGAAAAATCGCCCTGGCCGCCCATACCCTGAAGGGGGCTGGCAAACGGGTCTACGCACAGAAGGCAGCAGAGGCCGCCGCCCGCCTGGAAAGTCTGGCCCGGGATGCCGATACCCTTTCGGGACGGGAAGATATCTCCCTGGCCATCCATGAGACATTGGCGGCCTTTGATCAGCTTATTGAATGGCTGAAAAATAATCAGCATAAAGAGCAGGAAAACAGATGAAATCCATACCTGAAAAGAAAACCCCGGTCCTGATTGTGGATGACGATACCGGATTTTTACTGACCATCAAAGAAGTCCTTATCAGTGCAGGCATGCCCGAACCGGCCCTGGCCTCGGACAGCCGCGAGGTAATGGAAATGATCCGGACCCATGGATTTAAATTCGTTCTCCTTGACCTGTGCATGCCCCATCTTTCCGGCATTGACCTGCTAAAAGGGATCAAGTCGGAATTTTTTGATACCGAATGCGTTATGGCCACTGCCAGCGAGGACATCGCTACGGCCGTCTCTGCCATGAAAGAGGGGGCTTACGATTACCTGACCAAGCCGGTACAATATGAAAAACTGATCATTCTCATCCAGCGGGCCCTGGAACACAACTGCCTGCGCAGGGGGCTCTCCCTGTACGAGAGAAAAAACACCATGGCGGATCTGGCAGACCCGGATGCTTTTTCAGACCTGGTGGCAGTGGATCATGCCCTCATCCGGGTACTGCGGCAGGTGGAGATGGTGGCCCCCACGGAATACTCCGTGGTTATCACGGGTGAGTCCGGTACCGGCAAGGAGATGCTGGCCAGGAAGATCCACCAGTTGAGCAACAGGAGCGACGGCCCCTTTGTGGCGCTGAACATGGGGGCTGTCAGTGAAAGCCTGTTTACCGATGAGCTTTTCGGCCATGCCAAAGGCGCCTATACCGGCGCATCCACCGAACGGAAAGGATTTTTTGAGTCAGCCAGGGGGGGCACCCTGTTTCTGGATGAAATTACTGACCTGGATATCACCCTCCAGGCGGGGCTGCTAAGGGTAATCCAGGAAAAGGAATACTACCGGGTCGGTTCCAGCCAAAGCCGGCAGGTGGATGTCCGCATCCTGGTGGCCACCAACCGGGATATCCACGAAGAAATCCAAGAAAAACGGTTCAGGGAAGACCTCTTCCACCGGTTGAACATGTTTCACATCCACATCCCGCCCCTGCGGGAGCGGCCCGGAGATATTCTTCCCCTGGCCCGTCTTTTTCTTGACCGGTTCGCCCTGGAAACGGCCAAAGAGATCACCGGGATATCACCGGATCTTGAGGCGGATCTGATGAACCGGGAATATCCGGGGAATATCCGGGAACTGAAAAATTATATGGCATCAGCAGTGTTGAGGGAGGAAGGGGGCACCCTGACGTTCAACGCCCTGGACCGGCCGCCGGAAAATGGGACGGCCGCGGCGGCGGAAACGCTTGATGAACCTGAGACGGCGGGTCTCCCCCGGGACAAATCCAGGTGGCAGCTGGCCCGGGTGGAGCAGGCCCATATACTCAAAGTCCTTGAAACCACCGGAAACAACAGGACCCAGGCCGCAAAGCTACTGGGCATCGGTCGGAAAACCCTGCTTAGAAAGTTAAAATCATACGGCCATTAAAAAAACGGGTCAAAATGACACACTCGGGTTAAATTGACCCGGTTGAAGACAAAGCCCCTTTAAATCCGCGCCCCCCATACTCAAATGCAGAAACCGGGTCATTTTGACCCGGTTTTTACTTTCACCATCCCCCTTGCCTCCGGATTAAACAGATTGAGCCAACCCACTGATAAAACAGCGTATTTTCGCTTTTATCAGATAAAACACTCCTCTGGCACATTAAATGTAAAGTAATCCATTGAAATTAACCGCGGCTGAACCGCAGTTCCCATACAGGCACAGGAACTGCGCCAGGCCTTAAAATTTAATTTAAGGAGTGCAAATGGAATTTTTAAATTTACTTGTCGGGAAAATAGGCAGTTTTGCCTGGGGTCCCATCATGATTTTCTTCTTGGTTGGTACCGGCGTCATTCTCACCCTCATGACCCGGGTGGTACAGTTCAGAAAACTATTCCATGCATTCCGTCTGCTCTTTTCCAAAGAGCATTCCGGAGACGGGGATATCACTCCCTTCCAGGCCCTGATGACCTCATTGTCAGCAACCATCGGTACCGGTAACATTGCAGGGGTTGCCACGGCAATTGCCGCAGGCGGTCCCGGCGCCGTATTCTGGATGTGGGTTACCGGCGCCTTCGGCGGCTCCGTTAAATTCGGGGAAGCGGTCCTGGCAGTCAAATACAGAATTACCAATGAAAACGGAGAACAATCCGGCGGCCCCATGTACTACATCAAATTGGGCATGAAGGAAAAATTCGGCGGCAACTGGGCATGGCTTGGCTGGCTCTTTGCCCTGTTCGGATTCGTCGCTTCCTTTGGCATCGGCAACATGGTGCAGTCCAACTCCGTGGCCTCCGCCCTTTCCTCCAGCCTTTCCATTCCCAACTGGGTCACTGGCGTGGTACTTGCCATTGCAACCGGCGCAGTGGTCATCGGCGGCATTAAAAGCATCGCCGGCGTAACCTCCAAAATCGTTCCCATCATGGCCGTTGCCTATGTTGCCGGATCACTTGTGGTTCTTTTTGCCAAAGCCTCCATGATTCCCGAGGCATTCAGCATGATTTTCTCCAATGCCTTCTCCGGCACTGCAGTGGGCGGCGGTTTCCTTGGAACGGTTGTCCGCTTCGGCGTAGCCCGGGGTGTATTTTCCAACGAAGCCGGCCTTGGCTCAGCTCCCATCGCCCATGCGGCTTCCAAGATTAAAGATCCTGTTGTACAGGGCATTATCGCCTCTCTGGGATCTTTTATCGATACCCTGATCGTATGTACCATGACCGCCCTGGTAATCCTGGTTTCCGGCCTGATTTCCTTTAACGATGCCGGCCTCATGAGCATCACCGACGGCCTCTCCGGTGCAGCCCTGACCTCAACTGCATATGCAACTTCCCTGCCCGGCGTCGGCCAGTTCATCGTTACTTTCGGCCTGATTTTCTTCGCCTTCTCCACCATTCTGGGTTGGTTCTACTATGGATCCAAATGTCTGGAATACATTGCCGGCGTTAAAGCCGTTGAAATCTATAAATGGGTATGGGCGGCACTGACCCTGGTCGGCGCCACGGTTTCCCTGGACTTTGTATGGAATCTTTCCGATGCCTTCAACGGCCTCATGGCCATCCCCAACCTCATCGCCCTGCTGGCACTGAGCCCGGTCATTGTTGCCCTGCTCAGGACCCACGAAAGCAAAGAGATGGACTGATTACCCTAAGCCTCTCCAGTTTCATTTAGATGAAACTGCATAATTGTACTGCCGGATTCAGGTTACTGAATCCGGCAGTCTTTTTTTGGCCCCAACCCATCTTGCCTGGGTCAGTTCATCATGGATTAAATACAGCGTCTCATACGGACAGAAGCCTTGCATTAACCAGATTCACCAGTTCCCAGACCATGGGCGGATTGAATATCCGGCAGATGGACCGGTCAAACAGAATGGAGAGTCTTGGATCGTACTCGGTTTCCAGATCCCAGAACACATAGTAGACAGCCAGCCTGGGAAAGGGGCGGAATTCCCAGGCGTGGTCTCCCATTTCCGCCGGTTTCCCTCCCAGGGCTGCGGCGGAACGGCCCAGTCCCTTGATATCATCCTTAAAACGGTTAAGCACATGCCCGGTTTTCAGTTCATGGTTACCGGCAAAATAGCTGCCCTGGTTATCCATGTCATGAATTGAAATCAAATCCCGGCCCATGGGAAAAAGACGATCAACAGTTTTAAAATAGATCAGCACCGTCAGGGTCAGCAGGGGCAGGTCCAACGCGGCATACCGGCCCTCCCAGTCCATTTGTTCAAGCTGCCTGCCCTGTATATCCAGCCTTAGGCCCAGATCCAGGAACCCGAATGAAAGCCTGCTGTTTTCATCGGCATGGGCAAGGGTGACCGACTGGACCAGATTCAGGTCCCTGTTGCCCATGGCCTCCCAGTATTCGTCGGGGATCTCAACGGATTTACCCAGGGGATCAATGCGGGGAAGCCATTCCCTGCGTCGCCGTTTCTGCATGTCCAGGAAACCGGACGAAAAGGGATAGGCCGGGGAGATGGTAAAATTTTCGCAGGGGAACTGGGAGCAGTCCCGCATGCAATGGCCGATATTATTCAGAGCCGCACAGGAAAGAATGGCACAGGTATCCCCCAGGACACGTTCCTGGGCCGCCAGCTTTACCTCTGCCTCCAGGCTTTTCCCGCCGCCGCAGGTGGTGCAAAGCCCGAGGAGGTTCAGCCGGCAGACATCGCAGTTGATTCCGCATGCTCCGGTGGCCATGGCGACTTCCTTTCAAGGAATGATTACATCACTAGGATATCCCTGATCGGCGTAAAAAGCCAGCTTTTAAATGACTCCCAGTAAACCTGACCGCAGGTATAGGACATTGTATCCGACACTTGGCCTCGGTCAAATCGTAAAACAAAACTGCATGGCTTTTATGGAAAAATAACTGTATGGTGCAATGGATTTTAACCCAATAGAAAACGGATACCAACCATGGCAAACAAGTGGAATTTTGATGAAATCATAGACAGAAGCGGAACCAATTCCATGAAATGGGAACCGGGCATTCTGGCAGACCGGTTCGGGAAAGGCAAATCAGAACTGTTGCCTTTCTGGGTGGCAGATATGGACTTTTATTGCGCCCCGGTCATCCAGGACGCCATGGAAAAACGGATGGCCCATGGTATTTTCGGATATACCATTCAAGATCCCGGACACAATAAGGCACTCATTCACTGGTACCGCCGCCGGCACAACTGGATGATCAAAAATGAATGGATCGTCAATACCCCGGGCATCGTTCCCGCCGTGCATTACCTGGTTCAGCGGTTTTCTAGCCCGGGGGACAAGGTATTGATCCAGCCGCCGGTCTACTATCCCTTTGCCTCTGCCATCAGGGCCAATGGAAGGAGGATCAGTGAAAATCCCCTTAAGAACCAGGATGGCCGGTATGGAATGGATTTTGAGGATCTGGAAGAAAAGGCGAAGGATCCACGGGTCAAGCTTGCCATCCTCTGTTCTCCCCACAATCCGGTGGGCCGGGTATGGACCCGTGAGGAACTGGCACGGTTCGGCGACATTTGCATACGCAACAACATAATGGTGTTTGCCGATGAAATCCATTGCGACCTGATCATGCCCGGATACCGCCACACCAGTTACCAGTCCATATCAGAAGACCTGGCAATGCACTCGGTGGCGGCCAATGCCGCATCAAAAACCTTTAACCTGGCCGGCCTGAACCATTCCAGCCTGGTGATTCCCGATGCAGATCTGCGGAGCGACATGGGTATTTATTTTGAAACCCTGGGGTGGCATTCCAAAGGCAGTTCAAGCCTGTTTGGGGCCATTGCCGCCCAGGCCGCCTATGAGGGCGGCGAACCCTGGCTCAATGACCTGATTGCCTATATCCACGAAAATTTCATCTTTCTTAAAAAGGAGCTGGAATCAGAACTTCCCGGGATAAAGGTCTTTGAACTTGAGGCCACCTACCTGCCCTGGATTGACTTCAGGGCCCTGGGGCTGCCCGCCGAGAAGATCGTTGGGCTTGTGGAAGAGGAGGCCTGCCTGGCCCTTGATCCCGGCCATTGGTTCGGAACTGGCGGCGCTGGATTCGAACGGATCAACATCGCCTGTCCGAGAAAAACCCTGGCCCAGGCCGTGTCACGGCTGATAGATGCCTTCAGGCCCTATGCCGCATCAGGCGCCTAGATAGGCTTTTTTGACATCGGGATTGTTGAGCAGCTCCCCGGCCGGTCCTTCAAGCACCAGGGAGCCGTTTTCAATCACATATCCCCGCTGGGCGAACTTCAGGGCCAGGCGTGCATTCTGCTCCACCAGGAGAATGGTGGTGCCAAGTTTGTTGATCTCTTTGAGCGCTTCAAACATATCCAGCATGAGCAACGGCGCCAGCCCCATGGATGGTTCGTCCAGCAGCATGATTTTACGGCCGGACATATAGGCCCGGCCCACAGCCAGCATCTGCTGCTCACCGCCGGAAAGTGTCCCTGCCAGCTGGTTTTTCCGTTCTTCCAGCCGGGTAAAGAGGCCGAACACCCATTTGAGGTCCTTTAGGATCTGGTCTTTGTCCTTTCTGGCAAAACAGGCCAGGGTGAGGTTTTCGGTGACGGTAAGGTTGCCGAAAATCCTGCGGCCTTCAGGCACATGGGAGATACCCAGGCGGGATACCACCTTGTCTGCACTGTATTTCAGGATATTCTGCCCCTCAAACTCAAGAACAGAGCCGGCCTCCGCCGGAATCATCCGGGAAATGGCCCGCAGGGTCGTACTCTTACCGGCCCCGTTGGCACCGATGATGGTGAGAATCTCACCGGCCGTAACCGTGAAACTGATGCCGTGGAGGGCCTTGATATTACCGTAGGATACCTTTAGATTTTCTATTTTCAGCTGCATCAGGTCAGATCCTCCTTGCCCAGATAGGCTTCAATGACGTCCGGATTGTTCTGGATTTCCTCCGGCGGCCCCTGGGCAATAACTTCCCCAAACACCAGGGTCTGTATATGCTGGCAGAGTTCCATGACGAATTTCATCCGGTGTTCGATAAGAAATATGGCCACATTGAAATCCTGGTGAACCTGGCGAATGATCCGGATCATCTGCACCAGTTCGTCCGGCGTCATGCCGGCGGTGGGTTCGTCCAGGAAAAGGATTTTGGGATCTGTGGCCATGGCCCTCGCCATTTCCACCCTGCGCTGGGCGCCGTAGGGCAGGTTGGTTACCAATTGGTCTGCATGCTGTTTGATATCAAACAGTTCAAGAAGGCGGTATGCATTTTCCTCCACCTGCTTTTCCTGGCGGCGGCAGGCCGGGGTATTGAAAAAAGCGCCGAAGAGCCCGTAGGTAAGCTGGGAATAGTGGGCCATTTTAATGTGGTCCAGCACACTCATATGACGCCAGAGAGCCAGGTTCTGGAAGGTCCTTCCCAGGCCTTTTGCGGCAATCTCGTTGGTTTCAAGGCCGATGATGCTTTTGCTTTCCAGGGTGATTTCCCCCTCGGTGGGGGTGTAGACGCCGGTGATCAGATTGAAAATGGTGGTTTTACCGGCGCCGTTGGGGCCGATAAGCCCAGTGATCTGCTTGGGGGCAATGTCCAGATTGTAATCGTGAACCGCCCGCAGCCCGCCGAAATAATGGGTCATATTCTTGACCCTGAGCAATGAAGACATGAATCACACTCCTTTACCGGTTTTCGCCCGAAGCAGCTTTTTCATATTCAGTTCTGTAAAAGAAATCAAACCGTAGGGTCTGAAAATCATGACAAAAATCAGGATGAGAGGGATGATGATCCACTTGAATAATTCCAGTGGCCGCAACGCTTCGCCCAGAACATTGATGGAAACCGCCCCCACAATGGACCCTACAATGGAGTTGAGTCCGCCGAAATATACCATGGCCAGAATTTCGGCCAGGCGGTTGATGCTGAACATGCCCGGGTTGATATAGGCCAGTACATGGGCAAACAGCCCCCCGCCGACTCCCGCCCAGAATGCACCGAACATGAAGGCGGTCATTTTGGTTTTCCGGGTTTTGATGGTCATGGATTCCGAGGCGGCCTCGTCGTCCCTCACCGTGTTCAGGGCTTTCCCCATGATGGAAGTGACAAAATTATGGATGATCCAGATGCAGAGTATGGTCCAGATAAAGATCACGTGGAGGGGGGCAAAATCAGGCTGGCCGCCCATGCCCCGGGCCCCGCCGATGATGTGGAGATTTTCCACCGCCGATTTGACGATGAACATGAAGGCCAGTGAAATAATGGCCAGGTAATCCCCCCGGGTCCGGAAAGAAGGAATGGCCACGGCCAGGGACCCCAGGGCTGCGGCGGCGCCGCCTGCAACCAGCGCCAGCGGAAAGAACCAGGGGCCGTATTCCGGCGGCAGCAGGGGGGCGCCGAAAATTTTGTCATTGGCAAAGAGCACCAGGGTGATAATGGAAGATACATATGCTCCCAGGGCCATGAAACCGGGATGGGAGCATGAAAATTCTCCCTGGTAGCCGTTGATCACATTGATACTGACGGTGAGAATGATGGAAATCATGGTCAGCTTGATGACGAGGACCCGGTAATCGTTTATCCCGGCCCATAGGTGGAGAATACCGTAGAACAGCACCAGATGGATGAGCACCGACAGGGCCAGCGGAAGCTTCTCCAGCAGTGCGGCCAGCGGATTGGTCAGTCCCGAGGTTAATTTTGCCACCAGAAATACCGGCACCACATAGACGGCCAGGTCGTACCCCAGGGCACCGGGTATCATCATCGGCTCCTTAAGCATGATCAGGGTGCCGAAGAGGACTGGAATTTTTGGCAGTCCCAGGTAATAGGAGATATAATCATACCCCCAGTAAAACTCGATTAGAACCCCGGTGAGAATGCCCAGCATCCACCCCAGCATGGGCACGGTGGAGAATGCTGATTTGAATTTTCTTGCAATTTCCATGGTTATATTCCTAACAATTGCCCGGTTTACCGGCGGATTAATATCACAACCTCAGCTTGGTGCTGTGCTCCATGCCGAAAAAGCCCCTGGGTCTGAAGGTCAGAATCACCAGGATAATCGAATAAGCAATGAGATCCCGGAGGGTGGATGGAAAAATGGTGGCCACAAAAATCTCTATGAAGCCCAGCAGGTATCCGGCCAGGGCAGCCCCCTTGATAGAGCCCCGGCCGCCCAGGATGGCGGCCACGAATGCCTTCCACCCGATAATCACCCCCATATAGGGATCAAGGATGGGATAGGCCTGGCCGTACAGAATGCCGGCGACAGAAGCCAGGCCTGCCCCCACAGCAAAAGTCAATGGTGCGATGATATTAATGGAGACCCCCATAAGGGGCACCGCAAGAAAATCATAGGACATGGCCCGCATGGCCATGCCCCATTTGGTCTTTTGAATGAAACCGTGGAGGGCCAGCATGAGCAGCAGGGAAAGAATGATAATCATGGCCTTCACATTGGTGAAGTACACCCCGCCGATATGATAGGTCACCGATTCCATGAGGGGCGGAAAGCTCAGGCGCTTGGCCCCCAACAGGATGAGAATGCCGGTCTCGAAAATAATACCGATCATCAGTCCTGTAATGGCTGCCGATGCCCTGGGGGCTTCGCGCAGTGGGCGGTATCCGGCCACCTCGACCAGTACACCGATCCATGAGGCCAGGAACATGGTCACCACCACCGTGGACAGAAAGATCAGGGGCCCGGGCAGCAGCCCGGCAAATATGGCCAGAAAAAGGGTGGCGATGCCGAAACCGATATAGGTGCCCACCATGAAGATATCGCCATGGGCAAAGTTGAACAGCATGAGCACGCCGTATACCATGGAATACCCGATGGAGATCACCGCATAGAAACTGCCCCGCTGGGCGGCATTGATCAGGTTCTGCACAATATACTGCAGAATATCAATTATAGATTCCATTCATTTAAGTCCTCAGAAAACTTAGGTATAAGATAAGGGCAAGGACTGCCGGTTCACCGGGGTGACCGGCAGCCCTTATGGGAATAATCCTGCCTGCCGGAATCAGGGACAGCTGGATTTATAGAATTCATATTCGCCCTTATCGTTAATCCTTACGATAACGGCGCATTTGATGGGATCACCTTCTTCGGTGAAGGTCATGTTACCGGTGATGCCGGCAAAGTTTTTGATTTTGGCCAGGGCGTCGCGTACCGCGGCACGGTCTTTATTCACCCGTCCGCTGATTTTACCCGCATCCTGGATGGCCTGTTCCGCCAGCTTCAGGGCGTCCCATGTCAGGGCGGCGACATCATCGGGTATATACCCGTAGCTCTTTTCATAGCGGTCGATAAAGGCCTTGGTTGCGCCTTTGGCACCGGCGGCCGCATAATGGGAGGAGAAAAAGAGACCGTAGCAGTTCTTGCCGCAGAGTTCAACCGTTTCGGCAGATCCCCAGGAGTCCGACCCGACAATGGGGCCGGTCCAGCCCAGATCCTTGGCCTGGCTGACGATCAGGGGCACCTCGTTGTAATATTGAGGCGTAAAAAGAACCTGGGCGCCTGATTTCACAATTTTGGTCAACTGGGATGAAAAATCCGTATCTTTGGTGGTAAAGCTTTCATAGGCCACGATTGAATCGGGACCATGTTTTTTCTCCCATGCCGCCTTAAACACTTCTGCCAGGCCTTTGGGGTAGTCGGAGGCCACATCGTAGAGAACGGCGGCTTTTGTGAAACCGAATTCTTCGGTGATGAAATTTGCCACAACAGGTCCCTGGAAAGGATCCAGAAAACAGCCCCTGAATACATAGGGCCGGTCCATGGTGGTATTGGGATTGGTGGACCAGGGGGAGATCATCACGGTTTTATATTTGTTGGCCACTTCACCGGCCGGAACGGCCTGTTTGGAGGACTGCGGGCCGATAATGGCCAGAACATCGTCCTGGGTGATCATCTTTGTATTGGCCTTCACTGCGGATTCTGCCTTGGACTCATTGTCTTCGATGACCAGTTCGACCTGGTATTTTTTTCCACCGACTTCAAGTCCGCCGGCCTTTTCAACATCCTCAAGCCACAGCATGGCGGCGTACTTGGAGCCTTCGCCGACCTTGGGGATGTCTCCGGTTAAGGGGGCGTTAATGCCGATTTTGATGATGGTTTTCCTGGCGCTGAATGCCGCTGGTGTGAATACCATTGCCAGTGCAAGAACTGCGATTAAAAACAGGGCGATCTTCCGCATATCTCCTCCTTTGATGAAAAATGAATAAAATTAAATTTGTATTTCCACTATTTACCTGGAACAAAAAACGGAAAAACAAAATTTAAAACGCCGATTTTGATCTACACCAAAAACTGTCTTTCATAACACCTGAAACGTCGAATTCAGGCAAGGAAGTACTGCGTATTACCTGAATTAGTTCTATATGTAAAAAAGCAGGGGAAGTAAACCCCAATGTGAAATATTTTCAGGGGGTCAGGCACCGGGCGAGGAGGTCCCGGGCAAATTGAAAATCTAAGGTGTGGAAAAAGTCTGGCGGGCCGTTTATTTCACCGGCGGGCTCACCTTGAATTCACTCATTTTGTAGAGCAGTGTCTTATAGCTGACCTTGAGGATTTTGGCCGCCCTGGAACGGTTCCAGCCCACCTTTTCAAGGACAAAGGTGATCACTTCTTTCTCCACCTTGTCTGAGGCCATTTTCTTGATTTTTTTAAGGGAAATATCCTCAAACAATTTTTCAGAACTGGTGGAAAGATCCACGAATTCCGATATGATGTTCAGCCGTTCATGGTTGACTTCATTGTGGTAGGGATTGGGCGGTGCGGCCTGGACAGCTGGGCTGTCTACAAAAGCATCGCGGGAAGATTCCCGTGGCAGTTCCTCAAAAATTTTATCCCAGGAATTGAGCACCAGTTGTTTTTTGATGCAATTCTGCAGCTGGCGGACATTTCCGGGCCATGGATAGGCGCAAAGCCGGGCCATGGTATCGGAATCAGGCTTGCTGCCCTGGCTGTTGGGATATTCGGATTTGTACAGCCGGCAGTAATATTCCACCAGGGCCGGAATATCCTCTTTACGTTCGCGCAGGGGAGGGATATCGATCTTGATGATGTTCAGCCGGTAGAAGAGGTCTTCCCTGAATTCCTTGTTTTTGATGCTGTCTTCCAGGTTTTGGTTGGTGGCGGCGATCACCCATACATCGGTTTTAAAGTCTTCATCAGATCCCAGGGGGGAGAATTCTCCGCTCTGGAGGACATGGAGCATTTTAGACTGGAGCGACAGGGGCATATCGCCGATCTCATCCAGAAAAAGAACCCCCTTGTCTGCGGTGAGGAATTTACCGGGCCGTTTTTTATGGGCACCGGTGAAAGCGCCCTTTTCATATCCGTAAAGTTCGGATTCCAGAAGGGTCTCCGGCAGGGCCGCACAATTAATTTTTACGAAATTTTTGGACGCCCTGGGCGACTCGGTATAAAGGCTTTGGGCAACCACTTCTTTGCCTACGCCGGTTTCGCCCGTAATCAGTACATTGAGGCAGGTGTTGGCCACATGGTTGATCAGTTCCTTGATCTTGAGCATGGACTTGCTGACGCCGATAAGAGGTGTACTCGTAGGTTTAGTCATCTCTTGGGTTATTCCTTTTGCTGTCCGAGAAGCCCGGACACGTTCTCTTCAATTTTAAACAGGTCAATGGGTTTGAACAGAACGATATCAGCCTCGGCTTCAGAAGCAAGCGCACCGGGCTGGTCACCGTAACCGGTCATGGCGATAATCTTAAGGTTGGGGAATTCTTTTTTGACGATTGAGATCAATCCCACGCCGCTGATATTGGGCATGACCAGATCGGTAATCAAACAGTCAAAATGGTCAGGCTTATCCCTCAGGATTTTAAGAGCGGCAAACCCGTCCACGGCCGTTTTGACTTCATATCCCAGGGAATTGAAGAATTCGTAGAAGGTTGACAAAATATCTTCGTTGTCATCAACGATTAATAATCGCTTGGGATCTGCCATATCAGCCTCGTATTATGAAGTGGAAATTTTTTACCTACATCTCCATATAATAGAATGTACGGGTGTTGCAAGCAAAAATTAAAAAAAATTATTTTTACCCGGCGCAGGAGGCTGCTGCGACGGAAAGCATATATCTATTTAAAGTAGGAGACACCGATATAAATGAAAAACAGGAGAATGAAAAGCATGCCCCCCTTTTTGCCGACTCCCCTGGATTTCAGAGCGATCCCTCCCAGCACCAGCCCCACAAACACCATAAATGGGAATTCAAACCAGTGCAGCCCGGCATCCACGGTCATGGGATTGAACAGCCCCACCACCCCCATTACCAGACAGATGTTGAACAGGTTTGATCCGACCACATTCCCTACTGAAATATCACTTTCACCACGGGCGGCGGCCACCACGGAGGTCGCAAGTTCAGGCAAGGAGGTCCCAAGGGCCACCACGGAAATACCGATGAAGGTCTGGGAAAGGCCGATGACCTGGGCCATTTCAATGGCTTCTTTGACCACAAAATTCGCACCAAAGGCCAGCATCAGGATGCCGCAGAGGATATAGACCATATTTTTGGCGATGCGGCCCGAGGTACGGATGGGCTGGCTGTTGCCGCTGCCGGTTTTATCACTGGCCGTCATCAGTCCGTAAGCCAGAAAAATAAACAGCAGGACGATGAGGACCACCCCGTCTGTCCGGTTGATGCTCCCGTCCATGCACAGGCACCAGAAGACCAGGGAAACCATGATCATATAAGGGATTTCGATGCGGACGACCTGTTTTTTTATCTCCACGGGCTTGATCATGGCCGAGGCCCCCAGCACCAAAGCGATATTGATCACATTGGATCCAAGAATATTGCCCAGGGAGATACCTTCCGATCCCTTTATGGCAGCGACCAGACTCACCAGCAATTCAGGGGCAGAGGTGGCCAGGGAAACGATGGTCAGCCCCACGATAACGGGACGGACAGAAAACATGATGGCGGTTGAGGCGGCGCCCTCCACCAGGATGGATGAGCCGTAATAGAGCAGGGCAAGTCCTGCTATAAGGATGAGTAGACTTGTTAACACGATTCTCTTTTTTATTTATTCTTTTTTATCTATAAGGTTCTGTCTGCACCGGCAGTTTGTAACTAATTGTAATTCTGCCCTGTCCCCGGGTTAAGTTTCTTGCCTTAATTTAAAATACATATTATAAGTACTGTTTTGTCAAAGCCATAAATAATATAGCAGTATCAGCTGTTTGGCAATTGAATAATTAATAGATAGTATCAGTACAATTAGCTTAATAGGGGAATCTGAATGAAAAAATCGATTATAAAAGGTACGGGCAAATATGTTCCGCCGCACATCGTGACCAATGAAGATCTTACTGAATTCATGGACACTTCGGACGAATGGATCCGGCAGCGGACAGGTATCCGGCAACGGCATTGGATCACCGAAGAAGATGCCTGCGGTTCCTCGGACCTGGGGACCAAAGCGGCTGAAATGGCTCTTGAAAATGCCGGATGGACCGCCCAGGACCTTGATTTCATCATTTTTGCCACGCTGAGCCCTGACATCATGTTTCCCGGCGGCGGATGCCTCCTGGCCCGCAATCTCGGCCTTGACGCCACACCGGCCCTGGATATCCGCCAGCAGTGCACAGGTTTTCTCTACGGCTTTGCCACGGCCGACGCCTATATTAAATCCGGGCTGGCATCAAAAATCCTGCTGGTGGGAGCGGAAGTTCACTCCTCCGGCCTGGACAAAACCACCAGGGGCCGGGATGTCAGCGTTATCTTCGGTGACGGGGCTGCAGCCCTGTGCATTGAGGCCGAAGAGACAGATGACAATATCGGTCTGATTGCATCTGCCCTTCATGCGGACGGCAACTTTGCCGATGCCCTGAAAACCGAACTGCCGGCCTCCAACCTGTTTAAACGGATGCCCGAAGACGTACCCATGGACGACCCCCGGTACTTTCCCTACATGGACGGCCCGGCCATATTTAAAAAGGCCGTTCGCATGCTGCCCAAGGTCACCCAGGAAGTTTTGACGAAGGCCGGGCTGACACTGGAGGACATCGACCTTGTCATTCCCCACCAGGCCAACAAACGGATCAATCAGGCCTACGGCCAATTTTTGAAACTGCCGGAAAGCAAGATTTTCCATAATATTGAGAAATACGGCAATACCACTGCTGCCAGCATCCCCCTGGCTCTCCATGAAGCCGTTGAAGAGGGAAGAACGGGCAAAAGCGGAGACCTGGTGCTCTTTGTGGGGCTGGGTGCCGGCCTGACATGGGGAGCCTCCCTCTACAAATTCCCTTAGACCGGATCCCCATCAATTGAAATCCACATACCGCAGCCGGCTTAAAAACCTGCTGCGGTATTTTTATTCCGAAGCAAAAAGCCTGTCCAGGTAAAATCTCTCCCCGTCGTCAATGCCCTTGAACCGATAATCCTTATTTTCATTGGCAGCGGCCATTTTTTGTCTCAGGTCGCCGGCCATGGTCTTTCCCAGTTCCACTCCGAACTGATCAAAGGGGTTAATGCCTAAAATGAACCCCTCAAGCACGGTTCTGGCCTCGTAAAAAGAAAGCAGCATTCCGATACTTTCAGGTGAAAGGTCATCAAGGGAGATGATGGAAGAGGGGCGGTTGCCCTCAAACTGGCGGGCGGGATTTTTGTGGTCCTGCCCGGTGGCCAGGGCCTTTGCCTGGGCCAGGAGATTGGCCCAGAGTTCCTGGTGGTTGGTCACCCCTTTGGACAACGCCTGCTCCCCTTTAAAGCCCGGTCGAACCACCCCGATAAAATCGATGGGGAATGCCGGGCCCTGGTGGGCCAGTTGGAAAAACGAATGCTGGGCATTGGTGCCGGGTTCCCCGAAAATAATGGTGCCGGCCGGCCGGGTCAGGTGAAGCCCCTGTGAAGATACGGACTTACCCATGCTTTCCATGTAAAGCTGCTGAACATGGGGGGCAAGCTTGGACAGCCTGGATGCATACGGAATGATTCCCTGGGCCGGATAGTTTAAAAACAATGTATTCCAGATGGAGACCAATGCAGCGGTAAGGGGGATATTGGATTCTGGCGGTGCCGTGAGGGTATGCTCATCCATGGCGCGGCAGCCGTCCAGAAACCTGGAAAAGGCATCCCACCCGAAGGCCAGCCCCAGGGGCACCCCGCCAACGGCAGAGGAGACCGAATACCGCCCCCCGATGAAATCAAACATGTGAAAGCTTGCCAGGACCGGATTTGAAGGATCATCCCCGGGACTGCCCTTGGCCGTGACCGTCACCAGATGGTCCCTGGGGCTCAGTCCCCGGGTATGGAGAAAGGAAAGGGCCTGGTTGAGGTTGGCCATGGTTTCGGTGGTGGTATAGGATTTTGAAATGATAATCCAGAGGGTGGTCTCCGGATTGATCTCACGGATCACCGAAGCAAAATTATCGATATCCACATTGGGGAGAAAATGCAGTTCAATAGGGTGCTCCCCGGTTTCATCCTGACGGGCCATGGCCCTGTAAACAAATTCACATCCAAGGTAGGAACCGCCGATGCCCACCACCACCGCATGGGTAAAGGGGCGGCCGGTGGTGCCTTTCAGGGCCCCGGATCGGATGTCCCTGCAAAAATTGCGGATCCGGCTTTGAACCTGTTCAATTTCCCGGCGCACATCCATTTCCCCCAGGCAAAGATCCCCCGTGCCGGAGCCCCTGGCTGCCGTATGCAGGGCCGCACGGTTCTCAGTGGTATTAACCCGTTCGCCTGAAGCCATGGCTGAAAACCGGGCCAGAGCATTGGCCGTAGCAGCCGCCTCCCTGAGCCGGTCCAGCGTTTCCGTGTCCAGCCGCTGGCGGGAAAAATCAAAGAAAAGCCCCTTTGTTGCCCCGGAATTATCCATGGACAGTGAAAATTGCTTAAAGCGCCCTGGCTGCTTGACCAGCTTCCTGAGATGCAGGTTTTGTTTTGAAAAGGCCGCTGCCTTTTCAGTCAGTTGACGATTGTGTTTGTCCATGCCGGGATGACCGGAAAGGAGCAGGCCGGGATGATCCATGTAACTTATCTCCTGTGACGCCTTAATTTCGGGAAAACGGGCCGAACCCATTCGTTTCTTCTTTTATAGAAAAAAATACCGCGGGGATAAAGGAAAAATACGGGGACTAACGGCAAAAAAACTTGACAATCAACGGCCAAGACTCCTAATAGATACCCCATGACTCAAAAATTACTCACCAAACTCATTGAAAAAGGGGTGAAGATTCCAAATCCCGAAACCGTTTATATCAGCAGAGATGTTGATCCGGACCGGATATCTGGAAATGGTGTCACCCTGTTCAGCGGAACCAAACTCACAGGCCCGCGCACCTTGATAGCGGACAACGCCAGCATCGGATACGAGGCGCCGGCCACCCTGGAAAACACCGTGGTTGGGCCGGATACCAGACTCCACGGCGGATATTTCCAGGATACGGTATGTGTGGGCCGAAATGTATTCGGTTCCAACGCACATGTTCGCAAAGGCACCATTCTGGAAGAAGAGGCCAATGCCGCCCATACAGTCGGGCTTAAGCAAACCATTTTGTTTCCCTTTGTCACCCTTGGCAGCCTGATCAATTTCTGCGACTGCCTCATGGCCGGAGGGACCAGCCGGAGAAACCATTCCGAAGTCGGCTCATCTTTTATCCACTTTAATTATACCCCCAACCAGGACAAGGCCACCCCCTCCATGATGGGGAATATCCACCAGGGGGTTATGCTCAACCAGCCGCCGGTTTTTATGGGCGGCCAGGGCGGGCTTGTGGGGCCTGCCCGGATCGGATTCGGATGCATCTCGGCGGCCGGTTCCATTATACGGAAAAGCGAAGAGCGGCCAGGCCGGTTGATCATGGGCGGCGCCTTGAAAAACGGGTCCATGCCCTGGCAGACAGGTGTATATACCCAGCCGGAAAAAATCCTGGATATGAATCTTGGCTACATTGCCGGCCTCTTTGCCCTTAAGGCCTGGTATACACATGTCAGACCCCTGTTTAAAACGGATTTTTACGCCGGGCAGATAATTCAAGGACTCCAGGAGAATTTGGAACTCTGTATTAAGGAACGGATTTCACGCCTGACGGCCTTCGGGGAAAAACTGAGCCTGTCAAGGGATATCCTGGCCCATAAAAAGAAGGGGCAGGGGGCATTGGATGCCCACGACAGGGTGCTGGGCATATTGTCAGAGGCCAAATCCCGGCTTATACTGGAAAAAGATTTTCTTTCTCCTGACACCACCGGAGAAGTCTGCATCAGAGCCGTAGAAAATAACATTTCCCGGCTGGGCAAAGAGTATATTGCCGCAATCCAGGAACTGCCTCTTGAGGCGTCCAATGCAGGATCGGCCTGGCTCAAAAGTATTGAAACAGCAATTATAAACCGCATCAAACAGGATTAGTACCCCATGGGAAAACTTTTTGGTACCGACGGAATCCGGGGGAGGGCAAATACCCACCCCATGACCTGTGAACTTGCCATGAAGACCGGTCAGGCAGTGGCGCTGCTGGTCAAAGAAGCCGGGAATAGCGCAATCGTTATCGGCAGAGATACCCGGATCTCAGGACAGATGCTTGAAGCCGCCCTGGCGGCCGGCATTGCCTCCATGGGGGTGGATGCCATGCTGGCCGGAGTGATTCCAACCCCCGGCGTGGCCTACCTCAGCGGGGTCCTGGAAAATGCCGGGGCCGGCATTATGATTTCCGCCTCCCATAATCCCTTTTATGACAACGGAATCAAAATATTCCAAAAGGGAGGGATCAAACTCACCGACGACCAGGAGGCAGAGATTGAATCCAAACTCCTTGGGAAGGCCATTGTTCCACAAGAAGCCGTTGGCAAAATAGACAAGATTTCAGATGGTTGCGAGCGTTATTCAAATTTTTTGATGAACAAGTTTCCATTCAGGAAACCCGGGAATATCAAACTCAAACTGGTCCTGGACCTGGCCAACGGTGCCGCAGCGAGCTGTGCTTCCTTGATATTCAATTCCCAGCTATTTGACCCCGTATTTATCAATGATTCACCGGACGGAATCAACATCAACCACAACTGCGGTTCCCAGCATACTGAGACCCTCAGGGCCAAAGTACTGGAAACCGGGGCAGATGCAGGGCTCGCTTTTGACGGGGATGCCGACCGGCTTATCGCAGTGGATGAACGGGGCCGTAAGATCACCGGTGACAGGATACTGGCCATCTGCGCAGATTATGCCAAAGGGGCAGGGCGGCTGGCCAACAACACAGTTGTCAGTACAATCATGAGCAACATCGGCCTGGTGAATGCCCTGAAAGACCAAGGCATCTGCCATGAAATCACCGACGTAGGCGACCGGAAGGTGCTGGAACGGATGCAGGAAAAAGGAGCGGTTATAGGGGGGGAAGATTCCGGCCATATGATTTTCCTTGACGAGCATACCACCGGCGACGGCATGCTGTCGGCCCTTAAGCTGCTTGAGGTCATGGCAGGTACCGGAAACTCCCTGTCCAGCCTATCAGAAATCATGACGGTTTATCCCCAGATCCTGATGAACGTTGAAGTGGATGCATCCCGGCCTGATTTTACCAAGATAGCCACAATTGCAGATGCAATCAAAGAGGTTGAAACCCGCCTGGGAGAAGAGGGGAGGGTGCTGGTCCGCTATTCAGGCACCCAGCCCTTGCTCAGGGTGATGGTGGAAGGCCCGGAAGAAGGTCTGACCCGGGAATCCTGTGAAAAAATATGCGCCGCCATTCAGGAGAGCATATAAGCCAATTGAGGCAAAACCGCCGGTATCTAAAAAAACAAAACGGCGGTGAATGGCTGAATAATTGCCATTCACCGCCGTTTAACTTTTGGGTTGGATCTATCTGATTTCCGGAGTTAATCCCTTGCCACACCAAGGAGGCTGAGCAGGTGGACGAAAAGACCCATGAAATCAAGGTAGAGGCTTAATGCGCCCATGAGCGCGCCTTTTCTCATCATGGCACCGGTGGCGTTGTCGGGAATGGTAAGGGCCATGGATTTCAATTTCTGGGTATCGTAGGCCGTCAGCCCGGTGAATATAACAACGGCAATCATGGAAATCATGGTCTGCATGGCAGAGCTGCCTATAAAAATATTAATGACCATGGCGATGATTATACCCATCAGACCCATCATCAGAAACTGTCCCATACCGGTCAGGTCTTTTTTGGTAACCATACCGTAAATACTGGCGCTGCCGAATGTAGCGGCACAGATAAAAAAGGTCGAAGCAATGGAGGTGGCCGTATACATCAGGAAAATCGGGGCAAGGCAGACACCGTAAAGCACAGTCAATGCCATATAGAGTCCGGTTGCTGTGCTGGCCTGCATTTTATGAACCCTGGCACCCAGGAAACCGCAAAGCAGTACAAGCCCTATGAAAAGAATAAAAGGCATCATGGGCGTGCCGAAAATCACCTGCAGGGCAGCCGGGCTTGAAGAGATAAAATATGAAGTCAGGCCGGTGGCCGCCAGGCCGATGGCCATCCAATTGTATGTGCTTCTGATAAAGGCGTTGACATGGGTCATCACGCCGGTTTGCTGAAAAGAGAGGTTCGCGTTCATGATTATCCTTTCGTTTTGGGTTTGGTTTCTTTGCATCTCTTTTCCGGTAATATAACACGGGCAGGGGAGAATTCAAGATTACAATTTGGTCATTCACATGCCATCTATCCACATCTCTGTTCTTGAGTGCCAATAATAAAAGTTTACATAATATATATTATCGGACAAAATATGTTTTTCAGATTTATTGACTTTTTTAAGGCTTTCATCCTATAAGTATGAACTTTGCACGGCATTGGACATGAAGGATGAATTCAGCACAGAAAAACTCCGCAAAAATATACACGGTTGCACTGCTGACCCGGGAGATAAAAAACTTATTGGAAAACCGGTATCCTTTTCTATGGATCACCGGTGAAGTCTCCAATTATGTCACCCCGGCATCGGGACATTCATACTTTTCCTTAAAAGATGCCGATGCAGTAATCTCCTGTGTCATGTTCAAAAATCAAAAACGGAACCTGCGCTTTGTCCCTGAAAACGGGATGAAAGTCAAAGGCATGGCCAGAATTTCCCTGTATGAACCCAGGGGCAATTACCAGCTCATCTTTGAACATATGGAACCTGATGGTGCAGGTTCTTTGCAACAGGCCTTCGAAGAACTTAAGCAAACCCTGTCGGCAAGGGGCTGGTTTGATACGGACCGAAAAAAAGAAATCCCGTTTCTGCCGCAGCGCGTCAACCTTATTACTTCCGGTACCGGTGCGGCCGTCAGGGATATACTTAACGTTGCCGGCCGCAGGTGTCCCAGCGTACCCATTGAAATTCTTCCGGTGAAAGTCCAGGGGGATGCAGCGGTAAACGAAATTGCAGCCGCCATAAAGACCGCCAATGCACTCACGCGGTGTGATTTGATTATTCTGGCCAGGGGTGGCGGTTCAATTGAGGATCTCTGGGCCTTTAACACGGAAACCGTTGCACAGGCAATTTTTGAATCTGATATTCCCATCATCAGCGGTGTCGGCCATGAAATTGACTTTACCATCGCAGACTTTGCTGCCGACCTAAGGGCCCCTACCCCCTCGGCTGCTGCAGAAATGGCCCTGCCGGACCAAGCGGCCTTGGTTCACCGGATCAAAACCTTGGCAGATACTGCACAACGGGCCATGGCAAGGCGCCTGGCGGCCATGGCCGGCCAGGTCAAAGATTATGAATCCAGATTGAAAAGCCCGGCACGGGTGATGGATGATTACAGGCTTAGGACCGGCGAGCTTGAATCCCGTCTTCACCTGGCCATGACCCAAAAAATTAACAGGGACAGGGAGCGGCTGTACTGGCTGCGCCGAACCCTTAACACCACCCTGCCCCCATCCAGAATTTCTGAGCATAAAAACCAGGTCGCCGGCCTTCAGTCAGCCATGGATCGCGCCATGGCCAATAAAATAAACCGGCTCAGGTCCTCCCTCAGGGAAGCCTCAGGCCGGCTGGAGTCCCTGAATCCATCATCAGTGCTGGCCAGGGGCTACAGCATTACCCGTGACCTGTCCTCGGGCCAGGTAATAATGGATCCCGCGCAGGTGGAAAAAGACGATCGCCTTGAAACCATATTGGCCAACGGCCGTCTGGTTACCCGGGTGGAATAAACAAGGATAATAATTAGGTATGGCAAAAAAAACTTTTGAAACGGCACTCAGACAGCTTGAAGAAATCGTCAAGGAAATGGAATCCGGAGAACTGACCCTGGAACAGTCGGTAAAAAAATATGAAACAGGCATTGCCCAGACGCGGTTTTGCCTGGACATTCTGGATAAGACCGAAAAAAAGATTTCCCTGCTGACATTGGATGCAGAGGGAAACCCCAAAGAATCGTCCTTTGAGACGGAGTAAGCTGACATGACCGATTCAACTTTATCTGAATTCAATCTTGCGGATTACCTGAAGGAAAACCGGATACTGGTTGAAAACAGCCTGCAAAAAATTCTGGGGCGCCTTGATCCGGAAAGGGAACTTGTCCAGGCCATGGCCCATTCTCTCATGGCCGGCGGCAAACGGGTCAGGCCCGTCCTTGCCCTTGCTGCGGCCCAGGCCCTGGAAGAAAATCCAATGATCGCCCTGCCCGCCTGCTGCGCCATTGAAATGATCCATACTTACTCTCTAATCCATGACGACCTGCCGGCCATGGATGATGATGATCTGCGTCGGGGCCTGCCCACCTGCCATAAGAAATTTTCAGAGGCAACGGCCATCCTGGCCGGAGACGGGCTGCTCACCCATGCCTTCAGCATCCTGGCGGATCCGTCTCCTTATTTTGACACCTATCCCGATTCTGCCCTGCGGCTGGCGCTTGTAGACAGGATTTCCCGGGCGGCAGGTGTAAACGGAATGGTGGAAGGCCAGATGCTGGATATGCAGGCCGAATCCATGGGTCCCGAAGATTTAGGGAATAAAGATCAGGCCCTGGATCATCTGAAAAAAATACACAAGCATAAAACCGGAATGATGATCCGGGCCAGCGTGGAAGCCGGTGCCGTCAGTGCCGGTGCCGACCCTGAGATCCTTAAGGCTTTTACCGACTACGCCGGGTATATCGGCCTTTCCTTCCAGGTCATGGATGATATCCTGAACGTGGAAGGCGACCCCGAGATCATGGGAAAGGCAGCCGGATCCGACGCCCTCCATGACAAGATGACATTTCCCGCCATCATCGGCCTTGACAATTCCAAGGCCTTTGCCCTGGAACTGACGGATAACGCCGTCAGCGCCCTGGACCATGCCGGATTTAAAGCCAGCGCCGACCCCTTGAGGGCCATTGCAAGGTATATTGTAAACCGGAAACGATAAGCCCAATCAACTAATATAAGGTATTGTCATATTGAACTTTCTTGAACAGATCAACTCCCCCGAGGATTTAAAAGAGCTATCCAGAACCGATCTGGGCATTCTGGCCAATGAACTGAGGCACAGGATCATTGATGTGGTATCCAGAAACGGCGGCCACCTGGCCTCAAGCCTGGGCGCGGTGGAGCTGACCCTGGCCATCCACTACGTTTTCGATATTCCCAAAGACACCCTGGTTTGGGATGTGGGCCACCAGTCATACGCCCATAAACTGCTTACCGGCAGAAACAGGGATTTCGATACCCTCAGAAAGTACAAAGGCATTTCCGGGTTTGCCAAAATAAAGGAAAACCCCTGTGACGGATTTACAGTGGGCCATTCTTCAACCTCCATTTCAGCCGGACTCGGCATCAGCTGCGCCAAATACATGAACCAGGATGACTCCGACGTCATCTCCGTTATCGGTGACGGCTCTCTGACCGCAGGGATGGCTTACGAAGGTCTCAACCAGGCCGGCGACCTTAAGCGGGGACTCATCGTCATCCTCAACGA
The DNA here is from genome assembly GCA_028768525.1 of Desulfobacter sp. NCBI lineage: Bacteria > Pseudomonadati > Thermodesulfobacteriota > Desulfobacteria > Desulfobacterales > Desulfobacteraceae > Desulfobacter > Desulfobacter sp. The sequence continues at coordinate 60,535 of CP054837.1, read as the reverse complement.
CAACGATATGTCCATATCCCCCAATGTAGGCGCCCTCTCCTCTTACCTCTCCCGGACCTTTTCAAACAAGGCCCTGCAGAATATGAGAAACCAGTTCGGCCAGGTCTTGAAAGCCGTCCCCAAAATCGGGGACGACATGTATGGCTGGGCAAAGCGCTGGGAAGAATCCTTTAAAACCTTTGTGACCCCGGGAATGCTCTTCGAAGCCTTTAATTTCGATTACTTCGGCCCCATTGACGGTCACAACCTGGACCACCTCATCAATATTTTGAGCAATATCAAAAACCCCGATTCCCCCGTGCTGCTGCATGTCACCACCAAAAAGGGAAAAGGATATGAACCGGCAGAGAAAAATCCCGTTTATTTCCACGGGGTTGGCTCCTTTGCCGTGGACACGGGCAAGAGCAATAAAACAGCCGGCAAAATTCCCTCTTACACCTCGGTGTTCGGGGACCATATGATCCGGCTTGCCAGGGAAAATGACAAGGTGGTGGCCGTTACCGCCGCCATGCCTGAAGGAACCGGTCTGACCCGGTTTTCCAACGAATTCCCCGATCGTTTTTTCGATGTGGGAATCGCAGAACAGCATGCCGTAACCTTTGCCGCCGGACTTGCCTCCAAGGGCGCCCGGCCGGTGGTAGCCATCTATTCCACCTTTCTCCAACGGGCCTATGACCAGATACTCCATGACGTTTGCATAGACAACCACCCTGTGGTTTTCGCACTTGACCGGGGCGGTATTGTCGGAGAAGACGGTCCCACCCACCACGGCCTGTTCGATTTTTCATATCTGCGCGCCATGCCCAATATGACGGTGATGGCCCCCATGGATGAAAATGAACTGGCACGGATGCTCAGGACAGCCCTTTCCCACAAGGGCCCCATTGCCCTGCGCTACCCCAGAGGAGCCGGACAGGGAGTCGCCATTGATCCTGACGCCCCGGCCCTTGATATCGGTAAAGCCAAGGTCGTCAGGGAAGGCAGGGACCTGATGATTATTGCCGCCGGACAGCCGGCAAATGACGCCCTTGCCGCCGCCGAAGTATTAGCCGGACAGGGCATCCAAGCCACGGTGGTCAACGCCAGGTTTGTAAAACCCCTGGACTCACAGCTTTTCCTTGACCTGGCCGGGTCCATAAAAAAGGTGATCACCGTTGAAGAACACGTGCTTGCCGGCGGATTCGGCTCCGCTGTACTGGAGATGTTCTGCGACAACGGATGCACCGGAATGGCCTTTAAACGTATCGGCATATCCGACACCTTTGTGGAGCACGGCGGCCAGGACCAGCTTCGCAAAGACTATCATGTGGATGCCCAGGCAATCATTGATGCAGGACTGGAACTTTATCATGGCCAAAAAGGGTAAAGCCAATAAAAAACGGTTGGATCTGGTCCTTGTGGAACGGGGCCTGATCCGTTCCAGGGATCGGGCCAAAGCCATGATAATGGCCGGCAAGGTATTGGTTAATGATATGCCGGTGGATAAGCCGGGTGCCCAGGTCACCCTTGATGCCGCCATCAAGGTCAAAGTGGATGACCACCCCTACGTCAGCCGGGGCGGCCTCAAGCTTGAAAAGGCACTTACCACCTTCCCGGTAAGCGCGGCTGACAAGATCTGTCTTGACATCGGCGCCTCCACTGGCGGATTCACCGACTGCCTGCTTAAATCCGGTGCAAAAAAAGTATACGCCGTGGATGTGGGATACGGCCAGCTGGACTGGTCACTGCGTCAGGATGACCGGGTGGTGGTGATCGAACGGACAAATATCCGCCATCTGTCACCGGACCTTGTGGCCGAACCCATGGACATGGTGGTGGCAGATACCTCCTTTATTTCCCTTAAAACTGTGATTCCAGCCGCAGAAAAATTCATGAAGCCCGGCACCGTTATCCTCGCCCTAATCAAACCCCAGTTTGAGGCCGGCCGCGAGAATGTGGGCAAGGGCGGCGTGGTGAAAGATCCGGCTGTCCGCGCCCAGGTCGTGGAAGATATCAAAACCTTTTTTTCCGATCGGGGCTACCGGGTCAACGACACCGTCACCTCTCCCATTCTCGGTCCCAAAGGCAATGAGGAATACATCATATTCCTCCAGCGGATCTAAGCGCAACCTCCCCTCTTCTGCTTTAATTTTCAAATTCCAGTAAATCGTTGACAAAACCAGATATAGATGGTTATGTCATTCGATACTGTTAGCCGGCGGTTAAGAAACGGCCGGCGGTATATGGCGAGAAACCCTAAAAAATGAAAGGATAAGTCAAAGACTCTATACGCTGTAAAAAGCTGTCAGCATAAATTTAAATGTTAAAAGATAGACCGTAAATTTGAAGCATTAATAATTGTGTAAAGGAGCAGTAATGAGCGAAGAAATCAAAACAATGAGAAATGTGGCCCTGGCCGGCCATGGAGGTGCAGGCAAGACTACTCTTGCTGAGGCTATGCTGTTTAAAGCCGGGGTAACCAAACGCCTTGGCAAGGTTGAAGAGGGAAATACCGTAATGGATTTCCAGCCTGAAGAGACCAAAAAACAGCAGAGTATCAACACATCATTCATTAAATACACCCACAACAAACATACGATTACCTTAATGGATACCCCGGGTGACCAGAATTTCTTCTCTGCTTCCAAAACATGCTTTCCCGTTGCCGACAGCATGGCATTCGTCATCGACGGCGTAGGCGGACCTTCAGCAATGACTGAAGAAGCAGCGGCATCCGCCCTTGATTACAACCTTCCCGGTTTTGTCATCATTAACAAGCTGGATCGGGAGCGGGCCGACTTCACCACTGCCGTTGATGCCTGCAACACCTCCTTGAAAAAGAAAGTTATTCCCGTCTGCTATCCCATTGGAAAAGAAGACGATTTCAAAGGCCTGGTCAACATTGTCACCGGCAAGGCATTTGAATATGATGCAGACGGCAAGGCTAGCCAGATTGACATCCCCGCGGACATGGCCGACGACATTGCCATGGCCAAAGAAGAATTTGTTGAAAACGTAGCAGAACTCGATGATGATCTGCTCGAAAAATATCTGGAAGGCGAAGAACTGACCGAAGAAGAAATCAAAGGCGCCTTCCGCAAGGGCGTGCTGAATGCGGAATTCTACCCCGCCATCTGCACCTCCGCCACAAAAATGATCGGCCTTGATGTGGTATTTGATTTTATCAACGATTACATGCCCTCTCCCCTGGACCGCGGCCCCTGGACTGCCACAGATGCCGACGGCAACGAAGTTGAAATTGCCCCGGATCCCGATGCCGAATTCACAGGTTTTGTATTTGCCACCATCGTGGATCCTTATGCCGGCCGCCTCTCCCTGTTCCGCGTCATCTCCGGAACCCTGGGCAAAGAGGGCAACATCCTTAACGTCACCAAGAGCACCAAGGAAAGATTTTCCCAGCTTCTGGAAATTGCAGGAAAAGATCAGAAACAGATCGACGGGGCACTGCCCGGCGCCATCGTGGCCGTTGCCAAACTGAAAGATACGCTCACGGGCGATACCCTGACCACCGGACAGGATGTCCAGATTCCTGCTCCTGAGCCCCTGCCGCCCTGCATCTCTTTTGCCATTTCCCCCAAAGAGAAAAAGGATGAGGATAAAATCCACGAAGCCATCCGTAAGATCCTGGAAGAGGATCCGGGCCTCCAGCTCAGGCGGGAAGAAGAGACCCGCCAGACCATTCTTTCCGGCCGCGGCCTGGTCCACATCGAAATTACGGCTGAAAAAATCCAGCGTAAATTCAATGTCGGGATGAGCATTGCCACACCCAAGGTGGCTTACAGGGAAACATTCAAGAAAAAAGTCCGGGTTCAGGGCAAGCATAAGAAACAGTCCGGCGGACATGGCCAGTACGGCGACTGCTGGATTGAACTTGAACCCCTTCCCGCAGGATCCGGATACGAATTCGTTGATAAGATTGTGGGCGGCGTAATCCCCAAAAACTATATCCCCGCCGTAGAAGCCGGTATCCGGGATGCCATGCAGAAAGGAATCCTCGCCGGCTTCCCCTGTGTGGATTTCAGAACCACCCTGGACTTCGGTTCATACCATGCTGTGGACTCTTCTGAAATGGCATTCAAGACCGCCGGCTCCCTGGCCTTTAAAAATGCGGCCGCCGATGCCAAGGCCACCCTGCTTGAACCCATCATGAAGGTCTCCGTCAAGGTGCCCGACGATGCCACCGGCGATATCATGGGCGATCTGAACTCCCGGCGCGGCCGGGTGCTTGGCATGGACTCCGAGGATGACAAACAGATCATCAACGCCCTGGTACCCATGTCTGAAATGCTCCGCTATGCCCCGGATCTAAGCTCCATGACCGGCGGCCGCGGTACATTTACCATGGAATTTGAGCAGTATGATGAAGTCCCCGGCGACCTGGCCAAAAAGGTAATCGAACAGGTAAACGCCGAAAAAGAATAAGTAGGTAATTCATTGTTCAACCGCGCCCGGACGGCCTTAGGCCTCCGGGCGCTTATTTTTCAACGGTTTAAAACCGACAGCGTCCTGATACAATCGAAAACAAAGGCCCGCAGTTCTTCAACCGACATCGAATCATAACGCTCAAAGGGAATGGGACGGCCAATGGTGACGGTCACCCTGCCCGGCTTTAGGACGAAACCGCCCCGCTGCTGGTAATCGTAGAGCCCGGAAATCCCAAAGGGAAGAATGGGGGCACCGGTATTTTTGGCCAGGTGAAAAGGTCCTTTTTTAAAGGGGGCCATCCTGCCGGTACGGGTACGGTGCCCTTCAGGCAAAATGGCAATGGAAAGCCCTGTTGCCAGGGTCATTCGGGCCTGCTCCAGGCTCTGCTTGGCCTGTTCCAGGTTACCTCGCCGAATTGGGATGCAGCCCCATTTCCGGATCAGGTATCCCCAGATCGGAATGGAAAAATGATAGGCCGCCTCCACCCCGGTGAATACCAGGGGAATCGCGGCGGGGATCACGAAAAGATCAAACAGGCTCTCATGGTTGCCCATGATCAGATAGGTGGTATCGGGGTCAATATTCTCCCGTCCTTTGACCCTGAGCTCAACACCCATCAAGCGAATGAGCACTGCGAACAGCCGCCTTGCCAGATGGAACGTCCTTGCCCTGGGCAGCAGTGCAAGGCTAACGACCAATACAGGAAAACAAAATATAAAAAAAACAATGCCCACAGTCCAAAGACACAGGGATTTGAAAAGGTTCATGGCGGCTACCTGAATTATCTAAGGGTGCTTGTCCCGGTTAAGACCATTTTTAAACTCCCCCTTCCCGTGCGCCGGTCAAATCCTTTTACCGTTGCTGAATATGGAGGGCTGAAAAGGGAATCTGGGAAAATACGTCCGATGGCTCTGAGCAAAGATCCAGCAAACGTTGCGATGCTTTTGTTCCGGAAATATCCCGCCCGGGCTGCTTGGAGCAGTCCGGGCGGGATACTTCCTGTTTTCAGCCCGAAAGTTGATTTTGAAGTGTGCAGCTATACCCGCAGAACCATTGTAAGATTAGATGGTCTCCCCGGTGAGGCGGTTGAAGATTTCCTTATAGGTATTGCTGGTGTTTTCAATGATTTCCGCCGGCAGCTCAGGTCCCGGAGGGGTTTTGCCCCATCCGGAATTGGTCAGCCAGTCACGGACCGTTTGTTTATCAAAGCTGTTCTGCCCCCTGCCGGGCGCATAGTCATCCAGGGGCCAGAATCTTGATGAATCCGGCGTCATGATTTCGTCAATGAGGATGATTTCCCCGTCCAGCATGCCGAATTCGAACTTGGTATCGGCGATGATGATGCCTTTTTCAAGGGCCAGCTTTGCACCTCTGTTATAGATTTCAAGGCTGAGGTCCCTCAGTTTTTCTGCATTCTCCTTGCCGATGATATTTACGGTTTCTTCAAAACTGATATTGATATCGTGGTCGCCGATCTCAGCCTTGGTGGACGGAGTGTACAATGGCGTCTCCAGCCGGTCGGATTCCTTCAGCCCCTTGGGCAGCCGGATATTGCAGACATGGCCTTCATTTTGATAGGATTTCCACCCGGAACCTGAAATATAGCCCCGGACAATGCACTCCACGGCCATTGGCTCGGCCTTTTTCACCATCATGGACCGGCCTTCAAGGGCATCCTTATATTTCTGGAATTCCTTTGGATAATCCGCCACATCGGTTGAAATGATGTGGTTTTTCACAATATCTTCCATCTGCTTGAACCAGAATACGGAAATCTGGTTCAGCACCTTTCCCTTATCCGGAATGGTATTGGGCAGGACCACGTCAAAGGCGGACAGCCGGTCTGTGGTTACCATAATCAGGGCGTCGCCCGTATCAAAAATATCTCTTACTTTACCCTGCCTGACCAGCGGCAGGCCTTCATATTCAGTTCCCGGTACAATACTCACCTTATCCTCCTTTTTCAATTACATTTCTTTACAAGAATTTTGGTGATTAATAGCATAGAATAAGGTATTTTTCTATTCTTCTCGGCAAAGTTTTGCACGGGAGAATAAAACTGATATGAAAGGCCGGGCCGTTGCCCGGACACAGGGCTTGACCAAAACCAGCCGCCATATTATGTTGGAGCGGTTTATTTGTAATAATATTCTATAATCGTCTAGGTATGAGGACATCCATGAAACGGACCATCATTTTTCTTTTATCATTGCTGCTAATCTGCGCAGCCTCTGTCTCCCCGGGATTTTCCCAGCCCCTTTACACCCTCAAGGGACTGTGCCAAAAGGCAAATGAAAATGCCGAAACCATTAAAATAGCAGAAGAAAACCAGTATATTGCCGAGCAGGAAAAGGAGCGGGCAAAATCCGTACTCTTCCCGCGCGCCACGCTTTTCGGCAGTTATTTAAATTATAAAAACGACGAACAGACATCGCCGGACACCACTACAATGGGCGGCAAGCTCACCCAGTCATTTACCCTCAACGGCCGGGAGCTCGTTGCCTATGACGTCAGTAAAAAGGGGATTGAACGCTCGATCTTGGCCAAGGAAGCGGTAAGGTCCGATTACATTTTCCAGGTCGCCCAGGCCTATATCCAGACCCTTAGCAGCAAACGTCTGGTGGAAGTGGCAGATGCGGAAGTTAACAGGCTTACGGCCTACAGGAATTCTGTCAAAGAAAAACTGAGTGTCGGCAATGTCACCAAGACCGCCCTATACCGCGCCGAGGCAGAACTTTCCAAGGCCAGGACCAATAAAATTGTGGCCCAGAACAATGTAAAAACCGCCAAGGCCAGCATTGTCCGGCTCACCGGCATTGAAGAGGGCTTCAGGGTCTCTGCCGAGGATATTGAAGGCTTTGAAGACTATAAAATAAACAAGGATGACATCAGAGCCAAGGCCCTGGAAAGCAGATACGAAATAAAGGAGGCCAAAAAGGCCCTGGAAATAGCCCACCGGACCATTGAGTATGAAAAGGGGGACTACTGGCCCAGCATAGCCCTTGAAGGGGGCTACAATGAAAATGACATCAAATATGACAGGGGAAGCGATCCGGATGCAGATTATGATACTGAGAATGCCTATGTCCAGGCCCAGCTGACCTTCACCCTCTTTGACGGGGGCCTGCGGCGGGCCCAGGTGCGTCAGGCCCTGGCTAAAGAGCGCCAGGCAAAACAGTCCCTGGCCAACCAGGAAAAGGCGGTAATTCTGCAGTCCACCCAAGCCTACCTGGAATTCGAAACCGCTAAAAACACCCTGATCAATCTGGCCGACGAACTCAAGTCAGCCCAGGAAAACTATAATGCCGTTCAGATGCAGTTCAAATACGGCATGGCCGACAGTATTGATGTCATGGATGCCAACACGCTGCTGGTGGAAGCCGAACGGCGGATTTCCAATGCGGAATACACCTATTACCTGTCCATTTTAAGAATTATTTATACCCAGGGCGAAATACTCAACCACCTTCTGGCCGATGCGGCCTAAGTCATCACCAAAAAGAATGGGGCTGAATACTGAAGCCCCATTCAATATCCCCACTGGCGATGAAAAATTCGTTCCCCCCGTGCACCGGGCGTGCATGGGGGGAATCTCCTTTTAGTCCCTCCTGAATACCTAATGTTTTCAGCCACTAAACTTGACTTAAGTTCAAGGCTTACTTATCCTTTTACCCATGTTCGTCACATGTCCTTCAACAGGATAAACCACCCACGAAAAGGAGAACATTATGTACGAGATCATCGCCAACCCCGAGGACTACCAGATTGACCACCTCATCAACGGAACCGGAAACGCCGACATCGAACTGAGTCAGGAAGAACGGGACAACTGGGCCGGTGAAATCATCAACTTCAGCGAACGGCTGACCGAGTTTTCCAAAAAAGCCAATCAGCTGGCCTCCATCCTCTCCTCCGGAGACAAGATCTCAGCGACTCCGGCATCCTTGAAAACCCTTAAAATCCAGCTTTTCATGATCAACGATGCCCTAAACTCCGCCATTGAAATTGCAGACAAACTTGAAACCGATATCGTGGAAAAAGCCCCGGTTTAATCTGAAATACAATTCTGGCAGGTCTGCCTTAACAAATGGTCTGTGAGAACCAGCGCAAGCATGGCCTCACAGACCTTGTTTATTCTGGGGATGGCACAGATATCATGCCGCCCTTTTGTTGAGACCACTGCGGCACTGCCGTCCTCCCTTAAGGTATCCTGGGGTTTGAGGATGGAGGGAATGGGTTTCACATGAACCTTGACAACGATATCCTCTCCGTTTGAAATGCCTGCCAGTATGCCACCCGCATTGTTGGACTGGAATCCGTCCAGGGTCATGGCATCGTTGTTCTCCGATCCCTTTAATTCGCCCGCCCGGATCCCTGCACCGATTTCAACCGCCTTTACAGCCCCGATACTCATCATGGCCTTGGCAATTTCTCCGTCAAGTTTGTCAAATACCGGATCACCCAGCCCCGGCGGTACATTTACCGCCCTTATTTCCACGATTCCGCCAAGGGAATCTCCCTCTTCCTTGACCTTGGCAACCCTTTGGGCGACAGCTTCCGCAGCCTTGGCATCAGCCATTTTGAATGGATTTTCATCGATTACGTTTCTGTCAAAGGTTTGGGCATGGATCCCGCCCATGGCAAGGGTATGGCTTTCAATGGAAACCTTATGGGGATCCAGGACCAGTTGGGCCACAGCCCCTGCCGCCACACGGGCGGCGGTTTCCCTGGCAGAGGCCCTGCCCCCGCCCCGGTAATCCCGGATCCCGTACTTTTTAAAATAGGTATAGTCTCCGTGGCCTGGGCGGAAAACATGGGCAATGTCTGCATAGGAACGGGATTTGGCATCTTTGTTTTCAATGAGTATCATAATGGGGGTGCCCGTTGTCCTGCCCTCAAAGGTACCGGAGAGTATCCTGGGCCGGTCCGGCTCATTACGCTTGGTGGATGCCGGCCCCTTTCCGGGTTTCCGTTTGTCCAGAGCAGCCTGTATTACAGCCTCATCTATTTCCAGACCCGGGGGACAGCCCTGGATAACGACCCCAAGGGCCTTTCCGTGGGATTCGCCAAAGGTTGATATTTGAAACGCTTTTCCAAAGCTAGAGCCGCTCATTTTCAAGCCTCCTTATGATGTGGTGGGCCGCGTCTTCAGGTGTATATCGGGCCGTGTCTACAATTATTTGGGCCATTTCCCGGTATAATGGCGTTCTGATGTCCAGCATCTCACGGGTCTCCTCTTCCAGGCTGTGGCCGGTGAGGTCCGGTCGGTGATCCGTTAGTTCTGCGTCTTTGGACAATCTGGATAGCAGTGTGGACACATCGGCATGGAGCCATACACAGATGCCGGAATCATGAATCCACACCCTGTTTTTCTCCGCCAGGATAATACCGCCGCCTGTGGCCACCACCGGTGCCGAAGAGATATCCAGGGAGGTCAGCACCCGGTTTTCCATTTCCCGGAAATGGTCCCAGCCCTTGTTTGCAACCATTTGGGCAATGGAAATATTGAACCGGGCCTCAAGGGCGGTATCTGTATCCACAAAGGGGCGGCCGAGGGCCCGGGCCAGAAGCCTGCCGATGGTGGTTTTGCCTGTACACCGGTAGCCGACGAGGAACACAGGCAACAATTTATCAGAGCGCATCATAGATCTGCCAGTAGGTGGGGAAGGATTTTTCAACACAGCCGGGATTTTCAATTTCCATACCCGCCACCACGAGTCCTGCCACGGAAAATGCCATGGCAATGCGGTGATCGTTAAAGGTTTCGATACAGGCACCGCAGGGATTGCCTCCGGTAATTTCCATGGAATCCGGCCCCTGGCTGACCTGGACACCCATTTTGGCCAGCTGGGAGCAGACCGCATCGATGCGGTCGCATTCCTTTATCCGCAAATGGCCGATATTGCGGATCCGGGTCCTGCCCTTGGCAAAGGCTGCCACAACGGCAATGGCCGGCACCGCATCCGGGGTGTCGGCCATGTCCACATCCACACCGGTAAGCGCACCGCCCTGTACAGAGAGCACCCTGCCCTCTTTTTGCACATGGCAGCCCATTTTCTCCAGGATGTTCACCTGTTTCAGGTCGCCTTGAAGTGATTCTCCAATATTGTCTACCCCGATTTTTTTGCCGCTAACCGCCCCGGCCGCCCAGAAATAACCGGCATTGGACATATCCGGCTCCACGATTCTCTTACCCGGGACATATGCCTGGCGGCCCGGAACCTCATACCTGATATTTGACACCCTTTCAGCCGTCACATTAAACTGCCGCATGACATCCAGGGTCAGATCAACATAGGGCTGGGATACCGGAGGGCCGTCCAGTTCAATGACCAGGCCCTGGTCGAAAAGGGCGCCTGCCATGAGCAGGGCGGAAAGGTATTGACTTGACCTGGAGCAGTCGATCCGGGTTTTACCGCCCATGCGGCTGTTCCCCTGGATGACGACAGGGGGGGTGCCCTGGTCGTTGCGTGAATACGCCGAAATCTGGATCAGGTTCAGGGCCTCCAGCAATTCGGTCATGGGCCGCTGGCACATGCGCTCATCCCCGGTCAGGGTATAGGCGGTATCCCCCAGGGCGGCAATGCCGGCCAGCAACCGCATGGAGGTGCCGGAATTACCCAGGTAAATGGGCTCTGGATAGGGCCTTGGGCGGCCGCCGAAACCGGTAATTTCATAATGGTCCTCACCGGCTCTGTGGATACCGGCCCCCATATGTGACAGGGTCTGCCGGGTCAAGGCGAGGTCATCGCTTTCGAGGGAGTTGTAAATATCCGATTTTCCCCGGGCCAGGGCCGCGCAGATCATCATTCGGTGCGAGATACTTTTGGATCCGGGAATACGGACCACCTGGTCTGGGATATTCCGGGGACTCAGCTGCTTCATCTTTTTCTCCTTCGGGCGCATCAGCCCAATATGTCTTTTCTCATCAGTTCGATATCAGGAATCCTGCCCGTCCACAGCGTAAACTGGGCGGCGGCCTGGGCCAGGAACATGGTCAACCCGTCAATGGTGGTGCATCCCTTTGACCTGGCGGTTTTCAGCAGACAGGTATCCATGGGCGCATACACCACATCCATGACCAGCATACCGGGCCGAAGGGCCTTTTCAGAAAAACTCAAGACCTGGTCATTGGGCACCATGCCCAGGCTGGTGGTGTTGATCACCACGTCCGCCTGTATATCCTCAGCTTCCTTGGCCGGAACAAATTCTCCGGATACCCGGTCTGCCAGGTCCAGCCCCTTTTCCTGGGTCCGGTTGGTGACAATAATTTTTGCCCCTTCCTTTGCGGCCCCGTGGGCGACGGCCCGGGCCGCTCCCCCTGCCCCGACAATGCAAACCCGTTTATCCCGGATGCTGCCCAGGCCCAGGATGGGATCAATAGCCGCCCGGCAGTCAGTGTTATAGCCCTTGAGGACACCGTCCTCATTGACGATGGTGTTTACCGCCCCGATTTCCAATCCCAGGGGATCAATCCAGTCCAGATACGCCATGACAGATTCCTTAAAGGGAATGGTCACAGAAGCCCCCCGGATGGAAAGGGTTTTGATTGACATGACGGCCTTTTCAATATTTTCGGGTTCAAATGCCAGGTAAACGGCATTGATCTTTTCTTCCCGGAACGCCCTGTTATGGACGGCTGGGCTTTTGGAATGGGCAACCGGACGCCCAAGCACGCAATAAAGGGCGGTGGAGGTATCGATTAAACAATGGGTCATGGGAGGGGCTCCTCTTTTTTAAATATGGGATATGCCCCCAGAATTTTGAGCGAAAGAGTTGCAGACCTGATTTCGTCAATTGTACGGCTCACCGCCGCTTCTTTGATATGGCCTTCAATATCCATAAAAAAATAATAGCTCCAGTTGTGGTGCCGGGTGGGCCTGGATTCAAGTTTCACCATGTTCAGTCCGGCCCTGTCAATGGGGGCCAGGGCTTTGAATAACGCCCCCGGGGTATGGGAGGTGGCAAACATAATTGAGGTTTTATCTTTGCCGGTGGGTTCCGGGGAATCCTTGCCAATGACCAAAAACCGGGTAATATTCCCCCCCCGGTCTTCGATTTTTGACGCCACGGGCAGCAGTTCATAAATATGGGCCGCCTTTTGGGAAGCGATGGCCGCAACGGTTTCGTCCCCGGCGGCCATCTGAGCTGCCTTGGAAGTGGAACTTGTCTCCAGCACCTCGGCTTCGGGGAAGTGTTTACGAATCCACCCCTTGCACTGGGCAATGGCCTGGGGATGGGAGTAAATGGTTCTGACATCGTCCGGCTCCCCGGTGATGGAAAGCAGGTCGTGGGAAATAGGTTCGTAATGCTCGGCACATATATTCAGGTCAAACTCAGTAAACAGGTCCAGTGTATGATTCACTGCCCCTTCAATGGAATTTTCCACCGGTACCACCCCGTAATGACCCTGGGACCGTTCTACCTCCCGGAATACATCAAAGAGGCTGGGTTGTTCAGCAAAATCACCGGAATGCCTGAAATGATTCAGGGCGGCAATATGGGTGTAACTTGCTTTAGGTCCTAAAAAGGCGATGGTCTTAGGCTTTTGGATTTCCCTGGTGGCGGTGATGATCACATTAAATATATACTGGATCAGCTCCGGGTTCGCAGGGCCTTGGTTAATTTTAAACAGGTTTTCAACCACCATCCGTTCCCGGGCCCGGTCAAGGATCTGACTGCCCTTCTGCTTTTTAACCATGCCCACCTGTTCTCCGATGTTCAGGCGCCGGTTTATCAGCTCCAGAATCCTGGCATCAATCCGGTCGATCTCTTCCCTCAAAGGTGCCAGAGAATTGGCTTGGGTATCATCCACTTTTTTCTCTTTCGGTATTTCCATAGTCTAAGGTTCCTGGATCATTCCCTCCCCCCCAAAAACGCGAAAACCGCACCAGGCGTCTGCCTGCTGCGGTTTTTTGATCGGGGTCTCGGGTGTTAAGGTTGATTCACCACCGGCAGGCAGGCTCCCTTCTAAAGAAGCTGCTAAAATAAAAATATCTGCCAAAGGTAAAATTCATCTTTTAATCCGATTCGTTTTTTTAAGGTCCAAGAAGCTTATACAGATGATTTTCATCTGTCAAGTAAATATCCCTGATTTTTTATTTTTTCACTCCTTGGTTATCCGAGTCCCTTGGCGTCCTGGTTGTCAGCAGGTTTGACGATAAAGGATTTTATCCGGTTACCGTCCATGTCCTTCACCGTAATCACCCAGTCATCCAGCCGAATGAACTCTCCCGGTTGGGGAATCCGCTCGATCTGCTCAAGAAAAAAACCTGAAATGGTATCGTAGTTGGCGGATTCCGGAATTTCAATATCAAGGGCCTTGTTCAGGTCATCCACATCCATCCGTCCGGAGACCAGCCATTTTTTCCCCTTTAACTGAACAATGTCAGGGGCGTTATGATCGGTCTCATCGACAATTTCGCCAAACACCTCTTCCACCACGTCCTCCAGGGTGACAATGCCTGAGACCCCGCCGTGCTCATCCACCACCACCGCCATATGGTTCTTCTTGGTTTTAAAGGCCTGGAGCAGGGAATCCAGCTTTTTGGATTCCGGGATAAAATAGGGTTTTTTCATGATGGATTTCAATTCAAGGTCCCCGACATTTTTTCCCGATTCAACCTGGCGCTGGAACTTTGCGAAAAGATCCTTCACATGAAGAATCCCAACGATATTGTCAATGGTATCCTCTATCACCGGTATTCTTGAAAAGCCGGTTCTAAGCACATCCTGGATATCCAGGCCCTGGGAAACATCCACCACAAACATATCCGCCCTGGGGGTCATGATTTCTGAACAGGAGGTATCGTCAAACTCAAAGATGCTGGTGATATACTCTTTTTCTTCCACTTTGATTTCCCCTTCCTCCTCAACCACCTCAACCATGGTCATAAGTTCATCTTCGGTAACGGCCTCCTGGGCGTTATCAATGGTCCCATGGAGTTTGGGAATAAAATTGAGAATAAAGATCAGGGGAAAGAAAAGTTTTGACAGCCAGTACAGGGGATAAATCACCCCCCTGGATACCAGCACATTGTTGTGGTTGGCAAAGGACTTGGGAAAAATTTCCCCGAAGACCAGGATAAGAAGGGTCATGGCACCGGTTGCAATGCCGACGGCGTTGGAGGCAAAATAGGAAATAGCCAGGGATGTTGCCAGGGCAGACGCACCGATATTAACCAGGTTGTTGCCGATGAGAATCGTGGTCAGAAGTGTATGGGAATCCTCTTTCATCTCCATAATCAGGCGGCCTGTGCTGGAACCGTCCTTGGCCACATGTAGTGCTTTGACTTTTGAAATCGAAAAAAGTGCTGTTTCCGAAGCCGAAAAAAAACCGGACAATAGAAGACAGATGAGCAACAGGGTCACTTCAAAGGTCATGAAAATTTAAATCCTCTTAGATTAATATGATGGTCTGATTCACTCTAATCACTTTGCCATGGGTTTGTCAAATAGGTATTTAAGCCCCCGGTTTCCTTTCTTTCCCCATAATATTTATAATAATTTTCGCGGTTCGATCCGGTGCACCGGGCGTGCCCAGCCGCTGGCGAACCTGGGCCAATTGTCTTCTGTGGGCACTTAGATCGGAGAGTATGGAAAACGCCTTTTTTGAAATCTTTTCAGGACTGGCGTCCTTCTGGAGCAGCTCAGGCATGACCTCCCGCCCCATAATCAGGTTGGCAAGGCCGGCGTATTTTACTTTAACCAGCAGCTGGCCCAGGGCAAAGGCCAAGGGTGAAAGTTTATAAACGATAATGGTCGGCACCTGACAAAGGGCAGCTTCCAGGGTAACCGTTCCCGATGCCGCTATGAGCATGTCCGCCGTTTTAAATATGGCGGCAGGGCGGCCTGAAACAATGCTGCAGGACTGGCGGATGGGATGGTCTTCCAGAATCTGGCGGATACGTTGGTCATACTGGGCGATTCCAGAAGATATCAAAAAGCGGGCCTTTCCGTGCACCTTGACAATTTCTTGGGCCGTATCCAGCATCACCGGCAGAAGCTTGTTAATTTCAGAAGACCTGGAGCCGGGAAGGAGACCGATGACAGGAAACCCGTTCTGGCAGCCAACATTGTTGTCCTGGCCTGAGGGGGGAGCCGGATATTCGTCCACCAGGGGGTTTCCCACATAGGTGGCGCTAATTTTAAGCTTTTTATAAATGGGCAGCTCAAAGGGAAGGATCAGGGCCACATGGTCCGTATAGTCTTTTATTTTGCTGAAGCGGGATGCATTCCAGGCCCAGGCCTTGGGGGCGATATAATAACACACCGGTATATCCAGGTTTTCATGTACATATTTTGCTGCCCGGAGGTTGAATCCCGGATAATCGATAAGAACCAGAACATCGGGCCGGTCGATATTGAGACGCTGCTGAACCGTCCTGAAAGCCTGCCGGATGGTGGAGAACTGCCGGGCGACCTGGATCAGTCCCATGGCAGAAAGCCGTTCAATGGGGAAAAAGATCTCAGCGCCCTGCCCGGCCATGGCAGGACCGCCGATACCTGAGATGCGGATGCCGGGCACAAGCTTTTTAAGGGCCCTGATCAGGGGAGCGGCATGGAAGTCTCCCGAGGGTTCCCCGGTCAGGATCATAATATGGGGAGCCCTGTTCCCGGGGGCTGGTTTCACGGGCTGAATCCGCATTGGCTCAGATGTCATGGGATATCTTCTTCTGTTAAGGATACGATCGAAATCTTATACTTATCTGCCAGGGCAATCATTTCCTCCCTGTCAAAGGATAGGGATTTCCCGGCCTCAAGGGCCAGGACATCGGCACCGGCACGATTCATGGTTTCAATGGTGGTGCACCCCGACGAAGGCAAATCAAACCTAAGATCCTGCTGTGGTTTTGAAAGTTTCACCACCACAGCACCGTTGCCCCGGGCAAGTTTACCGCCCCTGAGAATGGTGGCATCAGTGCCGTCAATGGCCTCAACGGCCAGAACAGTGCCGTTGGAAATCACCAGGCACTGGCCGATGTCCAGGTTTCCCACTGCCTTGGCCAGATGCCAGCCCTGATGGATATCCTTTTGCTGGGCCTTGTCCGGCTGCTTTTTTGTCCAACACCCCCTGGGGCTGATCAGCTCTGGCAGCAAAAAAGTGGAAGGCAGCAACTCAATGCCCTCCTTTGCCATGAGATCGGCAAAGGAAGAAAGGATACTGTCGTCATGGGTGCGGGCGGTTTTTGCAATAAAGGCAAGGGCCTTGAAATCCGGGCGGATATCTTTGAATATATTTGCTTTGCTCACAGAGCCCAGCATCACCGCCCGGCTGACACCATTTCGTTTAAAATATTTGACCAATTTATTGATCTGGCCGAGATATAGCCATTTGAACTCATCCACCCGGCCTTCAAGCCCGGGATCGGTTTCCGAATGAAAACCGGTTGCGATGACCGTATAGCCTCTTTGACGGGCCTTGGCTGAGAAAAGGCGGGGGAACTGCCCCCCTCCTGCGATCAGGCCGATGGGGCCCAAAGATATTTCAGGACTGCTGCCGTCCATGATTCTATCGGGTAACCCCGCGGTTGGAATCCTGGATGAACCGCATGAATGCCATAACCTCCGGTGTCTGTTCCACTTCGGCCTTGGCCCGTTCAACGGCCTGGGTCACGGTGAGGCCGATCCTGAAAAAGATCCGGTAGGCCTTTTTGAGCTGCCTGATGGTATTCTTTTGGAAATTATGACGTTTGAGTCCCACGTTATTGAGGCCGTGGAGTGTGGCCCGGTCGCCGGCACAGATCACATAGGGGGGAATATCCTTTACCACGGCGGATTTCCCACCGATGTAGGCATAGTCGCCGACCTTTACAAACTGATGGATGGCCACCAGTCCTCCCACGGTGGCATAGTCGCCGATTTCAATGTGCCCGGCCAGGGTGGAATTGTTGGCCAGAATGACGCCCTTCCCTGTCTTGCAGTCATGGGCGATATGGGTATAGGCCATAAGATAGTTTTCTTCGCCGACCTCTGTGACCCCGCCGCCGAATCCGGTCCCCCTGTTGATGGTGCAAAACTCTCTGATAATGCTTCCCCGGCCAATTTTCAGATAGGTTTTTTCACCGTGGAATTTAAGATCCTGGGGGTCACCACCGATGGAGGCGTATTGGGAGATCTGGCAGTCCGGGCCGATGGTGACATGGTTTTCAATGGTGGCATGGGGGCCGATGGTGGTGTTGGCGCCGATACAGACATCTTCTTTGACGATGGTGTAGGGCCCAATGGTGACGTTTTCATCGATTTGGGCCGATGAATCAATAATCGCGGTTGGATGGATCATACTTACTCCGTTGTTTTACTTTCAAGCGCTTTGAGTCTTTTTTCAAGGGAAAGCAGTTTGGTTCTCATTCCTGGTAGGCGGGAAATAATATTGGCCACTTTCAGCCAGGTTTTATGGGGCATATGGGGAATACCCGAAACAATTTCATTGGGGGGGACATCCTTTGAAACACCGGCATAGGGTCCCACAATGGCCCCGTCCCCGATTTTGAGATGGCCTGAAACACCGGCTTTCCCGGCGATGATCACATTATCACCCACCTGGGTACTGCCGGCAATTCCCACCTGGGCGACCACCAGGGTATTGTCGCCGATTTTAACATTGTGGGCAATATGGACCTGATTGTCGGTCTTGACTCCGGCACCGATACGGGTAACCCCCAGGGTTCCCCTGTCAATGGTGGTACAGGCGCCAATTTCAGCATTGTCACCGATTTCCACATAGCCGGTGTGGGCCAGTTTGGTGTGGCGGTCGCCATCCTGTGCAAACCCGTAGCCGTCTGAACCAATGACGGCATTGGGATGGATGATCACGCCTTTTCCCAGCAGGCTTTTATCCATGACAACGGCGTTGGGCTTGATGATACAGCCCTCCCCGATTCGGCAATGGTCTCCAATAAAGGCACCCGCCATAAGATGGGCGTGGTCGCCGATAACTACATTGTCGCCGATGACGGCATTGGCGCCGATGCATGAGCCGGTGCCAATCACTGAATTTTTTCCGATCACAGCACTGGGGTGAACGCCTTCTGCAAGGGGAGCTCCGGGATAGAGATGATCGACTACCTTAAAAAAGGCAAGTTTTGGATTGGAACTGAAAAGAAGCGTGCCTTGAAACACCGTATCTGGGGCAAATGTTTCAGGAACCATCACGGCGCCTGCCCTGGTTTTATCCAGCTTTGACAAATACCCCTGGTCCACTGCAAAGGCCAGATCTGACGGGCCGGCATCATCAAACGAGGAGACCCCGGTAATTTCATACCCGGGGTCTCCCTCAATGCGGGCCTCGACCATATCGGCTATCCTGCGAATAGTCAGCATAGGCAATTATTTTTTCTTGGCAACCTTCTCGTTGTATTTCTTGATGACCATGTCGGTAATATCCACCTGGGCAGGCGCGTAAATGACGCCGGCGGTTTTCCGTTCCAGGATCAAAAGAAAGCCCTCTGTCTTACCCAGTTCATTGGTAAGTTCAAACACGTCTTTTTCGATCTGGCTGACCTTTTTTCTCTGGAGAATCTGGAACTCCTCTGTGAAATCTGCATTCATTTTTTTCAGGTCAGATACCCGGTCCCTCAATTCCCGCTGGCGGTCCCGTTTTTTTTCAGCGCTGAGCACCAGGGACTCCCGCTCCAGTGCAAGGGACATTTTTTCAACTTCCTGCTTTTCGGTTTCCAGTTTTTTCTGAAGTTCAGTCCATTTGGCCTTAAGTTCCTTCTGGGTCAGTTTGCCGGCGCTGGATTCCTTGAGAACCTTTTGGAAATTGACTACGCCGATTTTGGCCACATCGGCCCCAAATGCATTACCGCTAATGATTGCTGCTGTGATCAGGATTGCCAGTGTAATGAATCCTTTTTTCATTCTGCCTCCAAATAGTTAAATAAGATTATTAATGTAAATACTTATGGTCGATTTAAACGGCGTTAAAAGAATGCGCCGATGGAAAAATCAAACTGTCCGTCTCCAGTGCTTTTTACGGTTTTGCCGTCAATGACAATGCCGTAGGCCAGGCGGATGGGCCCCATGGGGGAATTCCATCTTAGCTCAAATCCGCTACTTGAAAACTGGTCCCCGAGATCGATGTCATCTCCGTTGGCATATACGTCCCCGCGGTCATAAAAAATCACCCCGTATACCCCTGCGTCTTCTTGGATTGGGAACATCATTTCGGCATTAAACTGGATAAACTTTTCACCGCCCCGTTCTATGGTTGAACCGGCGGGGGTGGCGTTGATATCGGTGTTGTCAAATCCTCTGATGGATTTGATGCCGCCAAGATAGAATCGCTCCCAGTCAATGTCAGGTGAGCCGTTTGTCCTGTCATCCAGGTAGCCTCCCTTGGCATAGAGGGCCCCGGAAAATTTCCAGAACAATGGGAAGTAGATGGATGATTCGGCCTTGTATTTGGTGAAATCAATTTCTCCGCCCAGGAACTCCCCAGCATACTCCATGGACAACCTGTGGTACATCCCGCGGGTGGGTAAAAATCTGTGATTTCTTGAGTCATAGTAAATATAGGGTTCAATGGAGGAAGTGAGGTAATCCCCCTCACGAACCCGTGTCTGTGTAGTATCAACATCAGAGATATCAAACTTCTCAATGTTATAATTGATGCCTATGGCGGTATAATCCCAGAACTGACGGTAAGCGCCTCTTAGGGTCAGCCCCATGGCATCCTTGTCATAGTGATCATATTCGTTTTCGAATTTGTAGATATCAAACCCTGCGGATATAGGCTTGTCAAATAGCCAGGGCTCGGTAAACCCGATGTTGAACAGGGCGTTTTTACCGGAGAGCCGGGTGGTAAATTTGAGATGCTGCCCCTTGCCGAACAGATTTCTTTCTTCGATGGAAAACTGGCCGAAGGGACCGTCGTCACTGGAAAACCCACCGCCAAAGGCGAAATTGCCCGTGGGTTTTTCCGTAACCTTGACTTCCACATCCCGCTGGTTGGGCTTGTCGGTTTTAACCGGCTTGATTTCAACGTTGGCAAAGAAATCCCTCACAGACAGGTTTCTGTGACTGCGCTGGATGCCCTTCATTGAATAAAGCCCCTGCTCCATGATGGCCAGCTCCCGGCGGATGACCTTGTCCCTTGTTTTGGAATTGCCGGTAATGATAATCCTGTCAAAGTAAACCAGTTCCCCTTTGTTTATCTCAAAGGTGATGTTAACAATTTTGTTATCGTTGTCTTTATTGACCATTGGCCGGATACGGGCATTGGCATAACCGGAGTTGACATAAAGATCATTGAGAGTGATCATGTCTTTGCGGATCAGTTCCCGGTTGTAGAGCTCTGATTCTTGAGAAACCAACAACTCCAGTAACTCAGATTCAGAGGTCAGTATGTCACCCTTAACTGCCACGGTGCCGTTTTTGTACTGGTCCCCTTCGTCGATCTTAAAGCGGATGGTAATACTTTCTTCACCCATGTCGATCTGGGCATCTGACACCTTTACATTGATGAATCCGTTATTTTTGTAAAGGGATTCTATACGAATGGCGTCATTGTCTAATTCGGTTTCATCCAGGTCGCCTGAAGAGGTAAGAAAAGACCAGAATCCCTTTTCCTGGGTCTCCATCACGTCTTTGATATCATCGTCGTCAAAGTGTTGGTTGCCCTCGAAAACAATGGATTCAATCCTTATCTTCTCCCCCTCGTCAACGGTGAAAATAATATCGGCCTGGTGGTTTTTCAAAGATTTTATCTCATAGGTCACCTGGCAATTGTGATAATTTTTTTCAAAATAGAGGCGTTTGAGCTTTTCAACATCATTATTAATTTTATATACGTTAAGAATGGAACCGGTGCTGGTGCCGACCACGTCAAAAAGTTCCTCGTCTTTATAGATGCTGTTGTCCTCAAACCGGATATTCCTGACGCTGGGCTTTTCATCCACCTGGAAAACAATCTCGACCCCCCGGTCCAGGGTATTCTTTTCAACGATTACATTATCGAAATACCCCATCTTGTAAATCAGGCCCAGATCCTTGTTAATGGAAGCCGGATTCATCAAATCTCCTATTTTGGACTTGATCACCCGTAATATGGCATCGGATTCAACCCGGTTGTTGCCGGCAACACGGATGGCGGAAATAATTTTCTTCTGGAACAGCTCACCGGTGATGCTTTTGCCCAGGGTAGACACCGCGGAAAAAAGTTCTCCCATATTGGGTGCCTGGGAAAAAAAAGTCAGAGGCAGCTGGTTTTCATACACATTGTGCATCTGGGTATCAATACTGATCCCCTGGCCGGCAATAAAAATATCGCCGGTAATGATCCAGTCTGCGCCCAGACGGATACCTTCTTCCCTGAACCGCTCGTACTCCCAGCCGGTGGTGTCGGTCTCTTTTTCAACCAGGATGATTTTGGCCCCGTCTTTTTCAAGCTTTTCTCTGAGCATGCCTGGCACGGCGGTTTTAATTTTGTCATTGGCAGATTCCGCCTGAACATGGAAAGGGAACACCGCCACACTGACCTGTTGTTCAGCAGCCAATGCCGTTGCTCCAAAAAGATAAAAAAGAACTGTCAATATGACACCGATTTTAGCTTGTTTCATAAATAGTCCCTAAAAAGTAGTCCTGATTGGTTTATGCAGGAACGATCCTGCCTTGGTTCAAGGTTACCCGTCTGTCCAGCATCCCGGCAAGTTCCGTATTATGGGTGACCACCATAACGGTCATTCCCATCTCCCGGTTCACCTCTTTGATGAGACGGTGGACGCTTTCGGAATTTTCCTGATCCAGGTTGCCTGTGGGTTCATCCGCCAGTAGCATATCCGGTTTAAGGACAAGGGCCCTGGCAATGGCAACCCGCTGCTGTTCGCCGCCTGAAAGGTCCTCCACCCGGTAGGTAATCCGCCCGGCGAGTCCTACCCTTTCAAGCATACTTACTGCATGTTTTTCAATAGTTTTTTTGTTTTCGCCGGAAATCAGGCCCGGCATCATGACGTTTTCAACGGCGGTAAATCCCTGGAGCAGATAATGAAACTGAAAAACAAATCCGATTTTCCGGTTCCTGAACCGTGCCAGTTTTTCATCCCCGTAGGTGAGCACGTCCTCTTTTCCATACATCAACCTGCCGCAGTCTGGCCGGTCAAGGGTGCCGATGATATTTAGAAGTGTGGATTTCCCGATCCCGGAGGCACCCACGACGGCAATGGTTTCACCCTTGCCAATATGGAAATCGGCATTCTTCAATACCTCCAGTGAAACGGAACTGGAAATAAAAGCCTTGCTGATGCCCTCAAGGGAAATCAAGGTCGCATTATCCATACCGAATGGCCTCCACAGGATCCATGCGAGATGCCTTGTACGCCGGGTACAATGTGGATAAAAAGCAAATCAACACTGCGGATAGGCCGATCAGGGCCACATCCGTATATTCCAGCTGTACCGGAAGGGTTGAAAAGGGGTATGCCGCAGGCAATTTGATAAACTGGTACTTTTTAAGAATGGTACAGACCAATATTCCGGCTGAGGTACCGATAATGGTGCCGGTTACGCCTATGAGCATGCCTTTTATCATAAAAATGCGGCGAATCATTCCGTGGGTGGCCCCCATGGCCTTGAGGACGGCAATATCCTTGGTTTTCTCCATGACCATCATGATCAGGGCCGAAGCGATATTGAAGGCTGCCACTAGAATAATCAGGGTCAGAATGACGAACATGGCGGTTTTCTCCAGCTTGAGCGCTGAAAAAAGACTCTGGTTGATGTCCATCCAGTCCCGGATATAATAGGGATATTGGATAAACCCCATATCCTGTTTTCTCAAATTTTTGACATGAAAGATATCTTTCACCCAGACCCCAAGGGCTGAAATTTTTCCCCTGGCCGAAACCAGAGACTGCACCTGGTCCAGCCGTGCATAGGCCAGGGCGGCATCATATTCGGACATGCCGGATTCAAATGTTCCCCGGACAATAAACTGCTTCATTGAAGGAATCTGCCCCATGGGGGAAATGATGGTGGATGCGGACATGAGCACCACCCTGTCCCCGGTGATGACACCGACGGAATTGGCCAGTTCCTTTCCGAGAATAATGCCGGGCAGCCTCTTTGCATTGTCTCGGCTGCCGTTCCCCCTTTCATTGGATGAGTCGGCAAGGGCTCGTTCAAGGTCTTCCGGGGAATACCCTTTGATCAGTGCAGCGCCGCTGTCCGGTGTCACCCCTCGTACCATGATGCCGGAAAAAGACCGTTTGGTACGAATCATGGCCTGCCCGAAAAGGATGGGTGAAACCCCCTCCACCCCTGAAAGGCCTTGTATATTCCCGACGAGTTCAGCATCCTGCTTAAAGCTGCCGCCGTAATTCATGATCAGGATGTGGGGTTCCAGGCCAAGAATCCGTTTCCTGAATTCCGTTTCAGCCCCGCTCATCACAGCGATCACCACCACCAGGGCCATGACGCCGAGAATGACACCGGCAACGGAAAGAAAGGTAATCAAAGAAATGAACCCTTCTTTCCGTTTGGCTTTAAGGTATTTTTTGGCTATGAAAAATTCAGCAGGCATAATGCCTTAAGCGTTTTTCATGTGCGGAAAGAGAATGACTTCCCGGATGGAGGCCGAATCAGTGAGCAGCATAACCAGCCGGTCGATACCGATACCCTGTCCTGCCGTGGGGGGCATCCCGTATTCAAGAGCCTCAACATAGTCGGAGTCCATGATATGGGCCTCGTCATTGCCCTCATCCCTCTGGCGAACCTGCATGAGAAACCTATTGTGCTGGTCTTCGGGATCGTTGATCTCGGAGAACCCGTTGGCAATCTCCCGGCCGGCAATGAAAAGCTCAAACCGGTCGGTGAGTTCTGTGTTGGTATCACTTTTCCGGGACAATGGAGAGACCTCCACCGGATATCCGGTGATAAAGGTCGGCTGGATCAACTTGGGTTCCACCAGGGCGTCGAAAAGCTTGGTCAGCACCTTGCCGTGGCGGTCCTTTTTGGTGATGTGGATATTTTCCTGTTCAGCATGCGCCAAAAGTGCCTGGGTATCATTGATGATGGCCGGATCAATACCGCCGATTTCGGAAAGGGAATCAATCATGGAAATCCGTTTCCAGCCTTGGGAAAAATCAATGGTCTCCCCCTGGTACTCAATGGTCGGGGAACCCGTCACCTTTTCGGCAATGGACTCAAACATCACTTCGGTTAAATCCATGAGGTCCTCATAGGTGGCATAGGCCTGGTAAAACTCCACCATGGTGAATTCGGGATTGTGCCTGGTGGACACCCCTTCATTCCTGAAATTCCGGTTGATTTCAAATACTTTTTCAAAACCGCCCACCACAAGGCGCTTGAGATACAGCTCAGGTGCGATCCTTAGATAAAGCTCCATACCCAGCGCATTGTGCCAGGTTTTAAAAGGAGAAGCTTCGGCACCGCCGGGCAGGGGCTGCATCATGGGCGTTTCCACTTCCATAAAGCCGTGCTCCTCGAAAAACCGGCGCATGGCTGCCACAATGGCAGATCGTTTTGTAAAAATATTTCTGGCCTTGTCATTCATCACCAGATCCAGGTAGCGCTGGCGGTACCTCTTTTCCGGATCCTTAATACCGTGGAATTTTTCAGGAAGCGGCCGGACCGCCTTGGACAGCAGCCGGAATTCTTGGGCCAGGATGGTCCATTCGCCGGTTCGGGTCTGGAACAGGGGGCCGGCCACCCCGATGAAATCCCCGATATCAAGTTTTTTGAACAGGGCGTAGGTGTCGTCCCCTACCTTGTTTTTCTGGATATACACCTGCATCTGCTCCCCGCCGTCCTGGAACCGGACAAAGGAGGATTTGCCCATCTTATTGATGGCCATCATCCTGCCGGCCAGGCGGAAGCTCCTGCCCTCTTCTCCCAGGGTCTCCTCTTCCTTTTCAATGATGGATTTCACCTCTGGGACCCTGCAGTCCGGTTTAAAATCGTTGGGGTAAAGATGAATGCCTTCTTCTTTAAGCTCGTTTATTTTTTCTTTTCGAATCTGGAGCAGTTTGCTGGTTGTCTTATCCATAGATCGTTTGTTCCATATTAGTTATTCGGTGCCGTAACTGGCTATTGGTTCACCTTCAGTGCAAATAGGCCGCCGGAACCAGGCCCCGGAGCCTAAAACATGGTAAAATAGCCTGTTTTACCTTGAAATGTCAATAAATAGATGGATAGGGCTTATCTTTTTTGGGATTGGGCATTTTGAAAAATCAGGGTAAAAACGGTGCCTTTGCCGGGCAGGCTTTCGAAGTCCATCACACCGTCATAGGCATCTATGATCCTGTGAATGATGGAGAGTCCTAGGCCCGTTCCTTCATTTTTGGTTGTAAAAAAAGGATCAAAAATATGGGGGGCATTTCCGGGGTCTATTCCTTTGCCGGTGTCACGGACCGTCAGATAAATCCGTTTATTCCTGGGAGCATTCAAGGTTAAAAAAATTGTCCCCTTTCCTTCGATGGACTCGGCTGCATTTTTAACCAAATTCCATATGATCTGCTGAAGATGAACCGGATCCATGCGAACGATTAACTCCTTCTCCAGCCGGGTAACCAGTTCTATTCTGGATTTCCACCCCGGTGTGTTCATAAACAGGGTTTTGACATCTTCAATGGCCCGGGCCATATTGGTCTCCCTGGAATTGCCCATTCCGGGTTTGGAAATCAACCGGATATCTGTCACAATCTGCTCGAGCCGTTCCGTCTCCCTGAGGATAATCTGCATAAGCCTATCCTTGTCCGAGCCGGGCTCGGCCTCATCCCTGAGCAACTGGATTGACCCGGACAAAGAGGCCAGGGGGTTTTTAATTTCATGGGCAATGCCGGAAATCATCTCGTCAACTGCAGCCATCTTTTCCACCCGCTTCAAATGCTCCTGGGTAATTTTCAAATCCTGACGGGCGGTTTTCAACTGGAAGGATAGGATGCCGCTCAGGGCAGCCACGGCAAAACAGGCGGCAATGGTAATGATAATCCGGTAGAGGATCTGGTACTCGTCAACACTGGCGGCCAGGGCGGGGGCCTCGGGAAAGGGGGAGATGATTCTGAAGTATTCAAGCTCAATGAGCAGGCCGTACTGGATACCGGAAAGAATGGCCACCACAAACCCGCCCCGCTGCAGAAGCAGCATGGCCGTGTATATGATCACTACCAGATAGAGAAAGGTGAATATGGAGTGAAAACATCCGGTGACAAAAACGATGGCCGTCACCAGGCCGGTATCGGCAATGGTCTGAACGTAGGCCAGGGTTCTGAGATATTTTCTTGACCTGAGCCACAGATAATAAATAAAGGTAAGAACAAGTACCCCGCCGGCCATCTTGTAAAGGGAAAAAAAGGGCTGCTCCGCAAATTTATCACCGCTATTACTGGAAAATACCAGAGTGGAAAAAATCAGAACAATGGAAAAAACAGCCCGGGCCAGGATCACCCATTTCACCTGAATCGAAAATTCATGGTCCCCCTTGGAAAAAGAGATGCGGTTATCCAATTGCGCTGGCCATGGTAAAAATGGGAAGGTACATGGCGATAACCAGTCCGCCCACCACGACGCCAAGGAATACCAGCATAAAGGGTTCGATCATATCCGTAAGATTTTTTACGGCCTGGTCCACCTCGTCATCATAAAAATCCGCAATCTTTTCCATCATGGTGTCCAGGGCGCCGGTGGATTCCCCCACGGCGATCATGGAACAGACCATGGAGGGAAACACCCCGCTTTCAAGGAGGGGATCGGCCATGGACCGACCTTCGGCAATCCCTGTTTTGACGTCGGCGATGGCAAATTCCACAATTTTATTACCCGCGGTTTTACCGACGATGTCCAATGCCTCCAGAATGGAGACCCCGGAAGAGATCATAGTGGAGGTGGTGCGGGTGAACTTGGCCACGGCCACCTTACGAATCAGAATCCCGATCACGGGCAGACGCAGGAAGAGATCGTCCATGAGAATCCGCCCTTTCTTGGTTTTGTAAACCCTTCCGACAATGATGAAAAACCCCACGATCCCGCCGAAAAGAATGAGAAAGTTATTAATGACAAAGTCGCTCATGGCCACAACCATCTGGGTGGGTGCAGGCAGGGAGCTGCCCATGCTGGAAAACATATCATCAAATACCGGGATGACAAAAACCAGGATAACGGCCACCACAATGACGGCAACGGCCAGGGTGATGGCCGGATAGGTCATGGCACCCTTGACCTGTTTTTTGAGTTTGGCCATCTTTTCCATATAGGCCGAAAGCCGCTGGAGAATGACGTCCAGTATACCGCCGGCCTCGCCGGCCGCAATCATGTTTATGAACAATTCGTTAAAGACCTTAGGGTATCGCTTAAGGGAATCGGCAAATGTTTCCCCGGACTCCACCGCCTCTTTAATCTTTTTTAATTGTTTTTTAAATGTGGGGTTTTCCTGCTGGGACTGGAGAATATCCAGACACTGGAGCAGTGGGAGCCCGGCGTCGATCATGGTGGAAAACTGCCGGGCAAATATGATGACATCGGTTTCCTTGACCTTGGGCTGGAGAAACTCAATATTTTCAAATAAGTCCTTGGGTTTTTTCCTGACCCGGGTGGGGGTGATTTTCCGCCGTTCGAGAGTGAGCCGGACCTGTTCCTGGCTCTCGGCCTCCATTTCCCCTTTGATCTTGCGGCCCTTTGGATTTTTCCCCTTCCACTCGTAGACTACAGCCATGACGTATCCTTATCATTTAGGTTGTTCGTTTTGCCAGCCGTACCTCTATGTTAAAACCTTTGCAGCAGCCTGGTTATCCGGCAATTGTATTTAGAGATTGGATATACTATATAAACTCCAAACATTCTTTTCAACAGGAGTTAACAGGTGACCCGAAAAAAAAAGGCCGTCAGGGCAAAAACTGTCATTACAAGCCATATGAATGCGGATTTCGATGCCATCGGCGCCATGTTAGCTGCCCAGAAGCTTTATCCCGACGCGATTATTATTTTCCCCGGTTCCCAGGAAAAAAACCTGAGGGACTTTTTTGTCCACTCCATGAGCTACCTGTTTAACATGGCCGACCCCGCCCAGATAGATTTCTCCGACACCCGGCGCCTGGTCATTGTAGATACCCGACAGGAAAGCCGGCTCTCAGGGGTTGCCGGACTCCTGAAAGAAAAAGATCTCACCATAGATATTTACGACCACCACCCCCCCATGCCGGGAGAGATCAAAGGAGACCTGGACATCTCCCGGCCCTACGGGGCGACCACCACCATCATGTGTGAGATCCTGAGGGAGAAAGGGTTGACGCTCACCCCTGAAGAGGCCACGGTCATGGCCCTGGGGATATACGAAGATACCGGAAATTTCACATACAGCTCCACCACCCCAGCGGATTTCCGCCAGGCGGCCTATCTTGTGGAATGCGGGGCCAGTCTGAACACCATCTCAAGCCTGGTGGTCAAAGAAATCAAAACGGAACAGGTAACCTGGCTCAACCAGTTAATTACCGAAATGACCGCCCACCGGATCAACGGGGTACAGGTCCATCTGTCAACCATCGCCACCCCAGCCTATGTGCCGGACCTGGCCTCAATTGTCCAAAAGATAGTACGCATGGAAAATCTGGATATCTATTTTGCCGTGGTGCTCATGGGCCCTAAGATCAATATCATTGCCAGAAACCGGCTGCCTGAAATTGATGTGGGCAAGCTGCTGACCGCTTTCGGGGGCGGTGGGCATTCCTACGCCGCCTCGGCCAAGGTGGAGGGAGAGACCCTGGCCCAGGTGGAACTGAAACTTCTCGACATGCTCAAGCGCCAGTTCAGCACCATCCGGGTGGCTAAAAAACTGATGTCCTCCCCGGCCATCACCATTGACCCTGACCGCAACTGCCGGGAGGCAGCGGCACTGATGACCCGTTATAATATCAATACCATTCTGGCCGTTGACGGCACCACCCAGGCCTATGAAGGATACATTACCCGGCAGGTGGTTGAAAAACTGCTCTTCCACAAACTGGGGGGACAGCCGGTGGGCGACTATATGGACTCGGAAACCCATTCCATCACCCTGGAAGCGGATCTCTCTGAGATCGAAGAAAAACTCATTGAAAATAAGCAGCGGATCATACCGGTAATCGACAACAAACGGATCAAGGGGGTGATCACCCGCACCGACCTGCTGGATTATCTCGTGGAACACAACCGGGAAATTTCAAGCATCGAAAAGCAGGTGATGGACCGGCCCAGTGCCAGAAAAAAATATGTCCGCCACCTGCTGGACCAGCGACTTAACCGCAAGACGCAGGATCTCCTCAGGGACATCGGCCGGACGGCGGAAAAACTGGGGATGGAAGTATACGTGGTCGGCGGTTTTGTCCGGGACCTGCTCCTTGACCGGCCCAACGAGGATGTTGATGTGGTGGTTGAAGGCGACGGCATCGCCTTTGCCAGGCATTTTGCCAAGGCCCAGGGCTGCCGGGTCCACCCCCACCAGAAATTTAATACCGCAGTGATCGTATTTGAAGACAGCTTTAAGGTGGATGTGGCCTCGGCCCGGAGGGAATACTACACCATGCCCGCCGCCCTGCCCATCGTTGAAAACTCGTCCATCAAGCTGGACATGGCAAGGCGGGATTTTACCATCAACACCCTGGCCATCGCCCTGAACCCTGAAAATTACGGTATCCTCATCGATTATTTCGGTGCGGGGCGGGACCTCAAGGACAAAACCATCCGCATCATCCACAACCTGAGTTTCGTGGAAGACCCCACCCGGGTATTCAGGGCCATCAAATTTTCCAACCGGTTTGGTTTCAAAATCGGCAAGGTTACGTCCAACCTGATCAAAAACGCCTTGAGAATAGACACCTTCAAGCATTTAAGCGGCTTACGGGTCCTTTCCGAACTAAAACAGATTCTCAGCGAACCCAATCCCATTCCGGCAATGGAAACCATGGCGGCTTACGGCATCCACAAGGTAATCCACAAAGAATTATCCATCACCCCCAAGACCTACGAATTATTTGAGGCAGTGAACAAGGCACTGACCTGGCACGACCTGCTCTACGTTGAAGAAGAGTACCCCAGATGGGCGGTATATTTCATGGCCTTGCTCAACCGTCAGCCCTACCGGGTCTGTGATGAAATCCTGACCCGGCTCATGGTGCCGGTAAAGGAGCGGCAGATACTCATTGAACGGCGGTACAAGGCGGAAAACCGCCTGGCCCATATTGAAGGACGCTTTCCCATTACCCGCCAGGAAATGTATTGGGGCCTGATCAACTTTAAAACCGAATGCATCCTCTATATGCTGGCATTAACCCGGAATGAAGACGTCCAGAAAGCCATTTCAAATTTTTACACCCACCACAGACACGTTAACGCCCTCATCCAGGGCCGGGACCTCCTGTCTATCGGCATACGGCCGGGGCCTGTTTTTACCAAGATATTGAATCTGATTCTCAACGAAAAAATGGACGGGAAACTGCCCACCCGGAAAGCAGAATTGGCCTTTGCCACCCGATATGCCATTGAAAACGATTTAATCAAATAAAAAACCTGCGCTTGATAAATGGGCGGGATTCTGGTACTTCCCCTTTGTCAGCGACCCTTTACAGCAGAACATTGACATACAACGAACAGGAATATATATGAAAAACGCAGATTTTTTAACCGGAATCACCACCTCCGGCACCCCCCACCTGGGCAATTATGTGGGCGCCATCCGGCCGGCAGTGGAATCCAGCAAAGACACCAGCCTCACCTCCTATTACTTTCTTGCCGACTACCACTCCCTGATTAAGAACCATGATCCCAAAAAACGGCAACAATCCACCCTTGAAATTGCTGCCGCATGGATCGCCCTGGGACTGGACTATAATAATTGTGTATTTTACCGGCAGTCGGATATTCCGGAAATCCCGGAGCTGACATGGATCATCACCTGCCTGACGGCCAAAGGACTGATGAACCGGGCCCATGCCTACAAAGCCGCGGTCCAGGAAAACGAAGACCAGGAATATAATGATCCCGACAAAGGCGTCACCATGGGCCTGTTCTCCTATCCCGTACTCATGGCTGCCGACATCCTCATGTTCAACGCCCGTAAAGTTCCTGTGGGCAAGGATCAGGTCCAGCACCTTGAAATGACCCGGGACATTGCCGCCCGGTTCAACCATGTGTATAAAAAGCTGTTTATCCTTCCAGAAGTGGTGGTTGATGAGACCGCAGCCGTGCTGGCCGGGCTGGACGGGCGTAAGATGAGTAAAAGTTACAACAACTTCATCCCCCTGTTTGATACGGAAAAACGGCTGAGGAAAATGATCATGAAGATCAAAACCAATTCCCTGGGTCCGGATGAACCCAAAGACCCGGACACCTGTACCCTCTTTTCCATTTACAAGGCCTTTGCCACAAAAGAAGAGACCAATGCCCTGGCAGACCGCTACAGATCCGGTATTGCCTGGGGGAGTGCCAAACAGGAATTGTTCGAGTACATCAATGAGATTCTCAAAGATCCCAGGCAAAGATACGAGGAACTGATTAAAAATCCCGGGGATATAGAAGCCATCCTCCAGAAAGGCGCCTTGAAGGCCCGGGAATTTTCAGCTCCCTTTCTGGACAAAATCAAAAAGAGCGTGGGAATTCAGTCACTGGGTTAATTTTTTAATCTCTTCGGCGGTGAGATACCGCCACTTTCCAGGCTTTAGACCGCCAAGGTTGATATTTGCCATGCGGATCCGCTTGAGCATATCAACCTTGTTGCCGGTCTGTGCGACCATCTTCCGGATCTGGCGGTTTAATCCCTGCTTGAGGATAATCCTGAATCCCTTTTTTGATATTCTGAAAACCTTAGCCCGGCGTGTCTTTTTCCCGTCAATGACCATGCCGTCGGCCATGGCTTTCAAGGCCTTGTCACCCACGGGACGCACAGTGGTCACCAAATATTCCTTTTCATGGTCATGGGAGGGATGGGAGAGCCGGTTGTGCAGTTCCCCGTCATCGGTGAGCAGCACCAGGCCGATGGAATCCTTGTCCAGTCGGCCCACGGGATAAATCCGCTGGTCCACCTTCACCAGGTCCATGATGATCCTGGTATTTTTCTGGGCACAGGTAGTTACCACGCCTTTGGGTTTATTCACTGCGATATAGGTAAATTCCCTGCCGGCCGTGGCCAGCCTGACCGGCCGATTGTCAAAGGCCACCCTGTCCGTTTCCGGGTTGACCTGGATTCCAAGTTCCGTAACCGTTACCCCGTTCACGCTGATTTTTCCATCAAGGATCAGGCTTTCAGCCTTCCGCCTCGAACAGACGCCGGCATGGGCAAGAAATTTCTGCAGCCGCATCATATTCTTATTAGGTCCTGTAGTCGGCATTTATTTTTACATAGCCTTCGCTGAAATCGCAAAAAAGGAACTGGTCGCTATGCGCCCCCAGGTTCAGGTCAAGCACAATATCAATCTCATCAGCCGTCATCAATTGCGCCGTCTCTTTTTCAGCCCCGGGTCCCAGCCATTTTCCCTTGAGCACCAGAGGAATGTCACCGAAATAGAGATCCATCTTGTCCTGGTCCACCCTGGCGCCGGACCGGCCCGCCGCCGCAGTGATTCTTCCCCAATTGGGGTCTTCCCCGTAAATGGCCGTTTTCACCAGGTTGGAGTGGGCAATGGCTTCCGCCGCCCTGAATGCATCTTCTGGCGTTTCCGCCCCTTTTACGGTGATGGAGGCGGTTTTGGTGGCCCCCTCCCCATCTTTGACCACCATCTTTGCCAAATCATAACAAACCTTGTCCAACACGGCCTGGAAGGCCTCCAGGCCGGGCCCGGGCTCAACCACTGCACCGCCGGAGCCCGACGCCATACAGGCCAGGGTGTCGTTTGTACTGGTATCCCCGTCCACGGTAATCCGGTTAAAGGAACGGTCTCCGGCATGAACCAGGGCCTGTTTAAGCAAATCCGGTGAAAT
Source organism: Desulfobacter sp. (assembly GCA_028768525.1). Lineage (NCBI taxonomy): Bacteria > Pseudomonadati > Thermodesulfobacteriota > Desulfobacteria > Desulfobacterales > Desulfobacteraceae > Desulfobacter > Desulfobacter sp. The sequence goes on along the minus strand of CP054837.1, from coordinate 27,208 downwards.
CCCGGCGTCGGTGAGCACATAGGCCAGCATGGTGGCCATGTCCGGACGAATCATTCCAGACCCCTTGGCCACCCCTGTAACGGAAAAGGAGGTGCCCTGGATTTCGCCGGTGCAAGTGACAATCTTTGTGCAGGTATCGGTGGTTAAAATGGCCTGGGAGAACGCTTCAAGTCCGTCGGCGCTGAGCTGCGAAGCAGCTTCAGGGATACCCTGCTCAAATTTATCCATGGGCAGGGGCGCGCCGATCACACCTGTGGAAGAGACCATGACCAGGGACGGATCAATATCCAGGACACTGGCAGCCAGGGCCGTACATCGTTTTGCATCCTCAAGCCCCTGGCTCCCGGTAAAACAATTGGCATTGCCGGAATTGACCAGAATGGCCTGAATCCGCCCCTCCCTGATCATTTCCCGGCCAAGGGCCACGGGTGCTGCCACAACCTGGTTTCGGGTAAACAGGGCCGCTCCCGCAGCAGGTTCTTCAGCATATATCAGCCCCAGGTCTTTTAACCCGTTTTTTTTAATCCCGGCTTTAATACCGGCAAATTTAAATCCCTTCATGGATACGTCTCCCAGACATTAACTAACTATGGTAAATTTTATGGGCCGCCATTATAAAACGCTCAGCCCCTGGTGTAAATGAGCTTTTGCCAATTCCACCCCTTCCCTGGCAAATCCCCCGGAGTCTTGACATATCAATTGAAAGGGGATAGTTGTATGTGCAACACACCCTAAGGAAAACCCATGCATGCACCTAAAGACAATTTTTTAAATACCTGCCTTTTTTTCAATACCAATACCCTGTCCAGACACCTGACCAAGCTTGCCGAGCAGGAATTCGAGCATCTGAATATATCACCGGCCCACGCGTCCCTGCTGCTGCTTGTCTATGAAACCCCCGGGATCAGTCCCAAGGATCTCAGCCGATTGCTCCAGCTGAATCCTTCCACCGTGACCCGGTTCGTGGATGCACTGGCCAGAAAAAAACTGGTTAAACGGATCAACACGGGCAAGGTCGCTTTTATCTATCCCACCCGCCAGGGCGAGGCTGCGCAGGCAGATGTGGCCAGGGCATATAAAAATCTATACCTCAGATACGCCCGTATACTGGGGCCAGAAACAGCAGCCCTGCTCTCCCACCAGGTTGCCCAGGCCAATATAAAGGTAAAGCAGAACCTGGAGCACCGGTAATTGAAAATAAAAGAAAAAAGGCCTGTTAATTTCAGACTGATGATCGAATACGACGGCACCCGCTTTTTCGGATGGCAGAGACAAACCGATAAACCCACCATCCAGGGCGAACTTGAGCGGCTCCTTTCCATCATTCTGAACCAGGAAATTAAAATTCACGGTTCAGGACGCACCGATGCCGGGGTTCATGCCCGGGCCCAGGTGGCCCACTTCCATGCACGGACCGCGATGACGCCCGGGGCTTTAAAAAAGGGGCTAAACAGCATGATGCGCCATCCCATTGTTGTCCATGACTGCCATGAGATGCCGGCGGATTTTCATGCCCAGTATCATGTCAAATCCAAGGAATACCGGTATTATATTCTCAACCGGCGTGAGCCCTGCGCCGTGGGCAGGGATTTTGTGTGGCATGTGAATCACCCCCTGGATATAAAAGTGATGAACCAATGCTGCCAAAGTCTTGTGGGCGTCCATGATTTCAAGGCCTTTGAAAATACAGGCAGCCCCAGGTCATCCACCATACGGGAAGTCTATTGGGCCTCCTGGACCGCCGAAAAGGAAAAAAGGCTGGTATTCAGCATATCTGCGTCGGGGTTTCTGAAAAACATGGTGAGAAACATTGTGGGTACACTCAAGGATGCCGGTGCAGGAAAAATCACACCTGTGGAATTCCAAGACATCATGTCTTCGTGCCAGCGGCCCCTCGCAGGCGCGACTGCTCCTGCAAGGGGCCTGTTTCTTCACAAGGTGATCTATTGACCGACCGGGCAGGTGCTATTCCTGCTCTTTGATTTTGGTCACATGATAATTGTAGTGCGCAATAATATCCCGCCTGTAAATCATCCCGATAAACGCCCCTTTGTCGTTTTCTTTAACAACAGGAAGGGCGTCAATATTTTTCTGGGTCAGTTTCAGCAGCACCGTATTCAGGTCCTCCGACGGGGTGGTGGAGATGAGATCGGAAATCATGATATCCTTCATGACCACCAGATCCTCAAGATGGCTGGTAAAAATCACCTCCCTGATATCGGTGGAGGAAAAAATCCCTGAAAAAGCCCCCTTCTCGTCCATCACCGGGAAATAATGCTGCTTGGTGGTCTGGAATATTTTCTTGAATTCGCTGAAGGGCATGTCCTGATTTACACAGCGTACATCCTTGATCAGATGGGTGAGGTTCTCCACCTTCAGGGTCTGGAGAATATCCATCATGAACTCGCCGGCATGGGCCGGGGAGTCCACCCTGGATTTAACCTGGTTTTCAAAGATAGTCCACTTCCTGGCCAGCAGATAACACAGTGAACATACCAGCAGACTGGGCAGCAGCAGATGATAGGAATTGGTCATCTCGCTGACAAAAATAATGGTGGAAATAGGGGTATTGGATACGGCAGTAAAAAAACCGGCCATTCCCACAATCACAAATGCCCCGGGCTGGGTAACCACAGTTGGCAGGAGCAGATTGAAAATCTTGCCCACGGCGCCCCCCATGGCACCGCCGATGACGACAGACGGACCGAACACCCCGCCGGATCCCCCGGATCCGATGGAAAAGGAGGTGGTGAATATCTTGCCGATGGCCAGCAGCAGAAGGGTTGAAATGGCCAGTTTGTTGAAGATGGCATCCTGGGCCATTCCATAACCGAATGCCAGGGTATAGGGCAGAAAATAACCGATGATTCCGGTACATAAGCCGCCTATGGCCGGCTTGATATGATTGGGAACCTTGAGCTTGTGAAAAATGCCGATCATCCCGTAAAAGACTTTGACATAAAGCACACCGGTGAGCACCAGCACCCCGGACAGGACAATATATGGCCCCAGTTCCAAAGGATTCTGAAACTTGAATCCCGGGGAGTCGAACAGAGAGCCCCAGCCAAAAACCAGGCAGAAGATACAATAGGCTACCACCGAGGAAATCCCGGCGGGGATAATCACCTCGGATTCAAAATCCGGGTCACGGTAGAGCACCTCTGCGGCAAACAGGGCACCGGCGAGGGGCGCGCGGAAAATACTGCCCACCCCGGCCCCGACACCGGCGGCCATCATGATCCGCCGTTCCCGTTCCGACAGGTTGAACCTGGTAGCCAGAAAAGAACCGAATCCGGCACCGATCTGTGCAATGGGGCCCTCCCTGCCCCCCGACCCGCCCGTTGTCAGGGTGATGGTCGAGGCAATGGTTTTAATGATGGGAATCCGGCTGCGGATTGCGCCCCCTTTATGGTGGTAGGCATCAATGGCTGCGTCCGTGCCGTGGCCCTCGGCCTCAGGGGCAAAGGTGTACACCAGCCAGCCGGAAATTATGCCACCCACTGCCGGAAGGATCAGCAGCACCCATCGGTTCAGGGGCGTATCCGTATGGGGCAGCAGCAAATGCTCCCCGGCAGGATTGTCCGGCCGGTACCCGGCCATGGCATCCATGAAATAATGCATGCCCAGCCCGCAAAGGTAATGGAAGAGCACGGCACCGAGCCCTGCGATGATGCCGATGAGGACAAAATAAAACAGCCATTTGGTGGCATATTTCAGATCCACCCGTTTATTACTGGTAATGCTCATTGAAAAAGGCCTTTTTAAGACTTATTTCTCGAATCATTATTTTCTAAGGTCATTGATACCACTGAGGATGATATCAAATAATGTGCTGACATCCTTTTCTTCCAGACAGGAAAAGGCGATCCTGAGGTTTTTGTCACCGATGGAAATCAAGCCGGTGCCGTAATTGTCAAGGAGATGCACCCTCAGCGCCTCAGCATTGACATCCTTGAGTCGGATACACATGAAATACCCGGAATTGAACGGGTATACATCAAAGCCGTCGGCATATTTGGGGTCCTTGAGCACCTCTTTTATTTTCATGGCGCGTGCCTTGAGCAGGTCAAACTTTTCCTGCTTGAGGCTGTCATAGTTCTCGTCTTCCATGGATTTGAGCAGGATGGTCTGGCTCAGGTGGGAGGAATTTGAGATATTCCCCCGGATGCATCCCCCGGTCTTTTTTTCAAGTGCGAGGTATACCTGATCAAGATTTTTCTTCGCTGCAATGCCGTAGGTGACAAATCCCGTTCTGAACCCCCATACATAGTCTTCCTTGGTGGCACCGTCCAGCTTAACGGCAAGCAGCCGTTCTTCCTGGCCCGCAATTTTGGCAAACAGGGATTCCTTGGCGGTTTCCTCCTGGAAAAAGAGCCCGAAATAGGCATCGTCGCAGGCGGCTACCACATTGGTGCCTTCCCTGGCCACATCAATGAGGATGGCGGCCACGCGGTCGGCTTCGGTTTTGCTCAGGGTATAACCGCTGGGATTGTGGGGGAAATTGAGCACGGTGATGATCTTATCATTTTCCGCGGCCTGGGCTCGGATCACCCGTTCAAAATCATCAATGTTAAACCGGGTGAGTGCACTGTCATAAGCCTTGTAATGAACGATCCTGGCGTGGTTCCGTACACAGAAGGTCATGTTGTAATTGCCCCACATCATATCCGGCAGCACAATCACGTCACCGTCATTCACCCACATGTCCGACAATACGGACACTCCGTGGGTGATTCCCGAGGTGACAACAGGAAGGCTGAGGTCCCGTCCCCCAAGGGAGGGATTCTTTTTGTACAGGTCATCCTTCCATTTTTCCCTCAGGGCCGGAATCCCGTATGATGGGGCGTAGGGAAGATAAGCGTCCGGCTCGATGCCGGTGATAAACTGTGTCACAGAAGAAAGACTCAGCACAGAGTTCCCTTCTTTTGCAATCCCGATGGTGGCATTAATTTTATCGGCCTTAACCTTGGCTTCGGCACTCTGGCTTAAAATGCCTTTTGGGAAAAACAGGGCTTTCCCCATGTCCGAGAGCATCTCAAACACATGGGGGGCATTTTCATGAATGATTGTATTCAGTTCCTGGGCAATTGGATTCATCACATTTCCCTTTGTCAGATTGTCAAATGGTTGGCCCCGGCTCACAGGGCAATTGAAATATGCTGCCTGCAAAAAATGAAAAACTCCGCAGCCCCACCCTAAATTCAAGGAAAGCCGCAGAGTTTTTATTAAAAACAGCGTTGCCTGCTTATCTTCTTTAGGCTTATCTTCTCTTGGATGCCTTGATGGGATTGAGTTTCTGCTTTTTGGTGGCAGCAACGGTTTTAACATGGGTGGCAATGTTGCAGTTGCCGTTTTTCCATTTGAGAGAAGGGTCAGGTGCTGCGGTGCAGTACTCGCCTGTGGCGAATTCACCGGTTCTCCGGCATCCTTTGCATTCGTCTACGATGGGAAGGCAATGGCCTTCGTTAAAGCTGCAGCCCTCGGCGGTCATGAATACACATTCGTCACCTTCTCTGACAGTAGTACAAATCATAATACACTTCCTGTTTAGTTTATGGGTATAAAATTCAAAGCGCCCGCCGTCTGCCTGCAGCACCGCCGGGCACCATTATTTGCATTTTTCCCCGCCCGGGGAATATAACCTTGAACAAATATCACAACACCCCGGCGATTGTCAATCATTGTTTTATTCCGAAGCAGGCTTCCCAGGCGGAAAGCCGCAAATTTCACTGGGAAAATAGAACCGGGTGATGTATATACTAAAAAAAAGAGAAGTTTCACAGTTTTAAATAACAACAAAGAAGAATTTTACCGAATTATGATCATAAACGACGCCAAAGAAGTACTGAAAATTGAAGCAGAGAGCCTGCTTGCCCTTACTGAGAAAATAGATTCATCCTTTGAAACGCTTGTCAACGACATCTGCAAATCCAGCGGCCGGGTCATCATTTCCGGTATTGGAAAATCCGGTCTCATCGGCCGGAAAATTGCTGCCACCCTCAGCAGCACCGGCACCAATGCCATGTTTCTCCATCCAGTGGAAGCCGTCCACGGCGACCTGGGCATGGTGAACCGTTCCGACGTATTCATTGCCATATCCAATTCCGGAGAAACCGTTGAACTGAACCAGCTTCTGCCGGTGATCCGTGAGGTTGGCTGCCGGGTGGCCGGATTCACAGGGAAACCCAACTCCACCATGGCCGGATTCTGCGACCTGGTCATTGATACGGGAGTGGAAAAGGAAGCCTGTCCCCTGAACATGGCCCCCACTTCGTCCACCACTGCCCAACTGGCCATGGGCGACGCCCTGGCCGTGGCCCTTATTAATGAAAAGGGCTTTAAAAAAGCGGACTTCATCCGTTCCCATCCCGGCGGGGCCCTGGGCCAGCGGCTTTCCTGCAGGGTCGCCGAACTCATGCTTCCCGGGGATGCAGCCCCCTGCATTCCGGCCGGCGCCTCCATGGCCGAGGCCCTGGCCTGTATGGATGACCACCGGCTTGGCGCCGTATTGATTATGAACGAGGAAAAGACGCTTGCCGGCATTGTCACCGACGGGGACATCCGTCACTGGATGGCCGAAGGCGGATCAAGCGCCGATACAAAAGTCGACCAGCTCATGACCAGCGCTCCCCTTTCCCTGTCACCGGACTCATTTCTTTACGACGCCCTGAACCTGATGGAAAAACACGAAATCACCGTCCTGCCCATTGTCTCAGAAGACAGACGCCTTGCCGGGCTTCTCCACCTCCACGACATTCTGGGCAAGGGCACATTTAAATTCAATGGAGGCAGCCAATGAAAGATGAAGATTTCAGAACGGAAATTCCCGTTCTTGGAGAGGCCAGAATCCCCTCCCCCCTGACCACCGAGGGGATCGCCTCTTCCGGCGGCTCACGGTTCATTACCGATGATGCCAAGATCACCGTGGATGTCAGGGCCGACCGAATTGAAGGGGCGGCTGCAAACACCCTTCTCAGCTTTGAACAGGCCGGCCCCAGGGAAAAAATATACTTCGATCCCAGCAAGCTCAAATGTGCCGTGGCCACCTGCGGCGGCCTCTGCCCCGGGCTCAATGACATCATCCGGTCCATCGTGCTGGAGCTCTATCATCTTTACAAAGTAAAAAATATTTACGGCATCCGCCACGGCCTTCAGGGCTTTATCCCTGAATTCGGCCACGATCTCATTGAGCTTAATCCCAGGGCGGTATCTGGCATCCAGAACACCGGGGGCTCCATTCTGGGTTCCTCCCGGGGGGCCCAGGACATACCGGCCGTTGTGGACTGCCTGGAACGGCTGGGCATCGGTATCCTTTTCATGGTGGGGGGGGACGGGACCCTCATGGCATCCAAAAAGATAGCCGATGAAATCGCCCAGAGGGGACTGAAAGTTTCCATCATCGGCATCCCCAAAACCATTGACAACGATATATTTCTGGTCTCCCGCTCCTTTGGGTTTGACACGGCCGTGGATGTCGCCACCCTGGCCATTAAAGGCGCCCACAACGAGGCAGAGGCCTACCCCAACGGCATCGGCCTTATAAAACTCATGGGCCGCCATTCTGGATTTCTGGCCGCCACCGCAGCCCTGGCCCAGCCCGACGCCAATTTTGTGCTCATACCCGAAGAGGAAATCTTCCTATACGGCAAAAACGGTTTTCTCCAGGCCCTGGAGCGGCGGCTCATCAAACGAAAACATGCGGTGATTGTGGTTGCCGAAGGGGCGGGTCAGAATTTTTTTGATGACACGGATACGGAGTTCGATGCCTCTGGAAATGTAAAACTAAAGGATATCGGTTTATTTCTAAAAGACAAGATAATACAATATTTTAAATCAAAGGATATTCCCATTTCCCTGAAATATATTGACCCTTCCTATATTATCCGCAGCCTGCCCGCCAATGCCAACGACTCGGTTTTCTGCGGTCTTCTGGGCCGGGATGCGGTCCATGCCGGCATGGCCGGAAAGACAAATCTGCTCATATCCTTCTGGAACAACCATTACGTCCATGTGCCCATGGATGCCTCGGCCGGCCGGCGTAAAAAGATGGACCCACGGGGCAGGCTGTGGCAGTCGGTCCTCGAAACCACGGGCCAGAATTCTTTTTTTAAAGATTAATTTCGGGATACGGATGACGCCGGGGGAAAGGCGTATCAGGCGCCTCCCTCCAGCATGGTTTTGAATTTTTCTTCATCCAGAACCGGCACATTCAACCCTTCTGCCTTTTTCAACTTGGAACCGGCCTTTTCACCGGCGATGAGGTAATCGGTTTTGGCGGAAACTGATCCGGTGACCTTGGCCCCCAGCGCCAGTAATTTTTCTTTGGCGTCGGCACGCTTGAACAGGGTCAGGGTTCCGGTGAGGACTACTGTTTTTCCGGCAAATACGTGGGATTTTCCCTGGTCTGTGTTACGATCTGCCCCCCCGTAAAGGGTGTTGTGAATCACCACGCCGGCCGCTGCCATTTCCCGGAGCACCGCCCTGTTCTCAGGGATTGAAAAGAAGCGGGTAACGGCATGGGCAGTTTTTTCTCCCATGCCGTGGATGGATTCAATGGCCAGATAGTCCGCATCCATCAACGCCTCAATGGTTTCAAACCGCTGGGCCAGCAGCCTGGCAGCATTCTCGCCGGTGTGATCAATCCCCAATGCAAAAACAAACCTGGGCATGTCAACCCTTTTGGCCTTCTCAATGGCTGCCAGAAGATTGGATGCTGACTTTTCACCCATTCGCTCAAGGGAGATCAGCTTCACCAGGTCCAGCCTGAAAAGATCCGCAAAAGAGGCCACAAGCCCCTGTTCGGCCAGCTGGTCCACCAGTTTCTTGCCCAGCCCGTCAATATCCATCCCTTTTTTGGAGACAAAATGGCGGACCCGTTCCTTGAACTGGGCCGGACAGGCGGCATTGACGCATTTCACTGCGGCTTCCTCCTCTGACCGGTGTGCCGCACTACCGCATTCCGGGCAGGTGCCGGGCATGACAAACGGCTTTTCATTTCCTTTACGTTCCTGGGGAAAGACCTTTACCACCTTGGGAATGACGTCCCCGGCCCGGGTTACCAGCGCCCTGTCACCGATACGGATATCCTTGCGCTTGATCTCATCGGCATTGTGAAGGGTTGCCCTGGATACCACAACGCCGCCCACGTTTACGGGTTCCAGCACCGCCACCGGAGTCAGGGTGCCGGTTCGGCCGACCTGGATGACGATATCATTGATCCGGGTGGTCTTTTCGGTCGGGGGAAACTTATAGGCGATGGCCCACCTGGGGCTTTTGACCTTTTCTCCCAGGGCCGCCTGCATGGCCAGTTCGTCAACTTTAATGACCATGCCGTCTATTTCATAGTCCAGTGCAGGCCGCATCTCAACAAGGCGGCGGTAATGTTCAAGCACCTCTTTGATCTTTATATTCGAGCGGATATTGGGGTTTACCGGGAAACCGAATTGCTTCACCCGTTCCAGCATCTCCCCCTGGGACTTGAAGGCCAGCCCCCGGGCAAGGCCAAGTCCATAGACAAAAATGGTCAAGGGACGGCCTGCGGTAATTTTTGAATCCAGCTGCCGCAACGAGCCGGCGGCCGCATTCCTGGGGTTGGCAAAGGGCGCTTCACCGTTGCGGAGGCGGGCTTTGTTCAGGGCCGCAAAATCAGCCTGCCTGATAATAACCTCCCCGCGCACCTCAATGAACTCCGGGATGGGCCCTGCCCCTTTTTGGAGCCTTAAGGGAACGGCATTGATGGTCCGGATATTGTCGGTGATGACCTCCCCTGTGGTGCCGTCGCCCCTGGTGGTGGCCAGAACCAGTACCCCGTCTTCATAGGTCAGTTCCACAGCCACCCCGTCCAGTTTGGGCTCTGCGGTATAATTTAATTCCCTTGCCCCCAAGGATTTGATATTCCGCTGGTGAAAGGCCAGAATATCCTCATCGGAGAACCCGTTATCCAGGCTGAGCATGGGAACGGAATGGGCAGCCGTTTCAAATTCAGCAAGGGGCGGTGCCCCCACCCGTCGGGTGGGGGAGTCGGGGGTGCACAGCTCGGGATACTGCTCTTCCAGCGCCACCAGGCGTTTGAGCATCATATCATAGGCAGCATCATCAATAACGGGGTCATCCAGCACGTGGTAACGGTAGCTGTGCTCGGTCAACTCCTTTTGCAGCTGCTGCGCTTCCTGTCTTAGGTCTTCAATGGTCATTTCAGGATTGATCATTTTGGGCGAACTTCCTGGTTATTTCAACGGCCCTGCGGCAGGCGGTTTTGCGCATGGCCTTAAATCGTTTCTTTCTGAATCCCGGATCCCAGTCCCCGTTTTCTAGGGCAAGGCTGTCGGAAACCACCAGCAGGGCAGCGGTCCTGACCCCTCTGTATGCGGCCGCGGCAAAAAGGGCGGAGCATTCCATTTCAACGGCCAGCGCCCCTTTGTCAGCATACCAGGCCACCTTTTCCGGGGTCTCCCGGTAAATGGCATCGGTGGTCCAGACGGGCCCTGTATGAAGGGCCTCCCCGGGGATATCCCCGGCCGCTGCCAGAAGTCTGACAAGTTCCCGGGACAGAGAGGGGTCCGGCCCGGTGCACGGCAGGTCTGTTTCCAGATTCATGTAGTGGCGGGAGGTCCCCTCGTCCACCAATGCCCTGTCCGGTACCAGCAGATCGCCGGGTGACAGGTCCGGAGTTAAGGCGCCGCACCATCCGAGTATGATGATATCGCCCGCCCCTTTGGCCGCAAGGGATTCAAGGAGCATGACCCCGTAAGGGGCACCGATATAGGGTCCGGCCACGGCAACGCCGTTTTCTTTATCTTTAAAGAGGCTCCCGTTGAAAAAGGGGGTCTCCTCCAGCTTTCCGGCGTTGGCCCGGATGTATCGCAGGTCCGGGGCCGTACTGACCATGAGGGCGGCGGCCCCTAAGTCCGGCGCCTGCCTGGCCCCCAGGGGCGGAACAATGGAAGGGCTATTCAGGTCCGACCATGTCGGATAGCTCATCTTTAACCTCGTCGATAATGTCATAGAGCCACATGATATCCTCAACGGAAAGGCGGCCCGCCTTTGACGGAGCCCGGTCGGTGCCGTCTTTTTTCTTTAAAATCCTGGGGCCGACCTGGACCTTGGGTTCCCCTTCACCGTACTGCATGATGGAAATCAGCAACCCGGTTTCCTCGTTTTTCCATTCCGCTATTTTTTTGTCCTTATCAGGATCATAACCTGCCATGAATCCTCCTTTTGAATTAATATGGTTTGTATTATCAGTTTTTATGGATGACAATGCCCCGCATATCCACGGATGTATCCAGAATCTTCCCGCCCGGAATGGTGCCAAGGATCTGCTGCCACTCACCGGTAAGGGCGGAAATTTCAGCGGCTTCGCCCACGGCCCAGAGGCATCCGCCTCCGCCGGCACCGGTAAACCTAGCACCGCAATTCAGCTCGCCTGCCTTTCCAAACAATTTTTCACCGGTATTGTCAAGAACTTCAGGGGTCAGCCGGCAGCGCAGCAGGGTCTCCTCATTCATCAATTCCCCTGCCCGCTTGAAATTTTTCTTTCCCATTGCCGAGGAAAACGCTCTTGTCAACCCAATGATCTTCTCGAATGTCTCAACGCTGTCCCCCTGCTTAAACCCCCTTACCCATTTGCCGTTGACATCCTTGGATTCGTGGGGAATTCCGCAGTATGCCACCAGAATATGCCGATCCAGCACCGCGATATCCTGCCCCTTCTCATATACGGCCCGCCGGTCAAACCTCGGCCCGGTTTTTCCGAATCCCCATTCCCAGAGGTTCACCCCGCCAAAGGCTGCGGCGGTCTGGTCCTGCACCCCGCAGGGCACCCCTGCCACGGATGACTCCAGATAATGGGCCAGCCAGGCGATATGCTCAGGAGACCTGGATTTGCCAAGCGCCGCATAAAAGGCTGCAATGATGGCGGTGGCCGCCGATGAGGATCCCCCCAGTGCGCTTCTCGGCGGGGAGGTCGAATTGATTTCAATGTGGACCCCATGGGCGTTGAAATACCGGGCAACGGCAAACATCAGCCCCATGGGATTATCCACCCGTCTATCTTCTTGGCGCTGTTCAATGGTCTCAAAGCCCCGGGAGGAAATTTTAATCCGTCCGGATGTCCAGGGCAGCAGCCGAACATGGGTTCTCATATCCAGGGCTAAATTGAAGGTAGCCGGGTGTAAATGGGCCAGGGAAAGATAAAAGGTGGAGATATCCAGGGTGCCGCCGAAATCTACCCGGCAGGGTACCGAGGTGTGAACCGGTTGATTTTCAAGAATGGAATTAAAATTCATCTTTCCCGCCTCATCCGCTGTAAAAATCCAAGACTTCTAAAGGTCCGCCCCAGGTGGAAGGGAATAAATGATTCCAACAGACTCTCTCCCTCCTTGATCGCTTCCGGTGAAAATTTCATCCGGTCGGCCCGGGCCGTATCATTTGTATTGATCCATGCCAATTGCTTCAAAGTGCCTTTGGAGACAAGCATCCCGCTATCCGGTGCCGCCCGGTGGCCGTTTCCTGTTTTCCGCCGGCAATCCGGACAGATAATCCGCCCTTCCCTGAAATCAAACCAGATCTTCCGGTCCCGGAGACTGTCCAGCCCGGTACGGCAGAGGTCACAGCACTCCAGGTTGGGGGAGAACCCCGACAGGCTCATGAATCTTATCTGAAACAGGAGCCCGGCCACCTCGGTCTGTATTTCGGACCGGTCCAGCATGCCAAGGGAGGTGTATAATAGTTCAAACAGGTCCGGCTGGGCTTTCCCCTCCTCCAGCCACAGGGTGAGTATTTCCATCCAATAGCAGGCATATCCGGTTTTAAGCACATCGTAACGGATATTGGGAAACCCGTTGTCCAGAACCGTCTGGGTGAGAATAATCAGCCCGTCCCGGTTCTTTTTAGGGAAGGCGCACTGGATATGGTTGGCCGAAAACAGGTCCAAGGCCCCTGAAAACCGGCGCACACTCTTTTTGGCATTCTTTGCGATAGCTGCAATTTTGCCATGGTCCCGGGTTAAGAAGGTGATGATCAGGTCATGGTCCCCGTATTCAATTTTACGCAGGAGTATGGCGTCCGTATTAAAATCCGCCCTGTCCATCAGATGCCGAGCAGATACCGTGCAATCATAAAATAGCAATAGACACTGACAATATCGATGGAGGTGGTCACAAAAGGACCGGTGGCAACGGCCGGGTCAATGCTCATCCGGTGGAACACCAGCGGCACCATGGAACCCACCAGGGCGGCCACGGACATGGATACCAGTATGGCCAGTCCTACCGAACCGGCCAGGGCCCAGGAAAACGGGTCGGACAGATAATTAAGCTTGGCCACCATGCCAATGAGCATGCCGTAGATCACCCCCAGGATAAAGCCGACACTCAACTCCTTGGTGACCACCCTGGAAAAATCCCTGACATCTATACGGCCGGTGGCAATACCGCGGACCACAATGGTTGAACTCTGGGTGCCGATATTACCGCCCATGCCCATGATGACAGGGATAAAGGCGGCAAGGCCGGCATACTGGACCAAGGTTTCTTCAAATCCGCCAATGATGAAAAAGGCCGCCACACCGCCCAGGCAGCTGGCAAAAAGCCAGGGCAGACGGATCCGGGTGCCTTTGATAATCGTCTGGGTCTCCACGTACTCCTCACCCACACCGGCCATTTTCAGCATATCCTCGGTGGCGGCCTCGTGGAGGATGTCAATGACGTCATCCACCGTGACAATGCCCAGCATCTCGTTGTCGTCGTCCACCACCGGAATGGCCAGGTAATCGTACCGGGAAACCAGCCGGGCCACTTCTTCACGGTCGGTATACGGTTTTACCGATACAATATCCGTTGCCATGAATTCCTTGAGAGGCCGGTTCGGGGACTCCACCACCAGCTGGCGCAGGGAACTGACGCCCACAAGATTTCCGTAGTCGTTGATCACGTAAACGTAAAAGGGCATCTCGACATCCAGATACTTGTTCTGCAATGCCTCAATAACCTCCTTGGAGGTGGTGTCCTCCTTCAGGGCCACAAAATCCTTCACCATGAGGCTGCCGGCGGTATCCTCGTCAAAGCTCATGATCTGCTCGACGTTATCCGACTCTTCGGTCTTCATCTGGGAAAGAATTTTGTCGGACCGCTCCTCATCCAGAAGACCCAGCAGTTCGGCGGCATCATCCGAAGGCATGTGGTTGAAGATGGTGACCAGTTTGTCGAAGTTCACATGTTTGACAAACTCCACAAACACGGCCTCGTCCAGCTTTGAAAAGAGGATACCGATCTCCTCTGGATCATCAATAAGGTTGAACAATTTCTGCTGGTTAATCAGGGTTAAATCCTGAAAAACCAATGAAAGGTCGGCCATATGGGTTTTATTGATGATATTGAGCAGCTGCTTGTTGGCCCCCCGGCGGAGCAGGCGCTTAATGCTGACTTTTAGTATCTGAATCTGTTCGTTCTGCATAGTTTTCCTCTGGTAACAGGCCCTGGGTGTCAGAGCCGTCGGTGATTACCTGAAGGTCTGGTAAGGTGTATTCGGATTAGAGCATCAGTTTGATGTGAGCATTTTCTTTAAGTGATGCCATCCATTTTTTGAACAGCTTTTCCCCCTGGGCCCGGTAGAGGATGTTCTGAATCTTCTCCTTGGCCTGTTCAAGCGTATTGTCGCCTTCCGATTCAATATCTTCAACAAAGATAATCTGGAAGGTGGAGCCGGTATTCAGCACAGGGGTATGTTCCCCCTTTTTCAAGGGCTGGACAGCCTCGCGGATTTCTTCGCTGAAACTTGAGATATCAAACAGTCCAAGCTCTCCGCCTTCAGGGGCATTGGATCCAATGGAATAGACCTTTGCCAGATCCCCAAAGGCAACCCCGGACTTGAGCTTTTCCATAACGGTGTCCATCTCCGTTTTTTTGCGGGTGAGTATATTGCGCAGGCGGTATTTTGTATTGCCCTGGAACTCATCCTTGTGGGCGTCGTAATATTGCGCCACCTCTTCATCGGTGATGATTATTTTAGACCGAACCGCCCGGTTCACCAACATGGTCTGCCGGATCTGGGATTTCATTTTATCTCGATATTCTTCCATGGTCAGGCCTTCTGCGGCAAGTCCCCGTTCCAGGCGTTCTTCATCAAGATTGTTGGCCTTTTTAAAATTTTCAACGGCAATATCTATGTCTTCGTCGGAGACCTTGATACCGAATTTTTCAGCCTCCTGGACGGTAAGGGAATTTTCCACCAGCTTCTGGAGCATGTCTTTTTCAAGCTGGGAAATCAGTTCTTTTTTCCGTTCTTCGGAATTCTGTGACGCTTCAATATTCTGCCGGTAAGACCGAGTGGCCGTATTCAGTTCAGAAAGTGTAATGATCTCATTGTTTACAATTGCAACGATCCTGTCGACCACCTCTGCTGCTGCAGGCTGAATACTGGCCATGACAATCATGGCCGCAGCTGCTGCAGCCGTCATCATCCGTCTTGTATTTACCATCCGTATATCCTCTTTTTCTGTTTGTTTCCTAATTTATTAGAAAAGCGGCAAGCGCTTTTTTATTGATTTGCGGCGGATTGGCCGTCTTCAGGTCCTGGATCCACTGGTCAAATGCGGCCTGGCTTTTTTCCATACGCAATTGTTTGACCAGTCCTTCCTCGTCAACGGTTTCGGTATTCTCCCCCTTTGTGCTTTCCGCCATCTGACTGTAAAAAGACAGCATATCTTCCGGGGTAATTTCCTGTACAGCCACCAATTCCTGGTCAATCAATTTTTTAATGACCATATCCTTTTTAAGCCGTTTTTTCCATACCGTATATTCAATGGCATTGTCCATGAGCATGCGGTCAAAGCTATCCTCGGGATAGTCCTGCCGGATATCATTTTCAGCCTTTTCCAATTCCACTTCTGAAACCTGGATCCCTTTGGACCCCGCCGTGGCCAAAAGAACGGTTTCATCGGAGAGGGTGGACACAAGATCCATCACCATGAGGTTGTACTCATTGTCCCTTGTCTTAATTTCATAGGGGTAGGCAGCCAGCTTCAGTTCCACTTCCCTGGCAAAATCCTGGGGGGTTACCATTTCGGTACCGGCCCTGATGATATATTCCGGATCGGAAACCGGTGCCTCGCCACATCCCATAAAGGTTATGAACAGGGCGACGGCAACCAAGGCCGTGAATGTGTTCACCGCTTTGCGCACACAGGGATTCATGGCCCTGCGCGGCCCTTTCAGTCCGCATTTGCCAACTCGGCGGCAGCTTGGGCGGATGTGCCTGGATATTCGGCCTTCTTTCAAAATCACTCCTCCTCTCAACGAAGCAGGAACTTTATCACTCCGCACCGTTTTCCGCAAGCCCATTACACCCGGAAGGAGGCTCGGCCCCGGTGAAACAGATGGGCAAAACAATTGTCAATTAAAGAAATGGCAGGCCGTTTTATGGAAACCGTTTTTTTTGTCAGGTATCAAATCCGGTTCTTTTTCCCGGCACAGGGGGCGCACATGGGGACACCGGGTATGAAACCGGCATCCGGGCGGGGGATGCTCAGCCGATGGTATCTCTCCCTCCAGAAGAATTGTCTCCCGCCTGGCACCGGGGTCGGGGACAGGCACCGCATCCAACAATGCCCTGGTATACGGGTGGCAGGGATGTTCATACAGGGTGGCGGCATCAGCAATTTCCATGATTTTGCCCAGATACATGACAATGATCCGGTCCGACATGTGCCGGACCACTGAAAGATCGTGGGAAATAAACAAATAGGTCAGCCCCAGGTCCTTTTGAAGATCCAAGAGGAGGTTGAGTATTTTGGACTGCACGGATACGTCCAATGCAGATACGGGTTCGTCGCAGATAATAATTTCCGGGGTCATGCTCACCGCCCTGGCGATACCGATGCGCTGGCGCTGCCCCCCGGAAAATTCATGGGGATATTTTTCCAGGGAATCGGCCCCCAAGCCCACCTGGTGAAGCAGGGTATGAAGGTCCTTGTCCGCCTCCTTAGGCGGCCGGCCGTGGATGGCGTATTTCTCTGCCAGGATCTGTCGTACCGTATGCCGGGGATTCAGGGATTCATAGGGATCCTGGAAAATCATCTGAACCCGGGCGGAAAAGGAACGGCGCCTGGCCGAAGTCATTGGGGAAATGGATTCGCCGTCAAGGGTAATACTGCCGGAGGTGAGGGGGGAAAGGCCCATCAGGCATCGGGCCAGGGTTGATTTTCCGCACCCGGATTCCCCGACCAGCCCCAGGGTCTCTCCTTTGGACAGGCTGAAGGAAACATCGTCAACGGCATGGATACTGCCGGTTGCCCTGAGAAAAACCCCCGAGGTCACCGGAAAATATTTTTTTAACCGATTGATTTCCAGAATTTGCATAATCACCCCTTATACACCAAAAGAAAATTCCTGAATACTGCAATGGTTCATTTTTATGTTGAATTGGCAAAAAATCTGTCCTAATCTGTCCTGGTTTCACTGGTGCAACCGGTTTGAGCTGGCAGTTAACCCAAGAAAATTCCAGGAGCCCTTCCATGGCGAGGACATCCAGTATCATTATCATCGGCGGCGGTGTCATCGGTCTCTCTTGCGCCCACTTTCTTATGGCCAAGGGCGCAGATGTCACCCTCATTGAAAAGCAGGCGGTGGGCAGCGGTGCCTCCCACGGCAACTGCGGCCTTCTCTATTATACCGATGTACTTCCCCTGTGCGCCCCCGGCGCTGTGAGCCACGAAATTTACAGGACCCTTACCGGTACCTCGCCGCTGTATATCAAACCCGAAGCCGACATGGACCGTCTTCTCTGGCTGGCCCGGTTTGCCCTCAACTGCAGGGCCGGGCAGGCTGAAAAAGCTGCAAGGGAAAAATATGAGATCCTTGAATACTCCGCAGTCCTGTTTGCCGACCTCCTCGACACCGGTATCCTCCAATGCGATTTCGGGAAAAAAGGTGTGCTCCTGGTGTTTAGTGAAAAGAAATATTTTGAGAATTACAAGACGACCAATGACCTGCTGCGGCGGTTCGGCCCCGGATACCGCCGCTTGGGCCGGGATGAGGCCCTGGCCCTGGAACCGGCCCTTTCCCCGAACATTACCGGTGCCTGGCACAATGAAACCGACCAGCACCTGAGGCCGGAATTTTTAATGGCGGCCTGGAAAAATCACCTGGTTCGCCGGGGGCTAACCATTGAAGAGAAATGCGAAGTCACCGGCATCTGCCGAAAAGGCCAGACCATTAAAGAGATAGAGACCCCGAGGGGCCGGTTTTCTGCAGATGCTTATGTCCTGGCTGCAGGGGCCTGGTCTGCACCCCTTGCCCGGACGCTTGAGTTAAAACTGCCGGTGCAGCCGGGAAAAGGCTACAGCATCACCATGGGACGTCCCGGCCAATGCCCTGAGATCCCCTGCATGCTCTACGAAAAAAATATGGTGGTCACGCCCTGGAAAAGCGGATACCGCCTCGGGGGTACAATGGAATTTTCAGGATTTTCCCAGACCCTGAACCGGAAACGCCTCAATAAGTTGCTGGACGGCGCCGGCCATTACCTGAAAACCCCTCTGGGCCGTCCCCTGGTCGAGGAATGGACGGGGCTCAGACCCATGTCCTGTGACGACATGCCGCTGATCGGAAGGGCGCCTGGACACGACAACCTCATTGTGGCAACGGGCCACGGCATGCTGGGACTGACCCTGGCCACGGGTACCGGTAAATTGGTAACGGATTTAATTTACGGAGTTTCCCCCCGGATTGATCCGGCCCCCTATTCCCTTGACAGGTTTTAAAGGAAAAATAGTCAAAGGGTAAGCAGATACTGCGGTCGCGAACTCGGATCTTCAGGAGACCCGGAAACAAAAAAAAAGGGTTTTACGCCCACGTCGTTAAAACCCTTTTGAAAAAAGTACTACTGAACGGTAACGTTAACCGCAGCCGGACCTTTCTGTCCGTCTTCCACGTCAAATGTCACCTTGTCGCCCTCGTTCAAGGATCTGAAGCCGGTCGAATTAATGCCTGAATGATGGACAAATACATCGGGTCCTTCTTCCTGCTCAATAAATCCGTAACCCTTTGCATCATTGAACCATTTTACGATCCCATTTGCCATTGTGACTCTCTCCTTAATTGTGGTGAATAATTTTCTAGTTTCAAACCTCAGGTCCTGCCACTTACCAAATGGGTCATGCCTGTAGAACGAAACCGAAAAAGCCCTGCACTAATGAGCTTAAGAAGTATCTAATTAGCTTTTACTCAAAAATCAAGGATTATTTTTAAAAGATGTTTTTTTTGTTTCAGGTAAGCAAATGACAGGCTGCTGAACGGTTTTTGCCAATTGAACGTAATTCAGGGGCCTGGTGGCGGCATTGTTTTTCAGCCATGGGGCACCGGTCCGCAAACCGGCATCCCTCCGGCATCTGCAACAGTGAAGGCACCGTACCGCGAATGGTGGGCAACCGGGTTTTCGCCGTATGCGCCCTTGAGGGAATGGATGCCAGAAGCCCCTGGGTATAAGGGTGGCGCGGGTCTTTAAACAAAAGATTGACACCGGCACGTTCTGCGACCCTTCCAGCATACATCACCACCACCTCATCGCAATTTTCCGCGATAACGCCAAGATCGTGGGTAATAAGTATTACCGACATGGCCAGCCGGTCTTTAAGTTCAAGGATCAATGACATGATCTGGGCCTGCACCGTCACATCAAGGGCGGTTGTGGGTTCGTCGGCGATGAGGATATCGGGCTCGCAGGCCAACGCCATTGCGATCATCACCCGCTGGCGCATGCCGCCTGACAGCTGATGGGGATATTTGGCCATGACTTTTTCAGGATCTGGAATCCCCACCTTTTCCAGCATTCCAACCGCAGCCCTGCGCCTTGCTTCTGCCGTCATTTCAGGAAAGTGGAGGCTATATACCTCCATAATCTGCCGCCCGGCAGAATGGACCGGATTCAGCGCCGTCATGGGTTCCTGGAAAATCATGGCGATTTTCCGGCCTCTGATGCCGTGCATGCCTTCAATGGGTGCGGATGCCAGGTCCCGACCGCTAAACAAGATACGCCCCCCAAGAATCCGGGCCGCGGGCCTGGGCAGCAGTCGCATGATGCTAAGCGCAGTGACGCTTTTTCCGCACCCGGATTCCCCTGCAATGCCCAGAACCTGCCCGGATTTCAGGGAAAACCCCACATTGTCCACGGCACGAACCGGGCCGTTATCCGTGTCAAAGGCCACCACAAGATTTTCCACCTCAAGTATGTTTTCCTGCGCATCGGCAATCATTTTTCCGGCACCTTTCTCTTGTATCTTGTATCCGTAATCAACACCGGTGAAAAGGTTTGACCCGACTTCATGGCCCCAAGGGTCTCCTGCCGGACGGTCTCATCAATCCAAAACAGCCCGCCGGTGGTCGATGAAAACGGGTCGAACAGGCTGTCGGACATCCGTGTGCCGTGGTGTTCTGGAAGTTTCATCCACCGCCAATAGGCAATCCTCACGTAGGGGATCATAAAGGTGGGCACGTATGCGGCCTTCTCTTGGATTTTGTTCTGGATTTTAATGGAGAGGCGAATGCGCTCCTGCTCATCAAGGCTGTCGCGGTATTGGTCAATGAGCCGGTCCAATTCAGGATCATCCGTATTGGTGATATTATTGGTCTGGGGTTTATGGGCATTGTCAGAGTGCCATCCCTGCCAGTAAGACGGGCGCAGACTGGTGCTCCACCCCATCCATGCCACATCGTGCTGTTTTTCAAGAAACTTTTTGAACATGGCCGACGGATCCAGCTTTTCAAGCCGCAGTTCAATCCCGGCTTTTAGCGCCTCCTCTTTAAGAACCACCAGCCGTGCCATGTGCTCATCATAGGAATAGGTAACAATCACCGAAAACCTGCGGCCGTCCTTCTGCCACACTCCGTCACGTCCCCGGGTCCAGCCGGCGGCAGTCATCAGTTCCTCAACCTTCTGAATGTCATAATCCGGCGGTGTAATGGTATAATCCGTATATTTCCCGTACCCGTAAAACGCCTGGGGCAACCTGAAATAGTCTCCCCGAAGAACATTCTGGATGACTTTATCCACATTCATTGCATGTGCAAATGCAAGCCGCAGCCTCCTGTCCTTGAATATGGGCCGGTCCAGGTTCAACCACATGCCCCGGGAAGGATGCTCCCGGTCGTTGAAAAACCATATCCTGTTTACATATCCCTTTTCAATCACCGGGGTTTTGGACTTCACATGCCAGAATTTGGGAAGGGTCATCCCAAAGGCATCCAGCCGCCCCTTTTTAAAATATTCCCATTGAAGGTTAAAATCCCGGATCACCGTATACTGTACCGCGTCCACATTGAACCGGTTCTTGAAATACCGTTTCTCACTGGCCCACCAGTGGGCCTTTCGTTTGAACCGGATGTACCGGCCTTTTTTGAATTCACTGATCTGATAGGCGCCGGTGTTGGGGACAACCGCCCAATTGTACTTTGAGGTAAACCCATTGTCCAGCCTGCCGAAATAATGCTCGGGGATGGGGCTGATGCCAAGCTTCAAATAAAGATCAGGCACGGCCTTGGTACTTATAACGGCAATGGTGTGGTCATCAAATGCAACCACCTTTTCGATTTCCCGGGTATAATAGTCGTTGTACCAGGGGGCAATAATATGCTCGGACCGCATGAACGCCAGGGTATAGACGTAGTCCCTGGCCGTCACCGGCACCCCGTCGGACCATCTTGCGTCGGGGTCCAGCTTGAAATACATGGTCTTTTTATCATCACCAAAGGCCCAGTGGGTCGCCAGTTCCGGTATGATATTCTCGGTGTTCGGATGGATATTGATCAGGGAAAGCTGGTTATCAAGGATGGCGCTCCTGAATCCGCCGTTGGAATCCGGCCCCACCACCCTGAAGGTCATGGGAAAACTGAGCAGGGCCGCCCTCACCATTCCTCCTTTTTTGGCATGGGGAGAGGCAAATACAGGGTCTGAATTGTTGGTCTGCCAGTTTATTCCCTCCGGCAATTGTTCATATTCCAATTTTGCCAGTTGCACCGGCTTCTCAGTCACGGCGTCCCCCTGCTCCGGCGCCCTGCCGCATCCGGCAAAAACCGCTACCGCCAAAACCAAAAGAATAAAAAGCCTTTTCCGCATCCCCTGTCTTTTCCCATCGAAAATCAACGTTAGTAGAAACAGGTCGAAAGATAACAGATTCCGTCCAGCTTAATCAACGGTTCTTTTACACCCTAGGCCTGTTGTGCCAGGTGCGGTCCCATTTATTTTTCGAAGCCAATCCCCGGCCGCAGCAAGGACGCCCCAGCCATCGCCAAATTCCTTGACCAGTGACATGGAAATATTATAGCATGAAGGATCATTGAAACCCTTGTCCCAACACAGGTTAAATATATTATGGATATTGCGTCTTTCATCGGTATTATTTCCGGTCTCACTTTGATCATTTCCGCCATTTTTCTGGGGGGGGACATTCACAATTTTGTCAATATTCCCGGATTGATGATTGTTTTCGGGGGCACCATTGCCACCACCCTGATCACCTTCCAGTTCCGGGACGTGTTTGCGGCTTTCAAGGCGGCCTATTTTGTCTTTTCAAAGGAAAAAGAAGACCCCAACCAGGCCGTGGCCACCATGATCAAACTCAGCCGGATCAGCCGCCGCCAGGGGCTGCTTCACCTGGCCAACGTCAAAACCCGGTCCTCCTTTTTGAAAAAGGCCTGCGGTCTGCTGGCCGACGGCTCTTCCGAAGAGGTGATCCGGGCGGCCCTGACCACGGAAATCCGGTCGCTTCAGATGCGCCACTTCATTGTCCAGGAGGTGTTCCGCAAAATGGGCATCTATGCCCCTGCCTTCGGCATGCTGGGCACCCTGATCGGGCTTGTCCAGATGCTGTCCAGGCTCCAGGACCCGTCCCACATCGGCCCTGCCATGGCCACAGCCCTGCTGACCACATTTTACGGTTCCTTTTTATCCACCCTTTTTTTTCTGCCCGTGGCAGGCAAGCTTAAATCCAGAACCATTGCGGAAATCATGAGTCTTGAAATCATGCGGGAGGGCGCCATCTCCATCATCAACAACAACAATCCGGTGATCATCTATGAGAAATTGTCCAGTTTTATTTCCAGCCGGCTGCGCAAGCCCCTCGACAAGATGGACATAAAGGGCCAGGCATGAAATACCCCCATAATGACAACGAGCTGATCAGCTTTGATGACGAACCCGGCTGGCTGGTCACCTATGCCGACCTCATGACCCTGCTCATGGTATTTTTTGTGCTGCTGTACTCCCTTGCCTCATTTGAAAAGGAAAGATATAAAACCACCATTGCTTCGGTGAAATCCGTGGTCCGGCAGCGGCCGGAAATGCAGGGGATAATGACCTTTCTCGGGCAGCCTGACGGATTTGACAAAAAAATCCGCATCGAGGACATCACCGGGCTGAGAAGCAGGGATGCGGCATTGTACCAGTCCATGGACAGACTGGTGAGGAATGCGGCAGTAAAAAACAGGTTGGGTCTCAAGGCAGCAGACGGCAAAATTATTGTCACCATTTCCGGAGAAGCCTTGTTTAATTCGGGATCGGCCACCCTCCAATCGGCCGCCCTTCCTGAAATTGATGACATGATAGACCTGCTGGGAGAGTATACCGAGTATGATATCAATATTAAAGGGCATACGGACAACGTCCCCATTGCCACCAGGCAATTTCCCTCCAACTGGGAATTATCCGCCATACGGGCCACCACGGTCCTAAAATATCTCATTTCAAAAGGTATAGACCCCAGGCGCCTGACCGCCACAGGCTATGGAGACCTCATTCCCATTGCCGACAACGCCACCGAGGAAAACCGGGCCAAAAACAGGAGAGTCGAGTTTGTTCTTGAAAAAAAAGAAAACCGCTAAAGAGCCGCCGATTCTGACAGACGACCTCGGCATCCATGACAAACGGGATGCCTACCGATATATATTTCCAGAATCCCAGCGTCTGGCCATGTCATTCAAGGGAAAAACGGTGGCACTCCTGGACATCAGTGCCGGGGGGCTCGCCTTTGAAAACCAGGGGTTCAGTCAATATGACGCCGACCGGATTACCCTCTCCCTTGACATGCCCAACTTCACCGGAGATCCCAGGTTCACGGCCTGGACCCGGATCCTTCACATCACCGCCAACAATGTCTGCCACTGCATTTTTGAAGACTGCCGGGTGGATGAGTATGAAGTGGTTCACAAATTTGTCCTTGAAATGCAGAAACGCGACCTGAATGCTTCCCGGAACAACTCATAGGCACCAGGGGCAATGATTCTCCATGTGGATATGGATGCCTTTTTCGCATCGGTGGAACAGCGGGACAATCCGGAACTGAAGGGAAAACCGGTAGTGGTGTCCGGCCGGTCAAAAAGAAGCGTGGTGTCAACGGCCAGCTATGAGGCCCGCAGGTTCGGCATCCATTCGGCCATGCCTGTATTTCAGGCCCTTCAGCGGTGCCCCCATCTTGTCATACTGCCGGGAAGCCGGGAAAAATATGGTCGTGATTCAAAAAAAATCATGGATATTCTGAGGCGCTTCTCCCCCCTGGTGGAACCGGTATCCATAGATGAGGCCTTTATGGATGTCCGGGGGTGTGAAAAACTCTTCGGCCCCCCGGATGCCATTGCCATGACCATCAAAGAAACGGTTTTCCGGGAGCTGGCCCTGACCTGTTCCATAGGGGTCGCGCCGGTGAGGTTCCTTGCTAAAATTGCATCTGACATGAACAAGCCCGACGGCCTGACCCTGATCCGGCGGGAGGATATGGGGCGGGTCATAAGGGATCTTCCCATCAGCAAGGTCCCGGGAGTGGGAAAGCGGGCCATGGCGGAGATGAAGAATTTAAGGATTCGCACCCTGGGCGACATCAAGGGCCTTGATCCTGATATTCTGGACAGGAAACTCGGAAAGATGGGCCGGCGGTTATCCGCCCTCTCCCAGGGGATCGACCCAACCCCTGTGGGGGGGAAATCGGTGCGCAAATCCATCTCCAGCGAAACCACCCTGCCCCGGGATATAAACGGCGTGAAGGAGATCAGGAATATTCTGCTGGCCCATTCCCAGCGGGTGGGCCGGGACCTGAGGAAAAAAGGATGGATCTGCCGGCATGTCTCCATTAAAATAAAATTTTCAGACTTCAGCCAGATCACCCGGGGAAAAAAAACCGGATCATGGATCAGTTCCTCCAATGCCATTTTTGACGAGGCCGTGGCATTGATGGATAAGGTCAGCATCACCAAAAAAATCCGGCTGCTGGGGGTCGGTGTCTCCGATTTCATGGACAAATCCGGGCCGGTCCAGCTTTCCCTGATCCCGGACAAGAGGGAGGAGCGAAACAGGCAATGGGCATCCGTTGACCATGCCGTGGACTCGGTACTGGCCAAATTCGGATCTGACCTGGTGACCAAAGCCAGCTTAACCCGGGGGGAGTCTAAGGGTAAAAAAAGGGGGAATCAATGAGTGAAGCCGTTGTTGTCACGATAACAGGAAGGGTGCAGGGCGTCTTTTTCAGGGCGGAAACCCAAAAGGCAGCCCAGAGCATCGGGCTTACAGGCTACGTCAAGAATATGCCCGACGGATCAGTACAGGCCTTGTTCCAGGGTTCAAAAGAGAATATCCACCGGATGCTTCAATGGTGTAAAAAAGGGTCACCCCATTCACGGGTGGATGGGGTGACCCTAAAACAAATACAGCCGGAAGAAGACCTGACCGGATTTGAAATCCGGTGGCATTAAAGGCAATAGGTTAAGCCTTTACCTTTTTTTTCTTGAGACAGGCTTTCAATGCCGCCGAGTGGACGTCCGCAGCCAGATGGACCGGGCTTTTGCCGTACATGGGATCCCATCCGGCAGGGTTGGCGGTGCAAAAAAACTGAATTTCAAGGCCGAACCGGTGCAATGCCCGTTCAACGGGCATATCTTTGCACTTTGCGGCTGCCAGCCAGGTGGCTCCGCAGGGCGCGCCTCTAAATACCTCAATTTCACGAATGGTGTCCCCGTCCAGGTGGACTTCTATTTTGGGCGCCCCGAAAAACCGGCTGTAATCGCCCAGCACATCATGTCTGGCCAGGGTACAGCAGATGGGGGGGCAGATGGCTTCGCCGGCGGTGATTTTCTTGCCCGAGGCCACCACCGGAATGTTCAGACGGCTGCACAGGAGGCTCAAATCATCCGAAAGGTCCTGGTGCCTGAGGTAATCCAGTACCAGGTCCGCCTCCAGGGTCTGGGGCAGGACATCACTGGTGTCATCCATCAGCGGCGGCAGTACCTGGTCTATGTTGACGATCTCAAGCTCGAATTTTCCCTGGCCGAACCTGTTTATGCCCGCAATTTTTGATTCCCCTGATCCGTTTTGTTGGAATACGACTATTTTCTGCATCTTAAAATCCCATATCTTCGTTCACAAGTATAATTTTTATCCGGCCTTTGGAAAAACATTTTTCCGTGATGGTCCAGTAGTTACAGATTCTGTCCGGGCTGCTGCAATCATGGCAGACACCGGTTTTACGGCAGGGGGTTTTCTTGTCCAGATTCATGGTATTCACCGGGGCAGCGTAATTTTTAATGCGGAACATGGCATCTTCCAGGTCGCCGCAGATTTTGTTCCGCCCGACGATGAGCAGCACATTTTTCGGTCCCCACATCATGGCGGCCACCCGGTTGCCGATCATGTCAAGGTTCACCAGATGTCCGGCCTCTGTCACGGCATTGGTCCCGGTGATGAACAGGTCCACCATCAGCGACTGCCGCCGCAGTTCCAGCATTTCCTCAGTTGGCAGGCTTTTATCAAAGGTATTCAGCACATCCAGGTCAGGATCGTCTTTAAGGGCGTGAAAGAGTCCGGTGGAGACAAAGGACATGGAACCGCCCCAGGATACGCTTTTAACGCCAAGACCGGGGATGATTTTTTCAAGGGCAAGGTCTTTGGCCGCTGTTGCGGATTCGGTAATATGAACTTCGAAATTATTATTTTCAAGACTCTCTTTAACCGCCTCAAGTTTCAGCATCCAGTAATTATCAATGGGGTTTTTCATAGCCTCTCCTTATTCTTTTGGGGTTACCTCATCCGACTATACCAGCTAGAATTTTGAGCGCAACATTTAATATTCCCATATGACGATTTCCGCCGAAAAACCTAAGTTTATTCCCATCAAACTATGTTAAAGAATAACTTGATCGGTGCTTTCGCCCCTTGCGCAGGGCATTGGGCT